>DATMTA010000192.1:0-20714 GCA_035565055.1 Ensifer sp.
GGTTGCAAAGAGGCTCCGCGGTAGTAGACTTTCTTTGAAATGATTTCTGCAGGCGTTTCCAAACGCACCATTTCCTCGAACAATGGTCGCATGAAACTGGGCGTCTCGGTAAGCTCTGCCGCGCAGATGAAATCAATCTCGCCCAGACCAGTGAAAACAAGTTTCAGGGTCTTCGTGCCGTCCGTTCTATAATCGTCCGGCCAGACATCGAGTTCATGGCCTTGGGTTATGGTGTTGAGAAAAGGCAGCAGCTGCGGGTCATCGATGAAAACGTCAATATCGAAGCTATCACGATGATCGATCTGGAGCATGAGCGCCGTCCCGCCACCGAAGCTCCAAGCGATGTCAAAACCCACGCGGGTTTGCGCTTGACGGATGATTGACCGCGCATGCAGGAAAAGTTGTTCCCACGTGGCTGGTCGTTTGTCTTCCATCAAGCAGCAAGAGCGAGCTTGTATCCCGCAAGTTTCGAGAACTTCCGCGCGATTAGCGCCGCAGTGTCAATGTCGATACCCATCTCGACCAGAAAGGCCTCTTGAAGCGCCCGGTCGACTTCGGAATAGAAAGCGAAGGCCGACGCGTCGAACCTATCGACGCTTTTCGCGTCAGCAATCTTTTGGGCCAACTGCTCAGCCGAAAGGCTCGTCCCATACGGGGCGTTGACCGTCGAGAGAACTTTCGCTGCCACGCTCTGCATTATCGTCACCAAGCCTTGTGGTGAACAGTCTACGCCTTCCGCGCAGCTGCGCAAGTCTGCCGCATCACCCCTTGTAATTCGGGTCGATCACAGCGAGCTTCAGCATCATTTCCAGTGCCGTCTTCACCGTGGCAAATCGCACGGCCGCCCGGCCGATGTCGCCGTAGTGCATGTCGCGGTGAAGTAGCGTGCCGTTATAGTGCTTGGCGGCGATGTGGACGAGGCCGATGGGTTTGTCGGGCGTGCCGCCATCGGGGCCGGCAATGCCCGTGCAGGCAATGGAGAGGCCGGCTTCGGAGCGGGCGAGCGCGCCATGGGCCATTTCCATGGCGGTTTCCTTCGAGACCGCGCCGTATTGCTTGATGGTGATCGGGAAGATGCCGAGCATCTCGATCTTCGACGTGTTGGAATAGGTCACGAAGCCGCGGTCGAACACGGCGGAGGAGCCGGGGATTTCTGTCAGCGTCGTGGCAATCAGCCCGCCTGTGCAGGATTCTGCCGCCGCAATCATGATGTTGCGCACACGGCAGGCATCGATCACCTGACGGGCCAGCTCGATGTTTTCAGCATGGGCGGTCATGACCGTCCTCCTTCGTAAATGACGGTCGCGGTCGCGATCGCGGCAATGCCTTCCTCGCGGCCGACAAAGCCGATCTTTTCGTTCGTTGTCGCCTTGACCGAGCAGCGGTCGAGCGAAATGTCGAGGATCGCTGCCATGTTGGCGCGCATGGTCTCACGGTGGGGGCCCACCTTCGGACGCTCGGCGATGATGGAGACGTCGGCATTGGTGATGGTGCCGCCGCGTTCGCGCACGATCTCAGCAGCCTTTGCCAGGAAGATGCGCGAGGCAGCACCCTTCCATTGCGGATCTGACGGCGGGAAATGGTCGCCGATGTCGCCAGCACCGCAGGTGGCGAGCAGAGCATCGGTCAGGGCATGAAGTGCAACATCCGCATCCGAATGGCCGGAGAGGGCCTTTTCGTGCGGAATGAAGACGCCGCAAAGCGTGACCCCGCTGCCGGGGACGAGCTGATGCACGTCATAGCCGTTTCCGCAACGGACGTCGGGGATCATGGTGCGTCTGAGCCTTTCATCGGCGAGGTCGATATCGCGCTTCACCGTGAGTTTGACATTGCCCGCCAAACCTTCCGCGAGGCTGACGTCGTGGCCTGCCCATTCGGCAATCGCGGCATCATCGGTGAAGGTGAAGTCTTCCGCTGCGGCTGCCTGACGGTGGGCGGCGAGAATGGACGCATAATCAAAGGCCTGCGGCGTCTGGGCCGCATAAAGACCAGCGCGATCCACCGTCGCGACGATGCGGCCGTCCTCAGCGCGCTTGAGCGTATCGGGGACGGCAAGTGCGGGCAGGGCGGCTTTCGCGCCACCATCGAGAACCGCAACGATTCCATCCATGAAGGAAGCCGTCACGAAAGGGCGGACGGCATCATGAATGAAGACATAGCGCGGGTCCTTGCCGATCAGTGCCTCGAGCCCGTAGAGAACCGAATGCTGGCGGGTGGGACCGCCGTGAACGACGGTCAGACGCTCGGCGCCTGCCATGCCCGACACTGCGCCGACCAGCAGTGCCTCGTCGTCGGGATGGATCACGACCATGACGGCGTCACTGCGCTGCCAGGCGAGAATAGCTTCCAGCGTGTGACGGATGACGGCCTTGCCACCGATCGGGCGATACTGCTTCGGCCCTTCGTGTGGCGCGCCGGCGCGTTCGCCGCGGCCGGCTGCCACGACGACAAATGCGCAGTCTCGGTCTGGTGCGGCCAATTCATTCATAGTGCGAAATCCGAACTGTTGTCTTGTATCCGTCAAAAACGTCGCTTAAGGCACGCCGCATTGGGCCATTGGCCTTACAAGTGTAAGAGAATTTTTTCCAGTCCAAAGCTTTTTTGACACCGCTATCGCTGCCCCCTTGGCAAGCGGCATCCAAATGTCTAAAAAAGGTGCAGAGTGTATTGATGCACGAAAGATAAGCATTTGCATCGCGTGAACCTTTCATCTGCGTTTTCCGTCGGCTCGGCGGAAATTCGCAACCGCGTGATCCTCGCGCCCATGTCGGGCGTGAGCGATTTGCCGTTCCGTAAACTGGCCTGGCGTTATGGCGCAGGTTTGACCGTCACCGAAATGGTCGCAAGCGGCGAACTCGTGCGTGACATGCGCGAGTCGCGGCAGCGTCTCAAGGGCACCGGCGCGCGTCCACACATGGTACAGCTCGCCGGCCGCGAGGCGCGCTGGATGGCAGAGGCCGCGAAGATCGCCGAAGGCGAGGGCGCGGATATCATCGACATCAACATGGGTTGCCCGGCCAAGAAGGTCATTGGTGGCTATTCGGGCTCGGCCCTGATGCGCGATCCGGATCTCGCGCTGTCGCTGGTCGAAGCCACCGTGGCAGCGGTTTCCGTGCCGGTGACCGTGAAGATGCGGCTTGGCTGGGACCACACCTCGCTCAACGCACCGGAGATTGCCAAGCGTTGCGAGGATGCGGGCGTGAAGATGATCACCGTGCACGGCCGCACCCGGATGCAGTTCTATGAAGGCAAGGCCGACTGGGACGCCATCCGCGCGGTGCGTGACGCGATCCGTCTGCCGCTCGTCGCCAATGGCGATGTCGGGACTGCAGACGATGCGCAGGAAATTCTGCGCCGTTCCGGGGCGGATGCGGTGATGGTCGGGCGCGCCAGCCAGGGCCGGCCGTGGCTCTGCGGGAAGATTGCCGGAGCTTGCGAGACGCCGTCCCTGCAGGAGATCGCCGATGTTGCCGAGGAGCACTATCGCGACATGTTGTCCTTCTACGGCGTAGAAGGCGGCCTTCGTCATGCGCGAAAGCATCTCGGCTGGTATCTCGACCGCCATGCCAGAAACCTGTCGCCATCGGCCCGCGCGGCCATCATGACATCCCATGATCCGGAGGCAGTGGTGAAGGAACTTCGCGAGGCGCTGCTTGCGGGTGGAATTGCGGATGCAGAACTCGGAGAAGCCGCATGACCCCGAAGCCACCCGCCATGTCGCCGGAATCGATGGAAGCGCTGGCCCTGCCGGTGCTGAACGCCATCCAGAATCCCGTCATCATGCTGAACGCCGATGGCTACGTCGTCTTCGCCAACTGGGAGGCCGAGGCCTTCTTCGGCGCGAGTGCGGCGCATCTGTCCCGTTATGTCATTGAAGCGCTCATCCCGTTCGGCAGTCCGCTCCTGGCGCTGATCGATCAGGTGCGCGAGCGTCGGGCGCCGGTCAACGAATATCGCGTCGACCTCTCGTCGCCGCGCTTGGGGTCGGACAAGCTCGTGGATATCTATGTCGCGCCGGTACTGACCACGCCCGGTTCGGTCGTGGTGGTCTTCCAGGAACGCTCCATGGCCGACAAGATCGACCGGCAGCTGACGCATCGCGCCGCTGCCCGCTCGGTGAGCGGTCTGGCCTCCATGCTGGCGCATGAGATAAAGAACCCGCTCTCGGGCATTCGTGGCGCAGCCCAGCTGTTGGAGACATCAGTCGGTGAGGAAGACCGGTCGCTGACGCAACTGATCTGCGACGAGACGGACCGGATCGTGTCGCTGGTCGATCGCATGGAGGTCTTCTCCGACGAACGGCCGGTGGATCGGATGCCGATCAACATTCACGTCGTGCTTGATCGCGTGAAAGCGATTGCGCAGGCCGGCTTTGCGCGCGACATCAAGTTCGTCGAGAATTACGATCCGTCGCTGCCGCCGGTCTATGCGAATCGCGACCAGCTGGTTCAGGTCTTCCTCAATCTCGTGAAGAATGCGGCGGAGGCCATCGGCAACAAGCCGGATGGCGAGATCGTGCTCTCAACCGCCTACAGGCCGGGGATCCGCCTGTCGGTAGCTGGAACGCGCGAGAAGATTTCACTGCCGCTGGAATTCTGCGTGCATGACAATGGTCCCGGCGTTCCGCAGGACCTCGTGCCGCATCTCTTCGATCCCTTCATCACCACCAAGACCAACGGTTCCGGTCTGGGACTTGCCCTCGTCGCCAAGATCATTGGCGCGCATGGGGGTATTGTCGAATGCGACAGCCAGACCAACCGGACCACGTTCCGTGTTCTCATGCCCGTTTCCACGGACACGGCCGACAACATGCGCAACGACGAACAGGCAGGATAAGCCCCATGACCAGCGCCACGGTTCTCGTAGCCGACGACGACGCCGCCATCCGCACCGTGCTCAATCAGGCGCTCACCCGCGCCGGATATGATGTCCGCATCACCTCCAATGCCGCCACGTTGTGGCGCTGGGTGGCCGGCGGCGAGGGCGACATCGTCATCACCGATGTCGTCATGCCGGACGAAAACGCCTTCGATCTTCTGCCGCGCATCAAGAAGGCCCGGCCGGAATTGCCTGTTCTCGTCATGAGCGCGCAGAATACGTTCATGACGGCAATCAAGGCGTCGGAGAAGGGCGCGTACGACTATCTGCCGAAGCCGTTCGATCTCACAGAACTGCTCGCGATCGTCAAGCGCGCGCTGTCCGAGCCGAAGCAGAAGGCGCCGGAGCTTGAGGACGATCAGCAGGACGGAATGCCGCTGGTCGGCCGCTCGGCGGCGATGCAGGAAATCTACCGCGTGCTCGCCCGTCTCATGCAGACGGACCTGACGCTGATGATTACGGGCGAAAGCGGCACCGGCAAGGAACTGGTGGCGCGGGCGCTGCACGACTACGGCAAGCGCCGCAACGGCCCGTTCGTCGCCATCAACATGGCCGCCATCCCGCGTGACCTGATCGAGTCGGAGCTTTTCGGTCACGAGAAGGGCGCGTTCACCGGCGCACAGAACCGCTCGACGGGCCGTTTCGAGCAGGCGGAAGGCGGAACGCTCTTCCTCGACGAAATCGGCGACATGCCGATGGATGCACAGACGCGGTTGCTGCGCGTTCTGCAGCAGGGCGAATATACGACCGTTGGCGGACGCACGCCGATCCGTACGGATGTCCGTATCGTTGCCGCCACGAACAAGGACCTGAAGAACCTGATCAATCAGGGCCTGTTCCGCGAGGACCTTTATTACCGCCTCAATGTCGTGCCGTTGCGCCTGCCGCCGCTGCGCGACCGCTCGGAAGATATTCCGGATCTCGTGCGCCACTTCGTGACACGCGCCGAAAAGGAAGGGCTCGACGTCAAGCGCTTCGACTCCGAAGCAATCGAGGCCATGAAGACCTACGCCTGGCCGGGCAACGTGCGCGAACTGGAAAACCTCATTCGCCGCCTGACCGCGCTTTATCCGCAGGACGTGATCACCCGCGAGATCATCGACACGGAGCTGCGCGCGGATATTCCTGACAGCCCGCTCGACAAGGCGGCGGGAAGGTCCGGCCCGGTTACCATCTCGCAGGCAGTCGAGGAAAACATGCGGACCTATTTCTCCGGCTTCGGAGAAGACCTGCCGCCGCCCGGGCTCTACAACCGGGTCCTCGCCGAGCTCGAATACCCCCTGATTCTGGCAGTCCTGACCGCCACGCGCGGCAATCAGATCAAGGCAGCGGAGGTGCTCGGCCTCAATCGCAACACGCTCCGCAAGAAGATCCGCGAGCTTGGGGTTTCTGTGTATAGAAGTGCCCGGACAAACTGATTGGGCCTTGCCAGGCGTTGCAATTCCGCCACAATATGTTGCTTGAAAGTCACGGCTGACGGTGCGACTCGTGAGGTCGCGTCGCACCCATGCCGGCAAGTGACGGTCTCCCGTTGCTGGTCAACGGCAGGCCCGGAGAATGTATTGATGGCAGGCAATATCGCTGTATCCGAGGAGGACAGCGCGACCGGATTTGGCGCGCAGGATAGGCGCGCGTATTTTGCGTTGCCCGGCCTGATCCTGGCGGGCGGGGCGCTCACCTCCTCGACGATCACGCTTTTCGTCCTGCTGGGCCTCACCCCTATCGCCCCCGAGACGGATGTCGTCATTGCCTCCGCCGTGATCAACGGGCTTTTCGTCTTCGGGCTGATGTATCTCATCGGGCGCGAAGTGCTGCGGCTGATCAAGGCGCGGCGGCGTGGGCGGGCGGCGGCGCGCCTCCATGTCCGCATCGTTTCGCTCTTCTCGATTGTCGCAATTCTGCCGGCCGTCCTGGTGGCGATCTTTGCCTCCTTCACGCTTCAGGCGGGTCTGGACCGGTGGTTCTCGATCCGCACGCAGTCCATCGTCAATTCATCGATCAATGTCGCACAGGCCTATGTGCTGGAGAACGCCAGCTATCTGCAGGGTCAGACAGCATCGATGGCAAACGATCTGGATCGCAACCGGACGCTTTACAGCCTCGACCGGACGGGTTTCATCGACCTCATGACCCGCCAGGCCCGAGGCCGCGGTATGCTCGGCGCGTTTCTCGTGCGGGCAGACGGAAGTGTGATCCTGCAGGCGGATATCGAAACCGAAAAGCCACTTCCTGCAATTCCAAAAGATGCGCTGGAAAGCTCTGTGGCAGGTCAGCCAACGCTGATCCCGCCGGGCATCACCAACCTTGTGGGGGCGGTGATCAAACTCGATGAAATCGGCGGCGCCTATCTCTACACGATCCGCGCGGTGGATCCGAACGTCATGTCCGCGCTGCGGCTGATGGAGGAAAACACGCAGGAATATCGCGCGATGGAGGCGGGCCGCACGTCGCTCCAGGTCGCGTTCGGCATTCTCTATCTCGGCTTTGCGCTCATCGTGCTGCTCGCTGCGATCTGGACCGCGATCGCGATCGCCGACCGGCTGGTGCGACCGATCAGGCTTCTGATCAGCGCAGCCGACAGCGTGGCGACCGGCAACATGAACGTGATCGTGCCCGTGCGCGCCGCCGATGGCGACGTGGGCAATCTGTCGCGAACCTTCAACAAGATGATCGCCGAAATCCGTTCGCAGCGCGACGAGGTTCTGGCCGCCAAGGACGAGGTGGACGATCGCAGGCGCTTCATCGAGGCGGTGCTTTCCGGAGTCAACGCGGCGGTGATCGGCGTCGAGGAGGATGGCCGCATCACGGTCGCCAACCCGTCGACGGAAGTCTTCGTCGGGCGTCCGGCGGGCGAAATTGTCGGGCATACGCTCGGCGAACTGTCACCGGAGGTCGATGAGGTCTTCGCCGAGGCCGTGGCGCGCGGCCGCGCCAGCTATCGTCGGCAGATCAACCTGCGCATCAACGGTCGCGAGCGGACGCTGAACGTGCAGATGACGCGCGAGGAGTCCGATGACGCCAAGAGCGCCTGGGTGCTGACGATCGACGACATCACGGATCTCGTCATTGCCCAGCGCTCGACCGCCTGGGCCGATGTGGCGCGCCGCATTGCGCACGAGATCAAGAACCCGCTGACGCCGATCCAGCTTTCGGCGGAGCGCATTCGCCGCCGTTATGGCAAGCAGATCAATCAGGACGACCGCGAGGTGTTCGACCAGTGCACGGATACGATCGTCCGACAGGTCGGCGATATCGGGCGCATGGTGGATGAGTTCTCCTCCTTCGCCCGAATGCCGAAGCCGACCAAGGCTGCCTGCGATCTGCGCGACATTCTCAAGGATGCCGTTTTCCTCCGCGAGATGGGCAACACTCATGTCCGTTTCGAGAAGGATCTGGGCGACGTGGCGCTTGATGGGGTCTTCGACTCGCGGATGCTGGGACAGGCCTTCGGCAATCTGGTGAAGAATGCGGTGGAGGCAATCGAGGCAGTGCCTCCGGAGGCTGCGCGCGAGGAAAACCGCATCATGGTGCGGGCGCGCGAGGATGCTTCGGGCGAGCGCTATGTCGTGGACATCATAGACAACGGCAAGGGGCTGCCGACCGAGAACCGCAACAGCATTCTCGAGCCCTATATCACGATGCGCGAGAAGGGCACCGGCCTCGGCCTCGCGATCGTCAAGAAGATCATTGAAGAACATGGCGGCGAGTTGGAATTGCACGACGCGCCGGAAGAATTCGACCACGGGCGCGGCGCGATGATCCGGGTGTATCTGCCCCGGACGGAAGCCCAGCCCCATGTCGACATGGAAATGAAGGAAGCAGTCAATGGCGTCTGATATTCTTATCGTGGACGACGAACAGGACATCCGCGAGGTCGTCTCCGGCATCCTTTCCGACGAGGGGCATGAGACGCGCACGGCGCATGACAGCGATAGCGCGCTTGCCGCCATCAGCGACCGCGTGCCCCGCCTGATCTTCCTGGATATCTGGATGCAGGGCAGCAAGCTCGACGGTCTGGCGCTGCTCGACGAGATCAAGGCGCGCCATCCCGACATTCCGGTCGTGATGATTTCCGGCCACGGCAATATCGAAACGGCCGTCTCCGCGATCCATCGCGGGGCTTATGACTTCATCGAGAAGCCGTTCAAGGCAGACCGGTTGATCCTGGTTGCCGAGCGGGCGCTCGAAAATTCGCAGCTGCGCAAGGAAGTCAGCGAACTGAAGAAACGCTCCGGCGATCCGGTCGAGCTGATCGGCACGTCGGTTGCCGTGTCACAGCTGCGGCAGACGATCGAGAAGATTTCCCCGACCAACAGCCGCATCATGATCCTCGGGCCCTCCGGCTCGGGCAAGGAGCTGGTGGCGCGGATGATCCACAAGAAGTCGTCGCGCTCCGACGGGCCGTTCGTTGCGCTGAATGCCGCGACGATCACGCCTGAGCGGATGGAGATGGCGCTCTTCGGCACCGAGGGCCAGCCGGGTCAGCCACGCCGGACGGGCGCGCTGGAAGAGGCGCATCGCGGCACGCTCTATCTCGACGAGGTCGGCGAAATGCCACGCGAGACGCAGAACAAGATCCTGCGCGTGCTCGTCGACCAGCAGTTCGAGCGTGTCGGCGGGTCCAAGCGCGTCAAGGTGGATGTTCGCATCATCTCCTCGACCGCCTACAATCTCGAAAGCCAGATCGGCGAGGGGCGTTTTCGCGAGGATCTCTATCATCGCCTCGCCGTCGTGCCGATCAAGGTTCCGGCGCTGGCCGAGCGGCGCGAGGACATTCCCTTCCTCGTCGATCTCTTCATGCGCCAGATCAGCGAGCAGGCCGGCATGAAGGCGCGTCGCATTGCCGATGATGCCTTGGCCGTGCTGCAGGCGCATGACTGGCCCGGCAATATCCGCCAGTTGCGCAATGTGATCGAACGTGTCCTGATCCTCACGCGCCCCGATGGCGGCGACACCACGATCAGCGCCGATCACCTGCCGCCGGATGTCGTCGACATGATGCCGAAGATTTCCGCGCAGGGCGACCAGCACATCATGACGCTTCCTCTGCGCGAGGCACGCGAGCTTTTCGAGCGTGATTATCTGATGGCCCAGATCAACCGTTTCGGCGGCAATATCTCGCGCACCGCGGAGTTCGTCGGCATGGAGCGTTCGGCGCTGCACCGCAAGCTGAAGTCCCTGGGCGTTTAATCAAGAGCGCCCGCATTCTTTCATTTGTCCGGAAAACTCGTATGTCCAGAATTGCCTATGTCAACGGCCGCTATGTGAAGCACGCCGACGCCGCCGTTCATATCGAGGATCGCGGCTATCAGTTTGCCGATGGTGTCTATGAGGTTTGCGAAGTGCGCCACGGCATGATCGTCGACCTGACGCGGCATCTGGACCGCCTCGGGCGCTCTCTATCGGAATTGTCTATCGACTGGCCGATGGACCGGCGCGCGCTCACGCTCGTCATCCGGCAGGTCCTGCAGAAGAATGGCGTCACCAACGGCATGTTCTACATGCAGGTCACGCGCGGTGTCGCGAGGCGCGACCACGCCTATCCGGCACACGCGGTGAAGCCCTCCATCGTCATCACCGCGAAGAACACCGACCGAAAGGCGATCGACAAGAAGAACGCCGATGGCATTCGCGCGATCACGCTTCCCGACAACCGCTGGGACCGCGTGGACATCAAGACCGTCGGCCTTCTGCCGAATGCGATGGCGCGGCAGGCCGCCAAGGAGCAGGGCGCACAAGAAGCCATCTACATCGATGCCGAAGGCTACGTGACCGAAGGTGCTGCGACCAATGTCTGGATGGTTGGCGCTGACGGAATTGTCCGCACGCGGCCTGCCGAGCACGGCATCCTGCGCGGAATTACGCGAACGACACTTCTCGATGTAGCAGCCAAGGAAGGCATCAAGATCCGCGAGGAGCGCTTTACCGTCGAGGACATGCTGAACGCCCGAGAGGTTTTCATCACCGCTGCAACAAGTATCTGTTTTCCCGTCGTTTCCATCGACGGAAAGACGATCGGCAACGGTCATCCGGGGCTTGTTTCAAAGCAGATCAGAGAAGCCTTTTTCGACGTTGCGGAAAAGACATTGATTTGATACGAGTCTCCTATTGCCGCAAAAGTGAGGGTTTGCGGGGACAATCATTTCATTCCAAGCGGCGTCCTGAACGCCGGCACATAAGAAAGTAGCGGCGCATATGGCGGAACGTTCTCAGAACCTGCAGGATCTCTTTCTCAATACCGTCAGAAAGCAGAAGATTTCGCTGACGATCTTCCTGATCAACGGCGTGAAACTGACAGGCGTGGTGACATCCTTTGACAATTTCTGCGTCCTTCTGCGCAGAGACGGTCATTCACAGCTGGTTTACAAGCACGCGATCTCGACTATCATGCCCGGACAGCCGGTGCAGATGTTCGAAGGTGAAGACGCGGGCTGACGGATAAAAACCATTACAGACGAATTTGACACGACCGACGCTGCCGGCGCGGAACACGATGTTCCGCGTGACGACATGCGTGCGCTTGTCGTCGTGCCGGTGCTGAAGCATCCGCAGCCGAAGGGCGATACCGCAACTACGGCTCCCCGTAGCAACGAAGCGAAGCTGGAAGAGGCCATCGGCCTTGCCCGCGCCATCGATCTGGAAATCGCGGGCGGCGTGATCGTCTCTGTCTCGCAGCCGCGCCCGGCAACCCTTATGGGCACGGGCAAGGTGGAGGAGATCGGCGAGATGGCCAAGGCTGAAAATGCCGGCCTAATCATCGTCGATCATCCGCTGACGCCGGTGCAGCAGCGCAATCTCGAACGGGAATGGAAGGCCAAGGTCATCGACCGCACCGGCCTCATCCTCGAAATCTTCGGCCGCCGCGCCTCCACCAAGGAAGGCACGCTGCAGGTCGAGCTTGCGCATCTGAATTACCAGAAGGGCCGTCTCGTTCGCAGCTGGACCCACCTTGAACGCCAGCGCGGTGGCGCGGGCTTCATGGGTGGTCCGGGTGAAACCCAGATCGAAGCCGACCGCCGCATCCTGCAGGACAAGATCGTCAAGCTGGAGCGCGAACTGGAACAGGTGCGCCGCACCCGGCAGCTGCACCGTGCCAAGCGCAAGAAGGTGCCGCATCCGATCGTGGCGCTGGTGGGCTATACGAACGCCGGCAAGTCGACGCTGTTCAACCGGATTACCGGGGCGGGCGTTCTCGCCGAAGACATGCTGTTTGCGACGCTTGATCCGACACTGCGCCGGATGAAGCTGCCACAGGGTCGGACGGTGATCTTGTCCGACACCGTGGGCTTCATCTCCGATCTGCCGACCCATCTCGTCGCCGCCTTCCGCGCGACGCTGGAAGAGGTGCTGGAAGCGGACCTCATCCTGCATGTTCGTGACATGTCCGATCCGGACAATGCAGCGCAGGCGGGCGACGTCATGCGCATCCTGACCGATCTTGGCATCGAGGGGCAGGAGGCGGAAGACCGCATTCTCGAAGTCTGGAACAAGATCGACCGGCTGGAGCCGGAGGCGCATGAGGCGATTGCCGACAAGGTGGCCGCGATGAACAATGTCCGCGCAATCTCCGCCGTTACGGGTGAGGGCGTCGATGCCCTGCTGGAGGAAGTCAGCCGCCGCATTTCCGGCGTGATGACCCTGACGACCATCGACATTTCGCCGGCAAACCTTTCGCTGCTGCCCTGGCTCTATGCCAACGCCATCGTGGATGAGCGGCACGATCAGGAGGATGGTTCAGTGAGCCTCGATATCCGGATCTCGGAAGCGAGTGCTGCGGAACTGGAGCGGAAGCTCGGGACGGTGAAGTCGAAGAAGGATGAGTGGTAGCCGCCACGACCGCCGGAGCAATTCCAGCGGTCGTGGAAACCGGTTTTGCTTCCGTAATTGCGCGAAGACAAAGAGATGGAGCGTTTCGCGTTTCCGCTGAACACTGAAACGCTTCAGTGCTGCAGCTGCAACATCGTTTCTGCGCGGCTGCGGACCCGCTCCAGCACCGCCCGTGCCATTTGCTGATCACCCTCACTGATGCCCTCGACCAACTGTGCCGTCGCGGAAGCTACGGCGGATCGAGCCTTGGCCAGTTCAGTGATGCCGAGTGGCGTCTGCGTTCCGTCATCGGTCAACAAGCCGGAATCACGTAACTCTCCCAGACTGGTATCAACATCAGAATTTGACACCTTGAGTGCATCGGCAACAGAATGCTTCCAGTTGGGCGAAGACGGGCCAGCATTCGCGACCGCATTGAGGATGACCCACGCAGAATAGGTCTTGATCGGGGTGGATGACAGTATTTTAGTGAGCAAGGCTCGCAAGGCGTTTTCTGTCGGACCGATCACGGTTGGCAAGGAACGTTGAGTGGTCATACAACTTCTCCATTATGTTGGTGTGGCCAACATAATATTGGCAATACCAACATAAGGCAATACCCGTGGCGCTATCTCTGGCATCTCTTCCCTCCTGGATTTTGAGTTCGGCAGCCACGCGGTCACATCATATCCTCCATACACATCTTTCCCAGGCGGGCGTGGATGGGTATCAGTACCGTTGTCTCGCAGCCTTGGCCGAGGCCGGTCATCTGAGTCAGGCGGACCTCGGAAAGGCCGCCGCGCTAGATCCGCGAGACGTTACGCACACAGTGCGAGCGCTTGAGGAGCGTGGGCTTGTCTCGCGGACTGGCGACCCCAATCATGGGCGACGTGTTCTTGTTTCACTGACGCAGGCAGGTCAGATCACAGCGGGCCAACTGGAGCGGGCCATGGAAGCGGTGCAGGAAGAGATTTTACGCGATCTCAGTTCGGCGGAACGTGCCACGCTTATCGGACTGCTCGAACGCGTGGGAAGATAGCCTTCGGATAGGCAGGGCTTGGACGGACACGGACATTAGATCTCAGACGTAATTTCCGACCCCTTCGCCTCAACCCACAACTCCTCCATCCGCTCCAGCGAGGCCTCCGCAATATCTTCGCCTGAAGCTGCAAGAGACGTCTCTATATATCTGAAACGTCTTCTGAACTTCGTATTCGTACCCCTCAGCGCCATCTCCGGATCGGCTCCGACATGGCGGCCGATATTGACGGTGGCGAAGATGAGGTCGCCGAGTTCGTCGGCGACGGCAGCCTGGTTTCCTTCCGCTAGCGCTTCGCGGAGTTCGCCGATTTCCTCCTCGATCTTGTCGAGGATGGGGGCGGCCTCCTTCCAGTCGAAGCCGACCTTGGCGGCCTTTTCCTGGATCTTCAGCGCCTCGGTCAGCGCCGGGAAAGAGCGTTGAACGGAGCCGAGCAGACCGTTGTTCGGTTCGACATAGCCGGCCTTGGCGCGGCGTTCGGCGCGTTCACGCTTTTCTTCAGCCTTGATCTCGTCCCACTGCGCTCTCACCGCGCCGGGTGTGTCGGCGTCGGAGACGGCGAAGACGTGCGGGTGACGGCGGATCATCTTGCGGGTGATGGCTTCCACGACATCACCGAAGGAGAAAAGGCCTTTTTCTTCAGCCATTTGCGCGTGGAAGACGACCTGCAGCAGGAGGTCGCCGAGTTCCTCGCAGAGATCGCCCATGTCCTTGCGCTCAATGGCGTCGGCGACCTCGTAGGCCTCTTCGATCGTATAGGGCTTGATGGTCTCGAAGTTCTGTTCGAGGTCCCAGGGGCAGCCGGTCACGGGGGTGCGGAGCGCCGCCATGATGTCGAGGAGGCGGGAGATATCGCGCGAGGGTTCCATGGATTTTCCAGTCAGGGGGCGATCGGGGGGTATCAGTTCAGCGGAATGGCGTTGGCGGACTTGCTCGCCTGATAGACATTCGACAGGCGGTCATATTCCGTCTTGATGCGGGCGGTCTGGTCCTCAAGTGCCGCGCGCTGGGCGTCCGGCGAAGCGGCAACAAGATCGCCGAGATAGAAGCTCTTCCAGAAGGCGTTCTGGCGGTGGTAGCCGCCGGCATCCAGCCCGTAGAGTTCCTTCAAGATTTTCAGGTCATGCGGGATGGCGAAGGCGTCGCGGCTGTCTTCGTGGCTGTAGAAGTAATAGTAGTTGTCGAAGCCCGCCCAGGTGATCGCAGACATGCACATGGTGCAGGGTTCATGGGTGGAAAAGAAGATGAGGTCCTTGGTGTTCTTCTCGCCGGGGCGTTCGTAAAACTGTTTGAGCGTATGGACTTCGCCATGCCAGAGCGGGTTTTCGATTTCGTTGTTGGTGCCGGCAATCACCAGCGATAGATCGGACTTTTTCAGGATCGCAGCACCGAAAACCTTGGCGCCGCTATTGACGCCCTTGTGTGTCAAAGGCAGGACATCCTTCTCCATCACATCGAGGAGGCGGGCGGCAATGACCTCGGGCGCGTAGTCCATAAAGCAATCCTTTCACGGTTTTGAAGTGAATCGACGTTATTGAGCCATGTCCGCCCTGTAAATCGCACCGAGCGCCGACCGGGCGGATTTGCTCAGAAAGCTTTTGTTCGGGGCAAAGAAATATCCTCTGCGCGCCGCATCCGCATTTCTGTTCCTTCCGGTTTTCGCGTCGAAAAGAGAAAATTCTGCCAAAGTCGAAACAGGCGCCTACATGATTGCAAGAGAAGACCAGCTTTCGGTGTTTCCGGCCTTCTTCCGCGTGGCGGGGAAGGTAGCGCTCGTCTATGGCGAGGGTGACGAGGCCTATGCCAAGGCGCGGCTGCTCGCCAACACGCAGGTGACGATTGTTGTCGCTGCGGATGCGCCCGAAAAATCCTTTGCGGATTTCATTGCATCCCATTCGCTGCGTCAGATTTCTCCGGCTGAAGCCGATGCTATGATGCATCAGGCCGTTCTGGTGTTTGCGGCGACGGGCAACGAGGCTCAAGATCGCGGGATTGTCGACCGCGCTCGCGCACTCAAAAT
The DNA here is from genome assembly GCA_035565055.1 of Ensifer sp. Classification (GTDB taxonomy): domain Bacteria; phylum Pseudomonadota; class Alphaproteobacteria; order Rhizobiales; family Rhizobiaceae; genus Ensifer_A. The sequence continues at coordinate 15,744 of DATMTA010000192.1, forward strand.
TCCCGCCAATGCTGTCGACCAGCCCGACTATTGCGATTTCTTTACACCCGCGCTGGTCAACCGCGCGCCGCTGGCTGTTGCGATCGGCACCGAAGGAGCAGGGCCGGTTCTGGCGCAGATGGTCCGAGCTGCCGTCGACCAAATGCTCTCGCCATCTCTCGGCCGGCTTGCACGCCTCGCCATAAATTATCGCGAGCGCGTGGAACAAAAGATCCCCAAGGGCGTTTCGAGACGCGTGTTCTGGCGCCGGTTCTTTTCCGGCGCGGTTGCTGATGCCGTGGCTAACGGCAACGCAACGCTCGCCACGGCCGAGGCGGATCGTCTCCTGAGCGCCTCGGCCGGTTTGCCCGGCCATGTCTGGCTTGTGGGTGCCGGTCCCGGCGCCGAAGATCTCCTCACACTCCGCGCCCAACGCGTCATGATGGAAGCGGATGCGATCGTTTACGATGCGCTCGTTCCGCAGGCTGTGGTCGATATGGGGCGGCGCGATGCCGAGCGGATTCCGGTCGGCAAGCGCAAGGGTTGCCATTCGAAGTCCCAGAACGAAATCAATGATCTGCTGGTTGAACTTGGCAAAGCAGGTAAGCGCGTCGTTCGCCTGAAATCCGGCGATCCGCTGATCTTCGGCCGCGCGGCGGAAGAAATGGCGGCATTGCGAGAGGCGGGCGTGACCTATGAGATCGTGCCGGGCATCACGTCGGCCTTTGCAGCCGCTGCCGATTTTGAACTTCCGCTGACGCTGCGCGGCGTTGCCTCGTCGCTCGTCTTCACCACGGGCCACGACATGACCGGCGATGTCCTGCCCGACTGGGCGCGGCTTGCCGTTTCCGGCGCCACCATTGCGGTCTATATGGGCCGAACGGTCGCGGCTTCGGTTGCAGAGCGCTTGATCGCAGGCGGAATGCCGCGAGAGACGACGGTGGCCGTCATCGAGAATGCCAGCCGCCGCGATGCGCGGCTTTTCCACGGCACGATTGCCGATCTGCCGAGCCTGCAGAATTTCGACGAGCTGACCGGTCCGGTCATGGTCGTCATCGGCGAAGCCGTCGCCGGAGCCAATTTCGAGAAATCCACGCCGCTCGCCCGTGCTGCGCAGCGGTCGCCTGTCTCCATGGGAGTTTGACATGATCTACAAGGTTCTCACCGCCAACCGCCTCGGCGACGGCATTGCCGTCTGGCTGAATGCCAGTGGCGAGTGGACGACCTCGCTGCAGGAAGCACTTGTGGCGCGCCATGCCGAGGCCGAGGCCTCGCTGGAAGCGATCGGCAAGCGCGACTTTGCCGCCAACAAGGTGCTTGACGTGAACCTCGTGGAAGTGGAAGAGGACGGCGAAACGATCCGCCCCATTCGCCTGCGCGAGCGTATCCGCGCCGAAGGTCCGACGGTCGGCTATGGCGAAAACGCCTACGCCCCGACGCGCGCTGCATAAGTTCATACGCAATTCCGGACGGAAAACCGCCTGACACTTTTCCTGGAATTGCTTTACGACCGGAGACACCATGTACCGTTACGATGAATTCGACCACGCTTTCGTGTCCGCGCGCGTCGCGCAGTTCCGCGACCAGGTAGAGCGGCGTCTGTCCGGCGAGATCGCCGAGGATGCGTTCCGTCCGCTGCGCCTGATGAACGGCGTCTATCTGCAGCTTCACGCCTACATGCTGCGCGTCGCCATTCCTTATGGAACGCTCAATGCGAAGCAGATGCGTATGCTCGCCCATATCGCCCGCAAGTATGACCGCGGCTATGGCCATTTCACCACGCGCCAGAACATCCAGTATAACTGGCCGAAGCTCTCCGACACGCCGGATATCCTGACGGACCTCGCCTCCGTTGAAATGCATGCGATCCAGACCTCGGGCAACTGCATTCGCAACGTCACCGCCGACCATTTTGCCGGTGCGGCCGCCGACGAGGCTGCCGATCCGCGGCCTTACGCGGAAATCCTGCGCCAGTGGTCGTCCGTCCATCCGGAATTCTCCTTCCTGCCGCGCAAGTTCAAGATCGCGGTCACCGGCTCGGAACATGACCGCGCGGCCATCCAGGTTCACGACATCGGCCTGCAGCTGAAGAAGAACGACAAGGGCGAACTTGGCTTTGCCGTCTGGGTCGGCGGCGGGCAGGGGCGCACCCCGCTTCTCGCCAAGAAGATCCGCGATTTCCTCCCCGAAGAAGATCTGCTGTCTTACACGACGGCCATCGTGCGCGTGTATAACCTGCATGGCCGCCGCGACAACAAGTACAAGGCGCGCATCAAGATCCTCGTGCATGAAACGGGCGTCGAGGAACTGACGCGCCAGATCGAGGCCGAGTTCGTGCATCTGAAGGATGGCGAGCTCAAGCTGCCCGATCAGGACATCGCCGCCATCACCAACTACTTCGCACCGCCGGCTCTGCCGGAGCGCCCCGAGGGCTGGGCAAACCTTGCGGCCTGGAAGAAGGCAGACGAGGGCTTTGCGCGCTGGGTGCAGCAGAACGTGCATCCGCACAAGAACCCTGACTATGCCTCCGTCACCATCTCACTGAAGCCGATCGGCGGCATTCCGGGCGATGCGACGGACAGCCAGATGGACCTCGTTGCCGATCTTGCCGAAGAATACGCCTTCGACGAAATCCGCATCAGCCACGAGCAGAACATCATCTTCCCGCATGTCGCGATTGCCGATCTGGAGCCGCTCTATCGCGCGCTGCAGCCGGCGGGTCTCGGCACCGCCAATGCCGGCCTGATTACGGACATTATTGCCTGTCCGGGTCTGGATTATTGCGCGCTGGCAAATGCCCGTTCGATCCCGGTCGCGCAGGAGCTTTCCACTCGCTTCGGTTCTGCCGAACGGCAGGCTGAGATCGGCGAGCTGAAGATCAAGATTTCCGGCTGCATTAATGCCTGCGGCCATCACCATGTCGGCCATATCGGCCTTCTGGGCGTGGAAAAGAAGGGTGCGGAACTCTACCAGATCACGCTGGGCGGCTCGGCGGACGAGAACTCGTCGATCGGCGAAATCATCGGCCGCGGCTTCGAGCCGGAGAAGGTGACGGATGCGGTGGAGACCGTGGTCAACACCTATCTCGCCATCCGCACCCACGCGTCCGAGCGCTTCATCGACACCTATCGCCGGGTTGGCCCGCAGCCGTTCAAGGACGCGCTCTACGGTCCGTCCTCCAAGGCCGCCTGAGACAGACCCGGATCAGAAAGAACTGACGCATGACGAAAATCTGGAAAGAAACCGGCTTTGTCGAGAATGACGCCTGGGCGCTGCCCGTCGAGGGCGAGGCTTTGCCGGAAGGTGCACGGCCGATCCTGGCACTTGGGGAATTCCTCGAGCAGATGGAGGCCAGCAACGAAGGCGGCTTCGGCGTGCTGATCGCGCCGGCTGATGACGTGACCAAGCTTGCGCCCTATCTTGAGCGCCTTGCTCTCGTCGCCCTCGCATTCCCGGCGTTCAACGACGGGCGCGCCTTCAGCCATGCCTCGCTGCTGCGCAGCCGCCTTGGCTACGAGGGCGAGGTGAGGGCGGTTGGCGATGTTCTCATCGACCAGATCCCGCTGATGATCCGCTGCGGCATCGACAGCTTCGCCGTCAAGAACCCAACGGCCCTGAAGCGCCTTGCCGAAAACCGCCTGCCGGGGATCGATCTCCATACTCAGCCGGCCTTCAAGTCGGCAGAAACAGGGCAGCGCTATAGCTGGCGCCGCAAGGCCTCGTAAGAGGTCACATTTGCTGCCCATCATTGATGTATCTCAAATACGGAATATGTCTTTGAGATACAGTGATTGCGAGAAGGGCAGCAAAGCATTCTCCGTCCGGCGGGATAAATGAAACAGGAACGCTTCACCGGCGGCCGGAAATGTAATATCTGCCTCGCAAACTCAAGTTTGTCTGCGGCACGCCCACCCGGATTGGATCAAGTATGAACGCACCCGTATTGAAACAGGATGTCGCGGTAGAGGTACCAGCCGGCGTCTTCGCCGAAACCGTGACTTTCGTCCATCACTACACGGACCGTCTGTTCCGCTTCCGGATGACGCGGCCGGAAAGCTTCCGCTTCCGTTCGGGCGAGTTCGTGATGATCGGCCTGATGGTAGAGGGCAAGCCGCTCTATCGCGCCTATTCGATTGCAAGCCCCGCCTGGGGCGAAGAACTGGAATTCTTCTCGATCAAGGCGCCGAACGGCCCCCTGACGACGGAACTGCAGAAGATCCAGCCGGGCGATACCGTGTTCATGCGCAAGAAGCCCACGGGCACGCTGGTGCTCGACGCGCTGACGCCGGGTAAGCGTCTCTACATGTTCTCGACCGGCACGGGCATTGCGCCCTTCGCCTCGCTGATCCGCGAACCGGAAACCTACGAGAAATTCGAGGAAGTCATCCTCACCCATACCTGCCGCGAAGTCGCCGAGCTGAAATACGGCTTCGACCTCGTCGAGGAAATCAAGAACGACGAGATCCTTTCCGAGATCGTCGGCAACAAGCTGAAGCACTATGCGACCGTGACCCGCGAGGACTATCCGTTCCAGGGCCGCATCACGGATCTGATGGAAAACGGCAAGCTCTATGCGGACCTCGGCGTTCCGCCGCTCGATCCGGCGGTCGACCGCGGCATGATTTGCGGCTCGGCTGCCATGCTCAAGGATACCAAGGAACTGCTGGAGCGGGCAGGGCTCACCGAAGGGGCCAACAACAAGCCGGCCGAATTCGTCATCGAGCGGGCATTTGTCGGCTAAGGCAGCTCGGCGTCTGATCTGAGCGCGGATATCCGCGCTCTTTCAGGTCTGCGCCATGCTCTCGCGAGGCGCAGGCACAATTTCCAGCATGAAATTTTCGTAACATCCACATTTCGCCGCAGGATCGTCTCAATCGGACCTAGACCGTTAATCATGCGGATCCAGATTTACATCATCTCCATTCTTGCCAGCCTTATTGCCTGGGGGCTCATCGTGGATGGCAGCCGCGACGCCTATCGCAGCGCCTGGAG
>DATMTA010000193.1:0-18838 GCA_035565055.1 Ensifer sp.
ATTAGAAAAATGCAAAAACCGCGCCGGGGTCTCCGACGCGGTCAGGAATATGCTTGAGCTTGCTTGCGCGAAGCATTCTGTCCCTTTTCGGGCTTCTTCTTCTTGTCATAAACTGCGATGGCGTACACGCTGCGATCCGATCTACTTCGGATCAATGCATCGTCATCCATTCGCGCGCTTCGCGAAGCGCCTGGGCGAGCTGCATCTTGGTCATCGTGGCAGAAAGGTCAGCTCGCAGCGATGCGGCGCGGTCGGAGCCCTTGATTGCGGCAATGTTCAGCCACTTGTGTGCGGCAACCAGGTCGACGTCGCAGCCGCGGCCGGCAGCATACATCAGACCCATTTCGCAAAAGACGTCCGCGCGGGTTTCGCAGCCCATCGTCGAAGTCTCGTTCATTTCAAATCGTGCCATTGTCTTTATCCCTGTGCCTGTCTTGTCTTGTTTTTGTTTGTTTCTTTTGGTCCCTGTTTTCCCTTGCGGGCCACCTTGCTGGCCCCGCCCGTCTTCTCGCGGACTGGGGCCTGCCTGGTGCATCTGGCCGGGTTGTTTCCCGTGCTCTTCTTATGGCTCGACTATCCCACGAGCCTTTCAACACCCGCTTAAAAGGCATCCTTAATTTGCGGAAAACAAAGTTCAAATGATTGGTAAAATTGGTTTTTTGTTAAACATCAGAAGCCCTGCGATACGGGGCTTTTGGGATAAATTTTACGGATTATTCAATCTGCGATTTCAACCAAACGCTAACCAAGCAAAACGAACGCCTTTTCAGATGCTCGTGAAAAGACCGCCAGAGGCGCCCAAAAATCTCATTTACCTTTACGTGAGCGTAAGATAATGTTGCTGTATCGCTGCGACCCAATGGGCTTGGCAGGCGGTGGTTTTCATAGGAGCATGGCGGGAGCCTTCACGTTGAGGATGCGTGGACGGCAGTGGCGCCTTGGAGGAGGTCTCTGAATGATGAAGTTGATGTCTGCAGCACTCATGGCTTTGGCATTTGCTGCGCCGGCCTTTGCGGCCGAGCCCATTGAGGGCACATGGAAGCGCCCGAACGGCACGCTGATCCAGTATTCGGGGTCGGGTGACAAATACTGCGGAACCGTCCTGAACAACGAATACAAGGGCAAGTCCATCGGCTGCATGTCCGGCAAGGGCGCGGACTACAAGGGCACCGTGAACAAGCTTGACGAAGGCAAGACCTATTCGGGCAAGGCGCATGTCGAAGGCGGCACACTGACGCTCTCTGGCTGCGCGCTGGGCGGGTTGATCTGCAAGAGCGAAAAGCTCGCCAAGCAATAATCGTCCTGGCGGCATGAAATCCAGCAAGGCCTGGCCGTAACGCCGGGCCTTTTGCATAGGGGCAGCTGTTCATCATTCTGAATGCCGGCTGAATAGTGACCTCAGCCCGCGTTCAGTCCGGGCCTGCTACAACCTGTCCACACGATGAGAATGTTGGAACGGGGAGTAGCGCAAGATGGAAAAGCAGGTTCGGCGCATGATGATTATCGTTCTGATGGGCGTAGTCTTCGGCCTGTCCACCTCGGCCGTCATCACCTCCACCTCCGGCACCAACGTCCGCTTCTATCACGGACCGGAAGTCGCCTGTGTTGTGACGAATGATCCGATCTGCGGTTCGCTGAGATGACGGCCCCTGAACGCAGCGCTCTGTGTCGATTGCTTGTTACATAGTTCAGTCTATAATGGGACATGGACAAGCGAATCTTTCCCACCCGACCCTTACCCTTCATCTCCCCCGACCCGTACGAGCCGCAGGTGTTCGACGATCCTACTGCGGCCGTCGATGCGCTGAAAGTGCTCTATGAGCGCAACACGGCTTTCTTGAGCGATGCCTTCAAGGCTATTGCCAGTGGCGTGACGCCGGCATCGCGTTTTCGGGCCTACTATCCCCAGGTCTCCATCGAGACATCGAGCTTCGGCCATGTCGATTCGCGTCTTTCCTACGGTCATGTGACTGCGCCTGGCGTCTACACGACGACGATTACCCGTCCCGAACTCTTCCGTCATTACCTGAAGGTCCAGCTGGAACTGCTCATGAAGAACCATGGGGTTCCCGTCGTCGTGTCCGAGTCGACAACGCCGATCCCCTTGCATTTTGCCTTCGGGGAGGGTGCCCACGTGGAGGCGAATTTCGCAGAGGGCGCGGAGGTGCAATTACGCGATCTCTTCGACACGCCTGACCTCAACACGACGGACGACGAGATCGCGAACGGCGAATATGAACCGGCGCCCGGCGAGCCGAGCCCGCTTGCGCCGTTTACCGCGCAGCGCATCGACTACTCGCTTGCCCGCCTTAGCCACTACACGGCGACCAGCGCCACGCATTTCCAGAACTTCGTCCTCTTCACGAACTACCAGTTCTACATCGATGAATTCTGCAAGTGGGCACGCGAGCAGATGGCGGCGGGCGGCAATGGCTATTCGGCTTTTGTCGAGCCGGGCAACATGATCACCTATCCCGGTGAGACCGAACCCAGCGAAGGCGGCGCGCCCCGCCTGCCGCAAATGCCGGCCTATCACCTGAAGAAGAAGGGCCACGCCGGCATCACGATGGTCAATATCGGCGTAGGACCCTCGAACGCCAAGACGATCACCGACCATATCGCCGTGCTGCGCCCCCATGCCTGGCTCATGCTTGGTCACTGCGCCGGTCTGCGCAATTCGCAGCGCCTCGGCGACTATGTTCTGGCGCACGCCTATATGCGCGAAGACCATGTACTCGACGACGACCTGCCGGTCTGGGTGCCGATCCCGGCACTTTCAGAAGTGCAGGTCGCGCTTGAAGAGGCTGTCGAGGAAGTGACCGGCTATAATGGCTATGAGCTGAAGCGCATCATGCGCACCGGCACGGTCGCGACCATCGATAATCGTAACTGGGAACTGCGCGACCAGCGTGGCCCGGTGAAGCGCCTCAGCCAGGCCCGCGCCATTGCGCTCGACATGGAATCGGCCACCATCGCCGCCAACGGCTTCCGCTTCCGCGTGCCCTACGGAACGCTGTTGTGCATTTCCGACAAGCCGCTGCATGGTGAACTGAAACTGCCGGGCATGGCGACGGCCTTCTACCGCACGCAGGTCAACCAGCATCTGCAGATCGGCATCCGCGCCGTGCAGAAAATGGCCGAGATGCCGAGCGAGAAGTTGCATTCGCGGAAGCTTCGAAGCTTTTTCGAAACGGCGTTCCAGTAGGGGACATTCAAGATCGGCGGGATTGCCGGCTGAAACGATTTGACGCGCCGACTCGCGCTGTCGAAGTTGGTTCTGCCATCAACCAGTGCGGTCAGCGCCGTTCAAGGGGAGCGGGGCCTTCAGCGCCAGACAGATGAACGGTAGTCCTCGGTTTGCCTGCACGAAAAGCATCACGGTCAACACCACATAGACAGTGCAGATGATCAGTGTGGCCTGAACGGCTGCCGCATGTGGGAGGGTCTCCTCTGAAATCAGGCCGAGAAGGGGGCCGGCCTGCATGAAATGCGTGCCAAAGAAATGCGGTACGCGCCGGTCACCGACAGTCAGCGACCAGCCTGTCACCGGCATGCGAGGCGCTTTCGGCGCTTCCACCCCGACATGGCGGTTGAGCGCGCGACCCATTCGGAATGCGGTGACGAGCGTCAGGATGGTGCCGCCGATCAGTCCGGTGACACTGCCGATCCGGGTGGCGGGGCCCAGCATGGCGTCTGCGTCAATAGCTGCCGCAAGGCCGACGGCACCGGCAGCGACGGTGATGAACACGGCACCGATCGCCATCATCGCGTAAAGCATTTGCAGCACCGGCGTAGCCACGTTGAAATGAGACTCCTGCTGACGTGACGCCTGGAACATGATGTAGCCGACTTCAAAGATCGTCGCGGCCACCGCGGCAAGACCGCTCAGCCACAGGAGGGAACTCTCGCGCCATGGCGGGCTCAGCGCTGACGCAATGACTGCGAGCGTCGCGAAGTGCACCGCTAGCGAAAACTGGAACTTCATCGGCTTCGCCCAGACACCATCCAGGCCGATGCGGCGCCGATCTCCAAGCGAAATGAGAGCTGTCATGCCGAGAAGGGCCGTCAGGATCGCAGCGGTCCACCACCACAGCAATATGATATCGGTCGGCATCATCGCGGGGTTCCGGTGTTCACGTGGCGATTGCTGGGACAGGCCCACGCGCCAAGCGCTCCAGTATGTCCTACTGGACCAATACTGGTCGACGAGAACTTCGGATTTCCGGCCTCCAAAAAAAACCGCGGGGCTAACCGTTCTGATGCTCCAGTCTCGCCAGAAACACCCTGGCCAGATCATCGAAAGCGGCACGCTCCGGAGCGGATAGCTGCCCGACCAGCCGATGCTGGTTCTCGACATGCGCCGTCACAGCCTCATCGATCAACTTCAAGCCCTCGGGCGTCAGCGCCACGATCATGCTGCGGCGGTCCTCCGGATTCGGGTCACGGGAAACGAGGCCCGCCTTTTCCAGCTGATCGATGCGATTCGTCACCGTGCCGGACGTGATCATCATGCTGTCCATCAGCGCTCCGGGGGAGAGCGCATAGGGCGGTCCGTGCCGCCGCAGCGTGGCCAAAACATCGAAACCTGCGCTGTTCAGGCCGAAGCGGGCGAAGATCTTTTCCTGCTCGCGCACGATCTTCTCGCGTAGCCGCCCGAGCCGACCGATGAGCGCCATGGGCATGACATCGAGGTCGGGCCGTTCCCGGTTCCACTGCGCCACGATCCTGTCGATGTCATCAGGTATCTTTTCACTCATGGCAAAACGTCACCACGGATTTATCTTGACGTCAAGATTTATCCATTTATCTTGAGGTCAAGATAAATGGAGGCTTCCATGCCGACCGTCGCACCTTCCGACATTCTGCTGACCGCGCTCGCGCCCCTGATCTGGGGCAGCACCTATATCGTCACGACGAGCTTTCTGCCGGGTCTCGATCCGCTGTTCGTGTCGGCGCTGCGTGCCTTGCCGGCCGGCATTCTCTTGCTCGTGCTGACGCGGCAGCTGCCGACGGGCATCTGGTGGCTCCGCGTTTTCATCCTCGGCGCGCTGAATTTCTCGATCTTCTGGTGGATGCTCTTCATCGCCGCCTATCGCTTGCCGGGCGGGGTGGCGGCCACAGTGGGCGCAGTTCAGCCCTTCATCATCGTCTTCCTCGCGCGGGCGCTGGTCGGCACGCCGATCCGCGCCGTGTCGGTCCTGGCAGCACTGGGCGGTGCGCTGGGCGTCGCGACCCTGATTTTGAAACCGGGCGCGGCGCTCGACCCGCTCGGTGTTGCGGCGGGCCTCTTCGGGGCACTCTCCATGGCCTTCGGCACGGTCCTGACCCGCCGCTGGCAGCCGCCGGTTCCGTTGCTGACCTTTACCGCATGGCAATTAAGCGCCGGCGGCGTTTTGCTGCTGCCGGTCGTTTTCCTGCATGTCCATGATCTGTTGACGTTGACCGCTGCCAATCTGGGCGCGGTTGCCTACCTGAGCTTCATCGGCGCAGGGTTGACCTATGCGCTCTGGTTCCGCGGCATCGCGAAACTCGATCCCAACCGTGTCTCGCAACTGGCCTTCCTCAGCCCGGTCGCGGCTGTCGCACTGGGCCTGATCTTCCGCCATGAAATGCTGACGCCCTTCCAGTGGGCCGGCATGGCGCTGATCTTCGGCAGCATCATGCTCGGCCAACGGGGAGGGCGCGCAGCGAAACCTGTGTCGGCCGATTAGCCGACCTGCGGTTCCTGGATCACGATGACCTTCGTGCCGGTGGGCACGCGGTCGTAGAGGTCGATCACGTCATAGTTCAACATGCGGATGCAGCCAGACGACATGGCGTAGCCGATCGATTCCGGCTGGTTCGTGCCGTGGATGCGGAAATGCAGGTCGTTGCCGCCGCGATAGAGGTAGAGCGCGCGGGCACCGAGCGGGTTGTTCGGGCCGCCCGGCATACCGCCGGCGAGCTTGGCGTAGCGATCCGGGTCGCGCTTGATCATGTTCGCGGTCGGCGTCCAGCTCGGCCATTCGGCCTTGCGGCCCACATAGGCGTTGCCGCGCAGCTGCAGGCCTTCGCGGCCGACGCTCACGGCGTAGCGGATCGCCTTGTTGTTGCCGAGAATATAGTAGAGCCGGCGAGCCGGCGTATCGATGATCACCGTGCCGGGCTTTTCGCTGGAAGGATAATCCACTTCCGCGCGCCGCAGTTCCGGCTTGATCTTGTCGAGCGGCATACCCGGCAGCGGATGCTCTTCCTGCGGCTTCGGTCCGTAATTCGCGGCCTGCTGGGAATATTGCGTGGTGCAACCGGCAAGCGCTGCGGAAAAGCCGAGAAGAAGGCTGCGACGGGTAATCGACATGGAAATTCCTTCGGGGGAGGGAGGGGATTCGATGCCGCAGGATTACCTTAATTATGGTAAACCGATGGTTAATGACGGGCATTTCCGGCCCGTCAACCTGGCATCAATCAAGCCGTCCCAACACCTTCGGCAGCGCCTCTTCAAAGAGCGCCAGATCCGCCTCCGGCCCGACGCTCACGCGGATGCAGCGGTTGAGCGGCGCCACACCCGGCAGGCGGATGAATACCCCTTCCTCCATCAGTCCATCAACGATGGCGCGGGAATATGGTCCGTCCCTGCCCGCATCGATCGCGACGAAATTGGTGGCCGAGGGCAAAGGCGAAAGCTGGTTGGCGCGGGCAATGTCCGCGATCCGTTCGCGCGCCGCCTTGATGCGGGTGAGTGTGATTTCCAGGTAGTCCGTATCGGCAAGCGCGGCGATCGCTGCCGCAATCGCGATCCGATTCATTCCGAAATGGTTGCGGATCTTGTCGAAGGCATTGGCGTTTTCCGGCGTGGAAATCGCATAGCCGACGCGCGAGCCTGCCATGCCATAGGCCTTGGAGAAGGTGCGTGTACGGATCACGTTTGGCAGGTCGATGAGGCTCTCAATCGAGGGAATCGCGCCGGCGGGTGCGGTCTCTCCATAGGCTTCGTCGAGAATGAGGAGCGTCGTTTCCGGCAGCGCCTGTGCGAACGCGACGATCTTCTCGGCCGTGTGCCAGCTGCCCATGGGATTGTCGGGATTGGCGACATAGACCAGTGGCGCATTCTCGCGCTTCACCGCGTCGAGCAAGCCTTCCAGATCCTCGTGATCGTCCTTATAGGGCACCGTCACCAGCCGACCGCCAAAGCCTGCGACCTGGAAATTGAATGTCGGATAGCCGCCGAGCGAGGTGACGACGGGGGTTCCCGGAAGAACGATCATGCGCACGATAAGGCCCAGCAGGCCGTCGATCCCACCACCGACATTGATGTGATGGGGTGTGACGCCGAGATGCGCGGCCAGCGCCACCCTCAGATCATAATTTTCCGGGTCGGCATATTGCCACGTCTCGCGCGCCGCCTGTTCCATGGCAACGAGTGCCTTTGGCGAGGGGCCAAAGCCGTTCTCGTTTGCGCCGATCCGTGCCTTCACTGTCAGCCCGCGACTGCGTTCGATCGCCTCCGGGCCGATGAAGGGAATGGTGGTTGGCAGCGAATTGATGAGCGGCGTGAAACGGCTGAAACTGGACATGCGACGAGTAGGCTCCCTGAAGGCATCGCGCTACAATAGGGAGAAACGCATTCCCGGCAAGCGCTACTTGCCGCGGAAATAATCCGCGCGGATCATCTTGTGAATAAGCTGCTCATCGATCTGCGCGATGAACTTCACGCCCACCTTCCGGTCCTTGCGATAGATCTCCGCACATCCGATGCGGTTCGGAAATCCGTCGATCATCAGGTAGTAGTGGGTGGGAAGGCCGATGCAGTGGCTGAGCTCAAGACCGGCGCCCGCAACCGAAATATCAACCACCTTGGCCTGCCGCTCATAGAGCCCGGTGAGCCCGCGCCCGATCGTGACGATGCGGGCGTTCTGCCTGACCTTGTAAAGCTCGAAGGCCCGGTCATAGACGCCGGACTGGACGTCGGACATGTAAGTGGTTTTGTCGAGCATGGGAGGGGGCCTGTCTTTCGGTTGTGCCCACTCTGGCGCAGATCCCTTCCATTGATCTGAAAGAAATCGTTAAGACTTGAGCGATCGCCAAATCATTTCACGGCTCAGTTGCTTGCAGCAAACTCGGCGCTTCGGCGCAGGACGATGTCGAGAAAATCATCCGCGAGCAGCATGTTGAACTTCAGCGAAACCGACTCCAGCGTCCGTTTGACCAGCGTGCAGCCGATCTCGTCATGCAGACCGTTGATGATGATGAAGAAATGGCTCGGCACCATCAGGTCGGGCTCGACCTTCAGCTTTGCACCGCTCACTGAAACATCCTTCATCATGCACAGCGCTTCGCTGGATTTGAAGTGATGGCCGATCATAATGAGCCGCGTCGGCAGGTTGACCGGAAATCGTTCGTAATCGAACTCGGCTCCCGGCCGGTGCGGTTCAGTCCCCATAAAATGCAGGCCCATATCTGGCCTCCATGTCGACTGTTAAACCTGGTTGCAGAATAACGTAAACCTCTCGCCGGAAGTTTAATGTGTTACGTCAAGTTTTAGATGTTTCCAGATTTGGGAGCCTCCTGAGGTCGTAATATCAGCTGAATTGTCGCCTGTAGGCTGCAGGGCTCACGCCGAGCCTGGTTCGGAAGTGATGACGCAGGTTCGCCGCGCTGCCATATCCTGCCAGGCGCGCGATCTCCTCCAGATCGCCATGCGTCTGCGTTTCGAGGAGCCGCTGCGCCTCGCGCAGCCGTGTCATTGCGATCCATTCGCCCGGCGGCACCCCGGCGGCCTCCTCGAAACGGCGCTGGAAGCTCCTGAGACTCATGCCCGCGCGTTTCGCCAGCGTCGTCAGCGGCAGGTCGGAACCGATATTTTCCCGCATCCAGTCGAAGAGCGGGCTCAGCCGCTCCCTTTCATGGTCGCGCGCCACCGGTCCGGGGATGAATTGTGCCTGTCCGCCCTCGCGGTGGGGCGGCACGACCAGCCGCCGCGCCACGCTGTTGGCGGCCTCCGTGCCAAAATCCCGGCGCACGACATGAAGGCAAAGATCGATCCCGGCAGCACTGCCGGCTGCGGTCAGCACCGCGCCGTTGTCGACATAGAGCACGGAAGGATCGAGGGCGATATCCGGGAAACGGGCCGTAATCGCGGCCGCGTAGCGCCAATGAGTCGTTGCTTTCAGCCCCGAAAGAAGGCCCGCCTGCGCCAGCACAGTGATTCCCGAGCAGAGCGACATGATGCGGGCGCCGCGCCGGTTAGCCTGCCGCAAAGCCTCCAGCAAAGGCTCGCCCACGTCCGCATCGATCGCCCGCCAGCCGGGAACCACGATGAGATCGGCCCGCGCGAGATGATCGAGGCCGCCGTCCGCCGTGACCGTCAGCCCGCCCGCTGCGCGCAACGGACCGTCCTCCACCGCGACAACCTGGTAGCGATACCAGCCCGACCCCATTTCCGGGCGCGGCAGACCGAAGACCTCATAGGTGACCCCGAACTCGAAGGTGCAAAGCCCGTCATAGGCGAGTACCGCGACAAGGGGACCGTGTGTGAGCATGGCGGGATCTGGCATGATTTCGACGGTAGTTGTCGTTCGCGCCAATTTCAAGCGTCGAAATCCCCTGTTACACCCGGACCGTCTTGGATTTGATGAAAGGTGAGTAGCCATGCCGAGCCCTGTTGCAGACATTCCCGCCGCTGCAAGTGCAGATGCCGAGCGGCACTTTGCCGCCAAATTCACGTTTGAGACGGATTGCTGGGACATTCACGCCTCGCTGCAGGCAGGTGCCGACGATTTCGTCCTGCTCGATGTCCGGTCGCCCGATCTTTACCGCAAGGCCCACGTTCCGGGCGCGCTCAGCCTGCCGCACGGCAAGATCACCGCCAACCGCATGGCGGAGTGGAGTGAAGACATGCTCTTCGTCGTCTATTGCGCAGGCCCCCATTGCAACGGCGCCGACCGCGCCGCGCTGCGACTGGCGCGCCTGGGACGGCCGGTCAAGATCATGATCGGCGGCATCACCGGCTGGGCCGACGAGGGTTTTGAATTTGCAGCAGGTTCTGACTGAAACGGCTTCCCAATCGGCAGCTCTCCCGTTAGTTTCGCGCAAGACTGATGAAGCGAGGAGATCTGGAACGTGTCCGAACGGCTGGTGATTATCGGAGGAGGGCAGGCGGCATTCGCCTGCGCCGCAAAGCTCAGGGCGTTGAATGACCTGCGGCCGGTAACGATCGTTGCTCGTGAGGAGTCCTATCCCTACCAACGTCCGCCCCTATCGAAGAAATACCTGCTCGGCGAGATGTCGCTCGACCGCCTGATGTTCCGCCCGGCGGAATGGTATGCAGAGAACGCGATCGACGTGTTGACCGGCGTTTCGGCCGTGTCGCTCGATCGGGCGCAGAAGACGCTCACCCTCTCGAATGGCAGCGCGCTGGACTACAGCCAGCTTGTCTTTGCCACCGGTTCCACGCCGCGTAATCTGCCGGAGGCCCTGACCAATGGGCTCGCGGGCATCTTCACGATTCGCAGCTTCGCCGATGCCGACCGGCTGCGCCCGTTTATGGAAAGCGGCAAGAGGCTCCTCGTTGTCGGCGGCGGCTACATCGGCCTTGAAGCAGCATCCGTCGCCCGTCATCTCGGTCTGGAAGTCACCGTGATCGAGGCGGCCGAGCGCATATTGGCCCGCGTCGCGTCGCCAGCGACGGCAGATATCTTTCGCGGAATCCACCGGGCTCATGGAGTCGAGCTTCTCGAGGGCGTGGGCCTGAAGACGCTGACGGGAGAGGGCGGGCAGATCACCGGCGCCGAGCTTTCCGACGGTCGTCAGCTCGATGTCGATCTCGTCATCGCCGGAATCGGCGCCTTTGCGGAAGACGGTCTCGCACGTGCCGCTGGAATCGTTTGCGGCAATGGCGTCACGGTGGACGAATTCGGCCGCACATCCGATCCGGATGTCTACGCCATGGGTGACTGCGCGGAACAGGACTGGAAAGGCCTGCGCATCCGCCTGGAATCTGTCCAGAACGCGGTCGACCAGGCCGAAAATGTCGCGCTGAACCTGACGGGTGCCAACGTACCGTATCGCCCAAAGCCCTGGTTCTGGTCTGATCAGTATGATGTCAAGCTGCAGATTGCCGGCTTCAATCCCGGTTACGACGAGACGGTGACCCGCCCGGGCGCACGCGAAGGCGCGTCCTCCGTCTGGTATTTCGCCGCAGGAGAGCTGATTGCCGTTGACGCCGTCAACGATGCCAAGGCCTATGTGGTCGGCAAGAAGTTGCTCGACAGCGGCCGGCCTCTCCCGATCCGCGCCGCGATCGCAGACCTGGCGACGGATCTCAAGTCCCTGACGTGAACGGCAAATGGGCTCGCACGGCGGGCCCGCCACGGACATAAGTCTCTGGAATTTTTGGGAATGTCCGTGGCGGAGAGGAAGGGATTCGAACCCTCGATACCCTTTTGAGGTATACTCCCTTAGCAGGGGAGCGCCTTCGACCACTCGGCCACCTCTCCAACCACGTTCGGGCTGATAAAGAAAAGCCTGCGTTGAATCAACAGCAAACTTCAGCAAAAAAAGCGCTACCCGATCCTGTGCACAGAAGATGAGCGAGGGCGAGCGATTCCGACGGAGAGGGAATCATCATCGACCGAGTCGCCTGACGCCCCTCAGTTCGTCTCTCATGGGTTGAAAATCGCCCGATCTCCGCAACCATATGCGGCCGCGGCGAGGCCGCTCAATTCTGCTCAACCCTGTGCCAAAATGGGAGATGAGGCGAAATGTGGCAGAGTCAAAAGATTGATAAAACCTTAATTAATCGCTGCCAAGCCATTGTTCGAAAAACGCTTTTGTTAATTACTCGGTAACGAAATCCAGGAGTCTTTGTCGATTTCGTGTCTTTTCCGCAACATCGCCTGATGAAGCGTCGGTAAACAATGGCCTTCAAAGCAGATGGTGATTGCGCCCACTAAACCGTTTTGTATTTTCAACTCCGGAAGCGAGGCGAAAGTCGCCGCTCTTCTTTGGTTTGGGATCGGGCAGGGAAGCTGCTTGCAGTTAACTCGGTCCCATTTGAACAATTGACTGGAGGTCAACAATGAACATCAAGAGCCTTCTTCTCGGCTCCGCAACTGCTTTTGCAGTTGTATCCGGCGCACAGGCCGCTGACGCAATCGTCGCAGCTGCTCCGGAACCCATGGAATACGTCAAGGTCTGCGACGCATTCGGCACGGGCTACTTCTACATCCCCGGCACCGAAACCTGCCTGAAGATCTCGGGCATGGTTCGCTGGCAGTTGAACTACTCGAACGCTCCGCTGTTCGGCGCTACGAACCCGACCAACCCGGGCTACAAGTGGTCGTCCTACACGGGCTCCAAGTTCCGCGTTCACGTTGAAGCAAAGAACGACTCCGAACTCGGCACCGTTTACTCCTTCATCCGTATCGAAGGCACGAACGGCTCGGTCGCTGGTAGCGGCGTAAACACCGGCTCCACCTACAACGGCTACAACGCTGGCTTCTACGCTGGTATCGACTCCGGCGCGACCGGCTTCGAAGTCGGTTCGTGGGATACCTACTGGACGCGCTTCTTCGGTTACGGTGGCTTCACCGATAACGGCGGCTCGTACAACTTCATGGGCAACTCCTACGCTGCCTTCTTCGGCAAGGTTGGCAACATCTCCTACACGGCTGGCGTTGACGACTTCACGAACACCGCTGGCAAGACCGCTGGTCTGAACGCTGCTGTCAAGGGCACGTTCGACAACTTCGGCGCAGCTCTCGGCGTTAACTACGACGTTGCTGCCAAGTCGTTCGGCATGAAGGGCTATGTTTCTGCAACGTTCGACCCGGTCTCGATCAAGGTTATGGGTCTGTACGCTGCTGCTGCTGGCAACGCCTACGCTCCGGCTCAGGGCTTCACGCTCCTCGTTGGCGGCAAGGTTCAGATGACCAAGCAGCTCTTCGCAGCAGTTGACTACTCCTACTCCTTCACGCCGAAGACCTGGAACGTTGTCGGCGACCTGGGTTGGAACGTTGCCAACGGCTTCGCAGTCCTCGGCTCGGTTGGCTACAACTCCTCGAAGGTCACGTCTGGCTTCCTGCGCTTCCAGCGCAACTTCTAATCCGCAAGGGTTTTTTGTGGAGGTCCGGTTATCCGGACCTCCATTTCCTATCCGGGATGGCACAAAGCTGGCCGGCAAAAAGATGATCGCAGCACTTTGAATGCGTGCGACAAATTCTCCAGAACATTGATGGATGTGGCCGTTGGTCACCGAGTTGATGTTAACAACACTCTTTGAAGTAGGGTCATTCAGATGAATATCAAGGGACTTCTTTTCGGGTCCGTAGCAGCCTTGTGGGCTGTCTCCGGCGCCCAGGCAGCTGACGCAATCGTCGCAGCCGCTCCGGAACCGATGGAATACGTCAAGGTTTGTGACGCATTCGGCACTGGCTATTTCTACATCCCGGGCACTGAAACGTGCCTGAAGATCGGCGGCATGGTTCGTTGGCAGTTGAACTATTCCAACGCCCCGCTGCTCAACAATACGACGGGCAACGCTGGCGACAAGTGGTCGTCCTACACCGGCTCGCAGTATCGTCTCAACATCAACGCGAAGAATGATTCGGAAGTCGGCACCGTCTATTCGTTCATTCAGCTGCGTGGCTACAACGGCTCTGTTGGCGGCAACGGCATCAACACCGGCACGAACTACAACGGCAACGTTGCATACTTCAACGCTGGTATCGATGCAGGCGCCTATGGCTTCGAAGTCGGTTACTACGACAACTACTGGACCCGCCTGTTCGGCTTCGGCGGCTTCACCGACGACGGCGGTTCCTATGCTGAAATCATCAGCTCCTACGCTGCTTTCTTCGGCAAGGTTGGCAACTTCACCTACACCGCAGGCGTTGACGACTTCACCAAGACCGCAGGCAAGACCGCTGGTCTGAACGCAGCTGTCAGCGGCACGTTCGACAACTTCGGCGCTGCACTCGGCGTAGACTACGACATCGCTGCCAAGTCGTTCGGCATGAAGGGCTATGTCTCCGGCAAGTTCGACATCGTCAGCCTCAAGCTGATGGGTCTCTATGCTTCGAAGGCAAACAACGCCTATGCACCGGTTGACGGCTTCACGCTGCTCGCAGGTGGCAAGGTCGACATCACCAACAAGATCTTTGCTGCTGTTGACTACTCCTACTCCTTCAAGCCGAAGACCTGGAACGTTGTCGGCGACCTGGGCTGGAACGTCGCCAACGGCTTCGCAGTCCTCGTAGAAGGCAAGTACACGAGCACCAAGATTTCGTCGGGCTTCCTGCGCTTCCAGCGCGATTTCTGATAACGAGATTGCCTAGGGGCCGCGCGAGCGGCCCCTAGTTGCAAAAATGCGGCACCGCCGTTGTTTGTCATGTGGCTGTTGTATTTGTGTGCGCTGCAACGATTGCAACGGTTAGCCGAATAAGCTAACCCAAGACCATATTAAACAACCTTGTAAGGGGAATGACATCATGAAGATTAAGAGCCTTCTTCTCGGCTCCGCAGCGGCTTTTGCAGCCGTCTCCGGCGCGAACGCAGCAGACGCAATCGTCGCAGCAGCTCCGGAACCGATGGAATATGTCAAGGTTTGCGATGCGTTCGGCACCGGCTACTTCTACATTCCCGGCACGGAAACCTGCCTCAAGATCTCCGGCCTCGTCCGTTGGGATCTGTCCTACGGCAACAACACGCCGCTCCTGAGCGGTGCGACCAACTCCGGCTACAAGTGGTCGTCCTACACCGGTTCGCAGTATCGTCTGCAGGTCGAAGCTAAGAACAATTCCGAAGTCGGCACGGTTTACTCCTGGCTACAGATTCGCGGTTTCAACGGCTCGGTCGCTGGTAACGGCATCAACACCGGCACGAACTACAACGGCGCCAATGCCTGGTTCCATGCCGGTATCGACAACGGCCCGGTTGGCTTCGAAGTCGGTTACAACGAAACGGCTTGGGTCCGCTTCTTCAACTTCGGTGGCTTCACCGATTGGGGTGGTCTCTATGACTACGCTGTTCGCTCCTACGCAACGTTCCAGGGCAAAACCGGCGCCTTCTCGTACATCGCTGGCGTTGAAGACCTGACGAGCACTGCTGGCAAGACCGCTGGCCTGAACGCCGCTGTCAAGGGCACCTTCGGCAACTACGAAGGCGCGCTCGGCGTGGACTACGACATTGCCGCCAAGTCCTGGGGCATGAAGGGCTACGTTTCTGCTACGATCGATCCGGTCCAGCTGAAGCTGATGGGCTTCTACAACCAGAACGTCAACAGCGCCTATGCTCCGACGACGCTCGGCGGTACCGCTCTTGACGGCTTCGTCCTGATGGCAGCTGGCCGCGTCAACATCACGCCGAAGTTCTTCGCTGCTGTTGACTACTCCTACGCCTTCAAGCCGAAGTACTGGCTCGTTGTCGGCAACGTTGGTTACAACGTCGCCAAGGGCTTCGACGTACTGGTCGAAGGCCGTTACGACAAGAACAAGCAGTCGGGTGGGTTCCTCCGCTTCGAGCGCACGTTCTAATCTGAAGGATTTTCGTGGAGCTTAAGCTTCGCGAATAGTGATAGGGGCCGGGCGCAATGCGTTCCGGCCCTTCGCTTTTGAGGCCGCGTTTCGGACTTGGGTGCGGAGCGGCTTTCGACAGTGTCCGCCGGTCATGCAACAAGCTTGCCTTTGACATGTTCGGCCATTATGTCCTGACATAGGCATAAGCGGGATAGGCTCATGAACAGCGGCTTTTTCAATCTTCATCGCCACGGCTTCGTCCGCGTCGCAGTCGCAACGCCGCCTGTCGCGCTCGCAGACCCGATGGCCAACGCCAGGGCCGTGATTGCCATGGCGCGCGCGGCAGGGGAGCAAGGAGCCTCCGTCGTGCTCTTCCCCGAGCTTTGCATTTCCGCCTATTCGATCGATGACCTGCTCCAGCAGGCTGCCTTGCAGCGAGCGGTTCATGAGGCGCTAGCCGCAATTGCCGAAGAAAGCCGCAGTTTCCATTGTGCAGTTTTCGTCGGCGCACCTTTGAGCGCCGGCGGGCGGCTCTACAACACGGCGGTGGCCATCCAGGGTGGGCGCATCCTCGCCGTCTATCCGAAGACGTATCTTCCGAACTATCGCGAATTCTACGAGAAGCGCCACTTTGCCTCGGGTGGCGGTGCGGTGCCGGCGGAAATTCGCATCGCCGGTGAAGCAGTGCCCTTTGGCACGGATATCCTGATTGAAGCGGAAGATCTTGCCGGTCTCGTTCTCCACGCGGAGATTTGCGAGGATGTGTGGACGCCCGTTCCGCCCAGTACCTATGCGGCGATGGCGGGTGCGACGGTGCTTCTGAACCTCTCCGCCAGCAATATTACCATCGGAAAGGCGGAAGAACGTCACGCCCTTTGCCGCGTTCAGTCTTCGCGTTGCCTTGCGGCCTATCTGTATTCGGCGGCTGGAGCGGGCGAATCCACCACCGATCTTGCCTGGGATGGCCAAGGCGCCATCTACGAATGCGGTCGTCTGCTGGCTGAGGCGGAGCGCTTTGCCACCGAGGCGCAGACGATCTTTGCCGATATCGATCTCGGCCTCATAGACACCGAACGCCAGCGGCAGGTTACTTTCGGCGACTGTGCCGACCAGACGGTCAGGAATCGTCCTTTCCGCAGGATTTCGATCCGGCTCAATCCGGATGTCCATACCGATCTCGGTCTCATGCGGGTCGTGCCGCGCTTTCCTTACGTGCCGGATGATGCCGCACGGCTCGCCGAGCTCTGCTATGAGGCCTACAACATCCAGTCGCATGGCCTCGTCCAGAGGCTGAAGGCATCTGGGGTCAAGAAGGTTGTCATCGGTGTGTCTGGCGGGCTCGATTCGACACAGGCTTTGCTGGTCGCGGCGCACGCCTTCGATCGTCTGGGTCTCCCGCGGACGAATATTCTGGCCTACACGCTGCCGTCCTTCGCCACGAGCACGAAGACGAAGGAAAGCGCCTGGGCGCTGATGCGTTCGCTTGGTGTGACGGCGCAGGAGATCGATCTGACGGATGCCAGCAAGGCGATGCTTCTCGACATCGGCCACCCTTACGCCAGGGGTGAAAAGGTCTATGACATCACCTTTGAAAACGTGCAGGCAGGTGCGCGCACCTCGGTGCTCTTCCGTCTCGCCAACATGCATGGCGGCATTGTGCTTGGCACGGGCGATCTGTCGGAACTTGGTCTTGGCTGGTGCACCTACGGCGTTGGCGATCACATGTCGCACTATAACGTCAACGCTTCCGTCTCGAAGACCCTGATCCAGCACCTGATCCGTTGGGTCGCCGATACCGGAACGTTCGGCGAAGAGGCGAGGGCGGTGCTGTACGCCATCCTCGCCACCGAGATTTCGCCGGAGCTGGTGCCGGGCGACGACAACAAGGGCGAGCCGGCGCAGAAGACAGAGGATTTCGTCGGGCCCTACGCGCTGCAGGACTTCAATCTCTATTTCACAACCCGTTACGGCTTTGCCCCTTCCAAGATCGCCTTCCTTGCGCATCATGCCTGGAGCGATGCGACATCTGGCGTTTGGCCGCCCATGACGCCGGACAACAAGCGCGTGGACTATGATCTTGCGACGATCGCGAAGTGGTTGCGCGTATTTCTGCGCCGCTTCTTTGCGACCAGCCAGTTCAAGCGCTCCGCCGTGCCGAACGGGCCTAAGGTCTCCTCCGGTGGCTCGCTGTCGCCGCGTGGCGACTGGCGCGCGCCCTCCGACGGGAACGCCAATGTCTGGCTGGATGAGCTGGAGGCGAAATTGCCTCCCCTTATCGCTCAGATGCGGGCATAGATGTCCTCAATGCGTTGGATGTCGTCCTCGGCGATGTAGCTGCCGGTTCGAACCTCGATCAGTTCCAGCGGCACCCTGCCTTCGTTGGCAATCCGGTGCACCACGCCCACCGGGACGTAGACGGACTCGTTTTCCGTGACGAGACGCGTGTGATCGCCTATCGTGATCGTCGCGGTGCCGCTGACGACCACCCAATGCTCGGCCCTGTGCATGTGTTTCTGCAGCGACAGAACGCCGCCGCAATCCACCGTGATATGTTTGACGGCGTAGCGCGCGCCATCCACCACGCTGTCGACGGTGCCCCAGGGGCGATGGCTGCGGCGATGCCCGTCCGCCTGCGGCACGGACCGGCTTTTCATCTCGTCGACGAGCTTCTTGACGTCCTGAACCTTGCTCTTCGGAACCACCATGACGGCATCACGCGTCGAGACGGCAATCAGGTTCTCGACCCCCACCAGCGTCGTATAGATCCCTTCCGAATGGATCAGGCAGCCGGAAGCGTTGAGCGCCATGCCTTCGCCGTAGATGACATTGTCCTTGTCATCGCGGTCCAGCACTTCCCAGATCGCATCCCAGGAGCCCACGTCGGACCAGCGGAAATGGCCAGTGACGACGGCCATCTCCTTCGTTTTCTCGATGACGGCATAGTCGATCGAATTCTTCGGTGAGCGCTCGAAGCTTTCCTGGTCCAGGCGCACGAATCCCAGATCGTGGGTCGCATTGTCTACGGCGGCCTCGGCGGCCTCAAGGATTTCGGGCGCGTATTTGCGAAATTCGCCGATCATGACGTCAGACCGGAACAGAAAGTTCCCCGAATTCCAGAGATAGCCCTTGCGCAGGTATTCGAGCGCCGTTTCCGCATTGGGCTTCTCGACAAAGGCATCGACCAGCGCCAGATCGGGGTTTCCATTAATGGCCGCTCCAGGGCGTATATAACCATAGCTCGTGCGCGGTTCCGTCGGCTTAAGCCCGAAAACGACGATTTTGCCGTCACCCGCCGCTTCCGCACCCAATTCGACGGATTTCGTGAAGAGATCGTCGTCCAGAACCAT
>DATMTA010000194.1:0-9419 GCA_035565055.1 Ensifer sp.
GGACTCTTCGATCAGCTTCTGGTGCCTGCGTTGCATGGAGCAGTCCCGCTCGCCGAGCATGACGGCATTGCCGTGACTGTCGGCGAGGATCTGGATTTCGACATGGCGCGGATGTTCGAGAAACATCTCGATATAAACATCCGGATTGCCGAAAGCGCGGCCCGCCTCCTCGCGCGTCAGCGCCACGGCATCCGCCAGATCCTCCTCGCGGCGCACGATGCGCATTCCGCGCCCGCCGCCGCCGCCAGAGGCTTTCACGATGACGGGATAGCCGGTTTCGGCGGCGATATGGCGAACGCGCCAGTCTTCGTCGGGCAACGCCCCGCCGGAGCCGGGGACGCAGGGCACGCCCGCGGCGCGCATGGCCTCCTTGGCGGCGATCTTGTCCCCCATGGTGCGGATCGCGTCCGCCGGTGGGCCGATGAAGACGAGGCCCGCCTTCTCCACCGCTTCCGCGAAACCGGCGTTTTCCGAGAGGAAGCCATATCCGGGATGGATAGCACCCGCCCCGGTCGCCTTGGCAGCGAGCAGGATGGAGGCGATGTTGAGATAGCTTTCGCGCGCGGGCGCCGGGCCGATACAGAGACGCTTGTCGGCCAGCTGCACATGGCGCAGATCACGGTCCGCCTCCGAATGAATGGCGACCGTCTTCAGGCCCAGCGACCGGCAGGCGCGCAGGATGCGCAGCGCGATCTCTCCCCGGTTGGCGATGAGAACCGTGTCGAACATGATCAATCGCCGATCTCGAAGAGCAACATGCCGCGCACCACCGGCGCGCCATCCTCGACCATGATGGACTGGATGCGACCCGCGCGATCCGCCTCAATGGGGGTCAGCATCTTCATCGCCTCGATGAGGCCAAGCACCTGTCCCTCCTCGATCGTGTCACCGGGCTTCACATAGGGCTCGGCCCCCGGCGCGGGCGAACGGTAGAAAGTACCGGCCATGCCGGAGGTGAGGCGATGCAGCGCGGGCTGAGGCGGAACATCCGTTTCACCGGCAGTCTTCGTCTCGACATGCGCGACGCGCTCCGACGAGCCCACGGTCTCCTCGTCGCAGAGTGTGATACGGACGGTCCCGCCATTCGCCTCATATTCGAGGCCGGCGATCCCGCTCTTCTTCGCCAGTTCGATCAGGCGTTCGATGAAGTCGATATCCATGATGATCCTATCCCGCCAGTGACCGGGCGACTTCGACCGTACGGGCAAGTGCGTCGATCTCATGGCGCTGCTTGCGAAGCGCGGCATTGGCTTCGTCGGGCGTGACTTCGGTGAAGAGAAAGCGGCTGTCCGGTCCGGCCTGCCCGACAATCCAGAGGTCGGCTTCGATAATGGTCGCGATCTTCGGATAGCCGCCGCAGGTATTGGCATCCGCCAGCTGGATGATCGGCTTGCCGGAGGGCGGGACCTGGACCGTGCCGGGCAGGATGCCGTGCGACATCAGCTCCAGCCGGCGCTCCAGCTTCAGTTCCGGGCCTTCCAGCCGATAGCCCATGCGGTCGGCCTCCTGCGTCACGCGCCAGGCCCAACGCGAGAAGAGCTTGCGCGCATCAGCGCTGAAAACGGAATGCTCCGCCGCAGGCACCGCCCGAACGGGGAGCGGATTGGCGAAATCAAGCGCGGCGAAAGGATCGAGCGCCGCGCCAAAGGCGCGCATCGGGGGCTTCGGCGTGACATTCAGCCGGTCGCCGCGCTTCAGCCCTCGCCCGTCAAGCCCGCCGTAGCCAGATTTCAGATCGGTTGCGCGTGACCCCAGCACCGGCTCGATATCAATGCCCCCGGCGAAGGTGATGTAGACACGCGCACCCTTGTCCGGCGGCGCGATCACCAGCGTTTCACCTTCGGCAGCGCTCGCCGCCCAGCGCGCGGGCATCGGCCGGTCGGCGAGTGTCACCGCGCCCTCCGCACCTGTCACCGCGAAGCGTGCAGGCTGGTCGAAGCGCAGACGGAAGGGGAAGATGGCGATCTCCAACCCCGCGGCATTCAAATCATTGCCGAGCAGCGCATTGCCGATCATCAGCGACAGACGATCCATCGCGCCGCTGCGGCTGACGCCGATATCGAAACGCCCGTTGCGGCCCAAGTCCTGAACCGAATTGGCAGCCCCCGTCGTCAACACCTCGATCATAGCCAGACGTCCTCGATGGTGAAGCGGACGATGTCGCCCGGAGCCAGTGTCGAGGGTTCGTCGCGATGCGGATCGAAGAGGGCGATATTGGTGCGGCCGATGATGTGCCAGCCGGACGGTGAGGTCTGCGGCATGACGGCCGCCTGCGCACCGCCGACGATCACCGAACCGACGGGGACGGCCAGCCGCGGCGTCGAACGCCTTGCAATTGCGAGCGATGGATCGAGCCCGGAGAGGTAGGGAAAGCCCGGCATCGCGCCGATGGCCGCGACCTGATAGGTGCCCGCCGCATGGCGCTGCGCGGCTTCCAGCGGCGCCAGCCCGCAATGGCGCGCCCAAGGCTTGAAGTCCTCGCCGTTCTGCCCACCATAGACGACCGGAATTTCCACCGTCTTGCCGCGACGCGGCAAAGGCTGCGCCTTCGCCCAGCGGTCGGCAAGCTGCTTGCGCGCCTCTTCGGGAGCGATCTCGTCGGGGTTGAAGAGGGCGAGAATATTGTTCATGCCCGGCACGGTTTCGGTGAAGCCGGGGGAGGCCTGCAGGTCGGTGGCGAGCGACCAGATGCGCTTCTGGAATTGCTCGTCGAACCGGCTCGAATTGGATTGCAGGAGCAACGCACTTCCGCCCGAAAAACTGATCGTGATCGGTTCTCGCATGGCGGTTGAAGGCTCCTCTCCGGCGGATTGGGCGCTTGAGACTCAACCACCCTCCCGTTGCGTCAGGATGGCCCTTTCAGCAAACGAAAACAAGGAAGCAGGGAGTTTATCCCCTGCCCTCCTTGGATGCTCAGAGCCGGTCGATCAGCCCGCGCGCGGCGAGGTTCTTCATCAGCGCCCCCACGCCAAAGGTCCATTCCGGGCAGGCATCGGTGCGGTCCACGATATTGACGAGGCGTCCCAGCCGGGGCGAGGCAATCTCCACGCGGTCGCCGACCTCATGCGTGAACCCGAGGCCGGGCCCACGCCGATCCTTGACCGGGGCAAACATGGTGCCGAGGAAGAGCACCGCGCCATCGGGATACTGATGGTTGCGGTTCAGCATCTGGCTCGCAAGGTTGCTCGGCGAGCGGCTGATCGCCGACATATGGCTGATGCCGGTCATCTCGAACCCGTCCTCGCCGGTAACGCTCAGCGAGACACTCAGTCCGCCGACGTCGTCGAGCGTAAAGCCCTTGCCAAACAGGCGGATGAAGGGGCCGAGCGCACAGGAGGCATTGTTGTCCTTGGCCTTGCCGAGCAGCAGCGCGGAACGGCCTTCGACATCGCGCAGGTTCACGTCATTGCCGAGCGTTGCGCCGACGATCGTTCCATCGGAGCGGACGGCGAGAACCACTTCCGGCTCGGGGTTGTTCCATTCCGAAATCGGATGAATGCCCACCTTCGCGCCACAGCCGACCGCCGACATGACTTGCGCCTTGGTGAAAATCTCCGCATCCGGACCGATGCCGACTTCGAGATATTGCGACCAGAGCCCCATGTCCTGCAGCAGCGCCTTGACCTTCGCCGCCTCCGGAGAACCCGCAACGACACCCTTCAGGCTTTCGCCAAGAACCGGCGCGAGGCGCTTGCGGATCTCCTCCGCCCGGCCGCTATCGCCCTTGGCCTGCTCTTCGATCACCCGCTCCAGCATACTGCCGGCGAAGGTGACGCCCGCAGCCTTGATGGCCTGCAGATCGACAGGCGCCAGCAACTCGCCCGCCTCGCCGCTCAGGAAGGCATCGAGCGGGCCGAAGTCGGGAAGATCGGCGAGGCTTGAGAGCCATTCCGCAACGTCCGGTTTTTCGAGAAGCGAGGAGATCGTGGCAACGTGAGCGGAGAGATCGTGCACATGTCCGCCCCGCAGGATCACAGGCGAAGGACCGCCGGCGGCCTTCGACCAGACGCGACCGACGAGCAGCGCATCCCCGGAATCCTCTGGCAAAATAGTGGCTGCATCGAGCGTCAGGCGCGCATGGGACATGAATTCCTCCCGAATTTTTTGTCTCGTTTATGGTTCCGTTTTGGCCGATTCAGGCGGCTTGCGCAATCACCGGCGTCGCGCTGCGCCTGCACAACGCATGTGCGGGAAGTCGTTGATTCCAAATTGATTGCATCCACTTGCGCGTAGCACCCTCAGCTGGCATTTTCATCTTTTACGTGTATATAATTGCCAAAAACACACTTTTTATGATGATATATTTACATATAATAGTACTTTTGCTAGCGTCCACCCAGCTACCCGGAGAGAGTGGGTAAGCATTGTGGGAGGAAATCATGAAGTTCATTACGAAACTCGCGGTCGCCGCGGGTGTTGCCGCTCTGTTGTCTTCTGCTGCCTATGCAGACAGCCTGAAGGGCAAGACGATCGGCTTCTCGCAGATTGGTTCGGAATCCGGCTGGCGCGCTGCTGAAACCTCGGTCACCAAGCAGCAGGCTGAAAAGCGCGGCATCAATCTGAAGTTCGCCGACGCCCAGCAGAAGCAGGAAAACCAGATCAAGGCCATCCGCGGCTTCATCGCTCAGGGCGTTGACGCCATCCTCGTTGCTCCGGTCGTTTCGACGGGTTGGGACGCGGTTCTCGGCGAAGCCAAGGACGCCAAGATCCCGGTCATCCTTCTCGACCGCGGCGTTGACGCTCCCCAGGACCTCTACCTGACCTCGGTTGCTTCCGACCAGGTGAAGGAAGGCAAGGTTGCCGGCGACTGGCTGGTGAAGACCGTTGGCGACAAGAAGTGCAACGTCGTCGAACTGCAGGGCACCGTTGGCTCCACGCCGGCCATCAACCGCAAGAAGGGCTTCGAAGAAGCCATCAAGGGCCACGACAACATCAAGATCGTGCGCAGCCAGACCGGCGACTTCACCCGCTCCAAGGGCAAGGAAGTCATGGAAGGCTTCATCAAGGCTGAAGATGGCGGCAAGAACATCTGCGCCATGTATGCCCACAACGACGACATGGCGGTCGGCGGCATCCAGGCGATCAAGGATGCCGGCCTGAAGCCAGGCAAGGACATCCTCGTCGTCTCCGTTGACGCCGTTCCGGATATCTTCAAGGCCATGATGGCCGGCGAAGCCAATGCGACGGTCGAACTGACGCCGAACATGGCCGGCCCAGCCTTCGACGCGCTCGACGCCTACTGGACGAGCAAGAAGGCTCCGGAAAAGTTCATCATCACGGAATCGAAGCTCTACACGCCGAACGACGATCCGAAGAAGGTGTATGAAGAGAAGAAGGGTCTGGGTTACTGATCCCGGAGTGACCCGAAAAGCCATGGATTGCATGGCTGAGAGGCGTTCCGCCGGACCATCCGGCGGAACGTTCTTTTCTTAATGACAGACAAGATCAAAGATTAAGAAAATAGAGGGAGGGGCAAGGATGGTCGATCACGTCACCGGCAATCCGTTCGTGCTGGAAGCGCGCGGCGTCATCAAGATATTCGGCCAGAGCAAGGCGCTCGATGGCGTCAATTTCGGTCTCCGCCGCGGCGAAGTCCATGCGCTGCTTGGCGAAAACGGCGCCGGCAAGTCGACGCTCATCAAGATCCTCACAGGCGCCTATCAGCCGGATGGCGGCGAAGTCGTGCTCGATGGCGAGCCGGTGCATTTCGCTGATCCTCTGCACGCACAGTCGCATGGCATCGGCACGGTCTACCAGGAGGTCAACCTGCTGCCGAACCGCTCGGTCGCCGAAAACCTCTTCCTCGGCCGCCAGCCGACGCGTTTCGGCTTCGTGCGCAAGTCGCTGATCGAGAGACAAGCCCGCGAACTCCTGTCGCGCTACGGTCTCGATATCGATGTCCAGGCGGAGCTCGGCACCTATTCCGTCGCCGTCCAGCAGATCGTGGCCATTGCCCGCGCCGTGGAGCTGTCCGGCAAGGTCCTCGTTCTCGACGAACCGACCGCCAGTCTCGACAAGCTGGAGGTGGAAAAACTCTTTGAAGTGGTCACGCAGCTGAAGCAGCGCGGCATGGCCATCGTCTTCATCACGCACTTCCTCGATCAGGTCTTCGCCATCTCCGACCGGGTCACGATCCTGCGCAACGGTCGGCTCATCGGCACGGAACCGCTTTCGGGTCTCACCCGCACCGACGTCGTGCGGATGATGCTCGGCAAGGACATCACCTTTGCCCCGGCCGTCACTGGAATTGAAGAGCGCGCAGCCGGCCCGGCCCTGGTGGAATTCAAGGAGTGCGGCAAGGCCGGCAAGATCCACCCCTTCTCGCTCAAGATCCGCCGCGGCGAGGTCGTCGGCGTGGCAGGGCTGCTCGGCTCAGGCCGCACGGAAATGGCCCGGATCATGTTTGGCGCCGACCAATGCGATGCCGGCGAAATCCGGATCGGCGACAAGCCGGTCGCGATGAAATCACCCGTGCAGGCCATTGCCCACGGTTTCGGATTCTGCCCCGAGGATCGCAAGATCGAAGGCATTCTCGGCGATCTGTCCGTGCGCGAGAACATTGTGATTGCGCTGCAGGGCAAGCTCGGCTGGTTCAAGGCGTTGAATCGCGACGAACAGATGGAAATCGCCGGGAAGTTTGCCGAGGATCTCGACATCCGTGCCGCCTCGCTCGACATGCCGGTCAAGCTCTTGTCCGGCGGCAACCAGCAGAAGGTGATCCTTGCCCGCTGGCTGGCGACCGACCCCAATTTCCTGATCCTCGACGAGCCGACCCGCGGCATCGATGTCGGCGCCCATGCCGAAATCGTTCGCACCATCAACCGGCTGCGCGAGGAAGGTCTCGCCCTTCTCGTCATCTCGTCCGAACTCGACGAAATCGTCGCCTATTCCTCGCGCATCGTCGTGATGCGAGACCGCGAAATGGTGGCCGAGCTGACCGGCGACAACATCAACCCGTCCGTCATCGTCCAGGCGATTGCCGCCCAGCATGAAACGGTTTCGGCCGAGGGAGCAAGCGTATGAAACTGAAGAAACTCTCCCCGCTTGTGAACCCGCAGTCGATCGCGCTTGTCGTCGTGCTGCTCGTCAACTGGGCCCTGTTCCCCGGCTTTTTCAACGTCACCTGGCAGGACGGCCGCCTGTTCGGCAGTCTGATCGACGTGCTCAATCGTGGTGTCCCGGTGGCGATCCTTGCCATCGGCATGTCGGCCGTCATCGCCACCAAGGGCGTCGATCTGTCGGTCGGGGCCGTCATGGCAATCTCGGGTGCCGTTGCGGCCACACTCGTCACCGACGGTTATCCGGCTTACGCTGCCGTGCTTGCCGCCCTTGCGGTCGGCATTGTCTGCGGCGTCTGGAACGGCATTCTGGTCGCCTTCCTGGAAATCCAGCCGATCATCGCCACGCTGGTCCTCATGGTCGCCGGACGCGGGATCGCTCAGCTGATCACGGCCGGCTCCATCGTCACCTTCGCCGATCCCCTGCTGATTTCCATCGGCACGGGCTCGTTTGCCGGCCTGCCCATGCCGGTGGTGATTGCCATTGTGCTGCTCGCGCTCAGCGTCTTCCTCGTGCGCTCCAGCGCGGTCGGTCTCTTCATCGAATCCGTCGGCGTCAACCGCGCAGCGGCAAGCCTCGCCGGCATCCGCAGCGGCCTGCTGCTGGTCGCCGTCTATGGCTTCTCCGGCTTCTGCGCCGCCGTTTCCGGCCTCATCGTTGCCGGCGACATCAAGGGTGCGGACGCGAATAATGCCGGGCTCTGGCTGGAACTTGATGCGATCCTGGCGGTTGTCATCGGCGGCACATCGCTTCTCGGCGGGCGCTTCTCGATTGCGATGTCGGTGCTCGGTGCGATCATCATCCAGGCGATGAACACGGGCATTCTGGTTTCCGGCTTCCCGCCGGAATTCAACCTCGTGGTCAAGGCCGGCGTGATCATCCTGATCTTCACCATGCAGTCGCCGCTCGCAACCCGCTTCATCGAAACACGCAAAAACGCCCGCGCGCTTGCCAGGAAAGCATCATGAACCGCAGTCTCCGTCCGCTGGCGGCCACCGCCGTCATTTTCGCGCTCGCCTATGCGGCCAGCATCTTCCAGTTCCCGGGCATGTTCTCGACGCGCGTGCTCGGCAACTTCCTGACCGATAACGCCTTCCTCGGCATCACCGCCGTGGGCATGACCTTCGTCATCATCTCGGGCGGGATCGATCTGTCCGTCGGTGCCATCATCGGCTTTACCGGCGTGCTCATTGCCGTGCTGATCGGCTGGGCGGGCATCCACCCGCTTGCAGCCTTTGCCATTGCGCTTGTTGTCGCGGCCGCCTTCGGCGCGGCGATGGGAGCGGCAATACACTATCTGGAAGTGCCGCCCTTCATCGTGACGCTTGCGGGCATGTTCCTCGCCAGAGGTGCAGCCTCCGTCATCACGCAGGATTCCATTCCCGTCACGCATGAATTCTATTCGAAGGTCACCTCGACCTACTGGCTGATGCCGGGCGGCGGGCGCTTGAGCCTGATCGGCGCGCTGATGATCCTCGTCTTCATCGTCGGGGCTCTGGTCGCACACCGCACGCGCTTCGGCTCGAACGTCTATGCGCTCGGCGGCAATGCGGTCTCCGCGGCGCTCATGGGCGTGCCGGTCGCACGTACCACGATCCTCATCTATACGCTCTCGGCAACGCTTTCCGGCCTCGCCGGCATCGTCTTCTCGCTCTACACGTCTGCGGGCTATCCGCTGGCGGCCGTGGGCGTGGAGCTGGACGCGATCGGCGCGGTCGTGATCGGCGGAACGCTGTTGACCGGCGGCTACGGTTTTGTTGCCGGGACCTTCATCGGCGTCATGCTGCAGGGTCTCGTCCAAACATACATTATTTTCGATGGAACCCTTTCAAGCTGGTGGACGAAGATAGTAATAGGTGGCCTGTTGTTCGTCTTCATCGTGCTGCAGAGACTGGTCTTCTCTGCATCGTCTTCACGGTCAAAGGTGTTTTGGAAATTGAAACATGAGTGAACCCGGCAGCCTGATACGCTCCCGAACAGGGCGGTCGGCTGCGCCGAATTTCCACTCCTTCGTCATCAACGAACTGGGACTCGGCATCGTGACCGGCAAGTTCCCTGCGGGCTCCATTCTACCGCGGGATGCCGAACTCATGGACATGTACGGCGTCTCGCGCACCGTGTTGCGCGAAGCTCTCAAGACGCTGGAAGCCAAGGGCATGGTCGAGGCGCGGCCGAAGGTCGGCACGCGCGTCGCGGCCAAGAACCGCTGGGCCTATTTCGACCAGCAGGTGTTGCTCTGGCTCTTCGAAGGCGGTTTCGACGCCGGCCTTGCCGCGCATTTCTTTTCGATCCGCCGGCTGATCGAGGGCGAGGCCGTGCGCCTCGCCTGCCGCAACCGCACGGCGGACCAGGTCCGCACC
>DATMTA010000195.1:0-19362 GCA_035565055.1 Ensifer sp.
CGCCATGGAAACGTCCCCTATGAAAACGCATCGACATGTCGATTTGCCTGCGGGTGAAAAGATCATGTTCGTAGCCGCCGAAAGGGATCTCCTTTCGGAGTGTTTGATCCAGGTCCTGGCCAACCGCTTTCCGAACCTCGAAATCGATGCGCGAAAAGCGGATGTGAACTTGCCTGACACCAGACTGTCAGGCGTTTCACTGGTAATCCTCTACAAGTTGAGCCTGGCGGCCGTCGTTCGCGTTTCCAGCGGCATCCGCGAAGCAGATGGGTCAATCAGGATCGGGGTGGTCCTCGGATCCGAAGAAGCTATGGATCCGGCGTTGAGCCTGCTTGCAAGGCATCAAACAATAGATGGCGTGTTACCTGCAGATCTGCGTCTCGATGTTTTTCTGGCGACCATCGAACTGCTGCTGCGTGGAGGAGAGCATTTTCCGGCTGCTCTGCTTCGCGAAGTTTCCCCGCAGGCCATACAGGGCAACCCGGTTGCAAATGCTTCGCAGCATGAAGGCCAGCAACCAGGTCGATCACCGGATGCTGACCTGACGACCCGTGAGGTTCAGATCCTCAATCTCCTGTGCGACGGCATCCAGAACAAGACCATCGCCGACCAGCTGAACCTCTCGGAAAACACCGTGAAGGTCCACATCAGGAATCTCTACAAGAAGATGAACGTTCGCAACCGGACGGAGGCCGCCTCTCGCTTCTTCAGGGGCGAGTAGAGGGCGGCAGGTCACGCCGCATCGACACCAAATCGCTCGGCCACTCTAAACGCCGCAGGGCGCAGCGGTGGAAACTGCTCGGCCGTCAACGTCTCCTGCTTGAGCAGCAAAGCCGTGCCGTCCTCCAGAGTGCCTCGTTCTGCCTTCAGGATCTCGATCGCACGCATCGAGGCTTCTTCAAGTAACCCTTTCACCGCCAGATCAATTTCGCGCTATGTTTCCTCTGCAGCTTTGAGCGAACGATCCTGGTCGACACCCAGAAACAGTGGCCTGCCGTCCACATACGTCCGATCTCCCAGAGCCGGCGCCATTCCGTAACGTGTCGCCATCTCAAGAGCGATCTGCGTCGCTCTCTCAAGATCGTCTGAAGCGCCGGTCGAGACGTCTCCGTCAAAAATCAATCGTTCGGCCGCGCGACCGCCCATCAAAACCGTGATGCGGTTCTTGAGGTCAGAGATCGAGTGCAGGAACCGGTCTTCCGTCGGGCGCTGCATCGTGTAGCCCAGCGCGCCGACGCCACGCGGAATGATGGACACCTTCTGCACCGGATCGATACCGGGCAGGTTTGCTGCAACAAGCGCATGTCCCATCTCGTGATAGGCCACGCGGCGACGCTCCTCCGGCGAAAGCACCCTGCTCTTCTTCTCGATCCCGGCCACAATCCGTTCGATTGCCACCGTGAAATCATCGTTCGAGACATCGTCCCCTTTTCGGCGGGTGGCTGCGATCGCTGCCTCATTGACCAGATTGGCAAGGTCCGCCCCCGTAAACCCGGTCGTGAGCCCGGCGACCTTCTCCAGATCGAGCTCTGTCGCCGTCTTGATCTTGCGGATATGAACCTTCAGGATCGACAGACGTCCGCCGAAATCCGGCCGGTCAACAAGGACCTGTCGATCGAAGCGACCCGCACGTAGAAGTGCTGGATCGAGGATTTCCGGCCGGTTGGTTGCGGCAAGCAGAATAACGCCGCTGGTCGGATCGAAGCCGTCGAGCTCCGCCAGCAACTGGTTCAACGTCTGTTCCTTTTCGTCATAGCCGCCAAGCCCACCGGCATTGCGGCTGCGCCCTAGGGAGTCGAGTTCATCAATGAAGATGATGCAGGGAGCGGCACGCCGCGCCTGATCGAAAAGATCGCGCACGCGCGCGGCGCCCACGCCCACGAACATTTCCACAAACTCCGAACCGGAGATCGAGAAAAACGGAACGCCGGCCTCGCCGGCAACGGCCCGCGCCAGAAGCGTCTTGCCCGTGCCGGGCGGTCCCACAAGCAGGATTCCCTTCGGCACGCGCGCTCCCAGTCGGCCATAGGCCGCGGGCTCCTTGAGGAAAGAAACGACCTCCTGCAGTTCGAATTTCGCCTCGTCGACGCCCGCAACATCGGCAAAGGCGACCTTCGTATCCGTCTCAAGATAGATCTTCGCGCGCGACTTGCCGACACTGAGCAATCCGCCCAGGCCGCCCTGCCCCTCCGTCATACGGTTGGAAAGGAAGACCCACATGACATAGAAGAAAAGGACCGGGAGAACCCATGAAAGCACGCTGCCAAACAGGCTGCCCGATGGCACGCCGGTCACGGTGATGCCTTTCGCGGCAAGCGTCTCGGCAAGCGCCGGCTCGACGCGCACGGCAACAAACGTCGTCTTGCCATCGGCAAGCGGTGTCTTCACGGTGCCACGGATCGAACTCTCGCCAACCTCGACACTGGCGACATTGCCATCTGCAACCAGCTGCTCGAACTGGCTGTAAGGGATCGTATCGACCTCAGAATAGCCCCGCCACACCGTCTCAACGAGGATGAGCCCCGCGAAAGCGATGAAGGCATACCATGCCATCAGCCCCAAGGGCTTGCGGTCCTGCTTTCCTTGCATCGCGTTCTTCCTGCCGGCCCGTGAATCTGAGACAGGATGTGCAAAGACGCGATCGCCGAGCATTGACATGCGTCAACTGCCCAACCTCAGACGCTCTTTACCGCATCAATGTGCCATGAAGACCGTCACGCCGGGGTTATCGAGAAAGGCCCGCGTGACGCCGCCGAAGATGCGTTCCCGTAACCTCGAATGTCCGTAAGCGCCCATCACGATGAGCCCTGCTCCGAGATCAATCGCATGTTCCCTGATGACGTCATGGGTATCCCGACCCCGTCCGACCAGCCGATCCACTTTCACGCGAATGCCATGCCGCGCCAGATAGGTGGCGAGATCAGCGCCGGGCTCCTCGCCGTTTCCCTCTATCCTCGCATCCGGGTCAATCATCGTGATGCTGACCTCGTTCGCCCGCTTGAGGATCGGAATTGCGTCATAAACCGCGCGCGCCGCCTCCGTCCGCGAATCCCAGGCAAGCAGGACGGTCTCATGTGCCAGCGAAGGCGCGATGCCATCAGCAAGAATGAGAACCGGTCTTGTCGAATGGAAGAGCGCGCCTTCCAGAACACTCGCCACGATGGCCGAACTCCTGCGAACAGACGGCGTGAGAACGATCAGATCGCTGTAGCGGGCGTGAAGGCCAATGACATCGTCGGCCTCGTAGGGATCAACATACTCTGTCAGGACATCGAAGGAGATGTCCGCCGCCTGCAATCGCGCACTCGCTCGCTTTGCCGCATCGTCCAGTTCGCGCATCTCGGCGTCCCGCTCCTGCACCCACACCTCCGGAAACGTGAAGGCATAGTCCGCCGCCGGCGGTGGTGAGGCGATGGCAAAGACGAGAAGTGAAAGATGGGCAGCTTCTGCCCGGCAGAACTCGGCCAGCGCAGAAATTTCCGACTCCGGTGTATCGACACCGCAAACACTCATGACGGTCTTGAAACCCATAGACATATTCCCGAACCTGTTGTGGCAAACGCCTTGCAATCTGGCTCACCTGCGCGGGCTGTAAATGATGCCTGTCAATGGGTGGCCTTTTCTGCCTCGCCGAGGCTGCCGCGCGTCCGGCGATCGGGGGCCGGGCCGACGAGCTTTTGCAGGGCTCCTTTCATCAATTCGAGAATGAGGAGAAGTGCGACCGCCGCGCCGAGGACCTCAAGAAGGCCGATGCCGGCAAGCGCGCCAAAGCTGAAGATCAGGGTGGCGGGTTGCCAGAGCACGGTTAAGGCGAGCACACCAGCCAAAACAGCCCCGACAATGAGGAAGACCAAGCTTGGACGTGCAAAGGCTCTCGCCAGCGACGACGAGAAGGATCGGTTCACGAGGACCAGCACGAGGATGTTGAGGATCAGGCTGTAAAACGTCAGCGTCCTCAGCTCATTTTCAGGCGTGCCGCTTCGGTAGGAGACCCAATAGAGACCGCCTGACAGCGCCAGCAAAATTGCGCCCTGTATGCCCCCCCAGAGGACCAGCCGCATTGGCAGGAGCACCTCGCTTGGCGCGCGAGGCGGCCGGCGCATGATGTCGGTCTCCTCTTCCTCGGCTTCAAAGACCAGCGTGCAGATCGGATCGATCACCATTTCGAGAAGCGCGATATGGACCGGCCAGAAGACGATCGGGAGCGAGAATGCCAGCGGCAGCAATGTCAGCCCGGCAATCGGCACGTGGATCGCCATGATGAAGAGCGCCGCCTTGCGGATATTGTCGTAAATCCGCCGCCCCAGCCGGATCGCCCGGATGATGGAACCGAAATCATCATCAAGCAGAACGATCGACGAGGCTTCGCGCGCGACATCCGTCCCGCGGCCGCCCATGGCGATGCCGATATCGGCGGCTTTCAGCGAGGGCGCATCGTTCACGCCATCGCCGGTCATGGCGACAACCTCGCCATTCTGTTTCAGCGCCTGCACGATCCTGAGCTTCTGTTCCGGCAGGATGCGCGCATAGACGCTTATCGCCTCGACCCGGCGTGACAGCTCTTCGTCGCTCAACTGCCTGAGGTCGTCACCGCTGAGCACGCTGTCGCCTTCGCTGGCAATGCCGGCCTGCCGGGCGATAGCCAGCGCAGTGGCCGGATAATCGCCCGTGATCATGACGACCCGCACGCCCGCCGTACGGCACTCGGCGACGGTCGCCGGGACCTGGCGGCGCAAGGCATCCGCCAGCCCGACCAGCCCGAGAAAGCGGAAGACGAAACCATGCGGCGTACCGGGCCAGTCGCGGCCGGAAAAATCCGCTTCTGCAACCGCCAGCACGCGAAGCCCCTCCTTGGCCATGCGCTCGGTCAGCGCAGCGACCATTGCGGCTTCCCCGTCATCGAGACCACAAAGCAGGGTTATCGCCTCCGGCGCGCCCTTCGCGGCCACCGTATGGTCTTCGCCGTTGCCGACCGACCATACCTGCGTGACAGCAAGCAGTTCCGGTGTCAGACCATATTCCCTGACCAATGACCAATCCAGCCGTCCAGGATGACCTTTCGGGAACGTCGTCGGCGTCAGCGCGTGGAAAGCCTTTTCCATGGGGTCGAACGGATCGAGCGCGCAGGCGAGAATGCCGCTGGAGGCCAGAGACCTGAAGTCGTCTTCGATCAATCCGTCCGCTTCGGGCTTGAGCACGCGGCCGTCGGGAAGAACAAGTTCCACAATCGACATGCGATTTTCGGTCAGCGTGCCGGTCTTGTCGGTGCAAAGGACAGTCGCCGATCCGAGCGTTTCGATTGCCGAGGCCCTGCGGGTCAAAACTCTCGCCTTCGAAATCCGCCACGCGCCCACGGCCATGAAGACGGTAAGCACGACGGGAAATTCTTCGGGAAGCATGGACATGCCGAGCGCGATGCCGGCCGGCAGGCCGTCAAGCCACGAGCCGCGCAAGAAACCGAAAAGCAGAATGGCAACGATACTCGCTGCCGCACCCAATACACCGAAAACGCGCACCAGATTGCGGATCTCTGACTGCAGGCGCGGCGTACCGCGCTCCACCGTGCCGAGGCTTTTTCCGATCCGGCCGATCTCGCTGCGGTCGCCTGTGGCCGTCACCCGGCAAAGGGCGCTGCCGCGAACCACCAGCGTACCGGAGTAGACGCTGCTCGAGGACATGCCCGCGCCGACATCTTCGCCCGCGCCTTCCAGCGCCTCGACCTTGCGCACGGCGACAGATTCGCCGGTCAGGAGGGACTCGTCCGCCTCCAGACCATGATCGCGCAGAACCAGCGCATCGGCAGGAACCCGGTCGCCTTCCGCAAGGACCAGGATATCCCCGCGCACGACGTCACGGCCTGCAATCCGCTTGCGCTCGCCGTCACGAATGACGAGCGCGCGCGGGCTGCTGAGATCACGCAGCGCCTGCAACACGCGCTCGGTGCGCAGTTCCTGATAGACGGTGATGAAGACGGAGAGGCAGGCGAAGACCAGAAGGATTGCCGCCTCGCTCGGATCGCCGAGGAGGACATAGACAATGCCGCCTGCGACGAGGAGCGCCATCATCGGCTCCCGCAGGACTTCCAGCACGATCCGGCCGACACCCCGCCTTTCTGCCATGGGGAGTTCGTTATATCCGTCGCTGCGCAGGCGCGCCGCAGCGTCCGCATCGCTCAAGCCTTGACTGCCGATCGACGCGTCGGAAGCCAACACATCCTGTTGTATGTCTTTCATGTCCATACTGACCGATCAAAGGCGTTTGCTGCTCATCACACGACGTGCCAGCCCATCTGGCTTCGGAGTACGGCGCTCCTGGGTGATGCCGAATTGGCTTCCCTTGTCGGCACAAATGCCCGGTCTGTCCTTGATGGCGATCAAAGCTGGCGACGGACTTCAAAAGACCTTCGATCACATGCCCATCGCCATGTCGGGCATTTCCTGCTTCCCGTGCGGCTCGGGGATTTCGGTCATGGTCGCTTCCGTCAGAAGCAGCACGCTTGCGACAGAGACGGCATTTTCGAGCGCCACACGCACCACTTTCGTGGGGTCGATGATGCCCGTTTCGACCAGATCGACATAGACCTTGCGCCCGGCGTCGAAACCGTATGCGCCGACGCCCTCCAACATGCGTGCGACGACGACACCGCCATCGACTGCGGAATTCTCGGCAATCTGGCGCGCGGGCGCCTCCAGCGCGCGCTTCAGAATCTGGATGCCGGTGCGCTCGTCACCGTCGCTCTGCGCCTCAAGTTGACCGACCGCCGCAACACAGCGCAGGAGCGCCAGCCCGCCGCCCGGCACGATCCCTTCCGCAACGGCGGCCTTGGTCGCGTTGATCGCGTCGTCAAGCGCGTCCTTCCTGGCCTTCATTTCGGCCTCGGCCGGCGCGCCGACGCGGATGACGGCCACCCCACCGGACAGGCGCGCCAAACGTTCCTGAAGCTTTTCCTTGTCGTAATCACTGGTCGATTGGGTGATCTCGCGCCGGATTTGTTCGATGCGCGCGGCAATACGGGCCTTGCTGCCACCACCGCCAATGATGGTTGTCTTCTCCTTGTCGACGACGACGCGGGTGGCGGTGCCAAGGGCGGATGCGGTCACGTTTTCGAGCTTGATGCCCAGCTCTTCGGCGACCAGTTGAGCCCCTGTCAGCACGGCAATGTCTTCCAGCATGGCCTTGCGACGGTCTCCGAAACCCGGAGCCTTGACGGCGCAATTGCGGAAGATCCCCCGGATCTGATTGACGATCAGGGTCGCCAACGCCTCGCCGTCGACATCCTCCGCGACCAGCAGAAGCGGACGACCCGACTTCGCCACCTCCTCCAGCAGGCCGACCAGGTCATTGAGCGCAGAGATCTTCTTGTCGACGACCAGAAGTCTGACATCCTCCAGCACCACTTCCATCTTCTCCGCGTCGGTGACGAAATAGGGAGAGATGAAGCCGCGATCGAACTGCATCCCCTCGACAACATCGAGGTGGGTCTCCGTGGTCTTGGCCTCCTCGACCGTGATGACACCGTCCTCGCCCACCTGCTCCATGGCTTCCGCGACGAGCAGACCGATCGCCTCGTCATTGTGTGCGGAAATGGCGGCGATCTGCTGCTTTTCCAGAGTGGTGGAGACGGGCCGCGATAGACCCTTCAATGCCGCGACCGCGCAGACGAGCGCCTTGTCCAGCCCGCGTTTGATATCCACCGCCGAAGCGCCCGCCACCACATTGCGCAGTCCATCGGCGAAGATCGCATGTGCCAGGATGGTGGCTGTGCTGGTGCCGTCGCCGACCATTTCGCCGGTCTTCTCCGCCGCCGCCCGCAGCATTCGTGCGCCGAGGTTTTCTTCTGGATCTTTCAGATCGAACTCCTTGGCGATCGTGACGCCATCGTTGCAGACGATGGGCGTTCCCCACTTTTTCTCGATCAGGACCGATTTCGACCGTGGCCCAAGCGTGATGCGCACGGCATCGGCAAGCTGTGTTGCACCGGCAAGAATCTTCGCCCTTGCCTGATCCCTGAAAAGCACCTGCTTATGCGGCATGGATTGCCCCTCTGATTGTGTCGAGACGACCCCGGCAATGGCGTTTAGCGGCGTGCCTGCGGGATTTTATCCGGCGTGTGGGCGCTGCGAATTCGCTCGCTTTCCGCGACCTGCTGCTTGACGGCGACAAAGCTGTCGGGGCTGACCGAAATGGAGAAAATGCCGCAACCGACGAGGAAATCGGCAAATTCCGGATGATCGCTCGGGGCCTGACCACACAAGCCGATCTTGCGGCCTGTCCTGTGCGCCTCCGAGATGGCGCGGTCGATCATCCATTTCACCGCGTCATTCTGCTCGCTGAAAAGGGAGGCCAGATCACCGGAATCGCGGTCGACGCCCAGGGTGAGCTGCGTCAGATCGTTTGAGCCGATCGAGAAACCGTCGAAATGACGGGCGAAATCCGCAGCCAGAATGACATTCGAGGGGATTTCGCACATGACGTAGACTTCCAGGCCGTTCTCGCCACGCGTCAGGCCGTTTTCCGCCATGACGGCCAGAACCTTTTGCGCCTCTTCCACCGTTCTGCAGAACGGGATCATGACGATGGCGTTGGTAAAGCCGAGTTGCTCGCGAAGCCGCCTGATGGCCTGGCATTCCAGCGCAAAACCCTCCTGATATCGCGGCGAGTAGTAGCGCGAGGCGCCACGAAATCCGATCATCGGGTTTTCTTCATCGGGTTCGAATTGCGAGCCGCCAAGCAGGCCGGCATATTCGTTCGTCTTGAAGTCGCTCATGCGGACAATTGCCGGCTTCGGGTAGACCGTGGCGCAGAGCCTTGCGAGACCCCGGGACAGCCGGTCCACGAAATAGTCCGTCCTGCTGGCATAACCGAGCGTCAGGCGCGCAATCTCCTCCTTGGCGGCCTCGTCCCGCACGCCCGCATAGTGCACCAACGCCATCGGATGAATGCGGATGGCATTGCTGATGACGAATTCCATGCGTGCCAGCCCGATCCCATCGGCCTGCAAACGCCACCACCGATAGGCGGCGGCTGGATTGGCGAGGTTCAGCATGACCTTGGTGTTCGTCGCCGGCAGATGCGTGACATCGACCGCCGTCGTCTTGACCTCGGCCCTGCCCTCATAGACGAAGCCGTCGTCACCCTCGGCGCAGGACAGCGTGACGTCCTGACCGCTATGCAGAACAAGCGTGGCATCGCCCGTGCCGACCACGGCCGGCAGCCCCAGTTCGCGGCTGACGATGGCGGCATGCGAGGTCCGCCCGCCATGATCGGTGATGATGGCCGCAGCCCGCTTCATGATCGGCACCCAATCCGGGTCGGTCGTGCTGGCGACCAGGATCGAACC
The DNA here is from genome assembly GCA_035565055.1 of Ensifer sp. Classification (GTDB taxonomy): domain Bacteria; phylum Pseudomonadota; class Alphaproteobacteria; order Rhizobiales; family Rhizobiaceae; genus Ensifer_A. The sequence goes on from DATMTA010000195.1 coordinate 9,341, forward strand.
GTCGATGAAGCGGCCGATATCCGCCGGTGTTTCGATCAGGCAGAGACGCCCGGAGACGACACCATCACCGATCGCAAGCCCCTGCGTCAGAAGCCGCCCCTTCTTCTTCACCTCGAAGGTCTCGAACGTGGCGAAGTCGCGCCGGGCCTGCACGGTTTCGGGGCGGGCCTGAACGATATAGAGTTTCCGGGTCTCGCCGTCCCTGGCCCATTCGATGTCCATCGGCCGGCCATAGTGCCTTTCGATGTCGACCGCCCAGCGCGCCAGCGTCAGGATCTCTGCGTCGTCCAGTACGAAGGATGCGCGCTCGACCTTGGAAGTCGGAACGTTGCGGGTCGGCGCATCGGCATTGCCGTAGATCATCTTGAAGGCCTTGCCGCCCAGCCGCTTCTCGATGATCGGCGTCAGGCCCGCATTGCCCAGAAGCGGTTTGAAGACATGATATTCGTCCGGATCGACCGCGCCCTGGACGACATTCTCCCCCAGCCCCCAGGCGGCGTTGATGAGTACGACCTTGTCAAAACCGGTTTCCGTGTCGATGGAGAACATGACGCCCGCGCCGCCGAGATCGGAGCGCACCATCTGTTGCACACCGATCGAGAGCGCCACTTTCATGTGGTCAAATCCCTTGGTCTGGCGATAGCTGATGGCGCGATCGGTGAAGAGCGAGGCGTAACAGCGCCGACAGGCATTGAGCAGCGCGCGCTCACCGGTGATGTTCAGGAATGTCTCCTGCTGGCCGGCAAAGCTTGCATCTGGCAAGTCTTCAGCGGTCGCGCTCGAGCGCACCGCGACGGACGGGCTCTCTAAGCCGACTTCTTTGCCAAGCGCGCGATAGGCTTCGCGTATCTGGCTTCCTACGGCCTCGGGCCAATCGCCGCGGAGGATCAGGTCGCGAATTGCACGTCCGGTGCTGGCGAGGTCCGCCTTTCCGTTCTGCCAATCCCCAATCAACTGAGTGATCGGCACCCGCAGTCCGTTGCCGTCCACAAAAGCCCAATAGGCCTGCGCTGTGGTCGCAAATCCGGGCGGCACAGCAATTCCGCGCTCGGCCAGTGCGCCGATCAACTCGCCGAGCGAGGCGTTCTTACCCCCAACGAGCGCGACATCGCCGCGCTTCAAACCCTTAAGACTGCGCACCAGAGAATCCATTTTCCAGTCCCCACTATCGCCACGAGAAGGAACCTAGCGCCTCGCACCTGGCTTGCCGTTGACGGTCATCAATGACCGCAAAAGCGAGGAACAGAACTATCGTACCGAAAACAAGGCGGAGGATTTGCAACGCGTAGGACGGGACGATTGGTCATCGTTGGAGACATCGGAGCAACTTACATGCGCCTCGCGGTGGCAGATCACGATCAGTTGCGCCTTGATCACTATGTGCAGTTTCGCTCTGCGGAATTCCAATCGGTGCGCCATGGCCTCTCGGCCTTTCTGAAATCGCTCAGCTACCATCCGTCGGCGGTCTGCCTGGCGGTGGCCGGGGCGGCTGATGGGTCGCGGATCCGCATGTCCAACCTCCCGTGGATTGTCGACGCCGATGAAATCGGCACGCTCAGCGGTATTGATGACGTATTGCTGGTCAACGGCTTCAAGGCGCTGGCGCTCGCACTCCCACATCTCTCGGAGCACGACCTGCATCGGATTGGCGGCGGCAGACGAGATCCGATGGCGAACAGGGCGGTGGTCAGAGCCGGCACCGGGCTCGGCGTAGCCGGCGTGACCTTCTCTGATGGCTCGTGGGTCAGCATGGCGGGCGAAGGCGGTCATGTGACCTTTGCAGCCCAGACGCGCGAAGAATTCGAAATCTTTGAAAGGCTTCGCTTCAGCCGGCATCACGTGTCGTGGGAGCATGTTCTTTCAGGGCCAGGCCTTGTCACGCTCTACCGGGTCCTGCACGACATCGACGGACGCAAGGAACCCGTCGAGATGACGACGGTCGAGGATATCCTGGCCGCCGCAGAGGCCGGCGAAGACCTGATCGCGGCCCGGACGCTTGAGAATTTCATCAACTGGCTGGGGAGGTTTGCCGGCGACGTGGCGCTGACCTTCGGCGCGCAAGGCGGTCTTTATCTGAGCGGCGGAATAGCCGCGCGCATTCTCGTACCTCTCGAAAGGGGCGGCTTCCGCGCCGCGTTCGAGAACAAGGGGCGTCTCAGTCCCTATCTCGAGGCCGTACCGGTCTCTGTCATCAAGGCTGCGGATGTGGGCCTTCGCGGCGCGGCCATTGCCTATTCAGAAAGCATCAACATGAGGAAACAGCCTTTATGCGCAGTTGGTTAGGACAATTTAGGATGATCCGGGGACGGCGAGACGCGAGGCCACAAACCTCACACGTCAAGGCCGGCAGGCGAAAGTTGCCCGAGGCAACTCCACTGCCGCAAATCGAGATCCCGCTCCGCACCGTTTGTTTCATCGTCCTCAAGGCGCGGCAATTCAGCCTCCAGGATTTCGAGACCGGCAGCGATGCCGCCTTCAACGCGAGCGACGGGACAACGAGCGGTGTGCTGGAAGACACAGTTGCTGACACAGCCGGAGAAGAACTCCTTTCCTTCATCGCGGATCTCAACGAGGATGAACAGGTTGATCTCGTGACACTCGTCTGGCTTGGGCGCGGCGACGCGGACGTCCATGACTGGCGCGATTTGCACGACGAGGCCCAACGTCTGCACAATGCATCGACGGGGCGCTATCTGCTCTCCTTTCCCCTGCTCGCGGACTATCTCGAGGCGGGGCTTGCCCAGATCGGACTGTCCTGCAGCGATCTGGACGAGGACAGGCTTTGAAAGCACTGCAGATGTGGCTCCATCATGACTTTTCACGATAGAACCGACGCCGGCCAGCAATTGGCGACAGCGCTTCATCGCTACAGGGGCAAGGATGCCGTCGTGCTCGCCCTGCCCCGCGGGGGCCTGCCTGTCGCAATGCCGGTTGCCGCCACGCTTCAACTCCCGCTCGGCCTCCTTCTCGTCCGCAAGATCGGCGTTCCGTTCCAGCCCGAGGTCGCCATGGGCGCCGTTGTCGATGGCGCAGAACCCATCGTTGTGCGCAACGAGGATGTCATCGCGTCCGCCGGAATCGACCACGCTACCTTTGACGCAGCAAAGAACCGGGAACTGAAGGAGCTGGAACGGCGCAGGGCGCTTTATCACATCGCGCGCTCGACGCCTGACATCGCCGGGCGTATCGCCATCATCGTCGATGACGGTCTGGCAACGGGAGCGACGGCCCGTGCAGCAATCCAGGCCGTCAGGTTAAATGCCCCCGCTTCGATTGTTTTGGCTGTTCCCGTCGCGCCAAGAGACCAGATCATCGCGCTCTCAAAATTGGCTGATGACTTTGTATGCCTCGAAGAACTCGGCCCCGTTGGTGCGATCAGCATGCATTATCTTCACTTTGCGCAACTGACCGACGGCGATATGGCCGCGTTGCTGCATTCTTGCGGATTGGCAGAGCCATCCGCCGATATGTCTTCGGACCGCTCGCGTTGACGGCCATCAACGCGGCCGCCTACGGTCAATGCGATTCAGTAGCTCAAATGGAACTCACTGGAGAACGGACCATGAGGCTGAACGTAACCATTCCCGCTGGTGCACTGGTCATTGTTGCCGATCACAACAAGTCGCTCTTTTTGAAGAACGATGGAAAAGCACTTACGCCGCATCTGGACTTGATCGAAGAATTGCAGGCCGACGCCAACCCGTTGACATGGCAGCAGGGCGTCGACCGGCCGGGCCGGACCGCCATGGGCGACAGGCGAAGCTCCTATGCCGAGACGGACTGGCATGAGCTGGCGGCCTCACAGTTCATGGAAAAGACCGCGCAGCGCATTACCGAACTTGGCGAAATACATAGTTGCGAATCCTTTGTCATCGTCGCACCTCCGAAGGCTCTCGGCCAGCTCCGGCAGACCTTGTCCGAGAGTGCGCGAGACAAGATTTTTTTGGAGATCGCCAAGGACTTGACCCACCTACCGGTCGAAGAGATCACTGATTATCTGACTCCGTGAGCAACCGGTCGGCGATGGCATCGTGCCATCAGGCAACGGCAACCGCCGCCAGGGCATCCGCGAGAAGTTTCGAGATATCGATCACCTCCAGCCGCGGCACTCCGGCGATCGGGAAGACGCTGTTCGTCACAATGACCGCATCAATATAGTCCTTGGCGAGCCGGCAATGGGCATCTTCGGCAAACAGCGCATGTGTGGCAGCCAGCACAATCCGCTCTGCTCCTCTGTTGCGACAGGCTTCGGCTGCGCGCAGCATGGTCGTCCCGGAACTGATCATGTCGTCGAAGATGATGGCCGTGCGGCCTTCCACGCTGCCGGCAAACAAGTCGCCCGTTACCACGCCTTCGCTGCGCTGCTTATCCATGATCGCCTTTCCAACGGTCGTGCCGACGAGATTCTCCAGCGCGTCGATGAGACTGTCCGCGCGCTTCCCCGCCTCAAGATCCGGTGATACGACGGTGAACGCCGGATGATTGAATTCAGCAACGAGTTGGGCCGCAAAGCTCGCATGTGCCTGAAGATGGATCACAGGAATCCGGAATGCATTTTCCAGAGCGGCCGGATTATGAGCCTCCAGCACGACAACGGCATCGGTCCCCACGGCCTCAAAGAGTTGAGCGACGTAGCGGGCCGTTACCGGATCATGGGGCTTCGTTCGGCGATCCTTGCGCAAGTAGCAAAGATAGGGCGTTACGGCAGTGACTCTCCGTGCACCATTGGTCTTCAATGCGCCGATGAAAAAAAGAAGCCGGCACAAGCGGTCGTTCACCGAATGGTCGGCATCGCCATTCAGGCTCGCGAAGATGACCACCGGCCGTCCCTGCACATTGATCAGAGGACGGATCTTGTGTTCTCCGTCTTCGAATTCGCGCTCCTCAAGCGGGCTGAGTGTAGAACCGAGTTGGCGGACAACGGACTGAGCCAACGGCCTGTCACGCTTGAACGCAAAGAACAGCGGTCCCTCTTGGATGTGCTGCAGACCATGCCGCGGCTCGGGAGTGCTAACCGGACGACAAGACAGACCAGCAAGCACTGCCTTGGCCTGCACGCCTCCGTCCCGCAGCGGCAGGGCCAGCAATTCGCAAGCCAGCTCTTCATGTCCCGGCTGCCGGTGGCGAAATTCGACGAGGACGGGTTCACCGCTCCGAAGCGTCCAGTTGAAGAGGCGTCGGCATCTCGCGGCCCCTCGCCTGTCAGATGCGTCTTTCAACGACGCACCGGTTCTTGGATTGCCCAGAAGAATGGACATGGAGCCAGCCCCATCGACCAACTGGTAATCTCGACCGGCGGGGTCCTTGCGCGAGAAAACGACGGCGTCACATGGCTCCAGCAGCCACGGACTCAGCCGAAAGACCGCAGCATCCGGACTGACCTGGCCCTCGCGCGCGTTCGACCAGGTCTGCATGAGCCGAGACAGCTTTTCGTCTCTCGGACGCGGCATGCTGTCTATCCGCGTGAAAAGCCGGCTCATTGACGGTTCCATCGCTGCCATCATCGTCATCGTTCGATCTCCAGGCTATCGAGGCACAGTGATTGGTCGGTTTTGAGTGCCAGAGTTCTGCAACCGACCTTCCGTACATCTTTCCGCCTAAGCCCCATCCGGGACGATGACGGGCATCAATGCCCCGGAAGGCGGTCGTGTCTTTCAATGCTGTTTTCGGGAACCACTCCAACGCAGAGGGACACGAAAATGCCCGATGGACACCATTCGTTTGACCATGCCCTTCATGAGGCCAATCTCTGGCTCAAAGCGACGGAGCAACATCTTCACTGTTCCGAAGCGGAGGCACATCAGGCGCTCCGCGCGGTCCTGCAGGCATTGCGCGACCGGTTGCCCGCCGAATTTGTACCCAAGCTTTCGGCACAGCTTCCACTCCTGGTTCGCGGGATCTATTTCGAGGGATGGAGCGGCGGCACATCGAACCTCGGCCACAGGGCGGAAGACTTCACCAATCGTGTTCGCGCGCACCTACCGCCTCACCATCCTCTGGACGGAAGATCTGCCACAATCGGGGTTTTTGAAGTCTTGTGGGAACGCCTGGATCCCGGGGAAACAGCAAAGATCATCGACCTGTTGCCGGCGGGCTTTCGTGATCTTTGGCCGCGCAACGCGATCCGGGGATGAGAATAGGCAAGTGCAAAGCAACCGCGGCGGCGGCGAAAGACGCGTTATGAGAACCGTGACGAATTGGGAGCGCCCGCGCACGAATGCGCAGGCGTCGAGACGATCAAGCACGTCCCATCCGGTGAATGTCGAAAATGGTCCACGCGGCCAGCACAAAGATCAGACTGCCGCACACGACTGCGTTGACCGTGGCGAAGGGGAAGCCCGAGAACCCAAGTATCCAAGGCGATATTGCGATCCAGATGCCGAGGACTATGCCGGCATTTTCCTGCCACTCTGAAAAAGCCGAAACGGCGGCAGCAGCGATCAGAACGACGACGACACCTGTCAGGAAAAAGGTCCACGTAATCATCGCATTCACCATGCCATCTGCACTGATGTAGGGCATCACCCAGGGGCTGATCGCAAGCCAAAGCCCCGCCACGCCCGTGAGCCAATCCTGCCAATGACGATTTTCCATGTTGATCTCCTTCTGTGATCAGATTGAAACAACGGAATTTTCTCATCACCATCGCCATCATCATTGATCAACGTCAACGCAGCCGATCATCCAAATTGGCTAGACAGATTGGGCGTGACTGACATCGCAGGGTTTTCTCCGGCCCCGGCCCGCAAGGGAGGCGACCGGTGAGGTGTTCAGCGTGAAGAACAAGATTTCGACCAGGTCATCACAAACGAATTCCGGCGACAAATGTCGCTTCACCTTTCGTGGAGCAGTCTATGCCAGACGTAGAAAATCAGCCGAAGCGCCTGAATCGTAGCGCAGGAACAACCAGTCTTGAGTCATCCACAGGTTCAAAGGTGACCGCCGGCCTGCTGAAGCGCCTGCTGTCGCTCTTTACAGACCATGACGATGTCTGCTTTTGGCAAATGTCCTTGGTTGATGGCGGCCTGCAGTTCCCCGATAACGCCCCAGACTTCTTTCACTGCGATCGGGCCGATTTGCCAACAGCCGTTACAGAATGGCTCCGGCGGATTGTGATCGCGGAAGACAGGTCGAAAGTTAGCAGCCTGGTCTCCAGCCTCAATGCGAAAAGCACTTACATCCCCCGCTTTTCCTTCCGCATCTACGATAAGGACGGCAATGTCCGCTGGATCGAACAGCGCGGAGCGGCCACCGGAACCGGGGCGAATTCTCAGATGGTTTGGCTTTCTCAGGACGTGACGGAGAAACTGCGGACCGCTGACGCGCTGGACGTGACCAACGTCACATTACAGCATATCCGCGATACCGCCGAGGTCGGTATGATCATGCTCGATAGCCGCGGTGAGTTTACCTACTGCAACCCGGCATTTTGCTCGATGCTTGCCCTTCAGCAGGACGCATTGATAGGGACGCCGATTTCGCATTTGCTTGATGATCCGACGGGGCACGGGGGGAGCCGCAAACTCGCTCGCCTTTTCCGGGGAGACGAACGGTCGTTTCAAGGTGAATGCACGCTTATCGGCCGGGACGGCAAGCGTGTAAGTACAGAGAGCAACCTCTGGCTGCTCCCCACGCCGCCTGGCGCTCCATCTGCATTTTTCGGAATGGTGACATCCATTGAGGAGAGACTCAATGCGCTGGCCCTGTTGCGGCAGGAACGGGACACGTTACGCGCGGTGTTTGACAATGCCGATTTCGGATTGGTGCTGGCAGACGCCGCGGGCAATGTCACCACATTGAACGCCGTTGCATTGGAAATCTTCGGTCTTAGAGACACTAGCGAGATTCCGAAAAGAATTCCTAACCTCAAGCGGTACTATGCTTGCTATTCTCCCGACGGCCAGGAAGTCCCGCTTGCACAATGGCCTCTCTTTCGGGCCGCGCGAAATGACTTCGTGCGCGATCTGGATCTTGTCGTGGTCCGCAAGCAGACCGGCGACTCACGTTATCTCCGATACACGTGCACTCCCGTCTTTGACGCTAATGGACAGAAACGTCTTGTTGTATGTTCGGTTGCCGATCTGACAGAAATCCGGCGTTTGCATGAGGCACTATCTCAATCGCAACGCCTTGAGGCGCTCGGACGTCTTGCAGGGGGCGTCGCGCATGATTTCAACAATGTCCTTGCTGTAATCGCCGGAAATCTTGAATTGATCGCCGATGCAGTACCGGATGAACGAGTGAGCGCCCGTGTCGCTGCCGCGAGGGATGCAGCCGAAACCGGGATGAACATCAGTCAGCGTCTGTTGACTATCACCCGAAGACGGCTTCCACATCGCAAGCGGGTGGACGTTGCAAGCCGCATCCGGGCGATGGTCGATTTGATCGAGCGAACCCTTGGAAGTGCGATCCAACTCAAGCTGGACATTCAGGTGTCCAGCGCTTTCGCAAGCCTTGATCCTGGTGATCTCGACGCCGCCTTCCTGAATCTAGTCAGCAATGCGAGAGACGCCATGCCCAAGGGCGGCGTTTTGCAAATATCGCTTCAGCTTGTCAGTTCGCCGTTGGGGAAAGCCGAAAACCGCGACGAAAAGACCCGCGAGGAAATCGTGCTTTCAGTTCGTGATACGGGATCGGGCATGAGCCAAAAAACGCTTCGTATGGCAGCGGAGCCTTTCTTCACGACAAAGCCTGCCGGTAAGGGCACCGGTCTCGGCCTCACAGGCGTCTACGTCTTTGCGCAGGACAGCGGGGGTCGTGTCGAGATAGAAAGCAGGCTCGGAAGCGGGACTGAAGTGAAGGTATACTTGCCCAGCCTGGAGCCTGTGAACGAAATCGGAGAAACTCTTGACGACACCGAGATTCCGCTGGGGTCAGGACAGACGGTTCTTGTTGTAGAGGACGATGAGCTTGTTCGTGAAGTCACTTGCGAGCGGTTGTTGAGGCTTGGTTATCGGGTTGAACAGGCAGATAGCGGTGATGCAGCGATTGATCTCGTAAACAACGGCATGGTCCCCGCCTGTGTCTTGTCAGATATCGAGATGCCTGGAGAGCTCAGTGGGGTCTTGCTCGCGATAAAGTTGCAGGAGGTCTTGCCAAATTGCAAAACCGTACTCTGCACAGGCTACTATGACCCGAGACTAAACGGTCGGGAGCGCAAGGAGATGTCGAAACTGACTATTCTGAGCAAGCCCTACAGCTTGAAGGAACTGGCGACTGCCGTACATGGTGCACTGACGGGTGGATCGGAGGGTACGGACAAGTGATGTCGGGAGAGCCCTTCATCAAATCGTCGCGGGCAACGGCGTTTCGCCCACAAATACGTATCCCACGCCTCTGACACTCTTGATGACGAGGTGTTCTTCGCATCCAGACTGCCTCAGCTTTGCACGCAAATGCGTGATGTGCCCATCCAGGGTCCTGTCGCGCGGGTCGTGCTCCAGGTTACGCAATGCAAGCCAAATCTCGTTGCGGGAGAGAATACGGCCTGGATTGTCAAAGAACATCGCGAGGATATTGTTTTCGGTTTCGGTCAACTCGACAGCCCCTCCCCCTCTGCAGGAAAGCCGGCGGAGTTTGCCGTCAAGGACGCATCCATCGGACCGGCGTAACGTTGCATTGGATGCTTCGGCAAACCCGCCTCCTTGTCCAGAAATCGGCCGCACATAGCGGTCAAGGACTGACTTCACACGGATCAGCATTTCCTTGATATGGAATGGCTTTGTAATGTAATCATCAGCACCGTGCTCTAGCCCGGCCAGCCTTTCGAGAGGAAGCCCGCGTCCCGAGATGATGATGATGGGAACGTTGCAGATGCGACGGATATCCATCGCAATATCGAGTCCGTCATCAACCTGAAGCGAGAGATCAAGCGTTATGAGATCCGGCCGGCGCTCGGCAATGATTGATAGTATCTCGTCACGACGCTCGGCGACAACAACTCCATATCCAGCGCCCACCAAAGCACCACAGATGAGCTCACGCATGCCAGCATCATCCTCGACGACCAGGATAAGCTTGTC
>DATMTA010000196.1:0-70250 GCA_035565055.1 Ensifer sp.
GACGACTTCGTCGGCCTTGCCGGCTTCCTTCAGGCGAAGCGCCTCCTCGACGGAGATTTCGTCGAACGGGTTCATCGACATCTTGACGTTTGCGAGCTCAACGCCCGTCCCGTCGCCCTTGACGCGGATCTTCACGTTGTAATCGACAACGCGCTTCACTGTGACAACAATCTTCATGGAGCCCTTCCTTGCCCGGATGTAACGCCGCCGACGTCTCAGATCAGACCTCAACCGCGAATGTGTTTTGCCCGGAAGTAACGAGACGATCCTCCGATCCTTTCACCGGAAAGCAATCTGCGCGCCCGGAGCAAAGGCGGAGGTATTTCGCGTCAATTCCGCTCGACCGGACGAGACCCGATTTGAACAGGTTACGGAACGATCTCTGGAGCGTTTCACCATCCAATGGAAACGCTGAAACACTCTATCTTTTTGTTTTCACGCATTTCCGGACGGAAAACCGCTACGCACTTTTCCTGGAAATGCTCCAGCAGCAGATCGTGTTCTTCCTGATACCGTCATGCGGGTCCCAGGCCAGAGCACGGATCAAATCTTCACCATGGAGCAATCCTTGCTCAAGGCGAGCGGTCGGAACGCTTCCGAAGCCGGAATTTTCCGAACCACCTCGAGATAATCCCACTCGTATTTTGAGTCCTCTGGCTTTTTTGCCCGGACAAGATAGCGGTCGAAAACCATCTTGCCGTCTTCCCGGATCTTCCCGTTCTTGGTGAAAACATCTGAGATGGTGACGGCCCGCAGTTCCTTCATCACCGCTTCGGCATCCGTGGTTCCGGCCCTTTCGACGGCTTTCAGATACTGGTAGGTCGCCGAATAGCAGGCGATCTGTGCGTCGCCAGCCTGTTTCTTCCGCTGCGCGTAGAAGCGTTTGGACCACGCGCGCGTTTCGTCATCGAGATCCCAGTACCAGGACTGCGTGAAGGTCAGGCCCTGCGCCACGTCCAGTCCCAGGCCGTGGACATCAACGATGAACATCAGCGGCGTCAGAACCTTCTGCTTGCGCGTGATGGCGAATTCAGCGGCCTGTTTCAGGCAGTTCGTGAGATCGGCCCCGGCGTTTGCAAGCACCACGGCGTCGGCGCCGGAGGCGCGGGCTGAAAGCAGGAACGAACTGAAATCATTGGTGTTGACCGGATGGGTCGATGTCCCGAGGACCTTTCCGCCTGCGGCTTCGATCGCCCCGGTCGCGTCGGCCTGAAGCGAATGCCCGAACGCGTAATCGGCGGTGATGAAATAGAAGGTCCTGGCGCCTTCCTTTGCCGCAGCGGTCATCAGGCCTGCGGAAATTGCCCAGGTATCATGCGCCCACAGTACACCGTAGGGCGAGCATGCCTTTCCGATCAGCTGCGTGGAGGAAACGCCGGAATAGAGCGCGATCTTCTTGTTTGCGGCCAGCAACTCACTGACGCCGAGCGCGACGGCCGAATTGGCGAAGTCCGAGATCATGCTCACATTCCCGGGTCCGAACCATTCGCGCGCGATACCTACGCCGATATCCGCCTTGTTCTGATGGTCGCCGACAACAAGCTCGACCCGCCGGCCGGCTACCGTGCCGCCAACATCCTCGATGGCAAGCTTGGCCGCAACGACCGAACCGGGACCGGCCTGATCGGAATAGGGCCCGTTCATATCCGAAAGAACGCCAACCTTGATGGGTTCGCCCTGCGCCATGGCCCGGTTGGCCGTAGCGCCTGCCACGGCCAGCATCGCCGCCATCTTCATGACGTCGCGACGGCCCAGAGACTGTGTGATCGATCGGTAATTCATCGGTTTCTCCCCACATGATGAAATTATGTTGTGCTTGCGCAGATCGGGTCTAGACCCCGAGAAGTCTCCGGGGGTTGTCGCGGCCCATCCGGCGGATGAACTCGGGCGACAGGCCCTTTTCGTGGAGTCCCTGTGCGAATGTGCGAAGCGCCTCCGGCGGCGAAGGCATCCACGGCTGGCCGGAATCGCTGGAAATGATGGACTGTTCCGGGCCAACCGCCTCGATGGCATCCTTCATCCGGTCCAGCGGATAGGTCGGCGTCATCGGGAAGCAGTTGACCGCGCAGAACTCCATGAAGACGCCTTCCTTCGACAGTTCGACCATCGCGTCTATGCCAATATCCGGGACTGGCGCTTCGGGATGGGTGACACAGATCCGCTTGAGGCTCTTCTTCAACCCATACTCAACGACCGCGAAGATTTCCTCCTTCGACACGTGCGCTGTCGACAGCACGCCGTCATAGGCGATGATGATGTCGATGATTTCCTTCGTTTCCGGCGTGACCTTGCCGTAGTCGTCGGTCACCCGGTAGTTGCCCCGGGGCGACGAGCCGCCGAGGAAGCCGAGCGACATGCTCTTGAACCCGCCGTATTTCCCCGCGCCGCCATAGAAATTGATATGGGCGCAGGAATCAAAGGTCGGCAGCCAGACCATTTTGGCACCCTGATGCAGGGCGATTTCGACGGCACCGGGATTGATGCCGCCCACGCCACGGTTAAGCGCGACGCCCGCAAACAGCTTGAAATCCGGAAAGTCTGGCACGGCAAGCTGACCGTGATGGACCTTGGAGACGGTGCTTTCGAAGTGGCTCTTGATGACCGCCCCGCCCATGCCTGCCTGGGCGCACCAGCGCGCGACATCGGCCGTGTCGCCTATCCGGTTGAAGGGCGCGGGCGCGGTGTGGATATGGATATCGATGAACCCTTCTACCGAGATCTTTTCCGCCACGGGTTGCTCCTCCTCATTGCGGTCGCCGGGCCTTGCGGCCGGTGGCAAACGCACTCCTCATGGCGGCAGACCCTGTCGAAGCGCAGATCGCGGGGCATCGTCCGTTTGGACGTGTCCGAGAGGGCATCGCGCCGCCATCGTCGGCGCACAATGGAGGCATGGGCGCAACTGCGTGTCCTGTGTCACGGGGGAGTGTGGTGCGGGACCTGGCCGCGCGACGGGAGGAATGTCAGCTTGGACGGATGGGCTATCGAGACCAGCGGCCTGACGAAGAGTTTCGTCGGCTTCATGGCTGTGAACAACGTGAATCTCAGAGTTCGCAAAGGCTCGGTTTTCGCCCTGATTGGCCCCAACGGCGCCGGCAAGACGACGGTCTTCAACCTGCTCACCAAGTTTCTGCCGCCCACCTCCGGCCGGATCATGATCAACGGTCAGGACGTCACCGCGCTGAAACCGCATGCCATCGCGCGGCTCGGGGTATCCCGCTCCTTTCAGATCTCGTCTGTCTTTCCGCAGCTGACCGTGCACGAGAACGTGCGGGTGGCCTTGCAGCGGAAAAATCGGGACGACTTCAACTTCTGGCAAACCGACCGCCGTCTTTCGGCACTGGACGAACGGGCCGAGGAACTGCTGGCAGCCGTGGGTCTGGCCGACTACGCGCGACATCAGGCCAGCGACCTTCCCTATGGTCGCAAGCGCGCGCTGGAACTTGCCACCACGCTGGCGCTCGACCCCTCCATCCTGTTGCTCGATGAGCCGATGGCGGGTCTGGGGAGCGAGGACATCAAGGGTGTGAGCGCGCTCATACGCTCTGTCGCCCAGGGGCGTACCGTCGTCATGGTCGAGCATAATCTGCGCGTCGTTGCGGAGCTTTGCGACTGGGTGGCCGTGCTGCAGCGCGGACAGTTGCTGACGGAAGGATCCTATGCCGAAGTGTCGGCAAATCCAGCCGTCGTCGAAGCCTATATGGGGAAGAGCCATGCATGAGCCGTTCTCTGAGCAGCGGTCGCTCTCGCCGATGTTGGAGATCCGCCGCCTTGAGGGCTGGTATGGCGAGTCCCACGTTCTGCACGGCATGAACCTTTCGATCGGCGAGGGCGAGGTCGTGACGCTTCTCGGTCGCAACGGCGCCGGCAAGACCACGACCCTCAGAGCCATCATGGGGATACTTGATCGCGCCGAAGGGTCGATCGTTTTCCGTGGTCGGGAGCTTCTGGGTTTGCCGCCGGAGCGGATCGCGCGATCCGGGATCGGTTACTGCCCGGAAGAGCGCGGCATTTTCTCCGATCTCACCGTGGAAGAAAACCTCCTGCTTCTGCCGGTCGTCGGCGAGGGGGGAATGCGCGTTGACCAGATTCACACGCTGTTTCCGAACCTCAAGGAGAGGCGAACCAGTTACGGCACCAAGCTATCGGGCGGCGAGCAGCAGATGCTGGCGATCGGCCGTATCCTGCGCACGGGGGCAAAGCTGCTTCTTCTGGACGAACCGACGGAGGGACTTGCGCCTGTTATCGTTGAGCAGATCGGTGTCGCGATACGGCTCCTGAAGCAGAAGGGTTTCACCATTTTGCTGGTCGAACAGAATTTCCATTTTGCCTCCTCGGTGGCCGACCGCCACTACGTGGTGGAGGGAGGGAAGGTTGTCGACGAAGTCGGCAATGCCGATGTCGCCGCGCGGTCGCAGCAGCTGCAGGCCTATCTGGGTGTCTGAAAACCACGAATTGGAACCATTTGAGAGACGGACCCGGTCATGATGTCGATTTTCAGTATGCCTGCCGATGTGTTTCTGGGGCAGCTCCTGCTGGGCCTCATCAACGGCTCGTTCTATGCGATCCTGTCGCTCGGACTTGCCGTCATATTCGGGCTTTTGCAGATCATCAACTTCACCCATGGGGCCCAGTACATGATGGGCGCATTCGTCGCCTGGATGCTCTTGCACTATTTCGGCATCGGCTACTGGCCGGCCCTGATCCTCAGTCCGCTCCTTGTCGGTTTGCTCGGTGTGCTGCTGGAGCGCACCCTGTTTCGCAAGCTCTACAATCTCGATCATATCTACGGATTTCTGCTGACCTATGGCGTCGCTCTCGTCGTCGAAAGCGCCTTTCGCGCTCAGTATGGTGTCTCCGGGCAGCCCTATCGCCCGCCAAGTGCACTGTCCGGCATCATTGATCTCGATTTCATGGTTCTGCCGATCTACAGGCTCTGGGTGGTCGCAGCATCGATCGTCGTCTGCGCGGCGACATGGATCGTCGTCGAAAAGACCAAGCTCGGCGCATATCTGCGCGCGGCCACCGAGAAGCCGGTTCTGCTGCGCGCCTTCGGCGTCAACGTGCCGCGCATGATCATGATCACCTATGGTTTCGGCGTCGGGCTCGCGGCGCTCGCCGGGGTGCTCGCCGCACCGATCTACCAGGTCTCGTCCATCATGGGCGGCAACATCATGCCGGTGATCTTTGCCGTCGTTGTCATCGGCGGCATGGGCTCAATCGGCGGGGCGATCCTGACCGGCTTCTGTCTCGGCATCCTGGAAGCATTCGCCAAGCTGCTTTATCCTCCAGCGGCCAGTACTGTGATCTTTATCGCGATGATTCTCATTCTCACGGTTCGGCCCGCCGGACTTTTCGGCAGGACACGATGATGGCGATGGCTCCCCTAGAAACCAGGATCGCGGCAGTGAACGGCAGTGCCGGTCGAGGCAAGGCGGCAATCATCCTTCTGGTGGTGGTCGCGTTGGCAGCGGCACCTTACCTCATCTATCCGATGTTTCTCATCAACGTGTTGTGCTTCGCGCTGTTCGCATGCGCGTTCAATCTCGTCATGGGATATTCAGGCCTGCTGAGCTTCGGGCATGCAGCCTTCTTCGGAAGTGCGGCCTATATCTCGGGTTATTGTGCGAAGACGGTTGGGCTTCCGGCGGAGCTCGCGATCCTGGTTGCCACATCCTGCAGCGCGGTGCTCGGCCTTGTCTTCGGCTGGGTCGCCATCCGCAAGCAGGGGATCTATTTCGGCATGATCACGCTTGCGATGGCGCAGGTGGTCTATTTCATTGCCGTACAGGCACCGTTTACCGGCGGCGAGGATGGGTTGCAGGGCATTCCGCGCAAGGCGCTGGTCTCGGGCATGGCGCCGATGTCGGACCGTCAGTCCTATTTCTTCGTGCTCGCCTTCTTCCTGATAGGCTTTGGCATCATTTACCGGATCGTCCACTCGCCGTTCGGACATATCCTCCGTTCGATCAGGGAAAACGAGACGCGGGCGGCTTCGCTCGGCTACGACGTCGATCGCATCAAGCTGTTATCGTTTACGCTCTCGGCGACACTTTCCGGAGTGGCAGGCGCGGTCAAGGCAATAGGCTTCCAGCTTGCGACGCTCACGGACGTGGAGTTCTTCATGTCCGGCGAAGTGGTGCTGATGGTTCTGGTCGGGGGTGTCGCCACCATGACCGGGCCTGTGCTGGGCGCGACAATCATTATCGCCATGCAGTATTACCTGTCCGAATTCGGGAGCTGGGTCAAAGCCCTGCATGGAATGATCTTCATCGTCTGCGTCATGGCGTTCCGCCGCGGCATCGTCGGTGAGATCGGCGCTTACCTCTCGCGGCGACGCGGGTGATCGGCATCTCGCCTCTACGCGGTTCCGGGGTGAAGATCGCGGGTATCCGGTTTGCGGAGAGCAGAGGGTCAGCGTATCAGATGCGGGTCCCCATGCATGGCTTCGGCTTTGCCGGTCTTAGTCCTTTCGGACGGTTCCAAGACCCCGAAGCTGAGATTTCCTCGCTGTATCAGAAGGCCCCCGTCGGAGGCCGTGCAATGGCGATTTCAGAAGCGGGCAGATGACACTTACCATTCCCTACTACCACAAATCCGTCGACTGGGACCGGTTCATGGCGGACTATCCGCCACCACCTTTCTATCATCAGACCGTCGGTCGGCTTTCCGCCGACGCCCTGAATGCCCTGCAGGAAAAGCGCTTTCTCGATCGCGTTGCCGAGGCATGGGAGGTTCCCTTCTACCAGCGTCATTGGGGCGCTGCGGGTCTTGAGAAGGGTGACATTACCCGTCTCGAACATATCGATCGCATTCCGACCTTCACCAGCGATGATTTGAAGGGTGCGCTGCAGTCTGCGCCTCCCTTCGGCGATCATTATCGCTTCGGCCGTCCGCCGTTCGGCGAGGTGCCGCTGAAGATCCAGACGAGCGGTGGCACAACCGGCCTGCCGCGCCCGACGCTGTTCGATCCGATCGCCTGGGAGGTTCAGGCCGTGCAGGCGGCGCGGGCGTTCCATGAACAGGGTGCCAAGCCGGGCGATGTCGTCCAGATCACCTATACGAACTCGCTCGCCAATTCGGCCTGGATGGCCTATGCGGCGCTGTTCAACTGGATGGGCTGCGTGCCGATGACGACGGGCACCGGCATTGTGACCACCAGTGAGCGAAAGCTCGAATATGCCCGCGAATGGGGAGTGGACTGGTGGTTTGCCCGGGGTGAATATCTCGGCCGCCTCGCGCAGGTCGCGGAAGAAATGAAATTCGACCTGCGCCAGCTAAAGACGCGGTTTTTGCATTCCTATCTCGGCCCCGATATCGAAGGACATTTCCGGGCAAAGCTGGAGGCCGCGTGGGGCTGCCCTGTCTACGACAATTACGGCACCCACGAAATCGGCCTGATCGCCTTCGAGGGACGCGAGCGGAAGGGCAAGCATATCAACGAGGACACGGTCTATGTGCAGATCGTGGATACGGAGAACGGTCAGCCGTTGGGTTATGGCGAACGGGGCAATCTGGTGGCCACCAGCCTGCACCGATCGGTTCCTCCGATCATCCGCTATGATCTGCGCGATCTCATGATCATGACGGATCGTGAAGAGTCCGAATCAGGACTCATCTCGCGCAAGCTCTCCATGTTCCTCGGACGCGCCGATGAAATGGTGAAGCTGAGGGGCAACAATGTTTATCCGCTCGCCTGCCAGAACGCAGTCACGAAGGATGATCGAACCACGGGCGACTATATCTGCGTCGCCTATTATGTCGGCGAAGGCCTGGGCCGTCGCGAGGAAATGACGGTCAAGATCGAGCGGAAATCCGCTGACGTCGATTCAGCTGCGCTGGAAGCCGACATGCGCCAGGCTCTGTTCAAGGATCTGGGTGTGAAGGTCGATGTCGAGATCGTCGATGCGGGAACGCTTGCCGAGCATACGCGGCTCGGTCGCGACAAGGTTCGGCGTCTTCTCGATTTGCGCAAGGCTCCGAAATAGGCTCCCTATCGCATAAATGTAACCGGTCGTTCTGAGAGGAAACATGCTTCCGGGCCTGATCTGCAGTTCGCACACCATCAGTGGTGTCATGCCCGGCGGGCCCAAGGCGTCGCGGCATGACTTCTTTGCGCGCGTCGAAGCCTGCGCGGCGGCCGGCTATACCGGCATGTGCCTGCATTTTCGCGATTATGCCGAACAACGGGCTGCGGGGATCGGTGATGCATCGCTGAAAGCGTGCCTGGACGGTCACGGCATGACGGAACGGTCGGTCGAGTTCCTGACCGACTGGTTCATGGACGGAGACGCGGGGCGAATTGCGCGGGCCAATGAAGAGATGGCGATCGAGGCAGCCTTAGCCTTCGGTGCGACCAGTATCAATGTCGGCAGCGATCTGCAGGGTCGCGGCATTGCGCGCGGGACCCTGATCTCCCGCTTCCGCGCGCTGTGCGAACGGGCCGGCAAAAGCGGGCTTTCGGTCGCTCTGGAGATCGTCGCGTGGAGCGATGTCGCGGATATCGACACTGCGCTGGAGGTCATCGACGGCATTCCCAATGCGGGACTGGTTCTCGATAGCTGGCACATTTTCAGGGGCAATGTTCCTCTCCAGGATCTGGCGAAGATACCGCCTGACCGGGTCTTGTGCGTTCAGATCAACGATGCGGATGAGACACTGCAAGGTCCCCTCAACGTCGATACGGTTCACCGCAAGCTTTGCGGGGAGGGGAATTTCGACCTGCAGGCCTTCTGCCGCACTCTGGAAGCGGCTGGTTTCCGGATCCCACTCTCGGTCGAGGTCATCTCTCCAGAGCTTGCAGTGATGGATTTGCGCGTCGCCGCGAAGGCATCTTTTGATACGGCGCAAACCCTAGTGGAGCAATTTCAGCGAAACTTGGAAACGGGTTTGCGCCCGTAATCGCGCTGAATCAGGGACGGTCTCCGGCTGTGCCGGTGATGCCCTCGCCGAGTTTGTCGTGGCCGGCTGATCAGGTAACCGCGGCGTTAGTCCATTCGAACGATGACTTGCATTGCTGCACGTCCTATCCGCCAATAGACTAATATTGCGCCGCAGATCAAAAGGTTGGGCAGGCGCGGGAGGAAAACTTGCTAAGTGAAATCCTGATCATAGTGATCCGGGGCATAGCCATCGGATCGATATTCGCGACCATCGCGATGAGCTTCAACATCGTCCACGGCGCAACCAACATCTTCAATTTCGCCCAGGGCAACATGTTCATCCTGGGCGGTTTCGCGGCCTATTTCCTGGCGAACGGCGCAGGCTTCGGCACATGGTCGATGATGCTGATCGTTACGGGGCTGGCCATCGCGGCTCTCGTGTCGTTTCAGGGCTACATCACGTTGCTGCCGCTCCGCTCATCGGTCGAGCAGGATTCGTGGCTGATCTCGACGGTTTCGGTCTCCGTGATCGTGGGTGCGATCCTGATGATCACGCAGGGTCCCTTCGCCTATTCGGTGCAGAGCATTGCCCCCAGCTTCCGCATCTTCGGGACGCGGACGCCGGGTGCCTATGGTCTGGCGATCTTCGCGATGATCTTCTGGTATGTCGCCCTGCGGCTGTTCCTGAAGCACACCTATGCGGGGCTCGCGATCAGCGCGCTCTCGCAGGATTTCGATGCGGCCCGTGCGGCCGGTCTGCCCGTGCGGCGCCTGCAGCTTCTCGCCTTCGCGATCAGTGGCCTGATGGTCGGCTCGGTCGGCTTTCTCGTCGCGCCGGTGATTTCCGTCAGCCCTGACGCGGGTCTCAAATACGTGCTCAACGGTTTCGTCGCTGCCGTCGTCGGCGGTATCGGCAGCAATATCGGCACCCTGATTGGCGGACCTCTGGTCGGCGTGGTGGCGATGCTGACCGCCTACAAGGTTGGCGGCGCCTATCAGGACGTCGCCTCTCTCCTCGTGCTCGTTTCCATTCTTGTTTTCCGGCCACAGGGCATCTTCGGCCGCGTCACCGCGAGGCGTGTGTGACATGACGGCTGCATCGAACACCTTTCCGAACGCTCAGCAGGGCGAAACCGCCAAGAAGGCGCGGTTCAACTCCGACCTGACACAGGTCAAGATCGGGCTCGTTCTGATCCTCCTGACCGGTGTCGGGCCGGTCCTTGCCGGCAACGAATACTGGATCCACACATTCCAGTTGGTGAACATCTATATCGCTGCATCGATCTTCCAGAATTTCCTGTTCATCGATGCGGGTCAGAAATCCTTCGGCCAGGGCGCGATCCTCGGCCTCTCCGCCTATGGGACCGCGATCCTGTTCGGCCTTCACGGTGTGCCCTTCGTGCTGGCGGCTCTTGGCGGCATCGCTGCGGCTGCGCTGGGCGGTCTGCTGTTTGCGCTTCCGGCACTCCGCGTCCAGGGCTTCCATCTCGGCTTCGTCACAATGAGCGCGGCGATCGTCTTCCCGCAATTGCTGGTGACGCTCGACCGATGGACGAACGGGATCAACGGGATCAGCGTGAGGATCCCGGCGCTCGTGAGCCCAGTCGCATTCGGGATTTCCCCACTTGCCCTGCTGGTCACGATCTTTCCGATGCTGGCACTGATTGTCCATTACCTGATCCGGCGTTCGCGTCTTGGCCGCAACATGTTCGTCTCGTCGCTCAGCCCCGAGGCCGCGCGCTCGCTTGGCATCAAACCCGGCCTGATGCGTTTCTCCGCCTTCCTGATTGCCGCTGTCGGCACGGGCATCTGCGGCGTGCTTTACCTGCCGGTCGTTGCCTTCGTGAGCCCGCAGGGCTTCAACATCGAACTGTCCTTCGTCTTCTTCTTCGCCGTCGTCGTCGGCGGACGCGGACAGATGCTCGGGCCGATCATCGGTGTCGGCATTATCTATGTCCTGCCCAATGTCCTGCTCGCGCAGTTCGTCGAATACCGTCTGCTCATGTACGGTTGCATCACAATGGTTGCGGTCATGCTCTTCCCCGATGGTATCGTCGGTTCGATCGAACGCTTGCGGGCGAAGAAGAACCACGGCGGCACCGGCGAACGTGCCTTTCGCATCGATGGTTTTCTCAGCCAGCTTGCGGTTGCGGGTGTGGCCAAGGAGCCAACGGAAGAGATCGCAGTCGAGGTGCGCAATGGCACGAAACGCTTCGGCGCAGTGGTTGCCGTGGACGGCGTGAACCTGAAGGTCCGCAAGGGCGAGATCCATGGCCTGATCGGGGCGAACGGCTCCGGAAAGACCAGTCTTCTCAATATCCTGACGGGGCTGAGCCGCCTGAACGACGGGTCGTTCTACATCAATGGTGTCGATACCACGGATTACCCCGCCGACAGGATCGCCAACATGCGGCTTGGCCGCACGTTCCAGGCGCCGCGCATCTTCTCGCAGATGTCTCTCTGGGACAATCTGAGACTCGGGCTGGATGCCCGCCAGGGCAAGGGGAGCGACGAGATCGATGCACTCGCCCGCGCCATGGAGAGCGAATTCGGGCATGACCGCGCCGATCTCCTGTCCCACGGCCAGCGGCGTCTGGTGGAAGTGATGCGAACCGTTCTGAAGGAATCGACGATCGTGCTCTTCGACGAGCCGGCCGCCGGTCTTTCCAAGAGCGAACGCAACAACTTTGCCGACCTCGTGCGGTTCCTGAGCCGGCAGCTCGGCAAGACCGTGATCCTCGTCGAACACGATCTCGATCTGGTCTGGGGGATCGCTGACCGCATCACGGTGCTGGATCAGGGCCGTGTGGTGTCCTCTGGCGCGCCGGAAGCCGTCGCGAAAGACGCCGCCGTGCAGCACATGTTCGTGGGAGCCCGTCATGCTTGAAGTCAGGAATATCGTTGCCGGCTATGGCACCATTCCAGTTCTCCGCGATGTGTCGTTGAAGGCCAATGCCGGAGAAATCCTGCTGATCGGCGGCGAAAACGGCGCCGGCAAGTCCACGCTGCTGGGCACTATTGCCGGCTTCAACAAGCCCGACCAGGGGGAGATCCTTCTCGACGGCAAGCCGATCGGGGGAATGGCGCCCGAACTTGTCGCACGCTCCGGCCTGCGCCTCGTGCTCGACGGCCACCGCGTGTTTCCGGAACTCAGCGTCTACGACAACCTGCGGCTGGGTGCGGCCGCCGGCGGACGTCAGGTGTTCAAGCGAGCGCTGGAGGAAATCTACGACGTCTTCCCCGTGCTGAAGGAGAAACATCGCCTTTATGCTCGCGATCTGTCGGGTGGCCAGCAGCAGATGCTGGCGCTCGGCCAGGCCTTCATCGCCCAGCCCAAGGTTCTTCTGTGTGATGAGCCGTCCATGGGTCTTGCGCAGGCACTCCTGCCTCCGATCCTTTCCTTCCTGCGCCGATGGGCAGAAACCGGGACGGCGGTGATCATCGTCGAGCAGCATCTGGCGGTCACGTCGTCCTATGCCGACCAGGCCATGATCATCGAGCGGGGAACCGTGAAATTCTCTTGCCCGGCTTCCGAACTGGAAGCGCGCCTCGGTGCCGCTGCGAGCGTAGGCTGAGGCCCGGCGATGGATGGCGGCCCTCTTGTCTGCTTTCGCGGCGAAGTGCTGCCGGAATGGGTCGATGTCAACGACCACATGAACGTCTCGTTTTTCGATCGCGTCTTCGACGCGGCCGAGAAGGTGCTGTTTGACGAACTGGGGATCGACGAGGGCTATGCGGGGCGCACCGGTTACGGTGTCTTCCGCGTTGAAAAATTCATCCGATACGAGAAGGAATTGCGGCTCGCTCACAAGCTGGAAGTGCGATCCTCCGTTCTCTGGACCGACCAGAGGCGCATTCATCATTTCCATGAGATCGTGAACTTGAGCGTGCCCGCACGCTCCGCCTTCTGCGACGCGCTTTCGATCCATGTTGATCTCAGCAAACGGAAGGCGGCGATGTTTCACCTGGACGAGGTTCGGCAGAGGCTGCAGGACCTTCATCGCAGGACGATGGACGGGCCACGTCCTCCCGGCGCCATCGCGCGCGACTTTTCAAAGAGGCGAGGCGCATGAAAGAGCTGGAATTCGACTATATCGTCGTCGGCGCCGGTGCGTCCGGCTGCACTGTGGCTGCGCGGCTCGCGGAAGACAGCGCCATCACTGTCGGCGTCTTCGAGGCGGGCGGCATGGATGACGATCTCATCCTGAAGATACCCGGCGCCAATGTCGTGACCGGTGCGGCGCCTGCCTATAACTGGGCCTACGAGACCGAACCCGTCCACGCACTCGGCAACAGGCGGCTCTACTGGGCGCAGGGCCGTGTCGTCGGAGGGTCAAGCTCCATCAACGGAATGATGTATCTGCGCGGATACCCATCCGACTATGAAAACTGGAAAGCGCTCGGCTGCGACGGCTGGGGCTATGACGACGTGCTGCGCTGCTATCGCAAGTCCGAAACCAATGACCGCGGCGAAAGCGCGGTGCATGGTGCCAACGGCCCGCTTCAGGTCGCGCGCGGCGCGCCGACGGCGCCGGTCTGCGATATGTTTCTCGAGTCAGCGCGATCTGCCGGCTATCGCATCTCCGGTGATTTGAACGCCGAAGACGGCGAGGCGTTCGGGCATGTCGACCTGACGGTTGGGCGGGGGCGGCGCAGCAGCGCGGCCTCGGCCTATCTTCATCCGGCGCTGAAGCGCGGGAATGTCACACTGGTGACGAGGGCGCAAACCCTTCGCGTCCTCATCGAAAAAGAGCGGGCGCGCGGCATTGAATATGTGCAGGATGGCGAACGCAGGATCGCCCGCGCCCGCCGCGAGGTGATCCTGAGCGGGGGCGCGGTCAACAGTCCGCAATTGCTCATGCTGTCCGGCATCGGCGATGCGGCGGAACTCGCGCATCACGGCATCAAGGCGATCGTCGATCGGCCGGAGGTCGGGCGCAATCTGCAGAACCATCCGATGTACCGGCTGATCCACACCGTGACGAAGCCGGTCAGCGCCTATTCGCATGCGCGGCCTCTCGGCGCCATGAAGGCTGGCCTGCAATACGTCTTCAATCGAAGCGGTGTCCTGAGCCGTGGCCTGTTTCCTACCGGCGGGTTCCTGCAGGCCGATGACGGCAGGATCGATACAACCATTCAGGTCTGCATGGCCCCTGCGCCCGTGGTGCGCCGCAAGCCCGGCGTTCTTGGCATCCTGCCGAAGGAGCATGGGTTCACGCTGCTCCTCAACCACGGTTCCCCGTTCAGCCGCGGATCGGTCCGGCTGAAATCCGCCGATCCGCTTCATCATGCCGCGATCTTCCCGGATTATTTCTCGGATGCGCGCGACATGGGCATTCTCGTTCGCGGCGTTCAGAAAGTGCAGCGCATTTTGGCGGCCAGGCCCCTGGCTGGCATTCTCGGCCGCGAAATCCAGCCGCTGAGGCCGACCCGCACGGCGGACGAGATCGAAGCGGATATCCGTTCCACCGCGCTTACCCATTACCATGCCGTCGGCACGTGCAGGATGGGCGCCGATGCGGACGCCGTTGTCGATCCGACGCTCCGGGTAAACGGCGTGGATGGGCTGCGCGTCGTTGATGCTTCGATCATGCCGGTGCTCGTCAACGGCAACACCTACGCCGCCTCCGTCATGATCGGCGAGCGGGCGGCCGAACTGATCCGCGCGGCCTGAACAAGCGCATAATCTTCTGCAACCAAGGGAGAGACCCATGGAAAAACGAACACTTGGCCAATCCGGCCTTGAAGTCTCGGTCGTCGGACTGGGATGCAACAATTTCGGCGGCATGATTGCGACTCTGGACCTTGAAGGCGCCCGCAAGATTGTCCACGCCGCGCTGGATTCCGGCGTCACCCTCTTCGACACCTCCGATTCCTACGGGATCGAGGGCGGGTCGGAAAAGACACTCGGCGAGGTTCTGGGCTCAAGCCGTCGCGAGATCGTGCTGGCGACCAAGTTCGCATCGCCCATGAACCGGGCAAAGAGCACCCGTTACAACGGCTCCCGCGGCTACATCATGCAGGCGGTGGAAGACAGTCTGAGGCGGCTCAAGACCGACTACATTGATCTCTACCAGTATCATTTCCCAGATCCGCAGACGCCGATCGAGGAGACGCTCCGCGCACTGGAAGATCTCGTCCGTCAGGGCAAGGTCCGCTATATCGGCTGCTCGAACCTGCCCGGCTGGCAGCTTGTCGATGCCAACTGGACCGCGCGCCATCACGGCCTGAGCCGGCTGTCGACCACGCAGACCGAATACAATCTGATTGCGCGATCGGCGGAGAACGACCTCTTTCCGGCCATGCGCGCCGCAGGCATGACGCTTTTGCCCTATTTTCCGCTGGCGAGCGGTCTTCTCACCGGCAAATACCGCAAGGGCCGGCCGATTCCCGAAGGCACCCGCATGAACATGCCCTATTTCCGGGGCGGCCTGACAGACGAAAAGCTGGAAATCATCGAGAAGCTGATCGCGTTCAGCGAGGCACGTGGACACTCGATCCTCGAGCTCGCCTTCTCCTGGCTGCTGGCCCAGCCGATCGTCAGCAGCGTCATTGCAGGCGCCACAAAACCGGAGCAGGTGACGGCCAATGCCAAGGCCGCCGGCTGGCAGCTCACCGATGCCGACAAGGCCGAGATCGACACGATCCTTGGCGCTGACTGAAGCGCCGAAGGTGGGGGGTGTCGCAGGCGCCGGACAGGGTGCCTGCGACTGCTCCGCGCAAGGACACATGATCCTGCGAACTTGGCTTAAGCGTATAATATAAATGGCGTATTTCTCTCCGCTCGCGTCACTTTCCCTTCCGCGTTAGTCTCTTTGGACGATTGAGGCGCACCGTTCCGGCACTAGGACGGTATCAGGCAAAGGAAAGAGTTTTTACGATGAGCGATCTGGTCGAGCCCCCGAAAGTGGACATCAAATACGAGACCGAAGAGCCGGTGCGGTACGCGGCCGAGGGCCCCATTGCCTGGATCACCCTCAACCGTCCCTCGTATAACAACGCCCAGAATTCACAGATGACCTATGCGCTCGATGATGCGTTCAGGCGTGCGGTGGACGATGACGCGATCAAGGTCATCATCCTGAAGGGTGAAGGCAAGCATTTCTCCGCCGGTCACGACATCGGTTCGCCGGGGCGGGATGTCACCAAGTCCTGGGATCGGCGTCTCCTGTGGGCGGATCATGCGAACAAGCCGGGCGCCGAAATGCTCTATACCCGCGAACATGAGGTCTATCTCGGCATGTGCCGGCGGTGGCGGGATATTCCGAAGCCGACGATCGCCCTGGTCCAGGGCGCCTGCGTTGCAGGCGGGCTGATGCTCGCCTGGGTCTGCGATGTGATCATCGCGTCCGAGGACGCCTTCTTCCAGGACCCGGTCATCCGCATGGGCATTCCCGGCGTCGAATATTTCGCGCACGGGTTCGAGCTTCCCACCCGCATTGCCAAGGAATTCCTTCTGTTCGGGGAGCGGATGAGTGCCGAGCGTGCCGCCCATTTTGGCATGGTGAACAAGGTCGTGAAGCGCGAGGACCTGGACGCCACGGGCCGGGAGATGGCCGAGCGGCTGGCAGGCTTCCCGCGGCTCGGGCTTTGGTTGACCAAGCAGGCGATCAACCATGTCGAAGACCTGCGCGGAAAGCGCACCGCCATGGATGCACACTATCACATGCACCACTTCGCCCATGCCCAGAACGACCTGACCGCGGGCGACCGGCTCGGCGGGCAGGATGCCAAATCGATGGCAGCGGCGAACAAGAAGCAGGCGGGCGAGGGCTGATCCCTCTTATCTCCCAACAAACACGAGGCGCAGACGCGGTGGAACTGAACTATACTACAGAACAGCAATCCTTCCGGCAGGAAATCCGCGCCTGGCTTGAGGCGCATGTGCCCTCGGAGCCGCTCGAATCCTTCGACGCGACGCGGGCGGGCTTCGAGGCGCACCGCGCCTGGGAACGCACACTCGCGGAAGGCCGCTGGGGCATGGTCACCTGGCCGGAAAGCTATGGCGGACGCGGGCTCGACCTCATCCAGTGGCTGATCTTCGAGGAGGAGTATTATCGTTCCGGCGCGCCGCTGCGCGTCAACCAGAACGGCATTTTCCTGCTCGGGCCAACGCTGATGGAATATGGCACGGCGGAGCAGAAGGCCCGCTTTCTCTCCGCCATGGCCTCGGGCGACGAAATCTGGGCGCAGGCCTGGTCGGAGCCGCAGGCGGGAAGCGATCTCGCTGCCGTGCGCGGCACCGCCACCCGTGATGGCGACAATTATGTCCTCAAGGGGCACAAGATCTGGTCTTCCCGCGCCGCCTTCGCCGACTGGGCCTTCGGGCTGTTCCGGACGGATCCTGCCTCCGAGCGCCACAAGGGCCTGTCGCTCATCTTCTTCCGGCTCGATGCCCCCGGCGTCAAGGTTCAGCCGATCCCGCAGATCGACGGAGAAACCGGCTTTGCCGAGCTGTTTCTCGACGGCGTGACCGTTCCGGCCTTCAACCGGCTGGGCGGGGAAGGCGAAGGCTGGAAGATCTGCATGGCCACAGCAGGCTTCGAGCGCGGCCTCATGCTGCGCAGCCCCGCCCGTTTCCAGGTGACGGCGCGCAAGCTCGTGGAACTCTACAAGGCTCATGAGGATGAGGTGGAGCCCACCGTTCGCAATGCGGTCCTGCAATGCTGGATGGATGCCGAGGCCTATGCGCTGTCGATCTACAGCACCGCCTCTCGCCTGATCGCCGGCGGCCATATCGGCGCGGAAGCCAGCACCAACAAGATCTTCTGGTCCGAGATGGACATCGCAATGCACCGGACGGCGCTTTCGATCCTCGGTGCGCGGGCGGAATTGCTGCGCAGCGCGCCGGAGGCCGGTGACATCGGACGCTGGCTCGACGGATATTTCTTCTCGCTTGCCGGTCCGATCTATGCCGGCACCAACGAGATTCAACGCAACATCATCGCCGAGCGCATGCTCGGTCTACCGCGGGCCTGACGATCATGGATTTCCGTTTCACCGACGAGCAGACGATGACCGCGGACGTGGTGCGCGATCTCGTGGCCGATCTTTGCCAGCCCGCCGACCTGCGCCGCCTCATGGCCTCCGGCGAGCCCTTCGATCAGAACCGCTGGGCGAAAATCCAGGAGCTTGGCCTGCAGAGCGCGCTGGTCGCCGAGGAAAAGGGCGGCCTTGGCCTCCAGCCGGTCGATTTCGTGCAGGTGGCGGAGGCCTGCGGCTATGCCTGCCTTCCGGAACCGCTTGTCGAGGCCTATGGCGTTGCGATCCCGCTTCTGGCGGGGACGGGCAGCGATGCTGCGGCAGAGGTGGTTCAGGCAGCGCTTGACGGGTCCGCCGTCATCGCCTTCGGCCATCCGGCCAATCCTTTCGTGGAACGGGCGGATACGGCCGATTGGCTGCTGATGGCGAAGGGCGGCGGTCTCGACATCATCAAGACGAGCGACGCATCGGTGACGTTGCAGCCGAGCATCGATCCCTTCCGCCGCCTTTTCTCGGTGCAATACGATGAAGCTTCTGCTCTTCGTCTGGGCGAGCAATCCGTTGTAGAAGGCCCGATTGCGTCGGCTTTCGATCGCGGCGCGCTGTTCGCCGCAGCGCAGATGCTGGGCATTGCGCAGCGCTGCGTTGATCTCGCCGTCAACTATGCCAAGGAACGCCAGCAGTTCGGCAAGCCGATCGGCTCCTATCAGGCGCTCAAGCATCATCTGGCGACCGTGCAGGTGAAGATCGAATTTGCCCGGCCGGTGCTCCATGCGGCGGCGGCAATGTTGCCACAGGCAAATGTCTTGTCGCGCGCACGCGTGTCACATGCGAAACTGGCGGCCTCGGAAGCCGCAGACCTTGCAGCCCGCACGGCCATTCAGGTTCATGGCGCGATGGGTTATTCCTGGGAAGTGGATGTCCACTTCTTCCTCAAGCGGGCGATTGCACTCTCCGAATGGTGGGGCGGTCCGGCTTTTCATCGTCGCCGTGTTGCGGAACGGGTCCTGAACGGGCCGCTGGGACCCGAACATACCTTTGCAAAGGAAATGGACCATGCCTGAAGCCTATATTGTCGACGCCATCCGCACGCCGATCGGACGCAAGAAGGGCTCGCTGGCGGGTCTGCATTCGGCCGATCTCGGCGCGGTTCCGATCCGCGCGCTGATACAGCGGACTGGCATCGATCCCGGAGCGGTCGATGACGTCATCTATGGCTGCACCGAAACGATCGGCAGCCAGGCGGGTGACATTGCGCGCACCTGCTGGCTGGTTGCCGGCATGCCGGACCATGTTCCGGGCGTCACCGTCGACCGCCAATGCGGTTCGGCCCAGCAGGCGGTTCACTTTGCCGCGCAGGGCGTCATGAGCGGCACGCAGGATCTGGTCGTCGCGGGCGGCGTGCAGAACCTCAACATGATCCCGATTTCGGCCGCGATGATTGTCGGCCAGCAATATGGCTTCCCCGATCCCTTTTCCACCTCGCCGGGCTGGATCGCCCGCTATGGGACGCAGGAGATGAGCCAGTTCCGCTCCGCCGAGATGATCGCGGAGAAATGGCAGATCAGCCGCGAGGACATGGAAGCCTTTGCCTATGAAAGCCATGCTCGTGCGATTGCGGCGATCGACGCCGGTTATTTCGTCAGAGAGATCGCGCCCATCGGTGACTTTTCGGTCGACGAGACCCCGCGTCGCGACACATCGCTGGAAAAGATGGCAACGCTGAAGACGCTGGTCGAGGGCGGTCGCGTGACCGCCGGGGTATCGAGCCAGAATTCCGATGCCTCGGCAGCCCTGCTGATCGCCTCGGAACAGGCGCTGAAGTACCATAGCCTGACGCCCCGTGCGCGTATCCATCATCTTTCGGTTCGCGGCGACGACCCGGTCTGGATGCTGAGCGCGCCGATCCCGGCCACCCGCCATGCCCTGAAGAAGACCGGCCTGAAGATCGAGGACATTGATCTCTTCGAATGCAACGAGGCCTTCGCCTCGATCCCGCTCGCCTGGATGAAGGAGCTCGGGATTCCGCACGACAGAGTGAACGTCAACGGTGGCGCGATCGCCCTCGGTCATCCGCTCGGCGCCACAGGCGCGCGCATCATGACGACGATGCTGAACGAACTGGAGCGTCGCAACGGGCGTTATGCCCTGCAGACGATGTGCGAGGGCGGCGGCCAGGCCAATGTCACGATTATCGAAAGGCTCTCCTAGATGCCCTGCTACGCCTTTGAAGGGATCATCCCGGTCGTCGATCCGACGAGTTATGTGCATCCGACGGCCGTCCTGATCGGCGACGTGAAGGTGGGGCCGCGCTGCTATATCGGCCCCGGCGCATCGCTGCGTGGCGACTTCGGCCGCATCACGGTGGTGGGCGATACGAGCATTCAGGACAATTGCGTCCTCCACACCGGCTCCGGCTCGGACTGTATCGTGGAGCGCGGTGCCACCGTTGGCCATAGTGCCATCCTCCATGGCTGCACGATCGGCGTGAATGCGCTGGTCGGCATGCATGCGGTGGTGCTCGATGGCGCAGTTGTCGGCGAAGACAGCCTTGTGGCGGCCCTCAGCCTCGTCAAGAACGATGCGCAGATGCCGCCGCGTCATCTCATCGCCGGCAATCCGGCGAAGCCGGTGCGGGAACTCGCCGAGGAGGCGATCCGCTGGCGCAACAATGGCGAGGGCGAATATCAGCGGCTTGCCGATCGGTCTCTCGCAGCGCTTGTCGAATGCGCACCGCTTGCCGTCGCCGAGGAAGGCCGCAGGCGCAACGCCGGCAATGCAAAGGCCGTGCGGCTGAGCCGTTGAGAAATCCAGGACATCAGAGGGTAGACATGGCCAATATCTGCGAAAACAGGGTTGTAATTGTAACCGGCGCCGGACGGGGACTGGGCCGAGCCTATGCGCTGGGTCTCGCCCGCGAGGGGGCGAAGGTGGTCGTTAACGATCTCGGCGTTGGGACGCATGGCGATGCCACCGCCGAGACGCCGGCGCAGCAGGTCGTTGACGAAATCAGGTCATTCGGCGGCGAGGCGGTCGCCAATTATGACGACGTCACCGACTACGAGGCGGGCGGACGGATCGTCAAGACCGCGCTCGATACGTTCGGCGACCTTCATGCGGTGGTGAATAATGCCGGCTTCGTGCGCGACCGCATGTTCGTCTCCTGCACGCCGGAGGAATGGGATGCCGTCATCCGGGTACACCTGCGCGGCCATTTCTGCGTGAGCCGTCATGCCGTCGACTATTGGCGCGCGCGCCAGAAGGCCGGCGAGGCGGTCAATGCCCGGATCGTCAACACCTCGTCCGGGGCCGGGCTTCAGGGTTCGGTTGGTCAGAGCGCCTATTCCGCGGCCAAGGGCGGCATTGCATCGCTGACGCTCGTTCAGGCGGCCGAACTTGCCCGGTACGGCATCACGGTCAACGGACTGGCGCCGAACGCCCGCACCCGCATGACCGAAACGGCCTTTGCCGACGCCATGAAACCTAAGGCGGGCGAATTCGACATCTACGCGCCGGAAAACACCGCTCCGCTTGTCGCCTGGCTGTGTAGTGAGCGTTCGCAGCAGGTGACGGGGCAGATCTTCGAACTCCTGGGTGGCTCCATCCGTCTTGCGCTGGGGTGGAACGACGGCCCCGAATTCGACAAGGGCGCGCCATGGGAGGCGGCGGAACTCGGACAGAAGATCGAGGAACTGGTCGGCGCGCGCCCGGCCCCCAAACCGGTTTACGGCACCTCCTGAGGAGACGCCGGCGGCCAGCCGCTCCTGCGGACAGGCGCATAACCTAATGAAAAAAGGCGGGGAAATCCCGCCTTTCCTGATTCCTGGAACCGGTTATGGTGCCTTTGGGGGAAGGCCGGCCGTACCGTCGCCGGCAAACTTTCCTGCTCAGTTCGCCATGGCAACCGATTTGCGAAGTTCGTCCTTCAGCACCTTGCCCTGAGGACTGGTCGGCAGCGCGGTGCGGAACTCGATCGAGCGCGGGACCTTGAAGTTCGCGATATTGGCGCGGGCCCAGTCGATCAGCTCTTTTTCCGTCGCGCTTGCGCCGGGGCGCAGGACGACGAAAGCCTTGCCCACTTCACCGAGACGCTCGTCGGCCACGCCGATGACGGAGATCTGCCCGATGGCCGGATGCGCGCTCATGAAGCGCTCGATCTCGGCGGGATAGCAGTTGAAGCCGCCGGTAATGTACATGTCCTTGACGCGGTCTTCGATGCGAAGGTTTCCGTTTGCATCGAAATAGCCGATGTCGCCAGTGTGCAGCCATCCGTCCTTGTCGATGGTGTTGGCGGTCGATTGCTCGTCGTTGAAATAGCCCTTCATGACGATATAGCCGCGGATCACGACTTCGCCCGCTTCGCCATCGGCGAGCAGAGAGCCGTCTGCGCCTATGATGCGCACCTCCGTTTCCGGAAACGGCTTGCCGGACGTGTTGGCGATGACCTCGTCATCGTCGTCCGACCGGCACATCGTGCCATAGCCGCCGCATTCGGTCAGGCCGTAGCCGTTGACGACACCGGCAAAGCCGAGGTCGGAGCGCATGCGCCGGATAAGTGTCGATGGTACGACGGCGCCGCCGGTAATGCCGAGCCGCAAACTGGACGTGTCGAAGCGCGACAGTTCGGGATGTTGCAGCATGCCGTGGAAGATGGCCGGCGGGCCGGGGATGACGCTGATCTTCTCTTCCGAAACCCGCTTCAGGATCTCGGCCGGATCGAAAGTCAGGTGCGGCAGAAGTGTTGCGCCGCGCATGATCGAGACGATCGCGCCCGACCGGTAGCCGAAGGCGTGGAAGAAGGGCGGGATGACCAGAATGCGGTCGCCGCGCGTGATCCCCACCCGCGTCGCCCAGGCATCGATCGCACGAAGGCATTGCCGGTGGCCGTACATGACGCCCTTGGGATACCCCGTCGTGCCGGAGGTGAAGAGCATGTCGCAGAGATCGTCGGGTCCCACGGCGGCGAAGCGGGCATCGAGCTCGTCTTCGCCTGTCAATTCGGCGCGCGCTATAAAATCATCCCACGCCGTTTCATCACGCTTCGCACCATCAAAGACGATGACCTCGCGAAGCAGCGCACGCGTCTCCTGCGAAAGCTGGCTGGGGTAATACTGGTTGAGGAAGTCGCCGGTCGAAAACATCAACGACGCGCCGCTTCGCCGCGCAAGTTCGCCGACCTCATTGCCCTTGAAGCGCGTGCTGCAAGGGATGAGCACGCCGCCGATGCTCACAAGCCCCATCGCCGCCGCGAACCATTTCCAGGTGTTCGGCCCCCAGATCATCACCCGGTCGCCCTTCTGGACCCCCGATGCAACCAGTGCGGCCGCGACCCGTTTGCGCAGCCGGTTGAATTCCTTGAAGCTCAGCGTAATGCCATCCTCGATGGCCGGCGCGTCGCCGTAGAGTTCGGCGGCGCGTTCGCAGAGATCGGGAATGGTCGTGAAACTCCAGGACGTCTCGTGTGTCGTCATCTTCAACCGCTTGCTTCAACTGCTTTCGGGGTGCCTTGCGCGCGCCAAACCTCTCAACTCGACGGCGACCACTCTTGCCGTCGCGCGTCTCGCCCTGCATCGTCCGAAAAGACGAATTGCCGAAGGGCATCCCTGCGCTATTGGCAAGGATAACCGCCTTCGGTCTGTAGATGAAGCGCGCCAACGCTCAGGATGGGAACGCCGATGAACGATCCACGCACTGCATTTGCCGATCTCCTGAAAGGGCGGGTGGCCATCGTCACCGGCGGCACCAAGGGCATTGGCCGCGCCATTGCGGAAGCTCTGCTTTCGGCGGGAGCGACGGTCGCCATCTGTGCCCGCACGGCACCGGAAACACCCGTCGAGGCCGGCGGGCGGCAGGCCGAGTTCCATCCGTGTGACGTCCGTGTGGCGGCAAACTGCAAGGCATTCGTGGATGCAGTGGCAGCAACACATGGCCGGGTGGATATTCTGGTCAACAATGCCGGCGGCTCGCCTGCGGTAGAGGCCGCCACAGTCTCCCCGCGTTTCTCGGAAGCCATCATCGGCCTTAATCTCCTCGCCCCGCTTCATCTCTCTCAGGCGGTCCATTCGCATATGGCGCATCAGGCGGACGGCGGCTCGATCATCAATATCGCCAGCGTCTCCGGCGCTCGTCCGTCACCGGGGACCGCCGCCTATGGCGCGGCAAAGGCCGGCCTGCTCAGCCTCACGAAGAGCCTCGCGCAGGAATGGGGTCCGCTGATCCGCGTCAATGCGATCATCGTCGGTCTTATCGAAACCGAGCAGGCCGAACTCACTTACGGCTCGCGCGAAGCCCAGGAGGCGATTGCCCAGTCGCTGCCATTAAAGCGGATGGGTCGCGGCAGCGATATTGCCGATGCCGTGCTTTATCTCGCCTCGCCATGGGCCGGCTTCGTGTCCGGCGCAACTCTGGAAGTGCATGGCGGCGGCGAGCGGCCACTATTTCTTGATCTCGTCGAGAGGCACGCCCCGAAGAGCTAGCGCGGCGCGGCGTTTCCCGGGTTTACCCCCCGCCGATCAGCGACGATCAGATCAGCCGCGCGCCAGGCAAGCCCCATGACGGGACCGTTCGTATTGCTGGAAACGGGCGCCGGGATCACGGAGGCGTCGACGACGCGCAGGCCACGCACCCCGCGAACGCGCAATCTTTCATCGACCACGGCGTTCTCGTCTGAGCCCATGCGGCAAGTGCCGACTGCGTGCAGGCCGGACACAAAGCCGGACCTGAATACCTCCAGCATGTCGTCATCGCTGACGGTCTCCGGCCCCGGCCAGATTTCGTGTGCGATGAAGGGCTTGAGGCTCGGTTGCGCGATGAACCGGCGCATGGCGCGCATCATGGCGACTGCGGTCTTCTGGTCCCCTTCTGTTGCCAGCCAGTTGGCGTCGACCTTCGGCATCTCTCCGATATCGCCACTCTTGGCCTTGATCGTGCCCCGGCTTTCGGGACGCAGGGCATAGCCGATGATGGTGAGGCCGGGCTCGCGCTCCAGCAGCAGTTTTCCCTGCAGGAGGCCGCGCGCGAACGTGTAGGGCGAGAGTGAAAGCTGAAGGTCGGGATAGGCGACATCCGGACGTGAGCGGACGAAAGCGCCCATTTCCGATGCGCCATAGGCGAGGGGGCCGCTGCGCCGGAGATAGTAACGCAGGACTTCCGTGACGAGATTGAAACCGCTGAGACGCCTGTTATGGCCGTCGATCCCGCGCAGACGGTGGGGCAAGGCGATGACGAGATGTTCGGCAAGGTTCTGGCCGACGCCGGGACTGACCGCGACTGGTGCAATGCCTGCCTTTGCCAGGACGTCGGCCGGGCCGATCCCGGAGACTTGAAGAAGATGTGGCGACTGGATGGCACCGCAGGACGCGATCACCTCGCGGCCTGCCCGGACGGTCGCAAGACCCGCGGGCGTGCGGTATTCGACGCCGCTCGCGCGGCCGTCCTCGAACAGGATGCGGGTGGCCCTGGCATTGGAGCGAATCGTCAGATTGGACCGTCCCCTTGCCGGATCGAGAAAGGTGCGGGCGGCGCTGGAGCGCACACCGCGCCTGTCGATGCTGTGCCGATAGACGCCGACGCCTTCCATGCCGCTGTCCATCCGGTCGAGGGGTGTGAGCCCCATTTCCATCCCGGCATTCATGACGGCGCTGTAGAGCGGTTCGGGGAGCGGGCGCAGGCTGGTACCGAGCCTGCGCTCGATATCCCTGAAGCCCGGTTCGATCTCGCTCCAGTCCCATCCCTTGACGCCGAACGCCTTCCAGCCGTCATAGTCTTGCGGCGCGCCGCGGCAATAGACCATGCCGTTGATGGCGCTTGAGCCGCCGAGACCGCGTCCGCGCGCCCAGCGTTCCCCGGCCGGCCGTCCCGGTTGCGGTTCGACCGGAAAGGACCATGCGCGGTTGGCGTCATGGGTGAGCTTGACCCATCCGCGCGGCATGTTCACGAGCGGATGCCAGCCACCGGGCCCTGCCTCCAGCAACAGGACCCGGTGACGTGCATCCTCGCTTAACCGGTGGGCCAGGACGCATCCCGCAGTGCCTCCACCAATGATGATGATGTCGAATTCGTCAGACGCCATCGTGGGACGCATGCCTCGCGGAACTGGAATTGCCGATCCTCACCATTTCCCCCGCAGACCGGCCCGAATACGTCTGAAAGGACTATTGAGCCGGCACTGCAAGCGCGCTGAAGCCGCGCGCGAAATAGGCCATGACGTCGCCCTCGTCTTCGAGCGTCATGTGATCGACCGAGACAGTCAGCACCACGTGATCGCCACCGGGGAAGCGCCCCGCAACCATACCCTCGAAAGTGGAGACCGCACCGCGAAGGAGTGGCGACCCGAAGGGACCGTCCTCCGTCTCGAGATTGGCAAACTTGTCTGTGGCCCTTGAAGAAAACTGCATGGCAATGTCAGCCTGGCTGCCGCGCAAGACGCTGATGCCGATATACGAGGCTTCCATGAAGGCTTCAAAGCAACGGGCGTTGCGCCCGATGCAGACCAGCACCATCAGCGGATCAAGCGAAAGCGGCGTGAAGGAGCTGGCGGTAAACCCTTGGGCCTTTCCGTCGCGGTCGCGCGTCGTGATCACCGCCACGCCGCTCGGAAACAGCGAAAAGGCGCGCTTTACGGCGGTGATGTCCTTGGTGAATGTCGAGAATACGGCGTTCATCTCAGGCCCTCCGTGCTGATGAAGCCGGATGCTCAGCTCCGAGACGCGCGCCAGACTTCGGGAAAATCTTCTCGCGCAGCGTCCCCGGCCGGTAGGCGGTCTTGAACAGGCCGCGCTCCTGCAGCCTCGGGATCACCTGATCGACGAAGTTACTCAGGCTTTCGGGCATGATCAGGCGCGCAATGTTGAAGCCGTCGATCCCGGTCTCGGCGACCCAGCGCGCCATTTCGTCTGCGACTTGTCCGGCGTCGCCGACGATCATCAGGTTGCGGGCGGAAAGCGACATCTCTTCCGCGATGCGTCGCGGCGTATAGGTGCTGTCGCCACGGGTCAGTGCTTCCATTGACGTGCGGTTGGCATCGTTTTCTTCATGGCGGATCGGTTCGTCCAGCGGATAACGCGACAGATCGACGCCAAGCCCGCCGGCGGCGTGGGCAAGAACGGCTTCCGGGCTGGCATAGCGGCGGTATTCCGCCATCTTTTCGCGGGCTTCCGCTTCCGTTCGGCCCACGATGACTGTCGCCCCGGCAAGGATCTTCACATCGTCGGGCGCGCGGCCGCGTTCTGCGGCTTGGCTGCGGATATCGGCGACTGTCTCGGCGATTTTGGATTTCGAGGTTCCGTTGACGAAGACGCATTCCGCGTGACTCGCCGCAAACTGCTTGCCGCGCCCCGAGGCGCCGGCCTGGAACAGCACCGGTGTACGCTGTGGAGAGGGCGTGCAGGGATGGGTTGCCTGAATGCGGAAATATTTGCCCTGATGGTCGATCTCGTGAACCCTGGCCGGATCGGCAAAGACATGGTTCGCACGATCGAGCTTGAGGGCGCCGTCTTCCCACGAGCCCTCCCACAGTGCGTACATGATCGACATGTATTCGTCGGCCACGTCATAGCGTTCGTCATGCGGGATGATCGTGGTGCGTCCCATCGCCCGGGCGCCGCTCTGCAAGATGCCGGTGACGATGTTCCATCCCAGCCGCCCGCCGGTGAAATGGTCGAGCGTCGACATGCGGCGGGCAAACAGGTAGGGCGGTTCATAGAGCAGGTTGCCGGTGATGCCGAAACCGAGATGTCTGGTCACCGACGCCATGGCGGTGATCGCCGGTGTCGGATCGTTCATCGGCAATTGCACGCCGCCGCGAACCGCCGCATCGCGCGAGCCGCCATAGACATCGTAGATGCCGATCGTGTCGGCGAGGAAGAGCATGTCGAACATGCCGCGCTCCAGAAGCCGCGCATAGTCGAGCCAGTAGTCGAGGCTGTTGAGATCGACGGAGCGATCCTGCGGATGCGTCCAGACGCCCTGGGCAAGGAAGCCGACACAGGACATGTCGAGTGCGCTGAGGAGAATCTGTTTCATTTTCGAGGCCTCCCGGTCCCTTCTTCGTTTCAGCTTTTCCAGCCGGTTTTGATCCGTTCGCGTCCGTCCCAGTTTTCGCCGGCTTCGGCGACCAGCGCCTGGAAGGCGCGGCGCGCAGGCGTCGACTCGGTCAGTTCCAGCACCTCGTCGGGATTGCGCGTGTTCGTGAGGTAAATGAAGCGGCCGCGCGGCGTTGCGCCCTCCTGCAGCGTTTCGTAGCCGCGCGCCCGGGCATCAGCCAGCGTCGCGTCATAGTCCTGCGGCCAGATGCACCAGTGATGAAAGCGCTCGCGGACGAAATCGCCTTTTGCCGCATCGCGCCACATGGAAGGCTCGTCATTGTTGACCTGCATGAGCTCGAATTCCATGCCGCGGCCGAAAGCAAAGGCGGTCGTCAGATCGACCGTCGAGGGCACTCCGCGATAGGTGGAATGGGAGAAAACAGATCGCTCGAGGACAAACCAAGGCCCGATGCCGAGATCGTCCGCGAAATGTTCGATCGACGCCTGGACGTCGCGCGTCATGAAAGCAATCTGGGTAATCTTGCCGAGATTCGAGATCAAATGACCATCTCCCACTGTTCAGATGAGACAAGAATCGGCTCAACGCTTGCAAAATGCCAATATTGAGTGTGCAATAGGCGATCTCGAAAACAGATCGGCTTTCCATGGACCTTCGCAAGCTTCGATATTTCCTGACCGTCGCGGACTTCGAGAACTTTCATCGCGCGGCGGATCACCTGCATGTTGCGCAGTCGGCCCTGTCGCGCCATGTCGGTGAACTGGAGATGCGGATCGGTGCGCCACTCTTCGAGCGTTTTCCGAAGGGCGTGCGGCTGACACCGGTCGGCCGTGTGTTTGCGGAGGAGGCGCGAAACACGATCAGCGCCATGGAACGCGCTTATTCGCGGGCGAAAAGGGCGGCAAGCGGTGAACTTGGACGTCTGACGATCGGCATGAACGACATTGCTGCCCGCAATCGCCTGATCGCCTCAAAGATTCGTGCATTCCAGACGGTCCATCCCGATATCGAATTCCTCTTCGAACTCATGGTCTCGCAGGAACAGGTTGTTGCCTTGCAGGCCGGGCGGATTGACCTCGCCATCCTCATCGAGCGCCCGGAGCGGGAGGAATTCAGCCATCTGACGATCTCGCGCGATCCGTTTCACATCGCGCTGCCCCGCGACCATCCGCTGGCCACGCGGCCATCGATCCTGGTCAGCGACCTGACGGACGAACCTTTCGTCACGGTGAAGATGTCCAGCTTCTGGCTGCCTCAGACGCGGCTTCTCACCCGCTGTCGCGCGCTGGGGCTGACACCGCGCATCGTTCAGGAGGCGAGCAACGACCAGATGCAGATGAGCTTCATCGCGGCCGGTCTCGGGGTCGGGTTCGTCAATGCATCGGCGCGCGATACGCTCGGTCATGATGTCGTGCTGCGCCCGGTGGAGGGACTGGATGTGACGCTTGACCTTGATCTGGTCTGGCAGCGCCATTCGCAATCGGCAGCGCTTGCCAATTTCCTCGCCATGTTCGGGGACGGCTGAAATCATCGCGGAAATTCCGTGCAATTCCAGATGCGAAGGCGGCACCGACGTTCGGCGGAATAGCCCTAGTCTTGATGGACGATGGCGCTTCCCATGGCATGGGTCATTCAGGTTTCAGAGTGAGAAACCAGACGGACCAGATGCGAGGAATGCACCCGATGAAGGCGGTCATTTGCAGGGAATTCGGACCCCGTGCCGATCTTCGGATCGAAGAGGTCGCCGCTCCCCTTCCGGGCAAGGGCCAGGTGACCGTTCGTGTCGAAGCCTGCGGCATCAATTTCTTCGACGGTCTTGTGGTGGAAGGAAAATATCAGACCCGACCCGACAGGCCGTTTTCTCCGGGAAGCGAAGTTGCCGGCGTGATCGAAGCGGTGGGCGCTGAAGTTGAAGGCCTTGCCCCCGGCATGCGCGTTCTTGCCTTCGCGGGCTTCGGTGGCTATGCCGAAGTCACGGTGGTCGAGGCCGATCGTGTCTACCCGATCCCGCCGTCGATGAGCGCTGTCGAAGCGGCTGCATTTCTGATCACCTATGCCACGTCGCATCATGCGCTCAGCGACCGCGCTGCCATCAAACAGGGCGAGACGCTGCTTGTGCTGGGCGCCGCCGGCGGCGTCGGCCTGACGGCCATCGAACTCGGCAAGCTGATGGGTGCGCGCGTCATTGCGGCAGCCTCGACGGATGAAAAGCTCGCGCTGTGCCGGCAATATGGTGCGGACGAGACGATCAACTACTCAACCGAGGACCTTCGCCAGCGTGTGAAGAGCCTCACAGCCGAACGCGGCGTCGATGTCGTCTGCGATCCCGTTGGCGGTGCACATGCGGAAGCTGCCGTTCGCAGCCTGGCGCTCAATGGCCGCTATCTGGTGATCGGTTTTGCCGCAGGCGATATTCCGAAAATTCCGCTGAATCTGCTGCTTCTCAAGCAGTCCTCGCTGATCGGGGTTTTCTGGGGCGCCTTCGCGCGCGCCAATCCCGAGCACAACGCGCGCAACATGGCGCAGCTTTTCGCCTGGTTCGCCGAAGGCAGGCTCAAGCCTCACATCTCGGCGTCCTATCCGCTCGAAAACTATGACGAGGCGCTCGATCTCGTCATGGAGCGTGGCGCAAAGGGAAAAGTGGTGCTGACCATGAACAACAACAGGATGACGGGAGCCGCGGCATGAACGCCATAGCCAACAGTGCCGTGACACTCGAACGCCAGGGCCACATTCTTGTCGCCAGCGTCAACAATCCGCCGGTCAATGCCTTGTCGCATGCCGTGCGCGCAGGTCTCGTCGGCGCAATCGACGCGCTGGAAGGTGACCCTTCGGCGCAGGCGTTGGTGATCTATTGCGAGGGCCGCACCTTCATCGCCGGGGCAGACCTGCGCGAATTCGGCGCGCCGATGAAATCGCCGCTGCTGGGCGAAGTGATTGCCCGCCTCGATGCCTGCGAAAAGCCGGTGATTGCGGCCATGCACGGCACGGCGCTTGGCGGCGGCTTCGAGATTGCGCTCGCCTGCAGCTACCGGATTGCCGTCCGGGAAGCCCGCTTCGGGTTGCCCGAAGTCAAGCTCGGCCTGCTGCCCGGCTCCGGCGGCATCGTCCGCCTGCCCCGCCTGATCGGCGTCGAAGCCGCGCTCGCGATGATCAGCGAGGGAAACCAGATCGGCGCACAGGAAGCCCAGGAGAAGGGCCTGCTGGATCAGGTCGTCGATGGCGATCTCAAGACGGCATCGATTGCCTTCGCGCAGCAGATCATCGCCGATGCCAGAGGTATCCGCAGGACCAGCGATCTGCCCGTGCCCGCGTTCGACCCGGCGCATCTGCAAGCCAGGCGGGCAGAACTCGCGCGCAAGTTCAAGGGCATGACGGCACCGCAGATCGCCGTCGATCTCATCGAGATGATGGCGAGCACTCCTTTCGCGGAGGCGGCGGAGAAGGAATATGCGGCCTGCAAGGCCCTGATTGCCTCGCCGCAATCGCGGGCGCTGCGCCATCTCTTTTCGGCGGAACGGGAGGCTCTGAAAATCGAGGGTGTTCCGGCCGACATCGCGCCGCGCCCGGTGAAACATGTTGCGGTCATCGGACCGGGCACGATGGGCCGGGGCATCACGGCGTGTTTCCTCATGGCGGACGTGCCGGTGATCCTCGTCGGCCGGAACGATGCGTCCCTATCCAAGGCGCAATCGGCCATTGCGGCCATGCTCGACGGCAATGTGAAACGTGGTGCTATCTCGCAGGCCGAACGTGACCGCAAGCTCGCCATGCTGATGCTCTCGACGGACTATAATGGGCTCGGTGCTGTCGATCTCGTGGTGGAGGCCGTGAGCGAGAACATCGACACCAAGAAGCAGGTCTTCGGCGCACTTGACGCAGCGCTGCGGCCGGACGCAATCATCGCGACCAATACCTCGTTCCTCGATATCGAGGAACTGGCCTCCAGCGTCAGCCGGCCCGAAAACGTCGTCGGCATGCATTTCTTCAATCCCGCGAATATCATGAAGCTCCTGGAAAACGTGCGCGGCAGCCGCTCTGCGCCGGATGCGCTCGCCACGATCACGGCGCTCGGCAAGCGGCTCGGCAAACTGCCGGTTATGGTCGGCCGCTCGGAAGGTTTCGTCGCCAACCGGATGCTGTCGAAACGCACCCGCGAGGCGCAGTTCCTGCTGGAGGAAGGCGCAACGCCGTGGCAGGTCGACAAAGTGTTGACCGGCTTCGGTTTTCCGATCGGGCCTTTCGCGCTCGCCGATCTTGCCGGGATGGATATCATGGCCGCCGCCCGCGCCGCGCGTTTTGCCCGCATGACGCCACGCGAGCAGCGCTGCAACATCGTCGACAAGCTGGTTGCGGCGGGAAGGCTCGGACAGAAAAGCGGCGCCGGCTATTATCGATATGATGCCGAGGGCAAACGTTCGCCCGACCCGGAAGTCGAGCAGATCCTGGCTGCCCATGGTGCCGAGGCGGGGATCGCCCAGCGCCAGATCACCGACGAGGAGATCCTGGAGCGCTGCCTCTATGCCATGGTCAACGAAGCCGCGAAAATCCTTGATGAGGGTGCGGCAGCGCGTCCGGGAGACATCGATGTCATCTGGGCCAACGGCTTCGGCTTCCCGCGTCATCTGGGAGGACCGATGTTCTACGCCCAGGAAGCGGGGCTGCCGCATGTGATCGCGGCGCTCGAAAAATATGCCGGCATTGTCGGTGACGACTATTTCAAACCTGCGGCGCTGATCACGCGCCTCGTATCGGAAGGCCGGGGCTTTTACGGCTGAGTGTATGCAAGGAAGCACACCCATGAACAAGGAAATGACCCTCAAGGACATCGTCGGCGAATTGCGTGACGGCATGGTCATCGGCGTTGGCGGCTGGGGGCCACGGCGCAAGCCGATGGCACTGATCCGCGAAATCCTCCGCTCCGGGCTGAAGGACCTGACGCTCGTCGCCTATGGCGGGCCGGAGGCCGGCATGCTCTGCGCTGCTGGCAAGGTGAAGAAGCTGATCTACGGCTTCGTCTCGCTTGACCAGATCCCGATCGAGCCCTATTTCCGCAAGATGCGCGAAGCCGGTGGCGTCGAGGTGGCGGAACTCGACGAGGGCCTGCTGCTGCTCGGCCTGAAGGCCGCAGGCCAGCGCCTGCCGTTTCTGCCGACACGGGTCGGTCTCGGTTCCGACGTGATGACCTACAATCCCGGCTTCAAGACCGTCAAGTCGCCCTATGACGACGGCGAGGTTCTGCTGGCGATGCCGGCCATCGAACTGGACGTGGCGCTCATTCACACGACGCGCGCCGACCGGCTCGGCAACACCCAGACCGACGGTCCCGATCCCTATTTCGACGAGCTTTTCGCCCGTGCGGCGAAGAAGACCTACGTCACCAGCGAACTCCTCGTGGACCGGCTGGACAAGGATTATTCCGACAAGGCCAAGTCGAGCCTTTTCG
Organism: Ensifer sp.; assembly: GCA_035565055.1. GTDB lineage: Bacteria > Pseudomonadota > Alphaproteobacteria > Rhizobiales > Rhizobiaceae > Ensifer_A. The sequence continues at coordinate 33,352 of DATMTA010000196.1, forward strand.
AGCGCTATCTGGTCGCCGGCGTTTCCGAAACGCCGCTCGGCGCGCATCCGACGACGTCGCATGATGCCTATGGCTGGGACATGAAGCACCTGCAGACCTATGCGGCCAGCGCGGCCGAAGAGGGCGGCTGGCAGAAGTTTTTCGATGAATACCTGGCGGGCGACGAGAAGACCTATCTCGAACGCGTCGGCGGCGAAGCCGGCATCCGCGCCCTTCCCATTCCCACATTCTGATGGATACCGACATGACCGCAGCGAAAGACTTCACACTCGCAGAACTGATCGTCGTGGCCGCCGCCGAAGCCTGGCGCCATGATGGCGAACTCCTGGCCGTCGGCATCGGCCCGCTTCCCCGCCTGGGCGTCAGCCTGGCCAAGCTGACCTTCGCACCCGGCCTGATGCTGACCGATGGCGAGGCGATGGCTGTCGAAGATCCGGTGCCGCTGGGGCCGAGGGGCGACTACAAGCCGCGCTATTCCGGCTGGATGCCCTATGGCCGCGTGTTTGACAGCGTGTGGTCGGGCCGCCGCCATGCGATGGTCACGCCCGTGCAGGTCGACCGTTTCGGGCAGGGCAACATCTCCGCGCTCGGACCGTTCGAGAAGCCGAAAGTGCAGATGCTGGGCGTGCGCGGCTTCCCCGGCAACAGCATCAACCACAAGAATTCGATGTTCCTTCCCAACCATTCCAAGCGCACCTTCATCGAAGGAGAAGTGGATGTGGTCGCAAGCGTCGGCTTCAGCCCGAAGCGCTGGCAGGAGGGCATGGATCGCAGCAAGATCGAGATCGGCATGATCGTCACCGACCTCTGCGTCTTCGATTTCAACGGTCCGGACCATGCCGCGCAGGTCCTGTCGCTGCATCCCGGCGTCACCTTCGAGCAGGTGCAGGCGGCAACCGGGTTCCCGCTGCTGCAGTCATCCGCGATCACGACGACAGCGGCGCCGACGGAAGAGCAGCTCGCCATCATCCGCCGTCTCGACCCGCACAATATTCGTGCCACGGTCCTGAAGGGCAATCCGCCCGGCGTCCGCACCGCTGCTTGAAGCTGGACGGTCACTTGAAAGGGAGCGCAGGTCATGGATTTTGCCTATAGCGAGAAGACGAAGCTTCTTCTCGACCGGCTTCTCGCGTTCATGGACGAGCATGTCTATCCGAACGAGAAGCTCTACCATGAACAGGTCGCAGCCGATCGATGGGGCAATCCGCCGATCGTCGATGCACTGAAGGAAAAGGCCCGGGCGGCCGGGCTTTGGAACCTCTTCCTGCCGGACTCCGAGCATGGCGCTGGTCTCACCAATCTCGAATACGCCCCGCTTTGCGAGGTCATGGGCCGGGTGCATTTCTGCCCGCAGGTGTTCAATTGCGCCGCTCCCGACACCGGCAATATCGAAACGCTCGAACGCTATGGCACGCCGGAGCAGAAGGCTGAATGGCTGCCGCGCATGCTGGCGGGCGAAATCCGCTCGGCCTTCGCCATGACGGAACCCGATGTTGCCTCTTCGGACGCCACCAACATCAGCAGTTCCATTGTCAGGGACGGCGACGATTACGTGATCAACGGGCGCAAGTGGTGGATATCGGGTGTCGGCGATCCGCGCTGCGAACTGATGATCTTCATGGGTAAGACGGACCCGCAGGCGCCCAAGCATCTGCAGCAGTCCATGATCCTCGTGCCCGTGAAGACGCCGGGCGTGAAGATCCTGCGCCCCATGTCGGTCTTCGGCTATGACGACGCGCCGCACGGGCATATGGAAATCGAGTTCGATAATGTCCGGGTGCCGGCGACGAACATGTTGCTGGGCGAGGGCAGGGGTTTCGAGATCGCGCAGGGACGGCTGGGTCCTGGCCGGATCCATCATTGCATGCGGATGATTGGTCTCGCCGAACGCTGCCTTGAACTCATGTGCCGCCGGGTGAATGCCCGCGTCGCCTTCGGCAAGACGATCGGCGAGCAGACGGTCACACTGGAACGCATCGCCGAATCCCGTATCCTGATCGATCAGACGCGGCTCCTGACGCTCAAGGCGGCCTACATGATGGACACGGTCGGCAACAAGGAGGCTCGCGCCGAGATCGCGATGATCAAGGTCGCCGCACCCGGCATGGCCTGCAAGGTGATCGACTGGGCGATCCAGGCGCATGGCGCGGCGGGGATTTCGCAGGATTTTGTGCTCGCCAATTACTACGCCCATGCGCGCAAGATCCGCTTTGCCGATGGCCCGGACGAGGTTCACCGCAACCAGATCGGCCGTCTGGAGCTCAAGAAATACCGCGAGGCGTCCTGAGATGGATGCGAGCCGCTTCATCGGCACGGAGCCGCTGCCGGCGGACCACAGGATCGACCTTGCCCGGCTCTCGAGACTGCTGAAGGAACGGCTGCCGGATTGTTCAGGCACGCTGTCGATCGAGCGGTTCAGGGGCGGGCAGTCGAACCCGACGATGCTGCTCTCCCTCGACGGCAAGCGCCGCTTCGTGCTGCGGAAAAAGCCGGATGGCGAACTCCTGCCTTCGGCGCATGCAGTTGATCGCGAATTCCGGGTGATCAGCGCGCTGAAGGACAGTGATGTTCCGGTCGCGACCCCCCGGTTTCTCTGCGACGACGCCTCCATTGTCGGCGCGATGTTCTATGTCATGGACTATGTCGAAGGACGGTCCTTCTGGGAGCCGGTCCTGCCGGAGCTTGCTCCTCATGAGCGCACTGCGATCTATGCGGAAATGAACCGCGTGATCGGCGCACTGCATGCGATCGATCACCGGGCTGTGGGGCTTGAGGATTTCGGCAAGCCGGAGAATTACGTCGCCCGTCAGGTGGCGCGCTGGACCAGGCAATACCGGGCCTCCGAAACCGAGACGATCGCCTCCATGGATTTCCTGATCGACTGGCTTCCGGACAATATTCCGCAGCAGCGCGGCGCGTCCCTGATCCATGGCGACTATCGCATCGACAACATGATCTTTCATCCTACCGAGCCACGCGTGCTGGCGGTGGTCGATTGGGAGCTTTCGACGCTCGGCGATCCGATGGCCGATTTCGCCTATCATATGCTGACCTGGCATTTTCCGTCGAAGCCCTATCGGGGACTGGCCCGGCAGCCGCTTGAACAACTCGGCATCCCGAGCGAGCGGCGCTATCGCGATCACTATCTTGCAGCAACAGGCCGGGCCGATGTCAGCGATCGCGACTGGTTCACCTATCTCGCCTTCTGCCTGTTTCGTGTGACGGGTATCCGGCAGGGCATCATGAAACGCGTCCTCGACGGCAATGCTGCCAACCCGCATGCCCGCGAGGCCGGTGCCTTGGCCCGCTCGGTCGCGGACATGGGCTTCGCCTATGCCGAACGGGCGATGAAGGCTTGAAATATCAACCGAGGAACCGAGATGAACAGCATTGACCAGAAGAGCCTGTTTCCGCAGGAGGGAACCGCCGTCGTGATCGGGGGCAGCGGCGGCGTCGGCGCGGAGATCTGCAAGGTTCTGGCCCGCGACGGCTGCGACGTGGCACTGACCTATCACAGCAATGCGAAGCGCGCCGAAGAGGCCGCAGCAGCCGTTGGTGAGCAGGGCCGCAGGGCGTCGGTCCACAAGCTCAATATCGAGGATGGCGATGCGGTAAAGGTGTTTCTAGACGCGGTGGCGGCTGACGGGCAGATCCACACGCTCGTCTATGCGGCCGGTCCTCTGGTTCCGCTCATTCACCTGAGCAAGGTGGAGCCGGAGCTGATGAAGAAACACCTGATGCAGGACACGTTCGGCTTCTTCAATGTCGTGCATTTCGCCCTGCCGCACCTGCGCAAGAGCCGCGGGTCGATCGTGGCCGTTCAGACGTCCGCCTTTTACCGTTATGCCTCGGCGGACGGGTTGTCCGTCGTGCCGAAGGCGGGCGTCAACGCCATCATGCGGGCAACGGCCAAGGAGGAGGGCCGCTATGGCATCCGCGCCAATGGCGTCGCACTCGGGATCATCGATGCAGGCCAGCATCCCGAACTTCAGAAGCTGGGCTATATCGACGACAAGTACATGGCCGCCGCCGCACAGAACACGCCCCTGAAGCGCAACGGCGCGCCGGTGGATGTGGCAGAGGCCGTCGCGTTCCTGGCCTCGTCGCGCGCCGGATTCGTGACCGGCGAGGTGATCAATGTCGATGGTGGCTACCACGTCTGATCGCAGCGAAAGGGCCGTAGTCCTTTCAGACGATGCAACGCAAGGGCGTGGATCCTACCAGTAAAGCTCAAGCTTTCGGGCTGAAAACAGGATCAATTCAGGAGAATGCAGTGCGCGAAGCCGTCATCGTTTCTGTCGCGAGAACACCCATCGGCAAGGCCTTCCGGGGCGCGTTCAACGATACCGAGGCGCCGGCTTTGTCTGGCCACGCGGTGCGGGAAGCCATAGCGCGTGCCGGCCTCGAAGGAGCGGAAATCGATGACGTGATCATGGGCTGTTCGGCGCAGCAGGGCACGCAGGGCTACAATATCGGCCGTCTGAGTGCGGCCGCTGCCGGCCTTCCGGAGAGCGTGCCGGGCATGACTGTGGACCGCATGTGTTCGTCCGGCCTCTTTGCCGTGTCGATTGCGGCTAAGCAGATCATCGTGGACGGTATGGAAACCGTGGTCGGCGGCGGCGTGGAGTCGATCAGCCTGACGCAGAACAAATACAAGAACAGCTACCGCAACCGGTCCGAGACCGTCGTCAGCCACTGGCCGCACATGTACATGACGATGATCGAAACGGCCGAGATCGTTGCGCGCAAATACGGAGTGAGCCGTGAGGCCCAGGACGAGTTCTCCCTGGCAAGCCAGTTGAGGACGGCCGCCGCAGACCAGGCCGGACGGTTTGACGACGAGATTGTCCCGATGCTGTCGCGCAAGGCGATCGTCAACAAGGAGACAGGCGAAACAACCTATGAGGACGTCACTCTGACGCGCGACGAGGGGTTCCGGGGCGATACGACGCTTGAAGGTCTGGCCAAGCTGAAACCGGTCTTTGCCGACGGCGAGGTCATCAAGACCGGCGAATATGTGACCGCCGGCAACGCCTCCCAGCTCTCCGACGGTGCGGCCGCGCTCGTGGTGATGGAAGCCAGCCGCGCCGCAAAACTTGGCCTGAATCCGCTCGGCCAGTATCGCGGTATTGCCGTCGCAGGCTGCCTGCCCGAGGAAATGGGCATCGGGCCGGTCTTTGCGGTTCCCAAGCTTCTCAAGCAGCACGGTTTGACCGTCGACGACATTGATCTCTGGGAGCTCAACGAAGCCTTTGCCTCGCAGGCACTCTATTGCCGTGACGCGCTGGGGATTGATCCGGAAAAGCTCAACGTCAATGGCGGCGCGATTGCCGTCGGCCACCCCTTCGGCATGACCGGTGCTCGGACCGCGGGACACATCCTCATTGAGGGACGCCGCCGCAAGGCGAAATACGGCGTCGTCACCATGTGCGTCGGCGGCGGCATGGGGGCGGCCGGTCTCTTCGAAATCTTCAACTGACGGCGGCACCATTGAGCGGAAACGGCATCACGTCCATTCTCGGACCAGCGACACAGCTCGGCTTCGTCGTGCGTGATGTCGAGGCCGCCATCGCTCACTGGGTGAATGTGCTTGGTGTCGGTCCGTTCCTCTATCTCGAGAACGGCACCGGGCGTCCGCCTTCGACCAGCTATCATCGCGGAAATCCGGTGACAGTCGACACGCGCCTTGCCTTCGGCTTCATGGGTGACGTGCAGATCGAGTTGATCGAACAGGTCAACGATGCCTCGTCGCCCTACCGGGATTTCCTTCATCAGGGCCGCGAAGGTCTGCAGCACCTCGGGTTCTGGGTCAACGATCATGTCGAAGCCTGCCGACGGGTCGAAAAGGCGGGCTACCAGCGCGACTATGAAATCCCGATCAGCGGACAGCTGGACCCGATCGTCTATTACAGCTCGCCGGCGCTTCTGGGCCCCATGCTCGAACTCGTCCCGACGGTGTGGCGCCGGTCACGCGCAGCCGTCAAGGCGCATCTCGACGGTGTCAACACGCCTGTCAGCCGGTTCGGGACCTATGGCGAATTTCTCGTCGAGGCCGGCGTCACATTCGATTGATTCCAAAGAGACGTGTTACGGGAGCGTCTGCTTCAGCCTGTCGATCTGCGCCTGCAATTCATCGATCGCACCCTTTATGGTGGCCACCGGCACGCTCGTGCTTTCGTGGCGACAGAGCAGGCTCTGCACGGCGAAGTCGGCAATGATTGCGCCGATTTCTGCCGGCTGCATCGCGCCCTGCGGCGAATACCAGCGCGACGTCCAGTTCGCCATGCCTATGACGGCAAACGCGGCAATCTTGGCATCGATGGTGCGGAACTCGCCTGACTGGATGCCTTCGTTGATGACCTCGACATAGAAGTCGTAAATATGCCGGCGGCTTCGATTGTAGAGCGGCATGAGGTCGTCGGGGATCTGGGCCTCCAGGCGAGAAAGCAGGATGAAGCGCGACCCGGCGGACAATCGGCGAACAATGCCGTCGATGATGGCGCGGCGCAGCCTTTCGGCGGCCGTCAGGCCCGGCAGATGCTGCAATTCCTGCAGCTGATGCGAGGGGGTCAGCGCTTCGCTTTCCACCAGCGCCGCCAGGATCTCTTCCTTGTTGCGGAAATAGTGGTAGACGGCGGAACGGCCAAGCCCGATCGCCTTGGCAATCTCGTTGATGCCGGTCTGGTTGTAGCCCTTCGTGTCGAACAGTTCCGCGGCGATGTCGATCAACTGTTCGCGAACGAGTTCCTTACGCGGGTTCGAGACTGCGCGCGTATCGCGGACGAGCGACGCCGTAGGCTCATCGGGCTTCTCATCGCCGTCCGGTACGTGAAGTCGAATGTTTCTGTCCGTCATGACATGCCCTGCACCTGCACAACTATTCCAATTTCCGACCGGCAGGCGTTCCTCGTCAAAAGAACTGATACAATAATCCGCCGGGAGAAGTAAAACGCTGCCAAAATTTCCGCGTCCTCATGCGTCCGTTGTGGGCGCCGCCGCGGCAAAGCCGAGGCCGAGCGGCTGCTGGCAATGATTCAACGTGGTCGCAAATGCATCCCTGATCGATCCGAAATCCCAATCACCGGACAGAACCGGCGCGGCGATCAGCGGGTGGGTGACAAAGGACAGTTGCTGGCCCGCTATGCGGATCACCTGTCCATGAACGCTGCGGCTATCGTCCGACAGAAGATAGGCGACCAGCGGGGCATTGTTTTCGGCCGGCGGAAGGCTGGAATAGTGAACCTCGCGGTTCGCGGCCTGGACGGCCATGAAGCCGGCGTTCTGGGCGGCCATCGCGGTTTCGGCAAGCGGCGAAATGGCGTTGATGCGGATCGGCGTATCTCTCAGTTCCATTGCCCAGGAAAAGGTCATCGAGGCGATCGCCGCCTTTGTGCCGCCGTAGCCGCCAAGCGCGATGTCGCCGGCTTGCGACCCGGATGCGACGTTGATTACCGTACCGGCAACACCCGCAGACAGCATCTCCTTGACCGCAGCCTGCGTGCCGGCGGCGGTTCCCAGGATGTTGATCTCGACCATGCGCCGCAGGTCATCGGCCTTCAGGTCCTCGATGGGTCCATGGCGAAGGACGCCAGCGTTGTTGACGAAGCCGGTGATGGAGCCAAAGGCTTCGACGCAGGATCTGACGAGGGTCGCGGCAAAATTCCAGTCGGACACGTCTCCCACGAGGGAAATCGCCCTGCCACCGGCCGAGCGGATCTCGGCCGCCGTTCTCTCGGCCGCTAAGGGGTTGATGTCGTTGACAACGACCGCCGCACCGAGAGACGCGACGTGTCGGGCGTAAGCGGCACCCAAGCCGCCGCCCGAACCGGTGATCACGACAGTCTTGTTCGACAATGGCTTCATCTCATCTCCCCCGCTTGCAGCCTTTCATGGTATCCGGCTGCCGACATCCTGCATTCGGACGATGGTCAATGGTCACTTGACCGGCCGATCGACCGATCGCAGCACAAGGCGGGCGTCTTCCGTCCCGTCCAGCAGCCGGTTCGTCCGGCTTGCGACTTTCCATCCCTCGCCATCGCGGACCAGCTCCCAGCGGTTCGCCGCAGCGCGTTCCACCTTCCATCCGTCGTCCTCATGGACGTAGACCCGCGAATTGCCCGTTGCCACCGCATGGTCGCCCTGAATGGTAATGACGGGATTGCCGAGCGAATGGAGGCAGCCGCGTTCCACGTAGGCGCGATGCGTCGAAAGCTCGACAAGCTTCCCGACCGCCTCCGCGCCCAGGAGAGGTTCTCCGCCGAAATCATAGACCCCGTCCCTGGCCCATAAAGCGGCGACTTGCGCCTGTGACAGACTGTCGACAGCAGGACCGTACCGGGCGATGATCTGCTGAATTGCCAGCATGTCTTCGAGCGCACGCACCCGCCCTTCGAGGGCTGCCAGGCGGACTTCCAGTTCAGCATCCATATCAGTTTCCCCCGATCAGCCGACCGTCTGCGCGCCGTCGATGACCAGAACGGCGCCGGAGGCATAGGCGGCATCGCCGGAGGCGAAGAATGCGAAGGCGGCGGCGATATCCTCGGGATCGCCATAGACATCCTTGCCCTTCAGCTTTGGCGGACGGACGACGACGGCCTCCACGGGATCGCGCACCTGCGGCACGCCGTTGCCCAGATCGGTCTTGATGCGGCCGGGACAAATGACATTGAACCGCACGCCATGCGGCGCAAATTCGGCGGCGAGTGACTTGGTGAGCGCGATGATCCCGGCTTTTGCCGCCGCATAGGCGGACGCGTAAGCGATGCCCTCGACGCCTGCCGTGGACGCCGTGCTCACGACATTGCCTCCGGTCCTGATCAGTTCGGGCAAGACGGCGCGAATGATGTGGTGGTAGCTCGTCAGGTTGATCGTGACGATCTGTTCCCATTCACCCTCGGGCGCTTCCAGAAAATGACCGCGCCTGTAAATGCCGGCATTGTTGATGAGGCAGTCGAGGCGGCCGTGGAGGGCGATCGCATCTGCCGCCATTTCGACGCAGCTCTGCCTGTCGGCCGCATCGTAGCCGAGCGCAGTCGCCGAGGCGGCCCCAGCCTCCAGCGCGGATTTGGCAACAGCCCCGACGCCCTCGCGATTGCGATCGGCAAGAATGAGGCTGCCGCCTTCTGCCGCTATTCGCAGCGCGGTGGCGCGGCCAATCCCGCTCGCCGAGCCAGTGATGAGAACCACCTTGCCGTCAAATCGTCTCATCCGCATCCTGCCTTTGCTTTCTCGGAAACGCGATCGGAGATTGCGCCGGGCAAGGCCAAAGGCCATCCTTCGTTCGGACGATGCCGCCTGGCTTCAGGGGTGGCATTGCGGCACAGGGGAGGGGCATTCTTGCGATGTCCTCGCAGAACATCAGTGAGCAGAAAAGGTAGCCATGAATCTCGATCTGACTGCAGACCAGCGCGCGATACGTGACGAGGCAGGTCGTTTCCTTGACGAGAATTCCTCTTCGAAGGACGTGCGGCTTATCGTCGATGCCGGCGGCGGCACCGACGAGGCGCTGTGGCGGACGGTCGCGCGCGACCTCGGCTGGTGCGCCATGTCGATCCCGGAGGAGTGCGGCGGTCTCGGTCTCGGCATGACGGAAATGTCGCTGCTGATGGAGGTTTGCGGCGCGCATCTCGCCTGCATGCCGCTCTGGTCGACAGCCTGCCTTGCCGCTCCGCTTCTCGTCGAAACGGGGAACGAGCGGGCGCGGGAGACACTTTTGCCGGCGATCGCCGGTGGTGAGATTTCCGCGACGGTCGCCTGGCCCGCCCTTGCTCACGCGGAGCAACTGAACGCGATTTCAGCTACGGCTCGCGCCGAAGGGGACGGATACAGGCTCGAGGGCGAGGTCGCGATGGTGGCGGACCTGCCGGGCGCCGACCTGATCCTCGTGCCGGCCCGCCTTCCGGACGGAACGGTGGCATTGTTCGCACTCGACAGGACGCTCCCACTCAAGATCGCGGCCCTGAAGACCCTCGACGCAACGCGGCCGCTGGGCGCACTCTCGCTGACCGATCTTGCCGTGCCCGCCGAAGCTCGCGTCGATGAGAACGGTATTGGGGCAAGCGCGGCGGAACGGGCGCTTGCCTTCGGCATCCTGGGGCTTGCTGCGGAACAGTTGGGAGCGGCCCGTGCGGTCATGGACCTGACGCTTGCCTACATAGGAGAACGTGTGCAGTTCGGCCGCACCATCGCGTCGTTCCAGGCCATCAAGCATCGCTGCGCCAAGCTGGAGGTGGATTTCGCCGAAGCGCGTTCGCTGGTCTATGGCGCTACTGCGGGCTTTTCCGACTGGTCCGGCGAGGAAGCAAACGCTGAAGTGGCCGCCGCCCGCGTGCTGGCAAGCGAGCTTCTTTTCAGGGCGGTCGAGGAGTCGATCCAGCTGCATGGCGGCGTCGGGTTCACCTGGGAATACGACCCGCATCTCTATTTCAAGCGTGCCCAGGCATCGAACGCGCTTCTGGGGGCACCCGAGGGCCATCTCGATGCAATTGCGGACGCGATCATCGGCCGGGGAGCAGAGGTATGAGCGAAGCGGAGGGTATCAAGGCATTGCGCACTGAGGCAGCCCAGTGGCTCGCGGAGCATCTGACCGGCAAATATGCGCCGCTGCGCCATCGCGGCGGTTCGGGCGATGGCGATGCCTTTCCGGTACTGCGCAAGGAATGGGAGCGCGAACTGGCAAGCGGCCGCTGGACCTGCCCCGGTTGGCCGCGGGAATACGGAGGCCGCGGTCTTTCCATTGCCGAACAGGTGGCGTTTCAGGAAGAGTACGGGCTTGCCGGCGGTCCGGGCCGCATGGGGCATATCGGCGAGGGCCTTGTCGGTCCGACCCTGATCGCCTTCGGGACCGATGACCAGAAGAGCCGGTTCCTGCCCGGGATCTTGAACGGCACCGAATTCTGGTGCCAGGGCTATTCCGAACCCTCGGCGGGTTCCGATCTCGGCAATATCAAGACGCGGGCACGGCTCGATCCGGCTACGGGTGACTGGCTGGTCACGGGCCAGAAGGTCTGGACGTCGCTCGCGCATCTCTCCGACTGGATTTTCGTGCTTGCTCGCTGCGAGGAAGGTTCCGTGGGCCGCAACGGCCTGATCTTCCTGCTGATGAAGATTGATCAACCCGGCGTCGAGATCAGGCCGATCCGCCAGATCGGTGGGGGGGCGGAGTTCAACGAGGTCTTCTTCGCCGATGCGAGAGCGGATGCCCGAGACGTGGTGGGCCAGCCCGGCGATGGCTGGCGGATTGCCATGGCCCTCCTCGGCTTCGAGCGCGGCATTTCCACCCTCGGCCAGCAGATGAGCTTTGCACAGGAGCTCGATCTCATCATCGAGATCGCGAAGGAGAACGGCGCGGCTTTGAGACCTGCGATCAGGCACCGCATCGCGCGCGCCTGGATCGGCCTCAGAGCCATGCGCTATCTGGCCATGCGTGTCCTGAGCACCGACCCGGATGGCGATGTGCAAAGGGAAGGGCTGAGCTACAAATATCACTGGTCGAACTGGCATCGCGATCTCGGCAAGCTTGCGATGGACGTCCTCGGTCCGGAAGCGAACATCATCGCCGATGACTGGCGCCGGGAGCGGCTTCAGCAGCTTTTCCTGTTCAGCCGGGCCGACACGATCTACGGCGGCACCAACGAGATCCAGCTCAACATTCTCGCCGAGCAGGGGCTTGGCATGCCGCGCGAACCGCGCGGGGCGTTGAAGTAGAGTTCGGGGCGATGGGAATTCGAGAAGCGGATCTTTCGGAAATCATCGCCCGCGACGCGCTCGCGAGACTCGTCACCGCCTATTCGCGGGCAGCCGACCGGCGAGACTTCGCGCTTCTGCGCAGCCTCTACGACGATGAGGCGGAAGACATTCACGGCCGCATGTTCCAGGGCGGGGCGGACGACTACATCGCATTCGTGCAGCAGGCACTGTCGAGCTATGAGAACACGGTCCACTACGTCACCAACATGGCGTTTGAAATCGACGGCGATCATGCGGAAGGCGAGGTCCACAAGATCAATTATCATCGGACCCACGGGCCGGACCGGCAGGAGATCATCACCGGAAGTCGCAGCCTCGATCTCTACCGGCGACGTGACGGCGAGTGGCGGTTCATGCGCCGGGCGATCACGCTCGATTGGGCGGTGAAGCGGCCGGTCAATCCGGAAGCCTACGAGGACTTCGCCGCCGGAAGCCCGCCCGGCAAGCCTGGGCCGGAAGACCTTTCTTATCAGTTGCTCACCCGCTTTGGCCGCTTCGGCGAGACCTGACCGCGCCACCCGATTGAAGAAATCTGAAGATGGAGGAGACCATGACCAAAGAGTTCAGCGGCAAGATCGCCGTGGTGACTGGAGCCGCCAACGGCATCGGCCGGGCCTGTGCCATAGCCTTCGCGCAGGGCGGTGCGAATGTTGTTGCGCTCGACCGCGAAGCCGATGCGCTGGCCGAAACCGCCGAGGTCCTGCGCGCGGAAGGAGTCAAAGTGCTGCCGCTGGTGGGCGACATGACGGACGCGAGCGTGGTCGAGGAAACGTTTGCGAAGGTAGTGCGCGACATGGGCGTGCCGGACGTGCTTCTCAACAATATCGGCCAGACGGCGCGGGAGCGCTATTCGGAGTTCTGGGAGGCAAAACCTGAGACCCTTCAATTCGTCGTCAACGTCTCCCTGATGGCGACGCTTCTCTGCTCGCGCCAGGTCGTTCCCGGCATGCGCGAGCGCGGCAGCGGCAAGATCGTCAGCATCTCCTCCGATTCCGCGATGAATGGCGACATTGGCACGGTGGACTACGCCTCGGCCAAGGCCGGCGTGCTGGGCTTCACACGGGCGCTTGCCCGCGAGTTGGGGCCCTTCAAGATCAATGTCAACGCCGTCTGCCCCGGCCCGACAAAGACCCGCGCCATGCAGCGCATCCCGCAGGACGCCTATGACCGGGCCAAGAATGCCATTCCGCTCGGAGACCTGTGCGATCCGGAAGATATTGCCAACGCGGTTACGTTTCTGTCGAGCGAGAAGTCGCGCTTCATCACCGGGCAAACGCTCATGGTCAATGGCGGTCGCGTCTTCTACTGAGCGAATGCATCTTTAGTTCGTTCAGACGATGCCGGTTGCCGCCCGGCGGATCATCTGGAAGACAATGGAACATCGAGAAAAGATGTCGTAGCCGGAAAGTGAACCGATGCCGAGCAGTCTTCATACAGAGCTTTGCGACAGACTGGGTTGTACCTATCCCGTCGTTCAGACAGCCATGGGGTGGGTGGCCGACACCAACCTGACCGCTGCGACCTGCAATGCGGGTGGTTTCGGGTTCTATGCCGGTGCGACAGCACCGGCAGGAACGGTGGAGCGCGAAATTCTCGCCATCAAGGCAAAGACCGACAAGCCGTTCGGCGTGAACTTCCACATGTTCCAGCCGAACGCCGAAGAGGTCATCGCCATGGTGATCAAGCACAAGGTGCGGGCGGTCAGCTACGGGCGTGGTCCGGATGCGAAGACGATCAAGCGGTTGAAGGACGCCGGCGTCATCTGCATGCCGACGGTCGGGGCGGTCAAGCATGCCGTGAAGGCCGTCGAACTTGGGGCAGACATCATTACGATCCAGGGCGGCGAGGGCGGTGGCCATACGGGCTCCGTGCCAACCTCGATCCTGCTGCCGCAGGTTCTGGATTCAGTGAAGGTTCCGGTCGTGGCCGCAGGTGGCTTCTTCGACGGGCGCGGTCTCGCCGCTGCCCTTGCGTTTGGAGCCGTCGGGATCGCCATGGGAACGCGCTTCCTGATGACGACGGATTCACCGGTCCCGCGCTCGGCGCTTGACCGCTATCTCGCGACCAAGGATCCGACCGCCATCAAGGTGACGACGGCGGTCGACGGCTTGCCGCAGCGCTTTGTCGAGAATGACGAAATCCGGCGGCTGGAAAAGATGGGCGGGCTCAGCAAGCTGATGCTTGCTGCCCAGTCGGCCCGCAATTGGGGCAAGGAAGCCGGCGTCGGTCCTGTCGGCATGCTCAAGCTCGGCCTGAAGATGCTGCAGGCGGGCGACAACAGCTTTGCCCAGATGGTGATGGCGCCCAACCTGCCCGTGATGGTGCAGCGCGGCGTCGTCAAGGGCGACCCCGATCACGGTCTGCTGCCCGGCGGCCAGGCGGCATCGATGATCGGCAAGCTGGAAAGCTGCGAAGACCTGATCGCGCGGATCGTCTCGGAAGCCGAAACGCGGATCCGCGCGATGTCCGGGCTGATCAACGAAGCCGCGCCCGGTGCAAGCCGGGTCATCTGAAATGCTCTTGCCGGACCTGCTCTAGCCCTTTGTTTACGCAATTCCGGACGCGAAAACGGCGTCCACTTTCGCCGGAATTGCTCTAGGAGAAACCGATGTCTGAACAATTCTGGACGAAAATCGAGGCGGGGATCGCTGAACTGGTGATCGAAAATCCGCCGGTGAACGCGATGGACAGCGTCGGCTGGCGACGATTCTCGCAGGAGGTCGATCGCCTTAATGCCGACGATGCTGTTCGCGTCATCGTCATCCGGGCCGAGGGCAAGGGATTTTGCGCTGGCGTCGATATCAAGGAGCTGCAGAAATTCCCCGGCCGGATCACAGAAGTGAATGCGGGCAATTGGGAGACATTTCGTGCCATCCATCGCGGCCTGAAACCGGTCATCGCGGCTGCCCATGGTTATATCCTCGGCGGCGGAATCGGCATTTGCGGGTCATGCGACATTGTTCTGTGCTCTCCCGACGCGACCTTCGGCGTGCCGGAAGTCGACCGCGGGGCGCTGGGCGCCGGCGCGCATCTGCAGCGGCTCTTCCCGCTGCAAAAGGTTCGGCAGATGTATTTTACCGGCGAACCGATCGACGCGATGGAGGCTTATCGGCTCGGCGCGGTGGAACGCGTCGTCCCGCGCGAGGAGCTTCGCGAGGCTGCCATGACGCTGGCTGCCAAGATCGCCGCGAAGAGCAGCATCATGATCCGCCTGGCCAAGGAGGCGCTGAACGGCGTCGAGGACGGCGATCTGGAAAAGAAATATCGCTGGGAGCAGGGCTTCACCGCGCAGGCCTATCTGACCAACGAATCCCAGGAAGCCCGCGACGCCTTCGTCGAGAAGCGCGACGCAGATTTTCAATCCAAGAAGTCCTGAATGAGCGAGGAGAACAGTTCCGTGACCGAGACCCATGCCGTACCCGTCCCACCCTATGTCGAGGGCCATGGTCTTCTGAAGGATCGCTCCGTTGTGATCACTGCTGCCGCAGGCGTGGGGATCGGCTTTGCCGCAGCACGCCGGGCGATCGAGGAAGGTTGCCGGGCGATCATGATCTCGGACATTCACGAGCGTCGCCTGGGGGAGGCCGTGGGGAAGCTCCAAGCCTTCTCGCCGAATGTCGAGGTTTACTCCAGGCTTTGCAACGTGACGGTCGAGGAGGATGTACAGGCCCTGATCGATGAGGCTGACGACAGGCTCGGGGGCATCGACGTGCTCATCAACAATGCTGGACTTGGCGGCTTCAAGACCGTCGCAGAGATGACCGACAAGGAATGGGACCTCGTTCTCGACGTGACCCTGAATGGCACCATGCGCATGACGCGGGCCGCCCTGAAGAAGATGATGCCGCGCCGCCGTGGCGCCATCGTCAACAATGCCTCCGTGCTTGGCTGGAGAGCGCAGAAGGGGCAAGCGCACTATGCCGCCGCAAAGGCGGGCGTCATGGCGCTGACCCGGTGCAGCGCCGTTGAAGCTGCGGAGTTTGGCATCCGCATCAATGCAGTGTCTCCTTCGATTGCCATGCACGAGTTCTTGCAGAAGGCAGCCGGTCCCGGCGAGCTGGAAGCCCTTGTCTCGCGCGAGGCCTTTGGCCGGGCTGCGGAAGTCTGGGAAATTGCCAATGTCATGATGTTTCTGGCGAGCGATTATTCCAGCTACATGGTCGGCGAGATCGTCTCCGTCTCCAGCCAGAGGGGTTGAGCATGGGCCTGGTCTTTCATTCGCCCGAAGAGGCGATTGCGGCAGTCGGCGCCAATCTCGGCGTGAGCGACTGGCTGACCATCGAGCAGGACCGGATCGACGAATTCGCGCGCGCGACCGGCGATTTCCAGTGGATCCATGTCGATCCGGAAAAGGCCAAGGACGGCCCCTTCGGCAAGACGATTGCCCACGGCTATCTTTCGCTATCGCTGATCAACGTCTTTCTGCCCGATCTGCTTTTCGCCGAAGGCATGACGATGGGTGTCAACTACGGAACGGACCGCGTCCGCTTTCCGGCACCCGTGCCGGTAGGATCGCGGGTGAGAGCGCGTGGCGAGCTTATCAAGGCGGAGCCGCTGCCGAGTAACGCGGTGCAGGTGACTGCGCGGATCACGATCGAACTCGAAGGGTCGCAGAAGCCGGCCTGCGTCGCGGACATTCTGGGGCGCTATTATTTCTGACGGGATGGACGAGTGATGAGCGACCCCACACTACAGGACATTCTGGCCAGGCTCGACCGGCTCGAATCGCGCGACGAAATCCGCCAGCTGATTTCCAAATATTCCCTGGCGCTCGACATGCGCGACATGGATGCGATGGCGGGTCTGTTCCCGGCCGATGTCAAGGTGGGCGGCGGCAAGAGCGGACGGGCAGACCTTCGCGCGTGGCTGGACGAGACGATGCGCAAGCAGTTCGACGGCACCTCTCATCACGTCGGCACCACGATCATCGAATTCATCGATCCAAACAATGCCGTGGGCATCGTCTACTCCAAGAACGAGCACGAGACCGGTCCCGAATGGGTCATCATGCAGATGATGTATTATGACCGCTACGAACGGATCGAGGGCCGCTGGTATTTCCGGCGGCGCCAGCCGCTTTACTGGTATGCGACCGATCTCAACAAGCCGCCGATCGGCGCGCGCAAGATGCGCTGGCCGGGCAGGGAGCCCTATGAGGGGTCCTTCCACGATCTCTTCCCGTCCTGGGGTGAATTCTGGGCGCGGGGCGTGCCTGACGCGGGACCGGTTGCCGAGCCCGCCGCGCTTGAAACCTTCATTGAAACCATGCGCAGGGGGCAGCAGGTTCATGGCAATCGCGTCCGCTGAGCGTTCGGCCATCTCGCATCTCTTCGATCCGATCGCGATCGGCGGGCTGAAACTTTCAAACCGGATCGCCATGGCGCCGATGTCGCGCTATTTCTGCCCGGATGGCATTCCGCATCAGGCGGTGGCGGACTATTACAGCCGCCGCGCCCGCGCCGGCGTCGGGCTCATCATCAGCGAAGCGACCTATATCGATCACCCCAGCGCGCCGAGCTACGAAGGTGTCCCGAATTTCTTCGGGCCGGCGCTTGATGGCTGGAAGGGCGTGATTGAAGCCGTGCGCGAGGCCGGCGCTTGCATGTTTCCGCAGCTCTGGCACACGGGCAGCTTCCGCAATTCATCGATGATGCCGGTTCCTGGTGTTCCCGGTTTCGGACCATCCCAAAACACCAATGCGTTCACCACCCATCCCGAGCAGACGAAAGCGATGACCGAGACGGACATTGCGGAGGTTATTTCGGCCTATGCGGACGGCGCGGAGGCCGCAAAGCGCATCGGCTTCGACGGGATCGAGATCCATGGCGCACACGGCTATCTCATCGACGAATTTTTCTGGAGCGTGACCAATCGCCGGACGGACCGCTACGGCGGCGATCGGCGAAACCGCACGCGGTTTGCGGTTGAGGTCATCTCGGCCATTCGCAGCCGCGTCGGGCCGGATTTCCCGATTGCCTTCCGCTATTCGCAATGGAAGCAGCAGGATTACAAGGCAGTGCTGGCCGAAACGCCGCAGGAACTGGCCGAGATCCTGCAACCGCTCGCCGATGCCGGCGTTTCGATTCTGCATTGTTCGACGCGACGGCTCTGGGAGCCGGGGTTTCCGTCCGAGGGGCCGATGACACTGGCGGGCTGGACAAAGAAGCTGACGGGATTGCCTGTGATTGCCGTCGGTGGCGCAGGCCTCGACCGGCCTGGCCTGAAGGAAGCGAAATCCGCCTCGCTCGATGTCGTCACCGAAGCCCTGCACCGTGGCGATTTTGACATTCTGGCGGTCGGCCGCGCCCTGATCGGCGATCCGCAATGGGTCGAAAAGCTGAAAGCCGGCCGAGAGGCCGAGGCCAACGGCTATGACAAGGCCTTTCTGGAAAAGCTGGACTGAGCCATTCGCTCGCAAAGACATCCACGTCGCGGTTTGCCGCCGAGCAAACGATGCAACGATCTTCTGAAACACGAACCCCGCCTTCGATACCATCGAATGGCGGGGTAGGTCTTTCAACGGCCGGAGCCGGTAAGATTGCGAAACACAGAGCCGCCGCCGCGCTGGTCTCAGGCGGCAGGTCTGGTCCGCTCGCCCAGCATGGCGGCGCTGTTGAGGACGAGGCGCACCAATTCGGTCTGCCGCGTAATCCCGCTCTTGGAGAAGATCGAACGAAGATGCGCACGCGCCGTGTTGCGGCTGATGGCAAGCGAGGAGGCAGCATCGTCGAGCGACAGACCTTCGGTCAGCCTGCGCGCGACGGCAGCTTCCGCCGGCGTCAGGTCGAGGATCTGACGAACCAGATCGCCTTCCACTTCCTGGGTCACATCGGAATCGCGGATATAGACCGCGACGGTCTGGCCGGTGCTCGCCTTCGCCTGATTATCGATCCGGCGCACAAGGACACCGAGGTTCTTCGTACCGGAACGCTTCGTGAGAGAGAGCCCGCGAACGCGCTTCGGATCATGGGAACCGTTGTCACCCAGCGCACCGCGGATCGACTCCTGCAATGCCTTGTCTTCTTTGGCGGAAACAGCGCGCAATTTGTTGCCCTGCAGGCAGAGCCCTTCGCGCTCGCTGAGGAAACGTTCGGCAATCGGCGACAGACGGACGACACGGCCAGCCGTGTCAAGGATCATGACGCCGATATTCAGGCTGTCGAGGACGTCGGAGTAGAGCGAGCGTTCGACTTCGTTGACGCCTGTGCTCCAGGTGATGTCGATGCTGCGCGCGATCTGGCAGACAAGCGCTTCGGCAATACGGTCGTCTTCGGCGTCGAATGCAGGGCCATTCTGCTCGCGGAAGATCCACAGCGTGTAGCGGCTGGACTGCTCGGTGACGAAATGCGTACTCAGATGATTTTTGCGCTTGATCAGGTCCGCAAGCGTCTGTGAATTCAACGGATCGGACGGCATTCTGTGGCGGCCGAGTTCCGCCTTCGCATCTGCAAAGAAGACATAACTCGTCTCTCCCGTGCGGGGCCTGTTTTCGATGGAGAGGACCGCTGCCACGGCGCGAAATCTCTGGCGTATCAGTTCCAGCGAACGCGAGACCGGCCGCGCAGTCACGATATTGGCCGTGATCTCGCTGAAAAACTGCGCAAATTCAGATATTGATTCGATAGTCACTGCCATCTGAGACCTCCCAATCCCGCCTGCCGTTCGACGCTAGTCGCGCTCCGGCGCCCATTCTTCCTAATGAACTTGGAACTCCTCCGCACCGGATTTTTACATGTTGTCATTAATTCAACATAACGTCAAATAGTTTGTCGAGAGTCGAATATTTGTGCAATGCGTCATTTTCTCGTACAGGCATCTTTGCATCGCCCCAAAAAAAGGCCCCGCTTGAAAGCGGGGCCAGGGGTCTTTTGACGAGCAAAGACGGGGAAATCAGAGCACTTTCAGTGAAAGCGGAAACCGGTTTCTCGTCCGGATTTGCGCAAGAACAAAAAAGCTACGACTTGCAGTCGGCCCTTTCAGCCAGACCATCCTCACGCAGCTTGTAGGGCTTCTTCACCACCTTGATGGAAGATGCCGCGGGGAGGAAATGGCTCTTGTCGCTGGCCTCCAGGCCGCCGATCTGCACCTTGATTGACGAGGCGTTGGCTTCCAGCCACTTGGTAACCGCGGCCCCGTTGGTCGTACCCGCTCCGTTGGCGGCGGCGGCCAGGATCAGCGGCTGGATATAGTAGGGATTGAGCGAAGGGGCGCCGCCCATCCGCTCCAGATCCGGAATTCGGGCCTGAGCGCGCTTGGCGAACTTGGCGAAATCCGAAGAGCCGACCGCGTCGCCGGGGCAGTAGGTCATGCCCACGAACTGCGTGCTGTAAACGTCCTTGAACGCATCCTCACCCACGATCTTGACATTACCGGCCGCGTAATTGGTCATCGTCTGGTTTGCGAGAACCGGGACGTCCCAGCCGATATCGGCGCGGTTTTCGAGCAGCTTGCGTGCATCGTCGCCGATCGAGTTGATCAACAGAAGCGCCTCGGTGCCGGCGCTGCGCAGCGAAAAGAGCTGCGGCGTCATGTCTTCGGTGCGGAACGCAAACTCCTGAACGGCGACCGGGGCGGCGTTGCGCGACTTCATGTACTCGATAATATCGGCAACCGCTGCCTTGGACATGCCGCCATTGTCGGAAATCAGCCCGAGCTTCTTCACCTTCAGGACGTCAAGCGCGTAGTCGATATTCGCCTTCATCTGGTTCAGGCCGGTCACCGAGTCCGAGAAGTGGTAAGGCGCGAATTGCGGCGTAAGCTGCGTCGACGCTGCCGTGGAAAGCACGACCATCTTCTTGTCGGTCGTCACGGCAGTGATCGGAATGGTTTCCTGGCTGGTTGCCGGGCCGACCAGCAACTCGATCTTTTCGTTTTCGATAAGGCGGCGCACTTCGTTGACGGCATGGGTGGGGTCGGTCGTCGTGTCGGCCAAAACAAGCTCGACCTTCTTGCCGAGAATGCCGCCCGATGCGTTGATCTCGTCAACGGCCATCTTCCAGGCCTGTTCGGCAACCTTGCCGATCGAGGCGCCGCCGCCGGTCAGCGATATGATGCCACCCATCTTGATAACATCCGCAGCCTGCGCCGGAGCGAAGCCGGTGGACAAGCTGGCGGCTGCCAGTAGGCCCACAGTTGCACAGTGATTGAGAAATGTGTGTCTGATCCGGTTCATGCCTGGTCTCCTCCCCAAGGTTTGTACACATCAAAGGCGTTTGCAACAATTTCACATCGTCCGAGCAGACGAGGCTGCCGCAAATGAACGATCGTGCGGCGATAAGGTGATGTCCTCGAGCCCGCGCTGTGTCAGGAAATCAGGATCCCGCTATCGATACACAATTGCTGTCCCGTGGTGCGCCGCGATTCATCGGATGCCAGAAATAGCGCCGCATTGGCGACGTCCTCCGGCGCGCCGAGACCGAGAAGATATGCCTTACGCTGAGCCTCGAGATGCGGCTCGCTTTCGAAGAATTTAAGAACGCGCTCGGTTCCGATCGCACCGGGGACGAGGACGTTTACGCGAACTCCGTGGCTGGCATATTCGACGGCCATCGAGCGTGTCAGCGCAATGACGGCGCCCTTTGAAGCGGAATAGGCGTCGCGGTTCGGGATACCCATCGCGCCCATGATCGACGAGGTATTGATCACAGAGCCGCCGCCACTGGCGATGAGGTGCGGAATGCCGTGATGGCAACAAAGCCAGGTGCCGAAGAGGTCGAGCTCGAGCGTTTTCCAGAAGACTTCGGCCGGCGTGGTGGTGACCGGTCCGTCCTTGGGCGACGACCCGCCGGCATTGTTGTAAAGGATGTCTAGACGACCGAAGGTCTCAACGGCATGGCGCATCGCCCGTTCTACATTCTCTCCCTGGGTGACATCGGTTTTTACGAATATGGCCCTGCCGCCTGCCGCCGCAATGTCGCTTGCGATCCGTTCGCCCTCGGCTTCCCGCCGCCCGGCGATGGCGACAAGCGCCCCCTCCGCGGCGAAGCGGCGGCATGCCACTTCGCCGATACCGCCGGTGCCCCCGGTGATGAAGGCGACCTTGTCCTTGAGTCTGCCCGTCAATTTGCCCTCCCGGTCCTCATCTGCGCGGCGTGTAGCCATCTGAAGCGATCACCGGCAGATGGGTCCATGTGTCGTCGATCATCCGCATCCATGCGCCTGCGGTCAGCGCGCCGCCATCCACGACAACCGTTTGCCCTGTCACCCATCCGGATAGAACCTCCGATGCGAGATACAGGGCAGCGCCCGCGCTGTCGGCCCCCTCGCCGAAACGTCCGATGGGAAACCAGCGTTCCAGGTGGGGCCGGTTCTCGGGCGGCACGCGGCTGGTGGCGACGATCTGCGCCGTATTCGTCGTTTCAGGGGCAATGGCGTTGACCCGAATGCCATGCTGACCAAGTTCCACAGCGAGACTCTGGGTAAAGCCGGTGATGGCCGCCTTGAAGGCCGAATAGACGACCGTAAGCGGAATCCCCCGAAATGCCTCGACCGTCGAGACATTGATGATACTGCCGCCCTTGCCACCTTTGCGGATCAGCGGAATGGCTGCCTTGGTGACATGGAACATGTGCAGGAGATTGACGGCATAGAGCGCGTCCCATTGGCTCTCGTCGGAATCGACGAACTCGTTCTTGAAGCCAAGGTAGTCGCCGACATTGTTGACCACGACGTCGAGAGAACCGAAGGAGGCTTCTACCTCGCCCATGAGTCTGATTACGTCGTCCGCGTTGCGGACGTCCGCCTTCACCACGAGACAATCACATCCCAGCGCTGCCAACCTTGAGCGCACTTCGCCGGTGCGAGCCGGATCGATCTCCGCGACCGCGAGACGCATGCCCGCCTTTGCAAAAAGCTCGGCGATCGCAAGTCCAATCCCGCCGCCGCCGCCGGTGACCAGCGCGACTTTCCCTTCCAGACCGATGATCGATTTTTCGTTGACGAGGCTCATGTCCGCCGTCCTCCCTGGACTGATGCATGCAGCCGCCCTGTACGGATCGTGGTATCACCGATAAGCACGAGCTTGCGGCGCGAAAGCTTCCAGCCTGCGTCGGTTCGCGTGAAGAGGTCGTCATAGCGAACCGTCATCTCGTAGCAGTATTCGGCATCGTCGGCCGCGCGGTAATAGTGCCGTGCATAGGTGTACGTTTCAGCCGATGCCTCTTCGCCTGAAAACTCGGGCACCATGCCGGTCACGCCATGATGCGTTCGATCATAGAGGCCTTTCATCATGATCGGCACGGTCATGAGCTGGTCACGCCCCTTGAAGTGACCCCGCGGGGCCGAAAGCTCGCCGTCCGGGGTAAACTGATCGGCAAACAGATTGCCATCGCCACGATCGACGGCCATGGCATAGCGATCGGCCACGAGCCGCAATTCGAAGGCGGCCAGCAGGTCCTCACGGGAGGTCATCGTGAAATGTCCACCGTGGCAACAACCTCGCTCACCGCGCGGACAACATCGTTGCGCGTGTAGTTCAGAAGTGCGGTCTCTTCCGGGTCGGGCTCGTAGGCAAGCACATTGCCGCGCCCCGGCACGATGAAGGCATCCGGCAGCAGGGGGTGTTCCTCGTCGCGTTCCTCGATACGCCGCGCAGAGCCCACGGCATCGAAGATCATCTGGAAAAACGCGTTGAAGCGGAGGTTCTGGTCTCCGATCAAATAGGCCTTGCCGGATTCTGCGTTTTCGAGGGCACCCACAATCGCCTCGCCGAGCGAGCGCACCGACATGTAATTCGTGCCACCGGCAGGCGCGAAGTCGGGAATGTCCGGCCTCTCCCCGCGCGCCCATGCGACAAGCGTTTCATAACGCTTGGCCGGCACGCCGGGCAGGGCTCCGACGATCGACGGCGGGTTGAGCGTCGAAACGTTGAAATCCTTGTCCGCCACCGCGCGCGCGCCGTCATCGGCCAGCTTGCGGGCGCGGACATAATCATTGGTCTCCGCCAGATGCGGCATCACCTGGTGATAATAGCTGCCGATCTGAACGACGCGGCGGACACCGGCCTGCCTGGCGCGACGCACAAAATTCGGAACGCCCTCGATCTGCGTTGCGCGCCAGAATTCTTGCCGGTCCGCCTCGTGCCGGATGTGGCGGATATCGTTGCCCGCAGCAAAGACGACCGCATCGAAGGCCTCAAGTTCGCGCGGCGTGAAACCGCCCGTCGCATAGTCGCCGGTCAGCACAGGGAACCGGGCAAGCGGCATGTCCTGCCGCGGCGGTTTGCGCGCGCCCAGCACGACATCGTGGCCATGTCGCGACAGCATCTCGGCGGCATGGCCTCCGATCATTCCGGTGCCGCCCACAATGAGTATCTTCACGTGTTCTTCCCTGTTCCGCATGCGCCATCAAAGTCTGGAGTTTCGCCCTGCCATGGTTCGGCGCATCGTCTGCATGGATTAGAAAGCCATTGTGCTTTACTCCGTTCAGACGATGTGCGGCCGCGTGCCGGATGATCGGTTCCGGCCAACAGGCTTGCGGGCGAGGCATGCGTTTCGCTGAGGCCTGATCTGAGACCCGTCCCTGCTTTTCGGGTCGAACGGGGGGAAAACGCCGATGGAATATCTTTCACAGATTCTCGCTCGAAACAGCCGGCTGCTGCCCGATCGCCCCTTCATCGTCGCGGATAGTAAAACGCTGACCTATGGGCAATTCTCGGCGCGCACCGCGCAGCTGGCACATGTGCTGAAGGCGCGCGGGGTAACGCCCGGCGACCGGGTGGCGCTTTATCTTCCCAGCACGCCGATGATGGCGATCGCTTTCTGGGCCTGCCAGAGGCTGGGTGCGGTGCCTGCGCCGGTCAGCGCCATGTTGCGCCATGAAGAGTTGCGGAGCATCGTTGCGAAGGCCGATTTCAGGGCACTCATCGCCGACAACGAGACCTGGCCGTATTTCGAGCAGATCCGAAGTGAGTTTCCCGGTCTCGCCCATTGCCTCGTTCAGGGCGGGGGAGGGGCGGAGGACCTGATATCTCTCATGCATGCGCAGCCGGGGACATTCGACGATCATGTCTGCGACCCTCGCGACATCGCC
Organism: Ensifer sp.; assembly: GCA_035565055.1. Lineage (GTDB taxonomy): Bacteria > Pseudomonadota > Alphaproteobacteria > Rhizobiales > Rhizobiaceae > Ensifer_A. The sequence goes on from DATMTA010000196.1 coordinate 58,129, forward strand.
TGCCTGTTCTTCTCCTCCGGCACCACCGGCAAATCAAAGGGCATCGCTCAGACGCATTTCAGCATAGCCTCCACGCTGCGCGACATGATGGTGTCCCACCGCAACCGTTTCGGTCGCGAGGTCTATGTTTGCGCCGTTCCGCTCTTCACCAACTTCGGGCTCAATGTAACGCTGAACCTGTGTCTCTATGGCGGCGGCACGATTGTCCTGCATGAGCGCTGGAACACGGAGCGTGTCCTTGCCGATATCGCGAAATACAGGGCGACCTATTTCGGCGGTACTCCGACCATGTATGTCTATATCGCCAACGAGATCGACCCGAAGATTCACGACCTGACCTCACTTCGGGTCTGCACCACCGGCGGATCGCCGGTTCCGCAACCGGTCATAGAACGCTTCGAGAGCCTGAGCGGCGTACGCGTCACGCAGGTCTATGGTGCGACCGAGACCTGCGGCCAGAACGTCATGGAACCGACTCTTGGTGTTCGCAAGCGCGGCGCCGCAGGCCTGCCGGTCGGCAGTTCGCGGGTGACCATCGTCGATGACGATGGTCATGAAGTGCAAACCGGTGAGATCGGTGAGATCATCATCGGCGGCGATTGCGTTGCGGCGGGCTACTGGGAGGACGAAGAGGCCACTGCAGAGGCCTTCGGCCCCGATGGCTGGCGGTCGGGCGATCTCGGCTATGTCGATGAGGACGGCTACGTCTTCATCGTTGACCGCAAGAAGGATGTCATCATCGCGGGCGGACACAATATCTATCCGTTGGAAATCGAGACGCTGCTGTACAAGCATGCCGGTATCGCGATGTGCGCGGTGGTCGGTGTCCCGGATGAGGCAAAGGGCGAAGTTCCTGTCGCCGTCATCGTTCCGGCGGAGGCGAGCACGACGACGACAGACGAGCTTGCCGCCTATTGCCGGGAGCATCTGGCCGCCTACAAGGTTCCCCGGCGGTTCGAATTCATCGAGCAGATGCCCATTGAGGCCGCGAAGATCCGCAAGCGTGAACTGGTCGCCGCGCTGAAGGCCGGCTCGCTCGACAAATTCAGAGGCTGATTTCCCGATCAGGCATCGGGGTCGCTCGCAATCTCTTCCTCGGCATTGAAATGATAGTCCGGATCCCATGCGGAGCGAGGGCGATGATGAAGATCAAGATAGGCCTGTGCGACGAGGTTGTGGTCATAGGGCGTGCCGGCCTGCATGGTGCCGTGAATGGCAACTGTGGTGACCTGAATGCCGTGGCCAACCAGTTCCTTGTGCAGCGAGTGGCCAAGACTGCGCAGCGCCGCCTTGCCGAGCGAGGTGACCCCCCATTCGATCCAGGGACCGAAGGCGAGAACGCCACCGGTCAACAGGATCGTTCCCCTCCCGCGCTCGATCATCGGGGGGACGACCTTGAGCGCCGCATGATGGGCGCCGGCAACATTGGTCTTGAAGGCGTTCACCACATAGTCGAAATCGGCGGGCTTGCCATGCGCAGCCCAACCTTCGGCCGTGCCGTATCTGGCCTCGGCAAGGCCTGAAGCCGTCACGAAGCGGGCGGGCTCGATGATGGCGGCATTGTAGAGAAGGACGTCCGCATCGCCATACCGGTCAGCGATCTGGCGATGGATTTCATCCATGGAGCCGGGATCGCCCGCGTCGCCGGCAAAACCCGACACCTCAAGGCCCATATTGCGCAAGCCATGTTCATGCTTCTCGATCGCGTCCCTGCGTCGCCCCGTGAAGGCGACCGCAAAGCCGTTCGACGCGAATTTGCGCACGAGCGCCTGACCGAGGCCGGGTCCCATGCCGATGAGAATTGCGAGCGGCTTTGTCATGGCGCGACCTCCGCCGGCTTGCCGGGCGTCTGCGTGGCGGCCTGTGCCTCGAGATTGCGCCTGATCCTTCGGTTCGATGCGTATTCCTGGAGGGTTCCGATGATGCCCTTGCGCAGAAAGAGGACGCAGAGAACGAAGATCAATCCCTGCATGACCACGACCCAGGAGCCGAAGGTCGCAAGCCGTGTTTCAAGTGTCACGAGCACCGCTGCGCCGACGATCGGGCCGAGCAAGGTTCCCACGCCGCCGATGAGTGTCATCAGCAGCGCATTGGCCGAATTCATGAAATAGACGTCGGAGAGGGAGGCGATCTGGAACACGATGGCATTCAGACCTCCGGCCAGACCGGCAAGTGCGGCCGAGAGAACGAAGGCTATTAGCTTGAAATTATTGACTGAATAACCCAGAGACACGGACCGCTGCTCGCTCTCGCGGATCGATTTCAGCGTCTGTCCGAAAGGAGAATGAACCACCCGGTAGACGAAGACGAATGCCGCAAGGAAGAAGGCGAGGATGGTAAAATACATGCCGAGCGGACGCGAAAGATCGACAAGGCCGAGGAACACGCCGCGGGGAACCGATTGAATGCCGTCCTCGCCGTGCGTCCAACTGGCCTGCACGGCGTAGAAATAGACGATCTGCGCCAGCGCCAGCGTGATCATCGCGAAATAGAGCCCCTGCCGGCGGATCGCCAGCCAGCCGAAGAGCAGGCCTAGCACACTCGATCCGGCAACACCAGCCAGTAGGCAGAACTCGGGCGGAACACCCCAGACGGCGGCCATATGCGCCGCGATGTAGGAGGCCGTGCCGAAAAAGGCGGCGTGCCCGAACGCCAGCAGCCCACCGTAGCCGAAGATGATGTTATAGCCCATGGCGAAGATCGCCATGATCAGGATCTTCATGGCGAGGATCGGAAACATCAGGAACGGCAGGGCAAGGCCGATGCCCAGCAGGAGCACGAACCATAATCGGCCGTTCTCGAGGATGCTGTCAGCACGGCCGGAGGAAACATCGGCGATCGAATGCGCCTGCGTATCACGGCCGAAGAGACCGGCCGGGCGCAGAACCAGCACGATGGCCATGATGACGAAGATGATGGTGCTCGACGCCTGCGGATAGAAGACCTTCGTGAGACCTTCGATGATCCCCATCATCAGGCCGCTGACGATGGCGCCGAATATCGACCCCATGCCGCCAATGACGACGACTGCGAAGGTGGTGATGACGATAGACTGACCCATTTGCGGGCCGACCTGATAGATCGGTGCCGCCATGACCCCGGCAAGGCCTGCCAGCCCGACACCGAAAGCATAGGTGAGCATCAGCATGCGCGGCACATTGATGCCGAAGGCGCGCAGAAGATCCGGGTTTTCCGTCGCGGCGCGCAGATAGGAGCCGAGCTTGGTGCGTTCGATCAGATACCAGGTGGCAACGCACGTCACGAGAGCCATGACGATTACCCAGCCGCGATAGACCGGCAGATACATGAAGCCGAGATTGATCGCGCCCTGCAGCGACTGCGGCACATCATATTGCTGCCCTGCGGAACCATAGCGGACGTTGAAGAGCCCCTCGATCAGCATGGCGAGACCGACGGTCAGCAGAAGGCCATAGGCGTGATCGAGATCGTAGACCCTGCGAATGAAGATGCGCTCCATGAGCGCGCCGATGAGCCCGACCAGCAGCGGCACCAGGATCAGCGCCCACCAGTAGTTCAGGGATGGAAGGCCGAGGCCGGGAAAGATCTCGGGCAGGTGCAGCAGATACCACGCACCAAATGCGCCCAGCATGTATTGTGCGCCATGCACGAAATTCCCGATCCTGAGCATGCCGAAAATGATGGCGACGCCGAGGCTCATCATCGCATAGAAGGAGCCGTTGATGAGACCGACGAGAAGCTGGCCATACAACAGGACCGATGGGACGCCGAAGATCGAAACCATCGTCTAGACTCCAAGATAAGACTGGATTTTCCGCTCGTTGGCGGCAATGTCGCCACGGTCGATGCTCTCGACGACGCGGCCGTGTTCGACGACGCAGAAACGGTCGGCGATCTTCGCGGCAAAGCGGAAATTCTGCTCGACGAGCAGGATCGTGTAGCCACGGGATTTCAGCGCGGATATCACCGCGCCGATCTGCTTGACGATGACGGGCGCCAGGCCCTCCGTGGGTTCATCCAGAAGAAGCGTGGTCGCCCCGGTCCTCAGGATCCGGGCGATCGCCAGCATCTGTTGCTCGCCGCCGGAAAGCTTTGTTCCGGGGCTGCGCAGCCGGGCTTTCAGATTGGGAAAGAGCTCGAACAGTTCTGCGTCCGTCATTCCGCCGGCGGCGATGATCGGTGGCAATGCGAGATTTTCGGCCACCGTCAGGCTGCCGAAAATGCCTCGCTCTTCCGGGCAATAGGCGAGCCCCGCGCGGGCCGCGATTTCCGGTGGCGTCCGCGACAGATCGCGGCCCGCATAGAAAATGCCGCCGCGGCGCTTGCGCATTAGACCCATGACCGCGCGCAGAGTCGAGGTCTTGCCGGCTCCGTTGCGCCCGATGAGCGTGAGCAGCTCCCCCTTCCGGAGGTTGAGACTGACGCCGTGCAGGGCCTTGCTTTCCCCATACCAGCCTTCCAGATCCCGGATTTCGAGCAGGGGCGTCGTCGCGGTCTCAGTCATCCGTCCCTCCAATGTAAGCATCGATCACCCGTTGATCGGTGGACACGGTTTCGTAATTGCCTTCCGCCAGGACCCGCCCCGCGGCCAGCACCGTGATCGTGTCGGAAAGTGAGGCGACCACGGAGAGATTGTGTTCCACCATCAGGATCGTGCGGTTCGCGGAGACCTTGCGGATGAGCGCTGCCACGCGCTCGACATCTTCCTGGCCGAGCCCCGAAGTCGGTTCGTCGAGCAGCAGCATTTCGGGATCGAGTGCGAGCGTGGTCGCGATCTCCAGCGAACGCTTGCGGCCGTAGGACAGAAGCGTGGCGGGCTCTTCCGCATAGGAAAGCAGGCCTACTTCATCCAGCAGTTCATCGACCCGGTTGTCCAGAACGCGCAGTGTCTTGTCGCTGCGCCAGAACCGGTAGGCGACCCCCAGCGGCCGCTGAAGCGCGATACGGATGTTTTCCCGCACGGTCATCCGAGGGTAGACCGCAGAGATCTGGAAAGAACGAACGACGCCGCGCCGCGCGACCTGCTCAGGCCTCAGCCTGGTAATGTCTTCGCCATTGAACAGGATGGTCCCCGATGATGGCGCAAGGAACTTGGTGATGAGATTGAAAGTCGTCGTCTTGCCGGCGCCGTTCGGGCCGATCAGCGCATGGATGGAATGGCGTCTGATCTTCAGGTCTACGTCGCTGACGGCCGAAAAGCCGAAGAAGCTCTTGTTGAGGCCGCTTGCCTCGATGATATAGTCGCTTTGGGGAAGGGCATTCATGTTGTCGTTCCTTCCGGCATGAGGCCTCCGACCAGAATGCCCCGTCCCCGCGAGGCGCGTTGACGCAGGGGGATTGTTTTCTGGTAGGCCTCGGACCTGTAAAACGCGCTTGCCTCCTCATGGGATGGAAATTCCACGATGGAAATGATCTGTGGTTTCCACCCGCCTTCGAGGGGGACCGCGTCGGCGCTGTTTGCCAGAAACCGTCCTCCGGATTTCGCCATGATAGGCCCCGCAATCCGCCGGTATTCCTCCCAGGCGGCCGGGTCGGTGATTTCGATCTCGAAGATCATGTAGCCGGGCACGCGTTGCCTCTCCTGCATCCTGATCCGGCAACGGGGTGTTGCTGGATGGTTCATGGCAAGACTGGCGGGCTGAAGCCCGCCAGAACACCTGTTCTCGGTGAGACGAACGGAGGTTCGTTCACTTGCCGATTTTGCAGGCGGACTCGGAGTAGGGCAGGAAGGCCTTGTCGGCCGGTACGGTGCCGATCTTCTTGAAGTAGTCTTCCTTCGTCACCTCGGACGGCTTCTTGACCTCGAAGAGATAGAAGTCGTGGATCAGCCGGCCGTTCGGGAACATCTTCGAATTGTGAATGAAGAAGTCTTCGATCTTCATCTCGTGCATGACCTTGAGCACGGCCGCGGCGTCGTCCGTACCCGCCTTGTCCACCGCATTCAGGTAGTTCGACACGGCGGAATAGGTTCCGGCAGCGACCCAGCCCGGCGCATGACCCGTAATCGCCCGCATCCTCTCGCCGAAAGCTTGCGATGCCTCGTCCTCGTTCCAGGCCCAGGGTGCCGAAAAGCGCACGCCTTGCAGCGCCTCGACGCCGATCGCGCGGGCGTCGGATTGATGCAGGGCCGGGGTCGAGACCTTCATGCCTTGCGCCATAATGCCGAATTCACGCACCTGCTTGACCGCATTGACGAGGTCGGGACCGCTGACATTGAGGATGAGGGCCTGAGCCCCCGAGGCCTGCGCCTGCAAAAGGAACGAAGAGAAATCCGTGGTCCCGAGCGGCGCGCGCACTGTGCCGGCCACCTTGGCGCCGCCGGCTTCGATGGCCTTGATCTCGGTTGCCTCCTGAACCTTGCCGGCTTCATAGTCGGGCGACAGGATGAAGAAGGTCTTCACACCCTCCGCCAGCATGCCGTTGACCGGACTGGTTAGATAGGAATAGGGGCTATAGGCCCAGGCCATGACATGGCCGTTGCAGTCGGCTTCCACCGGCTTGTCGGTGAGCGGCGAGACGAAAAGGCCGATCTTGCCGGTCTCGCCGATGAGCGAATTGACGCCGAGGGAAATCGCCGAGTTCGCCATGTCGGCGATCACGTCGACATTGTTTTTCTGCAGCCATTCGCGTGCTATCGCGAGCCCCACTTCCGGCTTGTTCTGATGGTCGGCAGAGACCAGTTCGATCGGCTTTCCCAAAGCCTTGCCGCCATGGTCCTTGATTGCAAGCTCGACCGCGCGCACGACTTCCGTGCCGCCAAGGGCAGAGAAAGACGAGCTTTGGTCATTGAGAACGCCAATCTTGACGGCGCCATCCTGCGCATAGGCACAGGTTGCCGTCAGCAATAGCGCGAACGCTATCGTCATTTTCGTCTTCATGTTTTCCTCCCACTCCGCTCCGGATGCGCTCCCACGCATGCCGTTTCGATCCTCCTGACCGATGACTCCCAGTCAATTTCGCGGAACCTTGACGACTTGATCTTCTGTGCCTCCCGATCAGGCAGCATCGTCCGAAGGGACTAACGGACATCGTGAAGGAGGACGCCCGCGCGTCCATATCTGGTCGCACACATATCGCCCCATTGATGACGTTTAAGTTCCATAAGCATATTTATGGAACAGTGAGTATATTTTCAATAATCGGCTGTGCCAAGATGCTTAGCCCTGGTGCAGGTGTCATTAAACGCAGGTTCGTAGGTGCTGGGCTAGCCCGACAACTGGTTTCCGCCACAATATCTGGCGCTGGATGCTGACAGCGGCGATATAATCACTCATGTCATGACGGAGCAGGATGCCGGCGAGGCCTCGCAGGTGGAGCCACAACTCGATCAGATTGGCATACCGATCGCGCAGTTCACAGTCGACGGAGCTTATGACGGTGAGCCGATCTACGATGCCGTCACCAAGCACACCGCCGATGTTGCGGTGGTTGTCCCGCCGCGTGTCAATGCGGTAGAACATCAGCACGACGATCCCACCAATCAGCGAAACCAACATATTGTGACGATCAACGCTTACAACCGGATGAAGTGGCAGACCGCGACCGGCTAAGGCAAACGACCCCTGGCCGAAATCGCGATCGGTCGACATTAGCCGATCATCCGACGGCGGTTGCGGGCACCCTCACTCGCCGCACAGCAGACGGAAGTCGCCCTCGGCCGCGAAGTCCTCAATCGAATGCTGACCTGCGCACGTACGAAATCCGTGGGGATCGGCAAACTAACTTAAAACAGTGTATCAAAGACTGAAATCCATTCATAGAGTGATTCATTCAGCAATGCCCTTGCCTTACACAATTGCGCGAAGATGACGTCTTATTCTTTGGAACTTCCACCGGTTGGACCGTTCAGACTCTCACTCAATCGTGGTTCTGAATGTGCGGCTACTCATCTCTGCCGCACTATGACGGTTAGACCGAATACGTTGAAGGAGATTGTTAGGGATAAGAAAACACCCACACTCAGCGCGGTCAATATGTTCCATTTGTGTCGCTGTGGTCCTCAGGCTCCCTGCTGCAATAGAACCGGACCTGCCTCCGTTTTACCCAACGCATCGCTCGGGTTTCGCAGTGGACATTCGCGTAAGGAGAGGCAGCCGATGCAGCCTGCGATCTCGTCGCGCAGCTGCGTCAGAGCCAAAATTCTCATGTCGAGGCTTTCCTTCCAGTTCGAGGACAAGGCCTTCCAGTCGTGGGCGTTGGGAACGCCTTCCGTCGGGAGGCCGGAGAGCGCGTGCTTGATTTCGGCCAGAGAGATGCCCGCACGCTGGGCAATCCGGATAATAGCGACACGCCGCAACAGGTTTCGCGGATAGCGGCGCTGGTTGCCGCGCGTTCGCCGTGCGCTGATCAAGCCCTTTTCCTCATAAAAATGCAATGTCGATACCGGAATTCCCGCGCGGCGCGCGAACTCGCCGACCGACAATTCATTTTCCAGCCGCTCCGTCATCGGGACCTCTTGACCTCAACTATACTTGAGGTTTTATAGGGGAGTCACCTTGTTCCGGCAAGGCCCCGTTTTGGCTCCCATGAACAGTGACAAAGGAATTTTCTATGTCTTTCGAGCTGCCCAACCTTCCCTACGCCCACGATGCCCTGGCGCCCCTCGGTATGTCCGAGGAAACCCTGAAATATCACCACGATCTTCATCATAAGGCCTATGTCGACAACGCCAAAAAGGCTGCCGCAGGCACGCCCTGGGAAAAGGCAAGCCTCGAAGACGCCGTGGTCGGCACCTACGTGGCTGGCGCCGAAAGTCAGTCGGGGCTTTTCAACAATCTCTCGCAGCATTGGAACCACATGCTGTTCTGGCAGATCATGGGCCCCGGCGGCAGCGAACTGCCCGATGGGCTCGGACGTGCGATCACGCAGTCCTTCGGCTCGTTCGACAATTTCAGAAACGAGTTCGTCTCGACCGGTCTTTCCCAGTTCGGCTCGGGCTGGGTCTGGCTCGCGCGAGGAGAGGACGGCGCCCTCAGCGTGACGAAGACTGCCAACGGCATCAATCCCTTGTGCTTCAAGCAGAAGGCACTGTTGGGCTGCGACGTCTGGGAACACAGCTACTATATCGACTTCCGCAATCGCAGGCAGGCGTATCTGGAGAATTTTTTGGACCGGCTCATCGACTGGAACGCCGTGCAGGCACGCGACGGCTGAACCGTCTGTCGCAGCCCGGCAAACCTGTCGAAACGCTCCGTCTCTGCCGAGGAGGTGCAGGGACGGAGCGACCTGCCGGCCGGCGGTCGCTCTTCCACCATCGAAAGTCGATCATGACATATGTCGTTACCGAAAACTGCATCGCCTGCAAATATATGGACTGTGTCGAAGTCTGCCCGGTCGAATGCTTCTACGAGGGCGAAAACATGCTGGTCATCCATCCGGACCAGTGCATCGACTGCGGAATTTGCGAACCGGAATGTCCCGCCGATGCGATCCAGCCCGATATCAAGCCGGGCCTTGAGGCATGGCTGGATCTCAATCGCCATTATTCCCGCCTATGGCCGCGCATCCATGAACGGAAGCCGGCGCCGAGCGACGCCGACGCGATGAACGGCGTCGAGGCCAAACTCGCCATTTTCTCCAAAAATCCGGGAGCGGACAGCTAGGTCCGACTGCAGATGACACACATATTATCGCATCTCTTCCCCCAGGCTGTTTCTTTCGATGTGCCGCTTGCCTTGCCGTCCGGCATGATGATCAATGAACGTGAGTTCAAGGATTCGATGGCGCCGTCTTGGATTCTCAGTTGCCGTCGTCACCGCCGTTAACGGCCGCGAGGAGTTGGGCCGGACCGTGACCTCGTTCCTGCCGCTGAGCAGTTTCCCGCCCAGGCTCATTGTCTCCATCGACGCGCATAGCCGGCTCGTCGACTTTGCGCGCGCGGCCAGGTCCTTTTCGATTTCCTTCCTGTCATCTGATCAGGACCATGTGGCGGACGCATTCGCCGGCAAACAGGGCAATAATGATCGGTTCAGCGTTGCAGCCTGGCGCAGATGGCCGTCCGGAAACCGCCGCTTGGAACACGCCTCCGTTGCACTCGACTGCGAGCTTGCTGCGGCCATAGACGTCGGCGATCACATCTTGCTTGTGGGCTCCGTCATTGAGGCCAAAGATGCGGAAGGCGTGATGACGTTTCTGTGGGGCGATCGTTCCTATGGGCGTTTCTACGGAAGATAGACCCTCAAATTCTCGGTTCATCTGCTGAGTGCGATCGTTGCTGAAATTAGTCACCGTTACGTCACACTCGGGAATAAATTCTACCCCGCTGGTATTTCTAGCGACTTTGACCAAAAGTCGCGGTTTGCCACGACCACGATCGGGAGGAGTGACCCTGTCTCAGCGACGTTCGTACCGGCAGTTGGCTGGGCACCTCGGTAAGCAGCAGGCGTTGACGACGACGGCGAGGAAGATCGCGACATTGTTCTAAAACTCCCTACGGTTTGGGATGATAGATTGGGATCTAGATGCAAATGCTTACTATTAGCGTCGTCGCGGTCTTGTCATAGCGAACCGTCAGCGCCGCACCCGATCGTTGGACTAAGAGCTGGCGCCCAGCACGGCTCGAGAATGTGTTTCTTAGGAAGTAGTGTTGCATCGAAATGGCTGGCGGCGCCCTCCGAAATCGTTCACCGACAGTGCGACGGGCTGACGCCGAAGCGTTCGCTGAACTTGCGGGAGAAATGCGCAAGGCTCTTGAAGCCCCATTTGTAGCAGATTTCCGATATGTTGGGTCGGCAGACTCCCTGCCGGAGTAGATCCGCGCGCGCGCCTTCCAGGCGTTTTTCCTGGATGAAGGCCATCAAGGGCAAAGGCTCGGCCTCGAACAAACGATTGATCTGCCGAAGTCCGATGCCCATGGCCTCAGCCACGGAGGCGGGGCTCAGATCGGGATCGCCGAGATTGTCCATCACATGTTTGCGCACCCGCTGCAGCAATTGCGCGTGATAAGCCGAGCGCGAACCGCCCTTGACCAGCGAATAGGCGGTCTCCATGACCTCCCAGACCTTGCCCTCCAGCATCGAGCCGGCCTTGCCCTCGCTCCACGGCGCGGTTTCCGCGGTGCGCAGTACATCGCGCAGCGCAGCCGGGACAATACGCGAGGGATTGCTCGACCCGCCGAAATGCAGCAATTCGCCGAGCGTCCAGTCGCCGAAGCGTTCCCGCACATCCTCGCCGGGTATCTCGAAAATCACCTGCCGCGCCAGTGAGGGGAAGCCGTGCATGTAGGCCCGGTTGGTATCGTAGAGAACAACGTCGCCGGCCTGCGCGATCACGCATTGGCCAGAGCGGTTGACAAAGACCTGACCTTCCAAGATGACGGTGAGGAAGGCACTGTCCTTTTCCCAGCGGCGCAACAGATGCGGCGTCCGCTCGACGAAATGTTCGCCGCCGGCAATGTCGATCATCTTGATGCGACCGAAGTCGAAATAGCGGTAGCGCGCTTCCAGCCCGGTTTCAGACAGGCAGGAACATCGGAGGCCCACGACCTTCTCCGCGCAATGTTCCTCCCAGTAGTCTATTCTTTCATGCGCCGGCACCCCGCGCGTATCGATAGTCGCAACCGGCGAAATCGACGATGCACGGGCGGCGAACACGTCCGCCTGCTTCACATTATCCTCCCTGCTCCAACCCTCGCTCCATCTGAGGCGGAACAGTCTTGATCTTGGCCCAACAGGTGCGTTTCGTCAAATCGCGTCGCAGCCTCCATCTCCGGTCGCGACGCAAAGGGTCATGGCGCAATCAGCACCTTGACGTCGTCATTGGGTTTGGCAAGGCTTTCGAAGCCCGCCGTGACGGCGTCCTCCAGGCGGATTTCGCGGGTGACGATCAGCGACGGATCGACAATGCCTGCCGCCACCATGCCGATGAGATCGGGGTAGACGTGCCGGTAGCCGCAGGAGGGGATGACCTCCACCTCGCGATTGACAATATCGAACGCATCGAACCGCGCGGGTGCGCCGAACAGACCGACAAGCACGACCTTACCGCCTTTGCGCACCGCGCCGATGGCATCATCCAGGGCCGCCTGTAGCCCGACTGCCTCGAAGGCGATGTCGACGCCCGCCGCCGCCGACGGCAGGCTTTCCGTAGCACTGTTGACCGTTTCGGTCGCGCCCAGCGCGCGCGCGCGGGCCAGACGCGGCCCC
>DATMTA010000197.1:0-13156 GCA_035565055.1 Ensifer sp.
TGTCCGAACTCGATACGACACTCAACGAACTGCGCGACGGCTTGCGGCGGCGGCTGGCGGAGCAGCTCATGGCTCAGACCGCGCTCAGCGCCACGGAAGTGTCCTACAGGCTCGGTTATTCCGCTCCGAGCGTCTTCACCCGGTCTTTCCATCGTTGGTTCGGAATTACCCCGCGAGAATATCGCAGCCTCAGTCGGGCGCAAAATTTGACAAAGGTCAAAGACAGCCTTTCCCGTTCATAAGATTGTGTTCCAGTGTCAAGCGATTGGCATGGTCTGTCAAAGACAGATTGATAAATCCGGTTTATATATCCGCTCATGAGATGCGCGGATCCTTTCCGGATCGAGCGCATAATTTTTTCGCGCCATTTAAAGCGCTTTGACACCGTCTTTTGGAGACTATCGTGGCCATTCCCTCGCGTGTGGTTGGCGAGAGCGTTTCGCTTGTCGAAACCTTGACCCGCTCGGAACTGAAATGTCTGGCATTGACTGCGTCGGGACACGGCGTGGAGTCGATCGCCCGCAAGCTGGCGATGGCGACGCATGAGGTCGAGACGCTGCTGTTCTGCGCCGAGCGCAAGCTGGGCGCTGAAAACCGGATGCACGCGCTTTGCCGCGCAGCCACGATGAAGCTGATCGACTGCAACGATTGATCCGGGGATGAAAAACGGCGCTTGAAGTTTCTGCGTATTGCTGTCGGTCCTGATGCCTTTGGGGTGTTGACCTGATTGCCATCGCGCCGAAGGCGGACCCATCCCACGGAAAAGGCCCGGTCGCTCCCAACGACCGGGCCTTGTCATTTTCAGCAATGTGTTTAGGCGCTCAGTCCTGGTCGGACTTCATCAGCTGGTCGAGCACCGGCATGGACGTGATGTTGTAGCCGGCATCGACATAGTGCACTTCGCCCGTGACGCCACGCGAGAGGTCGCTCAACAGGTAGAGCGCCGAGCCGCCAATGTCCTCGATGGAGGCCGTGCGGCGCAGCGGAGCATTCTTCTGGTTCCAGGAATACATGGCGCGGGCGTCGGAAATGCCGGCACCGGCCAGCGTGCGGACAGGGCCTGCGGAGATCGCGTTGACGCGGATGTCGCGCGGGCCGTAATCGGCCGCCAGATAACGCATGGAGGCTTCGAGAGCCGCCTTGGCAACACCCATCACGTTGTAGTTCGGGATCACGCGCTGCGAGCCGTTATAGGTCAGCGTCAGGATCGAGCCGCCCGGGTTCATCATCGCGGCCGCGCGCTTGGCGACTTCCGTGAAGGAGAAGCAGGAGATGACCATGGTCCGCACGAAGTTCTCGCGCGTCGTGTCGGCATAGAGGCCCTTCAGCTCGTTCTTGTCGGAGAAGCCGATGGCGTGGACAACGAAATCGATCGTGCCCCAGCGCTCCTTGAGCGCTGCAAACACGGCGTCGACGGAGGCGATGTCCTCCACGTCGCAGGGAAGCACGATGTCGGAATTGACTTCGGCTGCCAGAGGCTTGACGCGCTTGCCAAGGGCCTCGCCCTGAAATGTGAAGGCAAGCTCGGCGCCCTGTGCGTGAAGCGCCTTGGAAATCCCCCAGGCGATGGAATGATTGTTGGCGACCCCCATGATGAGGCCGCGCTTACCCTGCATGAAACCCGTCATGGACGATTACCCGTTATAGCGCTGGAAGACCAGCGTGGCGTTGGTGCCGCCGAAGCCGAAGGAGTTCGAGAGAACGGTGTCGATCTTGGCGTCATCAATGCGCTTGCGCACGATCGGCACGCCGTCGAATTCCGGGTCGAGTTCGGTAATGTGGGCGCTTTCGCCGATGAAACGGTTCTGCATCATCAGGAGGCCGTAGATGGATTCCTGCACGCCGGCTGCACCCAGCGAATGGCCGGTCAGCGACTTGGTCGACTGGATATGCGGGATCTTGTCGCCGAAGACTTCGCGGATCGCGCCGATTTCCTTGCTGTCGCCCACCGGCGTCGAGGTGCCGTGCGTGTTGATGTAATCGACCTCGCCCTGGACCGTCTTCAGCGCCTGGCGCATGCAGCGGATCGCGCCTTCGCCCGAGGGGGCCACCATGTCGTAGCCGTCCGAGGTCGCGCCATAGCCGGTGATTTCAGCATAGATCTTCGCGCCGCGGGCCTTGGCATGTTCCAGCTCTTCCAGAACCAGAACGCCGGCACCGCCGGCGATGACGAAGCCGTCACGCGACGCGTCATAGGCGCGGGAGGCGGTCGCGGGCGTGTCGTTATACTTCGAGGACATGGCACCCATGGCGTCGAAGAGGTTCGACATGGTCCAGTCGAGGTCTTCATGGCCGCCGGCGAACATCATGTCCTGCTTGCCCCACTGGATCATTTCAGCGGCATTGCCGATGCAATGTGCCGAGGTCGAGCAGGCGGACGAGATCGAATAGTTGACGCCATGGAGCTTGAACCAGGTGGCAAGCGTGGCGGATGCGGTCGATGACATGGCCTTCGGCACGGCAAACGGGCCGATGCGCTTCGGGCTCTTGTTGGCGCGTGTGATGTCGGCGGCTTCCACGACCTGACGGGTGGAGGGGCCGCCGGAGCCCATGATGATGCCAACGCGCTCGTTTTCGGCATAATCACCTTCGGCGAGGCCCGCATCGGCGATCGCCTGCTTCATGGCGACATGGTTCCACGCTCCGCCCTGAGAAAGGAAGCGCATGGCGCGACGATCGACCATCTCGGCGAGTTGTTCGGCGCCCAGCGTCGGGCGACCCCAGACCTGGCAGCGGAAACCGTGTTCGGCGAAGTCCGGCGATGCGCTGATGCCGGAGCGGGCATCTTTAAGCGACTGCGTGACTTCGTCAGCATTGTTGCCGATCGACGAAACAATTCCGAGACCCGTGATGACGACCCGTCTCATGTATCCTACCTTTTTCTAACCGGAAGCGTGAAAGGCCGTGTCTTAGGCCTTTCCTCCCTCGTGTCTTCCGCACGACGCATCGCCGCACGCGAGATTGACTGCCGCTGAAATGCGGCTCAATTCAGCACCCGAGGATAGCTCAGGCTGCCTTTTCCTTGAAAAGCCCGACGCGCAAGTCGGTGGCCTTGAAGACCTCGACGCCGTCGGCCTTGACCCAGCCATCGGCCGTGCCCAGCACGAGCCGGCCGCGCATGACGCGCTTGAAGTCGATGCCGAATTCGACAAGCTTCGTTTCCGGCGTGATCTGGCCGGTGAACTTCACCTCGCCCGTCGAAAGCGCGCGGCCCTTGCCGGGCTCGCCCAGCCAGCCGAGATAGAAGCCGGTGAGCTGCCACAGCGCATCGAGACCGAGGCAGCCCGGCATGACCGGATCGCCTTCAAAATGGCAGGGGAAGAACCAGAGGTCCGGCGTGATGTCGAATTCGGCGCGCGCGAAGCCCTTGTCGTGCGGGCCGCCGGTTTCCGAGATTTCCGTGATCCGGTGCAGCATGAGCATCGGCGGCAGCGGCAATTGTGCATTGCCGGGGCCGAACATCTGCCCATGCGAGCAGGTCAAAATCTCTTCATATGTAAAACTGGACTTCCTGGAGGTCATCAAATGCAGGTCCCTAATTCCGTCTGCGAACCGTTTTCCTGGTTCAACCGCGACATTGCCTACCTCGCAAAAGCCTCAGGAGAATGTCGCTCCGGAAGCCTCTAGCAAAAAAATCATCGCGGGGGAAACTCTCAAGGTCTACGTGCGCCGCGCGCTGCCTCATATGGCGCCCGGCACTGGACCTTGCAATTCCCCCAATCGGGCTCTCGCCCTTGCCGGCCCCTATGCCAGCTTCATTTTGCGGTTTCTTAGTCGAGTTGCAAGCCTGCAGCCAGTCCTGTTTTTGCGTTGAGGCGCTTAACGACAGGTTTTTGCGGTCCTTGGCCGACATGAACCGGTTGCAACCACGCCATCGGCGCGATATATGATAAACAGTAGTGAAATCATCCACTTTTACACTGATGACGCAAGACGGCTTGAGACGCATGAACCCTACGATGCTTCCTGACACCGAGAGCAGGCTGCGCCATTCCGGCCTGCGGCCGACGCGGCAGCGGATTGCGCTTGCGGACCTGCTGTTCGCCAAGGGTGACCGTCACCTCACGGCCGAGGAACTGCACGAGGAGGCGACCATCGCCGGCGTGCCGGTGTCGCTCGCAACCGTTTACAATACACTCCACCAGTTCACTGAAGCCGGTCTCCTGCGCGTGCTGGCCATCGAGAGCGCCAAGACCTATTTCGACACGAACGTCTCCGACCACCATCATTTCTATGTCGAGGGCGATAGCGAAGTCGTCGATATCCCGGTGAGCAATCTGGAGATCAGCAATCTGCCAGAGCCGCCGGAGGGGATGGAAATCGCCCATGTCGACGTGGTGATCCGCTTGCGCCGCAAGGGGACGCGCTGATCGCGTTTATCCGAGCGCTGCAGGGGATGCATTGCTTCCTTCCAGGCTTGTGCCGTCGCCGGCATGAGGTGGCCCTTCCGTGGTGGGTCAGTGTCGCATGGACGGAATGTCGTCCGGATGCCGGCCGGGACGCTGACGGTAGCCGGTGAGACGCCAGCCGAATTTTAGCGCACCGCCCCGAATGATGAAGGACGTCAGCGCTGCGACCGCCGCCGAGATCGCGTGTGACAGATCAAGCTGAACCAGGGCCGTATAGACCCCTGCACCGGCAAGGGCTGACGTCACGTAGATTTCAGGCCGCAGGAGCACCGAAGGTTCTCCGGTGAGCAGATCGCGCAGGATGCCTCCGAAGGCTGCGGTGAGAACGCCCGTAACGATCGCGACGGTTGGCGAGCCGGAGACTTCGAGGCCTTTCTGCGCGCCAATCACGCAATAGGCGGCCAGACCGATGGCATCGAGCCACAGCAACCAGACGTAGCGCGACTCCAGAAGATGCGCCGTGAAAAACAGAAGCACCGCTACGGCGGCGCAGACCATCACATAGATCGGGTTGACGACCCAGAAGACCGGTACGCTGCCGAGGATCAGGTCTCGGAACGTGCCGCCGCCAACGGCCGTCACGACCGCCAGAAACAGGAAGCCGATGATGTCCATCTGCTTTCGTGAGGCCGAAAGGGCTCCGGTTGCGGCGAATACGGCGATTCCGGCGTAGTTCAGGATGTCGGCGAAACCCATCAGGCTCTCCCAGGCTCTGATCTTTTCCCCGGATCCTAGACGCGCGACCTGCCGTGAGGCTTGAGCTTCTCATTTCAGTGATCGTTGACGAACGCTTAAGCGAAATCCGCCTTTTGTCGAAAATCAATCCATATTTAAAATTTTCCGCATCGTTGAAGGGAGATGTTAATTCCCTCGGACCTATACAAAAAGCTGTGTTTCCAGCAAGGATGTTGAGCTTGTTATGCGTATCCTAGGCTCCTTCATGTCGAGCGCCTGTCGCTTTGTGAACGATCGGCGCGGCAACTTCGGAATCCTTGCCGCAGTGCTCATTCCCGTCATCCTGGCTGCCGTCGCGACCAGCATGGATATTTCAAAGCTTCTGTCGGACAAGGCGAGGCTTTCCTCCGCCCTGGACGCTGCATCGCTCGCAACAGCCTCTGCGCTGACCAATGGCGATATCACGACGACGCAGGCGCAGGATTTTGCCGTCCGCATCGCCTCCGGCCAGATTTCATCGACGCTGTCGGATGCCCAGCTGAAGGAGCTGAAGGCGTCGTTGGTTGCAACGGTCACAAGCGGGGGCAGCGGCAGCAAGAAGGATTATACTGTCAAGGTCACCGGCCGATTCACCTCGCAGCTTCTGGCTTTCTCCGCGTTCCACGCCGCAGGAAACCGCACCGTCGGTGGCAGCAGCACAGCGACAAGCCAGGCCCAGACCGCGACGGCGATTTCGCTCTATCTGGTGGTGGACAGGTCGGGCTCGATGTCATGGCCCACCACCACGAAAGATACATCGCAACCAAATGGCTGCTGGCAGTATTTTGAAGAGAATTGGCCGTATTCTTCCTATTCGAAGCCCTGTTACATCAACAAGATGTCCTCGCTGAAGACGGCGGCGGCCACCCTGTTCGACCAGATGGACACGATCGAGTCGGCCGATACGACCAATTCGCTCGTCCGCACCGGCGTTGTCTCGTTCAACGATTCGACACAAACGCCCTCCAACCTGACCTGGGGTACCAAGTCCGGCCGTGACTATGTCACCGCATTACCGGCCTATCCCACCGGCGGCACCGACATGACGGGCGGGATGAGCACGGCCAACACGGCGCTCAACGCTGCCAGCGAGACGAGCGCCCAATCCGCCAAGGGCAACACGACCTTCAAGAAGTTCATCGTTTTGATGACAGATGGCGAAAACACCGGCAACAGCGGCAACTGGAACCAATCGCTTGACAATAAGACGCTCGCGACCTGCACGGCTGCCCGGGCAGCGGGCGTGACCATCTTCACGGTAGCCTACATGGCGCCGTCGAACGGGGAGGCGCTGCTGAAATCCTGCGCCGGTGACATTTCGAACTACTACAAGGCCAGCGACATGCCGAGCCTTGTGAAGGCCTTCAGCGACATCGGCGGCAAGGTGGCGAATCAGACGACGCGCATGACCAATTGATGCCTCCGAATGATGCTCGGCTCGCCTTGAATTCCGCGGGAACCGCCACCAGTTTACCCTCCATCGAAACCTGCGATGGAGAGACGGCGTGAACAAGACTTTCGTGAAATGGACGACCTACGGCATCCTGGCGCTTGTGGCGGCATCGATGGTGGCCGTCGATCTGTTGTCGGTCATTGCCGTCGAGTGAGCGCGTAAAACGCGCTCATTTCACATGCACGACATGTTCTGCGGATTTCAATGGTTTGTACGCCGGGAGAAGGTTTGGTGGAGCTAAGCGGGATCGAACCGCTGACCTCTTGCATGCCATGCAAGCGCTCTCCCAGCTGAGCTATAGCCCCATCCTTGCGAGCCGTTTGGCTGCGTGTCCGGGATTGGGGTCCCGGAAGGTGGCGGCTTGATAACGCTGCTTAATCGCGTTGGCAAGCCCCAAATTCGAAAGTCGGAAATTTTTATTCCGGCCCTGTCTCCGCCCCGCGAACATCGTCGTCCTGCGGGGCGAAATCTTCTTGAGATCAGACTTCGTCTTCGTCGCTGTTGACGCTGATGATGCCCGACATGTCGTCGTCATCCTCATCTTCGTCGGCTTCGAGGAACGTGTCGTCATCATCGTCGTCGAGTTCGACGTCGTCGTCGCCGAGATCCGGCAGATCTTCCGAACCGCCGGCTGCATCGTCATCGGCGTCTTCGAGAGAGACGAGTTCGATTTCCGTGTTCTCGGTATCGACCTCTGCGACGTCTTCCTCTTCTTCCTTCTCCATCAGCGCGCTGACCTTCGTTTCTTCGAAGAAGGAGAGGGGGTAGGACTTGCCCGTATAGGGCGAGACGATCGGATCGCGGTTCAGGTCATAGAATTTGCGGCCCGTATCCGGGTCGACACGCTTCGTGCCAAGTTCTGCTTTCGCCACGGTGAAACCTCGTATGTCGCCATGCGTGGTCCGGCCATGCCGGACAGGCGGTTGAGACGAAATAAAATCAAGCCGGTCCCATACTCATCTTGCCGCCGCCTGTCAAAGCGAAACTTGCCGGGGGGCCAAGGCGGCGTGGCGATAAGTGCCGATTGCATAAAAACCGAACGTTAAGCTTCACGATTTATAAAGGGTCTGAGTTCCGTTCGTCGCCACGCCGATAAGCGTGGTGCGACAGCGCTTTCAGTCCGTGCCGTCGGGGCCGTCCCGCCTTCAGTGTTTTCGGCATGTTTGTATGGAGTCATGACGATGCGTTGGGTGTTTCTGGCATGTCTGCTGGTCTTGGCCAGCTGCGCCACCGTTCCGCGCCACACCACGAATGCCTGTGCGCTCTTTGACGAGAACGACGGCTTCTTCAACAACTGGCGTGATGCGACGAAAAAGGCGGAGGCCCGCTGGGGCGTGCCGGCGCCAATCCTGCTTGCCACGATCTATACCGAATCTGGTTTCCGTTCGAATGCACGGCCACCACGCAAGAAGCTTCTGGGCTTCATTCCGTGGTCGCGCCCCTCGACGGCCTATGGTTATTCGCAGGCGCTGGACGGCACCTGGTCGCATTACATGGCCGAGACGGGACACTTCACCGCAAGCCGCACGCGGTTCGCCGACGCCGTGGACTTTGCCGGCTGGTTCCACCGCAAGAGCTACGAGATGAACCGGATCGCCCTGAACGATCCCTATAATCTCTATCTTGCCTACCATTCGGGACAGCAGGGTTACGCGCGGCAAAGCTATGTCGGCAATGCCGACGCCCTGAACGGCGCGCAGCGCTTCACCAGGATTGCCTATCGCTACGCGGCGCAGCTGAGAACTTGCCCGAACTGACATCGGGATCATCAAATCGCCATTTTCAGGCTTCAGCTTGACCATCAGAGGCCGCCGCCTGCGGCCCAACCGGCGCGAAACCGTCCCCCTAGAATATTCGCGCCGCCTGCGGTGTCATCGCCCCATGATGCCGCGCTACATCCCCGGCCGCAACGGAAAAGCCCCCTCCGTTGCGGCCTATTTCTTTTGTAAATCAATTCTTTATCACGGGCGGAGCCGGCGCTCGTGCCCCGCTTACGGTGATCTGCGGATTACCAATTTGTAATCCCCGCGACCTTGAAAAGCCACATTCAGACGGCCATTTTGGACTCGTCGGCGATTGATCACGCCGCTGTCTGACAAACGGCCTGTCCCCCGCCTTTGTCAGACGTGGACAAAGACCTCATCCCCCCTCTCCGGGTCTTTGTCCCCAAATAGCGAGCCGTCATGGTACCTCCAGACCATGACGGCTTTCGCATTTTAGGCTCCCGCCTCGTCATGCGATTTGCCGGATGGATAGCCTGCTGTCGTTTGCATTGCCGCGAATCGCGGCCTCGTCTATCAACACGGCATGGCCTTCGACCTCACCAGTTCCGCGACCTACCTGTCCAGCCTGCTGGCGCGCAGTTTTGCCCGGTCATTCCAGGAGCGTGCGGCAGAACTCGGTTTCTCCCCCGGACAATATCCGATCCTCGTGGCGCTGTGGGACGAGGACGGCCTGACGCAGCGCCAGCTGGTCGACCGGCTGGATATCGAACAGGCGACCATGGCCAATACGCTGACCCGCATGGAGCGCGACGGGCTCATCGAACGGCGGCCGCACCCGAGCGACAAACGCGCCCAACTCCTCTTCCTGACCGAGCGCGCCAAAGCCATGCAGATGGAGGCCCAGGAGGCCGCGCGGGCGGCCGAGGACGTCATGTTCTCCGGCTTTCGGCGGTTTGAGCGTGAGCTGGTGCTCGAATACATGCGCTGGCTGGTGGAAAACGGCCGCAAGCTGGAAGACGATCCGAACGTCGCGCCGGGACCCATTTCGGAAAGAAAACGGATTCCGGTCTGAGCCATTTCCGGCTATGGTCGCGCCCGACCTACCTGAGAAACAACTTCGGATATCCTGTCATGGCCCCAATCGACAACGTGCTGTCCCGCGCGGATGAAAACCTGCCCTCAAGCCTCGAGCGGCTTTTCGAACTCGTCCGCATCAAGTCGATCTCCACCGATCCAGCCTTCAAGGATGAATGCCGCAAGGCTGCGGAATATCTCGTCTCGGTGCTGACCGGCCTCGGATTTGAGGCCTCCGTGCGCGATACGGCTGGTCATCCGATGGTCGTGGCGCATCACGCCGGCGAAAAGGCGGACAGCCCGCATGTGCTGTTCTACGGTCATTACGACGTGCAGCCGGTCGATCCGATCGAGCTGTGGGAGACCGATCCGTTCGAGCCTTCGATCAAGGAGGACGAGAAGGGCCGCAAGATCATCACCGGCCGCGGCACGTCCGATGACAAGGGGCAGTTGCTGACCTTCGTTGAGGCCGTGCGTGCCTACAAGGACATCAAGGGCGCGCTGCCCGTGCGCGTGACCATCCTCTTTGAGGGCGAGGAAGAATCCGGCTCGCCGTCGCTGAAGCCCTTCCTCGAAGCCAACAGGGACGAATTGAAGGCGGATTTCGCGCTCGTCTGCGATACGTCCATGTGGGATGCGGAGACGCCGGCGATCTCGGCCGGTCTTCGCGGTCTCGTCGGCGAGGAAATCGTCGTGAAGGCCGCCAGCCGCGACCTGCATTCGGGTTATTACGGGGGTGCTGCCGCGAACCCGATCCATGTCCTGTCCGATATTCTCGCCGGTCTGCACGACGAGACCGGGGCGGTGACGCTGACGGGCTTTTACGACGGCGTGGAAGAGACGCCGGCCGACATCAAGGCGAAGTGGGAAGAGCTTGGTCGCACGGGCGAGGATTTCCTCGGCGCGATCGGCCTCTCCATCCCGTCCGGTGAGAAGGGCCGTTCGATCCTCGAACTGACCTGGGCGCGGCCCACGGCCGAGGTCAACGGCATTATCGGCGGCTATACCGGCGGCGGCTTCAAGACGGTCATTGCGGCGCAGGCCTCCGCCAAGGTCTCCTTCCGGCTCGTCGGCAAACAGGTGCCTGCGAAGATCCGCGAGAGCTTCCGCGCTTACGTCAAGTCCCGCATTCCGGCCGACTGCACGGTCGAGTTCCACGAGCATGGCGGTTCGCCGGCGATCCAGCTGCCCTACGATTCGCCGCTCCTCAACAAGGCGCGCGAGGCCCTGTCGCAGGAGTGGCCGAAGCCGGCGCTGATGATCGGCATGGGCGGATCGATCCCGATCGTGGGCGATTTCCAGTCCATGCTGGGTATGCAGTCGCTGCTGGCCGGCTTTGCGCTGGCAGACGACCGCATCCATTCGCCCAATGAAAAGTACAATCTGGAGTCATACCGCAAGGGCATCCGCTCCTGGATCCGCATCATGGATGCTCTCGCAGCCTGATCAGGCGCGATTTCGGGCGTTTTCGAGAGGGCTGGCCTTGCGCCGGCCCTTTTCTCTTCCGGTTGTGGCTGGATGTCTGAATGTTTAACGCCCCCTTAAACTGCCACATTTAAAGTTCAGTGCGACACAGGCTTTTGGGGTGCTTGACCCTGGGGCCCAAGAAGCCCTCAAGGACAAAACCCGGCGGAATGGCAAGACACGACGATAGTGACAGGCGCATCTAGCCCTCGTTCGATGGCGGATTGAACGCGAGCGAAAGCGATCGCGTCGGCGGCCCGTCGCGTGGTTCGCGTGACAATTCCCGGGGAAGTTCGCGGGGCGGCGGCTCCCGGCGCGAGTCGAAGGCGTCTGCCAGGCGCTCGCGCAAACGCTCCGGCGGCGGCCTCTTCGGCCTGATCCGCGCGCTGATCTACTGGGGGATCGTGCTCGCCATCTGGGGCGCAATCGGCATTGGTGGGCTTTTCCTCTATTTTGGCGCCAAGATGCCCAGCGCCAC
This sequence comes from Ensifer sp., assembly GCA_035565055.1. GTDB lineage: Bacteria > Pseudomonadota > Alphaproteobacteria > Rhizobiales > Rhizobiaceae > Ensifer_A. The sequence goes on from DATMTA010000197.1 coordinate 11,317, forward strand.
CTCGTGGTCGATCCCCGACCGGCCACCGAATATCAAGATCGTGGCGGCGGATGGCTCGATCATCGCCAATCGCGGTTCGACCGGCGGCGAGGCGCTGAGCCTCGACAGCATGTCGCCCTATCTGCCGCAAGCCGTGATCTCGATCGAGGACCGGCGCTTCTATTACCATTTCGGCTTCGATCCGATCGGTCTTGCCCGCGCTGTCGTGACGAACCTTCTGAGCGGTCACACCGTACAGGGCGGCTCGACGCTGACGCAGCAGCTCGCCAAGAACCTCTTCCTGACGCCTGAGCGCACCATGGAGCGCAAGGTGCAGGAAGTGCTGCTCGCCATCTGGCTTGAGCACAAGTTCACCAAGGACGAAATCCTCGCCATGTATCTCAATCGCGTCTATTTCGGCGCGAATGCCTATGGCGTGGAGGCTGCCGCTCGGCGCTACTACAACAAATCGGCCCGCGACCTGAATCTGATGGAAGCCGCGACCATTGCCGGTCTCCTCAAGGCGCCGTCGCGGCTTTCGCCGGCCAAGGACCCCGCAGCGGCCAAGGCGCGAGCGGAGGTCGTGCTCGGCGCCATGCGGGATGCCGGGTATATCAACGAAAAGCAGGTGCAAAGTGCGCTGGCCCAGACGCCGGACCCCGCCCGTCCCTATCTGTCCAGCGCCGGGCAATATGTCGCCGACATGGTCATGGACAGGCTGCACGACATGGTCGGCGATGTGAAGGAAGACCTGATCGTCGATACGACCATTGATCCGGCGCTGGAGACCCAAGCCGGCGATGTCATCCGCAATGCCATCGACAAGGAAGGCAAGCGCCTGAATGTGACGCAGGGTGCGCTGGTTGCCATCGACGGTACCGGGGCGATCCGGGCGCTGGTCGGCGGCAAGGACTATGCGGAGAGCCAATATGACCGCGCCTACAAGGCCATGCGGCAACCGGGCTCCGCCTTCAAGCCTTTCGTCTATTCTGCGGCACTCGAAAAGGGCGATACGCCAGATTCCGTTCGCAATGACGCTCCAGTCCGCATTGGCGACTGGACCCCGGAAAACTACGAGAAGAAGTATAACGGCCCCGTCACGCTCTCCTATGCGCTGGCGCATTCGCTGAATACGATTGCCGCGCAGCTTGTCATGGAGGCGGGCCCGGAGCAGGTGATCAAGGTGGCCCATCGGATGGGCATCGAGGCCGACCTGCAGCCGAATGCCTCCATCGCGCTTGGTACATCGGAAGTGACGCTGATGGACCTGACGGCATCTTATGCGCCCTTCATGAACGGCGGCTACAAGGCGACCCCGCACGTGGTCCGCCGCATCACCACGGCCAAGGGCAAGGTACTTTACGAAAACACTTATGATGCGCCGCCGCGCGTTCTCGAGCCCAACATCGTCGCCATGATGAACAGCATGATGATGCGCGTCGTCAACGAGGGCACCGGTCGGGCCGCAAGGCTCTCCGGCTGGCAGGTCGCCGGCAAGACCGGCACGACACAGTCCTCGCGCGACGCGCTCTTTGTCGGCTTCACATCGGACATGACCACGGGCGTATGGTTCGGCAATGATGATGGCACGCCGATGAAGAGGGTGACGGGGGGAGGGCTGCCTGCCGAAAGCTGGCATCAGTTCATGGTGATGGCCGAGAAGGGCAAGACGCCGGGGCCACTCTTCGGCATGTCGGGCGGGCCGATCGTCGCGTCGCAACCGCCAAGGAACGCCCCGATGGCCGCGCGGGATTTGCCGGAACATGGCCGGACGCTGACCGATATCATCTCGGATTTCCTCAACGGGACGCCGTCGAAGCCCGAGCGGCGCGTGCCTGAGCCGACTCAAGCGCAGCCCGCA
>DATMTA010000198.1:0-41362 GCA_035565055.1 Ensifer sp.
GCGGTCTCTGCGGCATTTTTTATGACTGCGTCGCGACGTCAGGATTGGGCTTTTGGCATGAAGAATCTCAAGATATCGGTGCAGCTCTTCATACTCGTGGGTGGTCTGATCGCCGCCTTCGCCGTGGCAACCTATTTCGAAGTGAGATCGGCCACGGCCACGATCTATAGCGAGCGCAACCAGACGCTCAGAACCGAGATCGAAACGGCCCTCTCGGTCATGAAGGATTTCGACGACCGCGCCAAGGCGGGCGAATTCACGGTGGAAGAAGCCAAGAAGCGCGCCTATGATCTCCTGTCGAAGCTGCGTTACAATCCGGATGGCTACTTCTTCGCCTATGACTACGACGTCAACATGCTCTTCCACATCAACCCGAAGCTGGTGGGGCAGAATTTCAAGGGCAAGGCCGACCAGACAGGCTTTGCCTATCGCGACGCCATCGTGAAAGTCGGTCAAGAGGGCGGTGGCTACGTCAATCTGATCGGCCCCAAACCCGGCAAGGACCCGAACGACTACAGCTATCCCAAATCGGTCTATGCCAAGGCCTTCGAGCCCTGGAAGGCGGTTGTCGCCACGGGTCTCTATGTCGATGATCTGACGGCGCAGATCCGGCAACAGATCATCGGGATCGTGGCAGTTTCGGCCGCGATTTTTGTCTTGGCGCTCGTTGCAGCCTACGCGCTGATCCGGGGCATTACACGCCCACTCGATGCCATCCGCGAAACGCTGCATCGTGTTGCCGAGGGTGACATTGACACTCCCGTCCCGCATCGCGACATGTCGAACGAAGTGGGCATGATGGCCAAGGCCACGGCCGAACTGCAGGACAAGGTGCGCGAGCGTCGCGCGATGGCCGAGCGGGAGGCCGATCACAAGCGTCAGATCGATGCAGAGCGGCAGCAGAATGCCGATCTGCAGGCGGCTGAAGCCGAAACGCAGGCCAAGGTGGTGCGCACGATCGGCCAATCGCTCGAGCAACTGGCCCATGGCGACCTCACCGTGCGTTGCGGAGATCTGGGAGCCCGCTACGCGGAACTGCGCGACAACTTCAACAACGCCATCGGCCAGCTTGAACGGACGATGACGCTGGTCAAGGAACGCGGCACCGATATCGGGGTCAGCAAGGAAGAAATCCGCCGCGCCTCGAATGAACTGGCGCAGCGCACGGAACGTCAGGCGGCAAGCCTGGAGGAAACCTCCGCAGCCCTCGACGAACTGACGGTAGCGGTTCGCCAGACGGCGGACGGCGCGCGCGAAGCAGCCAACCGCGTCGGCGAGGTTCGTTCCGAAGCCGAGAAGAACGACCGTGTCGTGGAAAAGGCGATCAGCGCGATGAGCGGGATCGAACAATCGTCGCAGGAAATCGGCAATATCATCGGCGTCATCGACGAAATCGCCTTCCAGACGAACCTTCTGGCGCTCAATGCCGGCGTCGAGGCGGCCCGCGCCGGCGAAAGCGGCAAGGGCTTCGCGGTTGTTGCGCAGGAAGTGCGCGAGCTGGCCCAGCGCTCGGCTGCGGCTGCCAAGCAGATCAAGGAGCAGATCAACAAGTCCTCGGCCCAGGTTGGCGATGGCGTCCAGCTCGTGGGCGAGGCGGGCGAAGCGCTGAAGCGCATTTCGGCTCAGGTCGAAAGCGCCAACGAGATCGTCATCCAGATCGCACACCGCGCCAACGAACAGGACACGACGCTCCGCTCCATCTCGTCCTCGATGAACGAGCTTGACCTTGCCACGCAGAAGAATGCCGCGATGGCGGAAGAGACGACGGCATCCGCCGAGATGCTCGCCAACGACACCGGCACGCTGCTGGAACTCATCGAGCGCTTCCGTGTCTCAGGCGGTGCGGCGCCGGCTCAGGCCTATCGCAAAGCCGGTTAATCAAAGCGTCTTCGGGACAAGCAAAAGTGGGGCGATTTTACCGCCCCGCCTTCGTTCGATCCACGTTTTGCTCTCAGCCCCGGATCAGGACCTTGCCCTTGCGGCCCGGTTCCATGCTCGCCGCGGCCGCCTTCGCGCCCTCTTCCAGCCCATAGATACCTTCGACGGGCAGGTTGAGCTGCCCGTTCGAGGCCAGCGTGATCAACTCGCCGATCATGCGGGCATAGTCCGCAGGGGTCGTCCTTCCGGAGCGCTTGGCGCCCCAGAAGCCAATCACCTTCGCCTGCTTGAAGATGAGATCGCCTGAGGAGATTTCCATGTTGCCGCCGGTCATCGTGCCGAAGGACACGAGCGTCGCGCCTTCTCCCAACAGGCTCATCAGCTGACCGCTCTCCTTGGCCCCGACACTGTCGATGGCATAGAGGATCGGATCGGAGCCGGGGAACATCTTGACCTTGTCCATCCAGCCGGGATCCTGCGTCGAAACATTGTTGGAAATGCCGAGCGCTTCCAGCTCGCCCACGCCGGCATCGCGACGGACGACGTTGATGACATTAATGCCGCGTGCCTGGCAGATCATGGCGATGGTCTTGCCGACCGCACCCGTTGCGGCGTTCTGGATCAGCCACTCGCCCGGCTTCACCCCGAGGTCGTCCAGCGCCATCAACGCGCTGATCGGCATGGCAATGAGCTGGCAGCCAAGCTCGTCCGGCACGGAATCCGGCAGCGGGATCGCGCGCTGCGCCTTCATGAGGAAATATTCGGCCCAGGTGTCGGTGAGGCCCGCCGCCGTGATGCGCTGGCCGACGGAGACATTGGTGACGCCGGCGCCCAGTGCATCGATGACGCCCGCCGCTTCCGTACCACCGATGGCGGGAAGCGGTGGCTTGACGCCATAGCTGCCGCGAATGGTCCACAGATCGTGATTGTGGATGGGCGACAGCGTCATGCGGACGCGGATTTCGCCGGGACCCGGCTCGGGCATGGGACGTTCGCCGGAAACCAGAACCTCGGCCGGATCGCCGAATGCCTTGTGTTCGATCACGCGCATGTGTTTCTCCCTCTGCTCTTGAAATCTGGTCTGCAACAAAAACCTACTTAAGCGCTTATGCTGTCATTTATAAGAAGGTGCAAGCACTGGAGGTTGCTGGTACCTGACCGGGAGAGGAGCGCCTGCCATGCGGATCGATGGACAATGTCATTGTGGTTCAGTCACTTACGATGCGGAAATTGACCTGAATGACGTCGGCATATGCCACTGCAACGATTGCCAGCGCCTGACCGGCTCAGCTTTCCGCATCACCGTCTCGACCGCCGCAAGCCAGTTCCAGCTCACCGGAAAAATGCCCAAGCGCTATGAGAAGCGCGCAGACAATGGCGCAAGGCGCCTTCAGTTCTTCTGCGGCGATTGCGGCTCGCCGATCTACACGACGGGAGAGGGCAAGGATGCCGAAGTGGTCGGTATACGCTGGGGCTCGATCAACCAGCGCAAGCACTTGAAGCCGAGGCACCAGATCTGGTGCCGCTCTGCGGTCGACTGGCTGGGCGACATCCTGGACCTGCCAGCTCGTCCCGGAGATTGATGCGAGGCATTACCGGCCCGGTCGCACCTGAACATGCTTTTGACCATCTTTCAGCGCTTCAAGAAAAACAGCGTGATAATCCGCGATAATCTCCGCAACCGTGACCTTCTTGCCTCCAACGGTTTTCACCTCTCTCCCGTTGATGATGTTGCGCGCACCAACAGGATCATCAACGTCAGGCCCAAAATAACGCTGCAACATATGGGGCCCCTGGCGATCTTTGCGAAACCAACCCTCGGTCATGCCCTTGTACATCACATGCGCCGCATAGTTCGGCCTCAACGCCAAATCGGGATCGGCGACCAGGTCGACGCCGATGTCTTTGCCTGCTTTCTTGTAGTTGGCCTGATGGGTTAGCTGCACATATCCTCGTCCATAATAGGGAAAGTAGCCCAGATTTTTCCGTCGCCAATCTTCCGTTCGCCAGAATGCTTCTCGGACAGGCTGCATCGTGGATGCGGTCTCGTGAAATGCGGTGGCGAGCATGTAGGCGAGCCATCTGGGGTCATGGATGCTATCGTAAGCTTCAAAACCCGTGATTATGGCTTTCATCCCCGCCGTTTGATCCCGACCGCCGAGAACGCGAAACTCCTGAACAACTTTGGCGACGAAGACATCATTGAAAAGCGACATGCTGTTCCCTCCGCTGTTAGTTGGAAATCCAGATCTCCAGCTTGTTAGGTAGAATGACATCGAGTTGTGCGACGCCGACCGGTCGCGAAGTCATTTTGGAAACCGTCAAGGCATCCGCCAGGGCTTGAGCGGCCGGGCGATCGGCATCGTTCCGATACCGAACCTCGTTCAGGCCAGCTGCTTGGCTGAGACGCTCTCCCTTCACATCTGGAATTTTCCAGCCGCCGGCCTGCAATGATTTATTGAAGGCAATTATGCTTTCACGAGTAATGAGACCAGCAAACTGCGTGTAGACGGTGTATTTTGAAGGATCGACGGTCGTGCTCCGTGTTTCGATCACAGGAGGGATGTCCGTTTTTGCTTCAAGCTCTGCCTTATTTTTTTCAGCCAATCCGGCCGCTACATCCTGGCAACGTTCCAGGGGTCGAATCATGCAGTATGCAGGGGGTAATACCCCTCGTCCGTCCAGAACAATTGCAGCGACCAGGGCGATCAAAAATATGCAGACACAAGATGTAACCGTATATCCAAATATTTTCTGCATCATTGGATCGTTAATGATGTTTGCAGCCAAGACAACGGCCGCGCCGATCCCAAGTATAGTCAATGCTGTCTTGTAGGAGCCAGCAGCATCTATCCCGAATGAACTGATAATTGCGATGGCTGCAAACGCCGAGATGGAGGCAACAATGACAGTTGCTGCCTGACGATTGAGGCCCGTAAGTTTGGAAATCGCTTCAACCGGTAATAATACAGCCATTGCGCACCCCCTGCCGAGAAATTGCTGTTTGCTCATTCCAACATTAGGTTGCAGATTTTAGAAAACATGTACAGTAAATTGTATTTGCGCGATCAAGCGAACCCGCGGCAAGGCGTTCGAATAAGTCGAACTGCGCCTGCTGCGAGCACCGCATATGCTGTGTGGAAGAGAGCCCGATCCGTACGCAGCTCTCTAAAATTCAAAATTCTCTGACAGTCGGATACCTTCCGACTCTCCAAAGCACACCGAAGCGAAGCCCGGTTCGTGCGCCTGCGAAAATCAGATGGAAAAGATCACGCCGCCTTCTGGACGTGATATTCCTTGATCGCCGCCATCTTGATCGCCGGAGCGCGTTCGGCCTCGTAGCGCAGCGAGAAGCTGTCCTGCGCCAGGAAGACCGGGTCGCCATCAAGGTCGCGGCAGATATCGCCGCGTTTTGCGGAGATGAACTTTTCCAGATCGGCCGAACTGTCGGCGGATATCCAGCGGCAGACCGAGAAACGCGACATTTCGAAGGAAACCGGCAGACCGTATTCCTGCTGCAGGCGCTCCTTCAGAACATCCAACTGCAGCGCGCCGACCACGCCGACGATGGCAGGCGAGCCGTCTTCCGGCGAGAAGAGCTGCACGACGCCCTCTTCGGCCATCTGCTGGAGCGCTTCCTTCAGCTTCTTCGCCTTCATCGCGTCTTCCAGACGCACGCGGCGCAGAATTTCCGGCGAGAAGTTCGGCACGCCCTGGAAAACCAGTGCCTCACCTTCCGTCAGCGTATCGCCGATGCGAAGCGTCCCGTGGTTCGGAATGCCCACCACGTCGCCGGCATAGGCCGTGTCGGCGAGCTGGCGCTGCGAGGCGAAGAAGAATTGCGGCGCGGTCAGCCCCATCTGCTTGCCGGTGCGGGCAAGCCTTGCCTTCATGCCGCGCTCCAGCTTGCCGGAGCAGATGCGCGCAAAGGCGATGCGGTCGCGGTGGTTCGGGTCCATGTTCGCCTGGATCTTGAAGACGAAAGCCGTCATCTTGTCTTCCGCCGCATGAACCGTGCGCGTGTCGGCCACCTGGTCGCGCGGCGGCGGCGCATAGGCGCCAAGCGCGTTGATGAGATCGCGCACGCCGAAGTTCCGAAGCGCCGAGCCGAAGAAGACCGGCGTCATATGGCCTTCGAGGAAGCTTGCGCGATCGAACGGACGGCAGGCCTCGCGGGCCAGTTCCAGCTCGTCGATAAAGGCGGCGCGCTCGTTTTCCGGCAGGCGGTCGGCAATGCTATCCGGCCCGTTGACGGCCAGCGGCTCGACCTGCGTGTCGCTGCCGCGAAACGTCGAGTTGGCAAGGTTGAACGAGCCGCAGAAGGTCTTGGAGCGTCCGACCGGCCAGGTGACGGGGGCGGTGTCCAGCGCCAGCTTCTCTTCCACTTCGTCCAGGATTTCAAAGGGATCGCGGCTTTCGCGGTCCATCTTGTTGATGAAGGTGATGATCGGGATGTCGCGCATTCGGCAGACTTCGAAGAGCTTCAGCGTGCGCGGCTCGATACCCTTGGCGGCGTCGATCACCATGACGGCGGCATCGACGGCGGTCAGCGTGCGATAGGTATCGTCCGCGAAGTCCTCGTGGCCGGGGGTGTCGAGAATGTTGAAGACATTGCCTTCATATTCGAAGGTCATCACCGAGGTCACGACCGAGATGCCGCGCTCGCGTTCGATCTTCATCCAGTCGGAGCGCGTCTGGATACGGTCCTTCTTCGCCTTGACTTCACCGGCGAGCTGGATCGCGCCGCCGAACAGCAGCAGCTTTTCGGTCAGCGTGGTCTTGCCGGCATCCGGGTGGGCAATGATGGCGAAGGTGCGACGGCGCGAAACCGCCTCGGCCAAAGTCTCGGTCATTAGGCTCAAATCCTGTGAATTGGGGGCCTTCTACCGGCTTCGGCGGCAAAGTTCAATTGACCCGTCACGTCTGCGCGCTAGACACTCTCTTAATCCATAACAGCAAGCGGAGCGCGGCCGATGAACATGCATCCTCATGCCACCCGAACGCTTGAGCCGGTTCTGGGCCTTGTTCGCCTCTCCCACGCAGAAGGGCTCGACCTGCCGGCTTACGAGACGGCGGGCGCCGCCGGCATGGACCTGCGCGCCGCAGTCCTTGAAGACCGGCCGCTGATGCTCATGCCGGGCAAGCGCGCCCTGGTGCCGACTGGCCTCGTCATGGAAATCCCGCAGGGCTTTGAGGCACAGATCCGCCCCCGCTCCGGCCTCGCGCTGAAGCACGGCATCACCTGCCTGAACACGCCCGGCACGATCGACAGCGATTATCGCGGCGAAGTGAAGGTTCTGCTCGTCAATCTCGGCGATGAGGAATTCCTGATCGAACGCGGCATGAGGATCGCCCAGATGGTGGTCGCGCCGGTGACGCAGGTGCGGGTGGTCAAGGTCAGGCAAGCCTCCGACACCGAACGCGGCAGCGGCGGGTTTGGCTCGACGGGCGTATGACCGTTATCGCTGGCTTTCGAGCGCCATGCGCGCTGCTAGGCCGGCGAGAACCGTTCCCATCATCCAGCGCTGGACCTGAGCCCAGAACGGGCGCTCCTTCAGGAAAAGAGCAACCGAGCCGGCGGAAATGGCGATGGCTGCATTGCCGGACACGCTGATCGCGATCTGCACCAGCCCCAGAACAACCGACTGCGCCAGCACATGGCCCTTCGCGGGGTCGATGAACTGCGGCAGCAGCGAGAGATAGAGAACAGCGACCTTCGGGTTCAGGACGCTGGTGAGGAAACCCATCAGAAAGAGACGACGCGGCCTGTCGATCGGCAGGTTACGCGTTTCGAAAATCGGTCGCGCGCCGGGTTTCAGGGCATTCCATGCGAGCCAGGCGAGATAGGCCGCACCGGCAAATCTGAGCGCATCATAGGCAATCGGGACCGCGAAGAGAATGGCCGTGATCCCGAACGCGGCTGCAAGCATGTAGACGACAAAGCCGCAAGCCACACCGCACAGCGAAACCAGCCCGGCTTTCGGCCCCTGGCTGAGTGATCGCGAAATCAGATAGAGCATGTTCGGTCCCGGCGTGAGGACCATGCCCAGCGCAACGAGGGCAAAGGCGGCAAGGGTTGCGACAGACGGCATGTGTGGCTCCGGTTCTTGATCGTGCGGACCGTAGAAGACCTCCATTTTCCCGCAAGCCAGGAATTGCCACGGGTACAAGATTTCAGGAAATGAAACTTCCGGATCACGTCACCGTCACATCTTCCCGATTGCCTCCCTTAAGGATCTGCGGCATGTAGCACACCGGAGACAAGTCATGACCGCAGCCAATCTTCTCACCTATGCATTCGCGCTGTTCGTTGCCGCCGTCATTCCGGGACCGGGCATCACGGCGATTGTGGCGCGGGCACTGGGTTCCGGCTTCCGGCCCACCTTTTTCATGGGTCTCGGTCTCATTCTCGGCGATGTCGCCTATCTCACGGCAGTCGTCCTTGGGCTTGCCTATGTGGCGCAGACCTTCACGACGGCGTTCATGGTATTGAAATTCGCTGGCGCGCTCTATCTCGGATACATCGCGTGGAAGCTCTGGACCGCGGGGCTGCTCGGCCAGAAGATCGAGGCGAAACGGGCGGGGAGCCTCTGGTCTTCGTTTCTGTCCGGCCTGCTGGTCACCGCCGGCAATCCGAAGACCATGCTGTTTTATGTGGCGCTGGTCCCGACGCTCATCCCGCTCGCAGAGATCGGGAAAGAGGATTATGCAGCTCTGGTCGTCGTCACCGCAGTCGTGCTCCTAATCGTGCTCGTTCCGTATATCCTGCTGGCGGCGAAGGCGCGTGAGGTTCTGAAGGAGCCGTCTGCGCTCAAGCTGCTCAACCGCACGGCGGGGGGCATTCTGGCGGGCACTGCCGTCTATATCGCGGCGCGGGCCGCCTGATTATCATATTGTTTTTAAGAAATTTTTTCGATGGGCCGTTCTGACGGCTTTGTGAGATTTACTCCAAAAGAGGCCCGAATTAGCAGAATTTTCTCTCGGCTCTACCCTGCCTGATCAAACGGTTCTGGCGAGCGCCCGGCTTTGTGCCTATCTTGTCGTCCAAGAGGTTTCATCAGGGAGAAATATCATGGCAGACAAGAAGCCCGGCCGCGGCCACGTCTATAATTCGATCATCGAGACGATCGGCGATACGCCGATTGTTCGCCTCGACAAGCTGGCGAAGGAAAAGGGCGTGAAGGCGAACCTTCTGGCCAAGCTCGAATTCTTCAACCCGATCGCCTCCGTCAAGGACCGCATCGGCGTCGCCATGATCGAAAGCCTGGAAGCACAGGGCAAGATCACGCCCGGCAAGACCACGCTGGTCGAGCCCACCTCCGGCAATACCGGCATCGCGCTCGCCTTTGCCGCTGCCGCCAAGGGCTACAAGCTGATCCTCACCATGCCGGAAACCATGTCGGTCGAGCGCCGCAAGATGTTGGCGCTGCTCGGCGCCGAACTCGTGCTGACCGAAGGCCCGAAGGGCATGAAGGGTGCGATTGCCAAGGCCGAGGAACTGGCGGCGACGCTTCCCGATGCGATCATTCCGCAGCAGTTCGAGAACCCGGCCAACCCGGAAATCCACCGCAAGACGACGGCAGAGGAGATCTGGAACGATACCGACGGTGGCGTCGACATTCTGGTCTCCGGCATCGGTACAGGCGGCACAATCACCGGCACGGGCCAGGTCCTGAAGGCCAAGAAGCCCTCCGTGAAGGTCATCGCGGTCGAGCCGGCCGACAGCCCGGTTCTGTCCGGCGGCGCGCCCGGCCCGCACAAGATTCAGGGCATCGGCGCGGGCTTTGCACCGAAGATCCTGGACACGTCCGTTTACGATGAAGTCGTCACGGTTACCAATGATGAAGCCTTCGAGACGGCCCGTCTTGTGGCGCGTCTGGAAGGCGTGCCGGTCGGCATTTCGTCGGGCGCTGCGCTCACCGCGGCCATCAAGGTGGGCGCGCGGGAAGAGAATGCCGGCAAGACGATCGTTGTGATCATCCCGTCCTTCGCCGAACGCTATCTGTCGACCGCCCTCTTCGACGGTCTGGCATAAGCTGGTGGTCAGCCCGGAACGGCGGGAACTTCGCGCCGCAGATCGGGTTCATCATGAATGAAGGTGACATTGAGGCTTGCCGGAAGTTCTTCTGGCAGGCCTTTTTCATTGCTCATCAGGTCGACGAGCGTCGTTTCGCTCTCGTCATCGAGATGGACCCCAGCCTTCACCACGAGTTCGCGGAACCGCGCGAGCCCTTGTGGCGCAAGAACCATGCGGAAATTCGTGGCGATGTTGGAAAAGAAGGTGTGGTCCGTCACCCATCCGCCGGCGGAAACAACCGCGTCGTTGATTTCCGCCGTGACCTGATGGCGGTTGGCGTGAGTGATGCCTGTCAGCATGATGATCCGAGGGCGCATCGCCGTCTCCAATCGCGTCGCGCTGTCTTCGTGATTGAGGTTCCCGGCAGCACCGGGAACTTCCTATGCGTGGTCAGGACCCAAGTCCTTGATCTCAGGCAACCCAGCCGAGGCCGAGCATGGCGAACAGCGCGATGCCGAGAATGATGCGGTAGATCGCAAAGGCGGTGAAGCGGTTCGAACGGATATAGCCGAGCAGCCACTTCACCGAGACGAAGGCCACGACGAGTGAGACGACAAAGGCGATGCCGAGCAGCGTCCAGTTTTCCGGCGGCGCGTTTTCGAGCTTCGCAGCCTTCAACGTCTTGAGGATTTCATAGCCGCTCGCGGCATACATGGTCGGGATGCCGACGAGGAATGCGAATTCCGTGGCCGCCGCGCGATTGCCGGTGCCAAAGAGCATGGCAGCGAAGATCGTTGCGCCCGAACGCGACGTGCCGGGGAAAATGCCGGCGACGATCTGCGCAAGACCGACAATGATGGCGACGGGCCAGGTGATTTTGGTGCTTTCCGGACGGCGCGCCGCGATTTGCTCGGCCACAATCATCCAGATGCCTCCGATAATCAGCGCCCAGGCGATCGGCACGACGCTTTCCGGCAGCTTGAAGCCGAGCTTGGTGGCGATGAGACCGAGAACGGCGGTGATCAGGAAGGCGGCAATCAGCTTCAGGAGATAGTCACGGTTCTTCGGATCTTTATAGCCCAGAAGCAGAGAGAGAATGCGCTGCCAATAGATGAAGGTGACGGCCAGGATCGCGCCGGCCTGGATGACAATGTTGAACATGTCCGAGCGCGCACCAAGCCACTGTTCGGCGATCAACAGATGGCCGGTCGATGAGATCGGCAGAAACTCCGTGATCCCCTCGATGATGCCGAGAAGAATTGCATTGATATAGTCCATCGATGTCTCCGTGGGACCATGATTGCAGTAAGACAGTTGCCGGGGCGATGATCGGGAGAGACAGGTCTTGGCCGGGGAGGCGAGCGCAAGGACGCTGCCGGCCGGATCATTCAGAGCGGACTGTCATGAAATGACCTCTTTGTGAGATTTGAAGATGCTAAAGCATCGGCGAATCGTGGAATTGGCAAAAGCTATAGCTTTTCTTAAACCCTGGGCGCTAGGATTTAGTAAACGAATGCGGGCAGACCCCCAGGGAGCGCCCATACCGGACCGAAACGGGATCAATGCCAGTACTTTACCATCACACCATGTCGTCCGCCTCGCGGTTCATCCGCCTGGTCCTCGGGGAGTATGGTCTGCCCGTCGAACTGACGGAGGAACAGCCATGGGAGATGCGGAAGGACTTCATCAAGCTGAACCCCGCCGGCACCCTGCCCGTTCTCGTTGACGACAATATGCGCGTTCTTTGCGGGCCGACGGTGATTTCCGAATTTCTCGACGAAACGTCCGGCATCCTCAAGCGCGACAAGCGGCTGCTCGCCGAAGACCCGTTCCAGCGCGCCGAAATCCGCCGGCTCACGGAATGGTTCTTGGTCAAGATGGAAGCCGATGTCACCAAGCCGCTGGTCCGCGAGCGCATCTTCAAGCTGCAGATGCCGCCCACACTCGGCGGCGGCGCGCCGGATTCGAAAATCCTGCGCATGGCGCGCGGCAATATCCGCGAGCATATGAAATATATCTCCTGGCTTGCGGGCTCCCGCAGCTATCTGGCCGGAAGCCGCCTCAGCTATGCGGATCTTGCCGCCGCCGCTGCTCTGTCCGAACTGGACTATCTCGGCGAGATAACATGGGCGGAATCCCCGCAGGCCCGCGACTGGTATCAGCGCATCAAGTCGCGCCCTTCCTTCCGGCCGCTGCTGACCGAGCGCGTGCGCGGCGTCACGCCCGTCTCCCATTATGCCGATCTCGATTTCTGATCTCGCGGGACCGGCGCTGAACCGGTAAAGTCCGGTCATGGCCGATGCAAACGACAAGCTCAAAGCATTCATCAAGGCCGAGGCGATCCGTCTCGGCTTTTCTGCTGCTCGCTTTACGCCTGCCGAAGCTTCGGGGCAGTTGGCGGCAGACCTTGCTGGCTTCGTGAGCGCCGGCTTTCACGGCAGCATGGACTGGATGGCCGAGACGGCTGAGCGCCGCGCCGATCCAAAAGTGCTGTGGCCGGAAGCGAAAAGCGTCATCGTTCTCGCCATGAACTATGCTCCGGAAGGCGATCCGCTCGAAACCACGCGACAGCCCGAGTGCGGCAACATCTCAATCTATGCCCGCAATCGTGATTATCACGACATTATAAAAGGCAAGCTGAAGGAGCTGGCCGGCAAGATCGCCGCCCGCTCCGGCGCGGATGTGAAGGTCTTCGTCGATACCGCGCCGGTCATGGAAAAGCCGCTCGCCATGCGAGCCGGGCTTGGCTGGCAGGGCAAGCACACCAATCTCGTCAGCCGCGAACTCGGTTCCTGGTTCTTCCTCGGCTCGATCTTCACGACCGCCGAGATTGCGCCCGATGATCCGGAGGTTGACCATTGCGGATCCTGTCGCGCCTGTCTCGATGCCTGTCCGACGCAAGCCTTTCCGGCTCCAGGCCGGATCGACGCGCGACGCTGCATTTCCTATCTCACCATCGAGCACAAGGGGACGATCGATCTCGAGTTTCGCCGGGCCATGGGAAACCGGATTTACGGGTGCGACGATTGCCTCGCCGCCTGTCCGTGGAACAAGTTCGCCAGGTCGGCGCGTGAGTTGAAGCTGCAGGCCCGCGCCGATCTGCAGGCGCCAAGGCTCGATTTCCTCCTCACGCTGGACGACGCAGCCTTCCGCGGCCTTTTCACCGGTTCGCCGATCAAGCGTATCGGTCGCAACCGATTCATCCGCAATTGTCTGATTGCGGCTGGCAATTCAGGTGACGTTCGCCTTGCCGGCCTCTGCCGCCAATTATTGGGCGACGACGATGCGGCCGTCCGGGCGATGGCGCTCTGGGCGCTGGCAGTGCTTGAAGGTGTGGCTGCGGCGCGCGAGGCCCTTCCCAAGGGTGAAAGCGATCCTATAGTGCTCGGAGAATGGGAATCGATGGGATAACACAATGACATTGACGATCTTCGGCTGCGGCTATTCGGGCAAGGCGATCGCCGAGGCCTGTCACGCCGTGTTCGGCACGGCCGCTGGCACCACGAGGTCGCCGGAAAAGGCGGCGCGTCTGAAGTCTGTCGGCATCGACGCCTATATATATGGTGGCGGCGAACCGGACGGGGCACTCGCCGCGCGGCTCCTGGAGACAACGCATCTGGTCCAGTCCATTGCCCCGGGCGCCGAGGGCGATCCGCTTCTGCAGCTGGGCGCGGCGCGGCTTTGCGCCCTCATGCCGAAGCTGCAATGGGTCGGCTATCTCTCGACGGTCGGCGTCTATGGCGATCACGACGGCGCATGGGTCGATGAGGAAACGTCCTGCAAGCCCGTATCGCGCCGCTCGGTCGAACGTGTCGAGGCGGAGCAGGGCTGGCAGGGTTTCTCGAGGGCAGCCGACGTGCCGGTCGCCATCCTTCGGCTCTCCGGCATTTATGGCCCTGGCCGCAATGCCTTCGTCAATCTGGCGGAAGGGACGGCCAAGCGGATCGTCAAGAAGGATCAGGTGTTCAACCGTATCCGTGTCGAGGATATCAGCGCGGCGACCCGCTTTCTGGCTGAACGGAAGCTGGGCGGCATCTATAATGTGACGGACAACGAGCCCGCACCGCCGCAGGACGTCGTTACCTACGCGGCGCATTTGATGGCTGTAACGCCTCCGCCGGATACGGATTTCGAAACGGCTGAGCTCAGCCCCATGGCACGCTCTTTCTACGGGGAGAACAAGCGCGTCTCCAATGCCAAAATCCGGGCGCTGGGCTTCGAATTTGCCTATTCGGACTACCGGCTTTCGCTGGAAAACCTTTGGAAATGTGGCAATTGGCGGCCTTAATCTCGTTTATGAACTACTTTTGCGAGAAATTATAGGTTCTTTAACCTTGAATATATTCCCATTGCGCTATTTGAGCAAGGAATTGCGCCTTTCTTCGTGATTGGCGATGGAATTGGAATTTTCGTCTCTTCCGTTTGCGCTCTTGCATAGGAAACATTGAATCTTAAGCAAAAAAACCCGAAACGCGTTTGTGCGCGATCGTTCGGCGATGCAATTCGATTGCGCAAAATATTTCATTATGTAACAGTCCGTGAACGGTTGTGGCACTTTTCAGCCATTTTTCACCCGTTGAAGCTCTTTCCAGAGAAAAGTTTTCCTCATCTGGAGAGTTACAGAAATGGTATTCCGCTTTCGCACTTTGGCCACGGGCCTTCTCATGGGTCTTGGCCTGGTGTCTGCAACCGGAGAGGCATATGCCCGCGGCTGTGGTGGCGCTTCCTGGTATGCGGCACACTCCAAGACCGCGTCCGGGGAACGCATGAACCCCTCCCGGCTGACGGCCGCGCATCGGTCGCTCGCCTTCGGCACGAAGCTGAAGGTCACCAACATGCGCAACGGTTCGAGCGTGGTGGTTCGGGTCAATGATCGCGGTCCGTTCGTTCGCGGCCGGGTTCTCGATCTGTCCAAGGGTGCGGCCAGCTCCCTCAACATGGTCAGCAGCGGCACCGCCAAGGTCTGCTACGAGGTCGTCGCCGAGCGCTGAGGCTCGGTCCTGCTTGCTCTGACGCCAATTCATCGCTAACGAAGCGCTGAAACGCCCTGACGGGCCATGATGGAGACGGGCAAACATGCGACTTGGCGGACGGCTGGCAGGGGCGATCGAGGTTCTTGAGGATATCGAGACGAGACGCCGCCCCGTGGCGGACGCCCTGAAGGACTGGGGCCTGTCCCATCGCTTCGCCGGCTCCGGCGACCGCGCCGCCATCGGCAACATCGTGTACGATGCGCTGCGGATGAAGCTGTCCCACGGCTGGCTGATGGATGATGATAGCGCGCTGGCGCTTGGCCATGCCGTCATGTTTCGCCAATGGGGCTTCACGCCGGAGACACTTGCCGCCGAACTCGACGGCGACCGCTTCGCGCCGGCATCACTTCCAGAAGAAAGCCTGCAGGCGTTTGCCGTGCGGCAGATCGAAGACGCGCCGCTTCACGTGCAGGGCGACATCCCCGAATGGGCCGTTGCCTCCTTCGAACGCAATTTCGGCGACAACTGGCTCAACGAGGCTAAGGCGCTGACCGCGCGTCCCTCACTCGACCTGCGCGCCAATACGCTGAAGGCCGATCGCGACAAGGTCGTCCAGGCGCTGGAGCGCTCCGGTGCCGAGGCCTGCCGCCTTGCGCCGCAGGGCGTACGCGTTCCCGCCGGCAAGCTGTCTGACCGCCTGCCCAACGTCACGGCAGAACTTTCCTTCGCAAAGGGCTGGTTCGAGGTTCAGGACGAGGGCTCGCAGCTCGTCGCCGGTCTTGTCATGGCAGAGGAGGGCGAACAAATCCTCGACTATTGCGCGGGCGGCGGCGGCAAGACGCTCGCCCTTTCCGCGATCATGCACAACAAGGGACAGGTCCATGCCTATGACGCGGACCGCAAGCGGCTGTCTCCCATCATCGAGCGCCTGAAGCGCGCGGGAACACGCAACGTGCAGGTTCATGACAGCCTGAGTGCCCTGAAACCCTTCGTCGGAAAATTCGACCGCGTGTTGATCGATGCGCCCTGCACAGGCACCGGTACCTGGCGGCGCCGGCCCGACACGAAGTGGCGGCTTACGGAGAAGAACCTCGGCGAGCGGGTGGCGCAGCAGCGCGAGGTTCTGGAAGCTGCAGCGCCCTATGTTCGTCCCGGCGGACAGCTGGCCTATGTGACCTGTTCTCTCCTGCCGCAGGAAAACCAGGAGCAGGTCATGAGCTTCCTGGCGGACCATCCGGAATTCCAATTGCGCGACTCGCTTGCCGACTTTGCACGGCTGACGGGGCAGGGCGAGGTAAAACCGCTCGATGCCGGTGGCGCCGGCATCACGCTGTCGCCCGCCACCACCGCGACCGACGGCTTCTATTTCTGCAGGCTGCAGCGCCGTTGATCGGCAGCCTGTACTCTAGAATGAATCAAAACAAGTGTATTTGACACAAGTTTATTTGTGAGTCATGAAAGCGCCGTATCAACCGAGCCTGTCCAGCCCAGGGGACGGCCCGCGAAGGAGCTTTCATGATGAAAAAATTCATTGCTGGCGCGGCCGTGCTTGCCGCCGCCGCAAGCCAACCTCTTGCCGCTTACGCAGGGACCGATCCGGCCGCCGTCGTGAAGCACTATCGCGAAATTGCGCACGCCGATTACCAGGATGCGCTGACCGGCGCGACAGCGCTCGACAGGGCCATCAACGGTTTCCTGGCAGCGCCCTCCGAAGCCGGCCTCAAGGCCGCCCGCGCTGCCTGGATCGCAGCCCGTCCCGCCTATCTGCAGACGGAACACTATCGCTTCGGCAACCCGGTCGTCGATGAGTGGGAAGGCAAGGTCAACGCCTGGCCGCTGGACGAAGGCCTGATCGACTATGTCGATACCGCCTCCTACGGCACGGAGCGCGACGAAAACCCGCTCTATACGGCAAATGTGATTGCCAACAAGACGATCACCATCAATGGCAAGCCGGTCGATGCCTCGCATCTGACGCCGGACTTTCTCGCCAACACGCTGCATTCGGCAGGCGGCATCGATGCCAATGTGGCGACCGGATACCATGCTATCGAGTTTCTTCTCTGGGGTCAGGACCTGAATGGGACAGGCCCGGGCGCCGGCAACCGGCCCTACACCGACTACGACCTGAAGAATTGCACCAATGGCAACTGCGACCGTCGTGCAGAATATCTGCGTTCCGCCTCGTCCCTGCTGGTTTCGGATCTTGCCGACATGGTCAAGAAGTTCGAGCCGGAGGGTGAGGCTGCCAAGGTTCTCACCGACAATCCCAAGGCAGGCCTGACAGCACTTCTGACGGGCATGGGCTCGCTCTCCTATGGCGAACTCGCCGGCGAGCGCATGAAGCTCGGCCTGCTGCTGCACGATCCGGAGGAGGAGCAGGATTGCTTCTCCGACAACACCTACAATTCGCACTATAACGACATGGTCGGCATCATGACCGGCTATACGGGCGAATATACCCGCCTCGACGGCACCAAGATGACTGGCCCTTCGATCCGTGACCTGCTCAAGGAGAAGGACCCGGCGGTTGCCAAGGAGCTGCAGGGCAAGCTGGATGTCACCATGGCCGCCATGGAAGCGCTGAAGAAGCGCGGCGAGACGGTCGAGGCCTATGACCAGATGATCGCCGAGGGCAACAAGGAAGGCAATGCCACCGTGCAGAAGGCTATCGACGGGCTGATCGACCAGACAAAGTCGATCCAGCGCACCGTCACGGCGCTTGGCCTCGATGAGATCAAGGTCGGCACGTCGAAGAGTCTCGACGACCCGAACTCAGTCTTCAAGTGAGATCGGGAGAGCCGGTTCTCTCGGGGCCGGCTTCATGTGCGATGTCCAAATCAGCTTCGCCCGGGACTTTTGGCCCCCGCCATTATACTCTCTGGGCACAGGCCACGGCCCTCCGCTTCGCAGCGGGGGCCGTCGGCGCTTTCACGATCGGCCTCACGGTTGCCCTGGCGGCGGAGAGCAGCGGCTATTCGCCTGCAGACGCCGCACGCGTGCGCGCCGTGACCGCGCCGACGGCAGATTTCTCCCGTCCCGAAGCGCACGAAACTCTCTCAGGGGGAGCGGGGACCTTTCTCGGTGCGCCCAACGCCAAGGCCATGGGCCATCCCGATGCGACCCTCGATCCGTCGCTTGGCGAGCGGTTCAACCTCGGCTTTGCGATTTTCAAGAAGATGTGGGCGCAGGCGCCGTCTTCCACGCAGGCTTCCGATGGCCTCGGGCCGCTTTTCAATGCCCGCTCCTGCCAGAGCTGCCATGTCCGTGACGGCCGTGGACGCCCGCCGGAGGGCGCGACCGAAAGCCAGTCCTTCCTTCTTCGCCTGTCTCGTACCCCCGCCGATGATACCGAGCGTGCAGCCCTTGCAGCGCATCAGCGGCTGAACTTCCCCGATCCCGTCTACGGTCAGCAACTGCAGGACCAGGGCGTGACAGGGCTGAAAGGCGAGGGACGCCCCGTCGTGACGTACAGCGAGCAGCTCGTCACATTGGCTGACGGTGAGACCGTAACGCTGCGCGCGCCGCACTACACTGTTGCCGACCTTGCCTATGGTCCGCTGGATCCAGCCACCACCCTCTCACCGCGCATTGCCCAGAGCCTCGCCGGGATGGGGCTGCTGGAGGCCATTCCGGAAGCCGCGATCCTCGCTGAAGCGGATCGGCAGGCCAAGGCCAACGATGGTATCCATGGCAGGCCCAATCGGGTGCGCGATCCGAAGACAGGCGAGATCGTCATCGGCCGCTTCGGCTGGAAGGCGCAGAATCCGACGGTGCTGGCGCAGGCCGCTGCCGCCTTGTCTTCCGATATCGGCATTTCCACTCCGGAGGCGCCGGATCCCTATGGCGACTGCACCGAGGCGGAAAGCGCGTGCCGCAAGATGCCGACCGGCGTCCAGCCGCGGCTTGGCGACACCGAGGCGCCGGACCCGATCCTTGACCTCCTGACCGCCTACACGGCCCATCTCGCCGTGCCTGCCCGAAGAGACGTCGATCAGCCCGACGTTCTGGCGGGCAAGGCGCTGTTCTACCGGGCCGGATGCGCAGCCTGCCACGCACCCAAATTTGTCACCGCCCGCAATGCCTCTGAACCACAGCATTCTTTCCAGTTGATCTGGCCCTATAGCGACCTTCTGCTGCACGACATGGGCGAAGGGCTCTCTGACGGGCAACAGGTGGGGGAGGCAACGGGTCGGGATTGGCGCACCGCCCCGCTCTGGGGTATAGGTCTCGCGCAAACCGTCAACGGCTTTCAGGCGTATCTGCATGATGGCCGCGCCCGAACGCTGGAAGAAGCCATTCTTTGGCATGGCGGCGAGGGGGAGCGCGCCCGCAATGCCTATGCCGCAATGGCGAAGGCGGACCGGGAGAGGCTTTTGAAATTTCTGGGATCACTGTGATGAAAAGATTCGTTGTCCTTCTCTCCGCCGCAGCCTTCTCGGCGCTCGCCTTTGCGCCGGGTGCGAAGGCCGCATTCGTCAGCGACGCGGAGATCCAGCCCGTCATGCAAAGGACGGTCGATGACGTCATCATCCCGAGCTACAGCGCGTTCCGCAACGCGGCCGAAGCGGCCGGCGCGGCCATGAACAAGCTTTGCATAGCCAACGATGCAGCATCCTACGAGGGGGCGAAGAAGGCCTTTGCCGATCTCGTCTCAGCCTGGTCGCAGATCGAGGTTCTGCGCGACGGGCCGGTGCTCGACAACAACATGTTCGAGCGCATTCTCTTCTTCCCCGACCGGAAGGGCCTCGCGCTGAAACAGGTTCAGGCGATGCTGGCCGCCAAGGATGAAAGTGAGATCTCCGGATCGTCGATGAAGGGCAAGAGCGTCGCCGTTCAGGGGCTGACGGGACTGGAATATGTCTTGAGCGGCACCGGCAGCGAGGAGCTTTCCGCCGGCAAGGACAATTTCCGCTGCCACGCCGGCCGCGCCATCGCCTCCAACATCGCACTACTGGCCGGAGAACTCTCCGACGCCTGGAACGCACCTGACGGCATCGCCGACAAGTGGCGCAAGCCGGGCGCTGACAATCCGGTCTTCCGCAATGGCGAGGAGGCGTTGATCGCGCTCCTCGGCACGCTGGTGCGCGGGCTGGAGACGACGAACGAGAAGCGCTTGATGATCTTCACTTCCGGCGAGGGCGGCGCGAACCCGAAGAAGGCGCTCTACTGGCGCTCGGGCCTCACCATGAAGTCGGTCGAGGACAATCTCAAGGGCCTGCAGGCCTTCTGGGACAAGAGCGGAATGCAGTACATCATCCGCGGAGAAGGCTCGGCCATCACCACGAACATCAATTTCGAGTTTCACACCACCATCCTGACGGCGGGCAAGCTCGACAAACCCGTGGACAAGATCCTTTCCGATGAGAGGGAGCATTCGCGGCTCGAATTTCTCATCATGACGATCGCCGACCTTCAGGCACGTCTCAACAACGACTATGGCAGGGCGATGGGCCTTGCCGCAGGCTTCACCTTTTCCGACGGAGACTGAGATGCGCAGCCAGCTCATCAGCCGGCGGAGTTTTCTGCAGGCAGCCGGAAGCGGGTTCCTCGCCGGGCTGGCGCCCCGGCAGCTTTTCGCGCTGGAGCGGACGGATGCGGTATACGCTGCCGCCTTCATGGACCCGCAGGGGCGTTTCGGACTGGCGACAATCGCCGAGGACGGCACGATCATTGATCGTTCGCCACTGCCCAATCGCTCGCACGGCCTTGCCTTCGATCTCAATTTCAACCGTGTCGTCGCCTTCGCGCGCCGGCCGGGCACATTTGCCGCGATCTTTGACCGCAACAGCCAGGCAGAGCCAATCGTGATCGCATCGCCTGAAGGTCGTCACTTTTACGGTCACGGCACGTTTTCCCGCGACGGACACCTACTTTACGCGAGCGAAAACGATTTCGACAATGCGCGCGGTGTGATCGGCATCTATGACGCGACCAACGGCTTCGCCCGCATCGGCGAATATCCGACCTATGGCATCGGACCACACGATCTTTCCATCAGCCTCGACGGTGAGGTGCTGATCGCCGCAAATGGTGGCATAGAAACGCATCCGGATTTTGGCCGGACGAAGCTCAACCTCGACCGGATGGAGCCATCGCTGGCGCTGATCGATGCGGCGACGGGCACATTGATCGAGAAGCACGACCTCCCGCCCGATCTCAGGCAGCTCTCCACCCGGCACATTGCGCTCGCCGGCAACCATGAGATCTGGTTTGCCTGCCAGTATCAGGGTCCACATAACGAGCTCCCACCACTGATCGGGCGGCTCCGCCGAGGCGAGGTGCTTGAGTTCATCGATTTGCCCGAACCGACGGCGCGCAATCTGGCCAACTATGTCGGGGCCATTGCCGTCAACCGGGAGGAGGGCCTTGTCGCAGCCACATCGCCACGCGGCGGGACCTATGTCGTGCTCGACGCGATCTCGGGCGAGCTCGTTCGCGAGGTCCGGCTTGCCGGCGCTTCGGGTATAGCTGCAGGTCTGCAGGGCTTTGGCATTTCGACCGAGCAGGGCGTTTTCAACGGACGACAGTCGCCGGTCAATTGGGACCAGCACGTTGTTCGCATGGGCTGATCTTGCCTGTCTGACGGCGTCGTGGCACGGTCCGCGCGGTTTCAACGGGCGACTTGATGCATGGATTTCGAACTCAAGACGGTAGCAGGCAAGCGCATTCTGTACGTGATGGCAGTGGATGCCGAATACGGAACGCATCTGCGCGCTCACATTGACCCGCTGATGACCGGCGTCGGACCGGTGGAGGCGGCCGTGGTACTGACAGCCGCCCTGGCCCGTCTGGATGTCAACGGGCACAAGCCGGACCTGATCGTCTCGCTTGGCTCGGCGGGCTCCGCCACGCTCGAACAGACCGAGGTCTATCAGGCTTCGTCGGTGAGCTATCGTGACATGGACGCTTCCGCTTTGGGCTTCGAGAAGGGCCTGACACCGTTCCTCGACCTGCCAAAGGCTGTGCCCTTGTCATGTCAGGTTCCGGGCATTCCCTCAGCCCGGCTTTCCACCGGGGCCAACATCGTGTCGGGTGCCGCCTATGACGCCATCGATGCGGACATGGTCGACATGGAGAGCTTCGCGGTCCTGCGCGCCGCCCAGCATTTCGGCATTCCTCTCATTGGACTGCGTGGTATTTCCGATGGCAAGGAAGAGCTGAAACATGTCGGCGACTGGACGGAATATCTCCAAGTCATCGACGAAAAACTCGCAAAAGCCGTGCGCCTGATCGAAGAGGGCTTGGACAACGGGAGCCTGATGCTGTAAGGGCGGGTTTTGGAGCCCCTGCCCGGTGGCATCGACCTCCGGGCCTTCTAGCAAAGGCTGTTCATGTCACACGACGCCCACTCTGAATCCATCCTCATCATCGATTTCGGCAGCCAGGTCACGCAGCTGATCGCCCGGCGCATTCGCGAGACGGGCGTCTATTGCGAAATCTGGCCGTACCAGAAGGCGGGCGAAGGATTTCAGAAGCTGAAGCCCAAGGGCGTAATTTTCTCCGGCGGTCCAGATTCGGTCACCCGCGAGGGAAGCCCCCGCGCGCCGCAGGAAGTCTTCGATGCCGGCATCCCGATCATGGCGATCTGCTATGGCCAGCAGACCATGGCCGTGCAGCTCGGTGGCGTCGTTGAAGGCGGCCATGCCGCCGAATTCGGCCGTGCGGATGTGAAGATCCTGAAGAACTCGCCGCTCTTCGATGGCCTCTGGGAAGTCGGCGGCGAATATCCGGTGTGGATGAGCCACGGCGACCGCGTCACGCAGGAGCCGGAAGGCTTCGAAATCATCGGCGTGTCCGAAAACGCGCCCTTCGCCATCTGCGTCAACGAGTCAAAGCGCTATTACACGACCATGTTCCATCCGGAAGTCGTGCATACGCCGGATGGCGGCAAGCTGATCGCCAATTTCGTGCACAAGATCGTTGGCCTCCATGCCGACTGGACCATGTCGGCCTATCGCGCCGAGATGGTGCAGAAGATCCGCGACCAGGTCGGCAAGGAACGCGTCATCTGCGGCCTGTCCGGTGGCGTCGACTCGTCTGTCGCTGCCGTGCTGATCCACGAGGCCATCGGCGACCAGCTGACCTGCATCTATGTCGACCACGGCCTGATGCGTCAGGGCGAGACCGAGCAGGTCGTCGGCATGTTCCGCGACCACTACAACATTCCGCTCGTCCACGTTGACGCCTCCGACCTCTTCATCGGTCAGCTGGAAGGCGAGGCGGACCCGGAAAAGAAGCGCAAGACCATTGGCCGCCTCTTCATCGAAGTCTTCGAGGAAGAAGCCCGCAAGATCGCTACCGACGGCAAGGGCCCGGTGCGCTTCCTCGCGCAGGGCACGCTCTATCCGGACGTGATCGAAAGCGTCTCTTTCTCGGGCGGCCCGTCCGTCACCATCAAGAGCCACCACAATGTCGGCGGCCTGCCGGACCGCATGAACATGCAGCTGGTCGAGCCGCTGCGCGAACTCTTCAAGGACGAAGTCCGTGCGCTCGGCCGCGAGCTGGGCCTGCCGGAAAGCTTCATCGGCCGTCACCCCTTCCCGGGCCCGGGCCTCGCCATCCGCCTGCCGGGCGGCGTGACACGCGAAAAGCTCGACATCCTGCGCAAGGCGGATGCGATCTATATCGAGGAAATCCGCAAGGCTGGCCTCTACGACAAGATCTGGCAGGCCTTCTCGGTGCTGCTGCCGGTCCAGACCGTTGGCGTCATGGGCGATGGCCGCACCTACGATCGCGTTCTGGCGCTCCGCGCTGTCACCTCCGTCGACGGCATGACCGCCGACTTCTTCCCCTACGACATGGCCTTCCTCGGCCGCACCGCGACCCGCATCATCAACGAGGTCAAGGGCGTCAACCGCGTCGTCTACGATGTGACGTCCAAGCCGCCGGGAACAATCGAGTGGGAGTGATTTTTGCCCATCCGGGTGTATCCGGAATTACGCTAGAACACGACATAACACACTGAAAAATAATAAAAATCCCATCTCTACCTATCAATACCTATCGGCGGGCAGAGATGGAGCTTGTCGGTCCTCCTGACGGACCTAGCGCATATTGATCAGTTCCAAAATCCGAAGTACCGTCAGGGCAGGTGGAGTCCTTGACGGTACTTTTTTTGACGTAACCGCAGGAAAATACGTCATAATTTCCGACAAGGCGCACCCAAAACCGCATGACGGTACTTTTTGGAGGTGGCACGGAAATGCTGACGGATGCTGCGATCAAGGCGCTGAAGCCTCAGAGCAAGATGTACAAGGTGTCGGACCGGGACGGCATGTATGTTCGCGTCATGCCTTCGGGAGCGATCTCATTTCGTCTCGACTATCGCCTGAACGGGCGGCGCGAGACCGTCTACCTCGGGAAGTACGGCCGCGATGGAATCTCACTGGCCCGAGCTCGCGAACTCTGCATCGATGCAAGAAGGGCCGTCAGCGAAGGGCGGTCGCCTGCGATCGAGAAGCAGCGGGAGAAGCGACGGATCAAAGAAGCCAAGAGCTTTGGCGAGTTCGGAGAGAAGTGGCTTTTGAATGCGCCGATGGCCGACAGCACTCGAGCCATGAGACGCTCGATCTTCGAAAGGGAGCTGCTTCCGGTATGGCGCAACCGGCTGCTTACGGAGATCACGCCGGACGATCTGCGCGCGCATTGCGGGAAGATCGTCGATCGCGGTGCCCCGGCGACGGCGATCCACGTGCGGGACATCCTCAAGCAAATCTACGGATTCGCCATCTTGCATGGTGAGAAGGTCGCAAATCCGGCCGACGACGTTGGGCCAGCGTCGATCGCAACCTTCGCACCAAAGGATCGCTCGCTGTCTCCCACTGAGATCCGGATCATGCTTCGGCAGCTTGAGAATGTCGCAACCCTGCCGACGATCCGGCTGGGCATGAAACTCTATCTGCTGACGATGGTCCGGAAGAGCGAATTGCAGGACGCAGTCTGGGACGAGGTCGATTTCGAGAACGCGGTGTGGACGATCCCGAAGGAACGCATGAAGCGATCGAAGGCGCACAACGTCTATCTCTCTCGCCAGACCCTCGACATCATGATCGCGCTCAAGACCTGCGCCGGGAACTCACGATATCTGCTGCCGTCGAGGTATGACGCTGATGCGCCGATGTCGCGGGCGACGTTTAATCGCGTGACCTATGCGGTTGTCGAACAGGCCAAGAAAGAAGGGCTACCACTGGAGCCTTTCACCGTTCATGATCTGCGGCGCACGGGTTCGACGCTGCTGAACGAGTTGGGCTTCAATAGCGACTGGATTGAGAAGTGCTTGGCGCACGAGGACGGCCGGTCGTCGCGCGGCGTCTATAACAAGGCCGAATATGAGGTCCAGCGCCGCCATATGATGCAGGAATGGTCAGACACCGTGGATGCCTGGGTGGAGGGGCGTAAGCACACGCCCGTTCTCTTGCCGCCGACTATGCCTCTGATGCAGCTCGATCCAGCCCTTTGACGGGCCGCGTCTTGCGCTTGGTGACGTCTGGATGCTGAACTCGGCGGATCGGCACAGCCCGGCGAGCCAAGAGCCACGCTTCGACTTCGGCCAAATCCCACACAACGCATCTTGGTGAAAGCGCAAAGCGCCGTGGGAATTCACCGCGCTGTTCCATTTCATAGATCGTGCTGTCGGCCAGCGGGACCATCTCCCGCAGTTGTTTGCGTCGGATTGTCCGACGGAAAGTTGGTCCGGGCGTTTCGAACTTCATTCCATTGCCTCCGAATGCTCTCCGGGAGTGATAGAAGGCGATAGAAGCGGACTGTGAAAAGACCTTGCCGATGCTCTTGCGGCAATATCGCATCATAGAGTGCAAATCGGATGGGTCTGCGACGATGGTGCGATGGACAACTTGCGTGTTTCAAGGTGCATAGATCGGTCCGTCCCGCTCCACTGTAAGGATCTGCCGTTTGCCTTACACCAGTCATTCGTAGCCGGTCGCTCTACACTGAACATCTTCCCCGTGACCAAAGCCTGATCTGGGACTAGCGGCACTCTGGGTGTCGACCGATCGCGGCGCAAAGCTTACGCGGCGGAAAGAGCATTCACCGGTGGAATGCGGCTTGCCCAGGGACTTTTCCAATCCCCAGTCCTCGACGGCATCGGCCGTAGAGAATCTCACTACGGACGATGTGGGGTTTCGCTCCTACCACCACATCTGTACTGCAACGTCAGAGGCAACGCTGGACTGCGGATTCCGACGATCCCGGTCGGCTATTCCAATCTGATCCCGGCCATCATTCCGATTTGATCCCGGCCGGGTAGAAGCCAGATCGTGGTTGATTAATGACGCTGTCCTTCTTGGTTGGTCAAGCGGCTACTGGATTTGCGATGCGGCGCATGGATTCGCCGCTGAGTTCAAGCCGGTGGGCATTGTGAACGAGGCGGTCCAGAATGGCGTCGGCGTAGGTGGGATCCCCGATCAGATCGAACCAGCGAGCCACGGGCAGTTGGCTGGTAACCAGCGTGGATTTACGACCGTATCGGTCCTCGAGGATTTCAAGCAGATGATGGCGGGCATTGCCATCCAAGGGCTGAAGGCCCCAATCGTCGATCAGCAGAAGCTCGACCCTGGCGAGGCTTTTCATGCGCGCGGCGATCCGGCCGTCTCCCTTGGCCAGTGCCAGTTCGTCGAGCAGGCGGGGGAGCCGGGTATACAGGACCGAACGGTTGTCGCGGCAGGCCTTGTGCCCGATGGCACAGGCGAGCCAACTTTTCCCGATGCCTGTTGGTCCGATGATGGCGCAGTTCTCGTGATTGGCGATCCAGTCGCCCTTGAGCAGCATATCGAAGAGCCGGCGATCGAGGCCGCGGGAAGTGCGGTAGTCGATATCCTCGGGAATGGCCCGATGTCGTAATTTTGCGTGGCGCAGACGCAATGCCAGACGGCGGTCATTGCGGTACGTCGCCTCGTGATCGAGCAGCAGCGCCAGCCATTCGGCGTGGCCGAGGCTGGCGGCTTCGTCGTTGGCGGCAAGCTCGACGAAGGCCTTGGCCATGCCGGCAAGGCCAAGTTGGCCCAGTTGATCGAGGGTGGGATGTTTCAGCATACTCACGTCCTTTCAGTGGTAATAGTCCGAGCCGCGGATGTTGGTGTGCAGGATCGGTTCGCGCTCCGGGGATTTCGGCACGGGCACCTTGTCGAGCCCCTTCTCGAGGATCGATTTGACCGAAGGGTAATTGCGCGCCTGGATCTCCAGCGCGCGCAGCGCGGCCGCTTCAAGCCGGTCGGCGCCGAAGCGCTTTGCCCGGCCGATGATGCCCAGACACGAGCGGTAACCCTGTTCGGGATGCGGTTTGGCCTCGATGATCTTCTCGACCAGCAGCGAGAGCATTGGGCCAATCCGGTTCGCTTCCTCGCGGATCTTCGCCGGCGTCCATTCGCCGTAGCGGCGGTGACTGGAGGGCATGTGCTCGGGGATTGTGGTATGCCGGCCATTGCCGGACCCGCGCATGTGCACGGCAATGCGCTCGGATCCGAGAAAGATCTCGACCGTGCGGGCCGTGAAGCGCACCTCCACCTCGCGGCGGGCAAAGCGGTGCGGCACCGAGTAATGGTGCCGTTCGAGAGCGATGTGATAGTCGAGGCCGACCCGGCAGCGTTTCCATTCGGCATGAACCCACGGCTCGGCGGGCAGCGGCTTCAGGTTCGGCGCGTCGATTTCCTCGAACAGCTGGCGGCGCGTCTTGCCGAACTGGCGCAGAACCCGCTTGTCATTGAGATCGGCAAGGCATTCGGCGATCGCTGCATTGACCTGGGCCAGGCTGTAGAAAATCCGATTGCGCAAGCGCCCCAGAAGCCAGCGCTCGACAATGCCGACGCAAGCCTCGACTTTCGCCTTGTCCCTCGGTTTTCGGGGCCGTGCCGGGAGCACTGCCGTGCCGTAATGGCGCGCCATGTCGGTGTAACTGCGGTTGACCACGGGATCGTAGAGGCAGGCCTTGATCACCGCGACCTTGGCGTTGTCCGGGATCAGCAATTGCGCCGAACCCTGGAAGTACGCGAAGGCGGCATTGTGCGCCTCGATCCAGTCCGCCATCTGCTCGGTCCAACTCGCGCAGGCAAATGACAGGCTCGAGCCGCCCATGACCGCCACGAAGATGTGGGCCTCGCGTACCTCGCCATTCCTGCGGTTCACCACGACCGGCACCGTGTCGCCGGCATAGTCGACGAACATCCTTTCGCCGCCGGCATGGCTCTGGCGCATCACCAAGGGCAGCCGACCTTCCCAGCGGCGGAACAGATCGCACCAACGGCTGTAGCGATACCCGTCGGGATGCTCGGCGATGTATTCTTCCCAGAGCACCTGCAGCGTCACATGCTTGCGCTTCAGCTCACGCGCCACCACCGACCAGTCCGGCTCGGGCTGCTTGCGCCTGCCGGGCTTTACCCCGCTGGGCCCGTAAAGCCGCCCCTCCAGCTCGGCATCGCTGATTTCAGCGGGAACCGGCCAGGAAAGGTCGGAACGCTCGAACCGTAAAACCATGTCGCGCACCGTAGAGCGCGCCAGCCCGGTCTGCCGGGCAATCTCGCGCATCGGGACGCTTCCTTCCCGATGCAGTCTCATCACTTCGCGCACAAAGCGCATCTTCGGCCTCCTCGTCGGCATCCATCCCTCCGGCTGCTTCGCAGCCGTCAGAATGGCTCCAACAATCGGGCTTCTCACCCCCTCCCGGGTGGCCGGGAATTAATCGGAATGGTGGCCGGCATCATCTCGGAATCCCGGCCGGGATCATTTCGGAATAGTGGCCGGGATCACCTCGGAATCCGCACGCTGGACTATCGGAAGACGGTCTGTGGCGACAAGCCTCTTGCACGTGTCAGACTCCGTTCACTCAGCAGCCGAGCGTACTCTTGACGACGGCATGCCTTCGTCGTATTGTACCGAACGTTCCATACAGAGTTCGGCGCGATCCGCCGAGCCTCACGTCACAGAGGAGTTTCCATGAAGACTGCGATTGTCGTATTTTCCGATCCTAAGTCCGGCAGCGACGAAGCGGTCGGGCGATTGTTCAACGCGCTGGCCGCGGCGTACGACCTCAAACAGAAGAACGAGCACGTCGAGATCGTGTTCCAGGGAGCAGGCACGCGCTGGGCGGGTGTACTTACCCAGAAGGATCACCCGGCCCACGCGCTCTACAAGGCCATCCAGGATAAGGTGGTGGGTGTCTCGTCTGGCTGCGCGGACGTCTTCGGTGCGCGTGCAGACGCCGAGAAGAACGGATTCTCCCTGATCACCACGAACCAGGTACCTGGCACGTCCGGCCTTCCGAGCCTCGCGGCGTACGCGAAGGACGGCTATTCCGTGCTCACCTTCTGATGCATCCGAGGATCGCAGCACTTGGTACGCGGCGTGCTCCGGTCAAGCAGCTGCGTCCTATTTAGTTCTAGGAGAAAATCATGACAAACAGATCAGTTCCTTTCACTTCTTCGCGTCGTGAGATGCTGGTGGCCTCCGCCGCGTTGTTCGCCACCGGCATCGGCGGCCTCGGACAGGTGCATGCACAGGGCACGACCGAGATGCCTCTGCCCCGCCGTCCGGAAGACGTGACCCCGTACATTTCAAGCGCCATCACCGCGGGTGACCTCGACGCCGCCATGAAAGTCTACGTTGCAGACGCGGTTTTCGTGACCAAGCCCGGCGCCACCGTGCGAGGCCACGAGGCCATTCGTGCGTCCTTGTCCGAATTCATGCAGTTGAAGCTGCCTATCAAGGCGACTGACAAACAGGTCCTGGTCAGTGGAGATGTCGCGCTCGTTATCTCCGACTGGGTCATGGAAGGCAACGGGCCTGACGGTAAGCCCTTGAAATTGTCGGGAACGTCCTCCGATGTCGTTCGCCGGCAAGCGGATGGGGTTTGGCGCTTCGTGATCGACAACCCGTTCGGTACTATCTGAACTGAGACTACGCACTCTTGACGAAGGCATGCCGTCGCGGTTTAGCACGAATGTTCCACACAACGTTCGGCGTGATCCGCCGAGCCTTGCGGCGTATGCGAAGGGCGGCTATTCCGTGTGCACCTTCTGATACATCCGAAGATCGCAGCGCGCCTGGTACACGGCGTGCTGCGGTCACGAACCCACGCCGAGGCCCGTCGACCATGCCCGCTGCTCTCATCCCGAAAGAAGAAGTGCTCGCGCGACTCCTGGAGGTCTTCCGCGAGCACGGATACGAAGGAGCGTCCCTCGCGGACCTGTCTGAAGCGACGGGCCTCGGTCGTTCGAGCCTCTACCACTACTTCCCCGGCGGAAAGGAAGAGATGGCGACGAGTGTGCTCGCCTATCTCGACGGCTTGCTCAAACAGGCGCTCTACGCGCCGCTTGAGAAGAAGGCTAGTCCGAACAAGAAGCTCGACGCGATGCTCGCCGTGTTGGATGAGGTCTACGACGGTGGGACGAAGGCCTGTTTACTCGAGCGGCTCTGCGCGAGCGCGGGTCGTCCCGTCATCGGCGGTCCACTCCGTCGCTCGTTTGACCTCTGGCTGACTGCGTTCGAGACGCTCGGAGTCGACGCTGGAATCCCGCGCGCTGTCGCGCGGTCCCGCGCCGAGGACGCGCTCGGGCGCATCGAGGGGGCACTCGTGGTCGTCGCAGGGACGGGGAACAAGAGAGTGTTCGCGCGGGCGCTCAAGGACGTACGCGCGACGCTGCTCGCCAATAAGGAGACCGTCGCGTCATGACGGGGAGCATCCGCAAGTCGCACCGCCAGCACGAGGGAGAGCTCCGCATCCAGGCCCGGCGGCACACGCCTCCGGAGCAGACCGAGGCGATCCGCGGCGTGATCCACGATGAGATGTCGCGCCAGCACGTCGTCTACTACGCTCGCCTGCAGTACTTGCCGCTCGGCGTGCTCGACGAGAGCGGCCGGCCGTGGGTGACCATTCTCTGCAACCCCGAGACGACCGCGCCCTCGACCGAGCTCCTGGTCGTGCGGGCTCGGGTGAACCCGGACGATCCGTTCGTGCGCGCGGTGTGCTCGCCCATGCCCGGCGCGCGACTCTTCGCGGGCGTCGCGATCGATTTCGCGACGCGCTCGCGCGTTAAGCTCTCGGGTTCGGTGGACGCGGCGACGTTCGATGGACGTTCCCTCGCGCTCGCGCTGCGCGCAACCGAGCACATGGGGAATTGCCCCAAGTACATCACGGTGAGGGACCTTCGCCCGAACGTTCGGACGCCGAGCACCACCCCGCTCGGCACGGAGCTCTCGTCCGCGGCGCGAGACATTCTCCGGCGAGCGAGCACCATCTTCATCGCCACGCGACATAGCGACAGGGATCCCTCCGAATCCGACATGGGGCTGAACCATCGCGGCGGACCGAAGGGGTTCCTCCGCTCCTTCGACGACGAGCACGGGACGCATCTCGTTCTGCCCGACTATTCGGGCAATCGCTTTTATCAGTCGCTCGGCAACGTCGAGACCGATCCGGTGATGGGCGTCGCGATTCCCGACTTCACCACTGGCGCGATGCTCCAAGTGACCGGGCGTGCGCGCAATCTCTTCGACGAGGATGCATCGCGCATCATGCCGGGCGCGACGCTGATCACGCTGATCACGATCGACGAGGCGCTGCTCACGACGGGCGCGCTCGACCTCGAGATCGCCGGTGGCGAGCAGCTCTCGCCCTACAACCCGAAACCGAGGATCCTCGCGAGCGAGACTCCGAGCAACCGACATCCGCTCGCCATGAAGGCCACGCTCGTCGACGTGATCGAAGAGTCGACGCTCGTCTCGACGTTCACGTTCGCGCTCCCGCGGGAGGCCGAGCTCGTCCCCGGTGGTCACGCCATCTTCGACTTCGGAAGCCGGTTCGACCGTTCGTACCAGCACATGAACAACCTCGACCCACAGTCGCTGAACGATGACTACGTGCGGACGTACACGGTGTCGGAGGTCTCGCCTGATCGCCGACAGATCTCGATCACAGTCAAGAAGGCCGGCGTCGTCTCGTCGTACTTGCACTCGCTAGCGAATCGTCGCGTTCCGCCGATCGAGATCGATCTCCTGGGATTCGGTGGAACGTTCACGTGCCTCGAGGAAGGTCGCGTGCTTCCGCACATGCTCTGGGTGGCCGGCGGCGTCGGGATCACTCCCTTCATCGCGATGCACCGGGCTCTGCGCGACTCCGGGCGTCCGATGCCCGAGGTCAAGCTCTTCTATTCGTGCCGCGGCGACGAAATCGCGCTAATCGACGGGATGACCGACATCGAAGTGCGCGTGTTAGACTCGACGGGTAAGGCGCAGAGTGCAGGTGGGGACGGGCGCCGTGTCTATCCGCGCCGGCTCCGCGCCACCGACTTCGACGATGTGCCCACGCTCGAACAGGCGATCGTGTTTGTCTGCGGGCCCGATCGGTTCATGGCGGACGTCCGCGCGTGGCTTGAGCCCAAGATCGACCCCGGCCGGCTGCGGTTCGAGAGCTTCGACTTCTGATGCTGAATGCAGCGCGGGAAGCCATCGAGCGATACCGTGCCTTTGTCGCGCAGGGCAGGCACTAAGGGCCTGATCCCCGCGTCCGCAATCCGGTCGGTTCATATTTCGACATGTCAAAATCGCCATGTTGATTTATCACGAAAATCGTAATATACGTATTTCGTTATAATGTGAGATCGTGACATGAAAATTCTGGTGATTGGGGCGGGCATTGCTGGCTGTGCCTTGGGGCTTGCGCTGTCGAAGGCAGGGATTGGCTGCAAGCTTGTGGACCTGAAGCCCGCGCCGACCGCGGCGGGCGGTGCATTTCTCACCCTGGCTCCGAACGGCATCAAGGCGCTCCGCTCGTTGGGCCTCGAAAGCTTGCTCGAGGGTGCAGGCGGCTTCGAGCAGTCCGGTCTCGAATTCTTCAACGCCAATGGTCGGAAAATAGCGGCTATCAAGGGTGAGAATGATTTGAGCGTCTATGGTGCGTGCGGCGTGGTGATGCGACGCGCCCGCTTGCAGGAGGTGCTTGAAGCAGCGGCGCTGAAGGCGGAAATCCCGATTGAGTATGGTCGGCAGGTCAAGTCGGTCAGTGAAACCGGCGATGGCGTGAAGGTCGCTTTCGACGATGGATCGAGCGAACAGGCGGATATCGTCATCGGTGCGGATGGTATCTGGTCGCAGGTCCGGCGCGCGACCTGGCCTCAGGCGCCCAATCCACTCTACACCGGTATTGTCGATTGCGGGGGATGGGCTGAGGTCGATCTACCCGACACCACGCGCCAGCAGATGCATTTCGGGCGAAGGGCCTTCTTCGGCTATACGGTGAAGGACAAGACCGCATACTGGTTTACGAACATACCCGAAGCAATTGCGCCGGAACGGGGCGAATTGGAAAAAATCGCGCCAGAGGTCTGGCTGACCAAGGTGCGCGAACTTAACCGGGATGCGGTCGAGCCGGTCCGGCATATTCTTGCAATGGCGGATTCCGCCATAGGCGCATGGCCGCTTTACAACATGCCGCCCCTGCCGACTTGGCACACCCGGCGCGTCTGTCTGATCGGCGACGCAGCCCATGCCGTCAGCCCCTCGACCGGACAGGGCGCAAGCCTCGCCATCGAAGACGCGGCGGTTCTCGCTATGTGCCTGCGCGACAACGCGGAGCCTCAGAAAGCGTTCGAGCGATATCTCGGTGTGCGAAAAGCGCGCGCCGAAAGCATCGTGGAGTTCGGGCGGCAGATCGGCGACCGGAAGGTCGCATCGACAATGGGAAGTTGGTTCCGCGACCTCACCTTGGCCTTCTTCCTGCGCATGGGACGCTCGGCGACCAAAGAACAATATTCCTACCAGATCGACTGGAACGCAAACATGGCGCAAGAGCGCCTTCAATGACACAGCAGGAGCGCTCCCAAATCCAGCAGGAGCTTCACGAGGCGCAACGGCTGCAGGGCGCTTACTCGGCTGTGCATGCGAGCCACATCGCGGCGAGTGTCGGGATCAATGCCATCGACCTCGAATGCCTCGACCTCCTGCAAATTCACGGACCGCTGCCGACGGGTCAACTGGCGGCGAAGGCGGGTTTGCGGACGGCTACGATGACCTCAATTCTGGATCGCCTCGAAAAGGCGGGTTTTGTTCGCAGGGACAGGTCCGGAGAGGACCGCCGCGTGGTGATCGTTCACATCGAGGCCAGGGCTGCGCAGGAGGTCGGTCCCCTTTTTAGTCATATCGCGACACATATGGCGAAGGTGGAAGAGCAATTCAGTGACGATGAGCTTGCGATCGTCAGCCGCTATACGAAGCTCGCAGCCTCAGCCGCCATCAAGGCGATTGACGATCTACGTGCGCCTTCTTCAGACGAATAGGTCATCGAGCGGCGTCGGTCATCCACGCCCGAAACTGCCCAGGCCGCGCCTCGTCAAATGCTTCCATTGCCGCAGCCCATTCGTCTCGGCGATGGGCGCGCGCCAGCGCCTCTCGCCAGGCTGTTTCGGCGGCCAAAAAAGGCGCGCGCTATCGGACATGCCGTTCGGCAGGCCTCCCGTGGCGTCGGGCACGGATCACGCCTGCGGATTTCCGTACAGCGAAACAAGGGCTCCGTACCCCCGATGGCCTGCACGATGTCGAGCAGTGAGATTTCGGAAGGCTGGTAGCCTCCCCTCACACCACAGCTGGCCGAGCCCTTACGCTGTTACATCGACGCTACGGATCTTCCCTCCCCGCCATGACGGTTGAGCCCGCGCACCAAGAGCGACGTCCACAGCCGCCTGCGCCAGCAGGCGCGTCGAGTCGAGGACCGGCAGCGGTGAGGCTTCCGGCGTGATCAGCAGCGGTATCTCAGTGCAACCAAGTACAACCGCGTCGCACCCCGCGCGGCCAAGGTCTCGAATGATGCGCTGATAGTCGGCCTTAGTTTCTTCACGAAATATCCCGCCGCACAGTTCTTCGAAAATCGTGGCGTTTATGAGTTCACGATCCACCTCGCCCGGAATGTGAAATTTGAGTCCGCGTCGATCGAACGCATCACGGTATATCGAACCGTCCATCGTCCATTTTGTGCCAAGCACACCAAGCGATCTGAACTTCCGTGAAAGCGCGTAATCCGCTACGACCTCTGCAATATGGAGCCCCGGCAGCGGCAATGAGGTGTTTCCCGCCTCAAGAGCAAGATGCGCGGTGTTGTCCGGGCAGATAAAGAAATCGCAACCCGCCGCATCCAGACGCTCTAATGTCTGCGTCAGAGTCGCACGAATGGACGGAAGATCGAACTGCTCCCAGGCGGCCATACTTTTGCCCATGGCGATCACGTCCAACGTGATGTCCGGATGCTGATGCGGCCCCAGCCGACGGATGCCCTCATGACAGGCAGCCAGGTAGCAGAGCGCAGATCCTTCGGCGCTGTGCGCCAGAATGCCGACGTGCTTCATAGATCCAGTGTTCCCACTTCTAAGAGAGGTCCGCCTCTCGACGATCGATGCTGCATATTATTTCGTTCTGAGCTCCAAAGAATTGCAATTATCGATAAGGAGTTTTCCGAAAATTTCGTCCGAGCTATGATTGTGGAATCTACACGCGAACGCTGGAATGCCGACGATGTCACTCGACCGAATTGATCGAAAGATCCTGTCCGCCCTTCAGGACGACAACAAGATCACTAATCTAGAGCTCGCAGAGCGGATCGGGATATCGCCGCCGGCTTGTCTTCGCCGCGTCAAAGCGCTGCGTAATCAGAAAATCATCGAGGGTGATATCTCGCTCATCAATCCTACGGCGCTTGGCAAGCAGATCACGGTCGTGATCGAAATCGTGGTTGCGCGCGCTGGCACCAACGTCGTTGACAAAGTCAAGCGCAAGATGCTGACGACGCCGGAAGTTTCGCAATGCTATCTAGTGACAGGAGACACCGACTTCATCGTGATCGCGCAGCTCAAGGATATGGAAGCTTACGAAGCGTTTCTGGAGCGGACATTTTACAACGATCCAATCATCGAGACGATGACCAGCCTCGTTGTCGTCAATCGTGTCAAGTTCAACCCGAAGCTTGATATCCCGATCGACGACTGAGCTTTGTATTCGCGCTGCCTCGAAACTGAGTGAGCGGCACTGAGGATGGGGCCTGCATGGCACTTGCTTTATCGAGCTGGCTACCAAAATAGACACGGCTATCGCAGGATAGAAATCGGCGGGGGTTGAAATATCAATATCGCGAGCGCCGTGGTGCCGCATGTAATTGACCATCGCTCGCGAATCCAGTAGCTCATGTTCTATGTTGGAGATTGTGAAAACCGCCTGACGTCCCGGCTTGATCGGGCTCGCTGACGACCACCCTGATTTCATCGGGGTGAGGTTCGTTATGTGCGCGTTTTATAATCCACGAGTTTATCTATGAACATTTCCAGAGCCGAGCAACGCGTCCTTCACGCGCTCGCTCAGGGCGGCTGTATTAGTCGTATATACGACGGCCGAGGCCGGATCGCTGAGGTGCTGTGCTTCACGCGTGATGGCCATGTCCTCTCTGACTGCGACCTCGCCGTCTTCAACAAGTTGCTGCGCAAGCGGCTGATCGAGTCGAAAGCCTCCAGCCCCTACCGCATCTCGCACGCCGGGCGCCGGTCAGTGCGTTCACAATTGGACAACAGGTAGAAGAGATCATGTTGATACGAGAAGAACTACCGCAAGAGCACGCCGCCATCGCTGATGTGACGGCTAAAGCCTTCGCCAATATGGAACATAGTGACCAGACTGAGCCCGCGATCATTGCGCGGTTGCGGGAGGCCGGAGCGCTGTCACTATCTCTGGTTGGCATCGACCGAGGCGATGTCGTCGGGCACGCCGCTTTCTCGTCAGTTACAATCGACGAGGCGGACCAAGGATGGTTTGGGCTGGGTCCGGTGTCGGTCCGGCCCGATCGGCAGCGCCAAGGTATCGGCGGCCTGCTCATCCGGCGAGGACTGAGTGAATTGCGTGCGAGAGGCGCGGGCGGGTGCGTCGTCTTGGGTGATCCGGCCTACTATCAACGGTTCGGCTTTGAGAACGACGAAGCACTGCGTTATGTTGATGCACCGTCGCAGTTCTTCATGCGCTTGAGTTTCGTCGATAAAGTGCCAGCAGGTAGGGTGCGATATCATCCTGCTTTCGGGGGCGACAGTGGGCAGTGAGCAGCGTCCCATTACGCACACCTAGGTAGTCCGTTCGGTAATCCCATTTGCCCCTAGCGGGATATCTTTCACCAACTCCGAACGGCGGCGAGGCGGCGCCCACGCGCCGCCAAACCTGCTTATGAATAGCGGCCCCTTGCCGTGGCTTGCAACAGGCGCGGGTTTGCCTGATCACCTGTCGCGGGAAGGCTGCGACACATGCAGATCTCGGCCATCAGGTATCGAGCACCACCGGCAGGTGGAGTTCACATCAAACATATTCGTATCGCGCATGTAAAAGATATAATATCGGAATTTCAATTTGCGAAGCAGATATCATATCTGATGGGCATGGAGACCCATCATGCAAACCAACAGAATTCACTCATTTTCATCATCGCGGCCATTGTCTCGGGGGCTGTTGTTCCGTTCCAGGCCGGGGGCCGTTGAATCTACGGGCGGAGCCAAGCTTCCCGGCTAAGCCTTGATCGATAGAGGTCGGATGATCCTCCTCCCGGCATGGCGGTCGATCTTCCAGACTTGGACAAGTGGGCGTTTTCGTCGGTTTCGAGTTGCCAATCGCAAGGATCAGTCGTGACCACTTCTATTACGCAGCCCATTTCAATGAAGGAAAGACTCCGACAAATCCCTTCACTCAGGCCCCCGTTGCCTGATGTAGATTTTTCGATCTTTCCGCCTACGCCGCATGAAGCATTCGCGCTTTGGCTCAATGATGCGCTGGCGGCGGGGGTGCGTGAACCGCATGCCATGACTCTTTCGACCTCCGACGCAGACGGGCGACCTGACGCGCGAATTCTGATCCTGAAAAACGTCGATCGGCGCGGGTGGCATTTCGCGATTAAAGCCGGCAGCCCAAAAGCGATGCAGGTGGATAGTCAGCCGCAGGTCGCTCTAACATTTTACTGGCCCGCGCTCGGGCGGCAAATCAGACTGCGTGGCACTGCGACCTTACTTCCCGCTGGAGAATGCGCAGCGGACTTTCTTGATCGGCCCGTCGGTGCGCGTATCAGCGCGGTCGCGTCCTGGCAAAGCGAGGTGCTTGAACACGAAGGGCAACTCGAAGCGAATGTCTCAGAGGCAAGAGCATTTCTTAAAGTCAATCCCGATTATGTTGCACCTGCTTGGCGCGTCTATGCGGTAGCACCGGACACGGTAGAATTTTGGCAGGGCGTTCCGGATCGCAACCACAAGCGCCTCCGCTACCATTTGACGGAAGATGACCAAGAGTGGACGCGCGCCCATCTCTGGCCATAATCTGTGAAACGGGCCAAAACTCTGGCTGCTCATCAGCCGCCGCCAATAGGCGTGGAGGCATGTTAAAGCCAGTTGCGCCATGGCAACGCAGTTGACGCGAGCCCTCAATCAATGCGGCCGTTCTAGTCGGAGTTTGGCGGACACTGTCGGGATGGGTTTAAATAAAAAGAAGAGCGCCAAGCCTCGCCTTTGACGAATCCTAATGGTATTTGTGACTGCAATACGAAACGGGGCAAAATAATCATGGATCTAATAATTCCCAGCGCAACGAATCTCAGCCTGTTCGTTAGCGCCACACTTGTGCTGCTTCTCGTACCGGGACCAGCAGTCCTTTACATATTCGCGCGTTCAGTCGAGCAGGGCCGTTCTGCGGGCCTCGTTTCAATCCTTGGCATCCACACGGCCACACTTGTTCACGTGGCCGCCGCCGCTGTGGGACTGTCGACGCTCCTGGCATCGTCTGCGCTCGCGTTCAGCATAGTGAAGTATGCCGGCGCGGCCTACCTGATTTGGCTTGGCCTCAAGAAGCTTTTCGGCCCATCGGACATTCCCGACGTGGAGGGCAGTCTGCCGAAGCGCAGCCGCCTGCGCCTCTTTCGTGAGGGCTTTGTCGTCAACCTCCTCAACCCGAAGACAGCGCTGTTCTTTTTGGCTTTCCTGCCGCAGTTCGTTGAAGTCGGCCGCGGCCAAGTGGCGATGCAGATCGCTTTTCTCGGGATTCTTTACACAGCGATTGGCGTCTTAACGGATGGCGCCTATGCACTTGCGGCGGGCACGGCCGGCAACTGGTTAAAGCGTAGTCCCGTCTATCTCAAAGCTGAACGTTGGGTGAGCGGCTTCGTCTATATCGGGCTTGGTTTGACGGCTGCTTTTGCAGGTAATCAAAAGAAATGAACCGCCTACCTTCTCATGTCGCCCTCAACGGCTCGCCCGCGAGCGACGATCTGGGATCGATGGCATGTCATGGCAAATGTCAGGGGGCATAATTGTCAACAGTGAAGGGATTTTTGAGACGCGATGTCGGCAGTTTTTTTGCCCATTCGCTTCCCACCAATCTCATCCCTTCGCGTTTATTGTCGATAGGCTCACAGTAAGCGTAGTCTGAAGGCCGCCGGTTAGGCGGCCTCGGCGATCAGCGGTTGCTCGTCGGAAGCCCAGTTCCACGGCATGAGCTCGTCCCAGCGGGAGGCCGGCCAGCCACCTGCGATCTTCGCGATGACGTCGGCGATGTAGGCCTGCGGCTCGATGCCGTTGAGCTTTGCGGTCTCTATGACCGAGTAGATGGCAGCGGCGCGCTCCCCTCCTGCCTTCGATCCTGCGAAGAGCCAATTTTTCCGGCCGATTGCGACACTGCGCATCGCGCGTTCAGCGATGTTGTTGTCGATCTCGGCCAGGCCGTCATCGAGGAAGCGCGTGAGCGCAATCCAGCGCTTGCGACCATAGGCGAGCGCCTTGGCCATCGCCGACTTGGGCGACAGGCGGCGCAAGGCATCGTCGATGGCCACGTGCAGCTCATCGACCAGAGGCCGGGTTTTCTCCTGTCGCCGTTGCCGACGCGCATCGGGTGGTTGTCCGCGAACCTCGTCCTCGAGCCGGTAGAGCGCGGCGATCCGCTCGAGCAGGTTAGTGGTCAACGGCGTCGGGCTGGTCTGGTGGTTCTCGAAGATCTTGCGACGGAAATGCGCCCAGCAGGCCACTTCCTGGATGCGGTTGCCGGTATAGAGCTTCTCGTACCCGGCGTAACCATCGGCCTGGAGGAGGCCGGTGAAGTTCTTCAGCTCTGTTTGCGGATGGATGCCGCTGCGGTCAGGCGTGAACCTGTACCACACCAGCGCCGGAGCGGTTGACCCGCTGGCCCGGTTGTCGACCACATAGGTCCACAGCCGGCCCTGCGCGGTCCTGCCCTTGCCGGGCACCAGCATCGGCACGGGCGTATCGTCGCTGTGGATCTTGGCGGCCTTCAAGCCTTCCTCGCGGATCCGGGAGACGATCGGGTCGAGCAGATGCGCGGCTTGTCCTGCCCACCCGGCCAGCGTCGAGCGATCAACCTCGATGCCTTGCGCCGCCATCATCTCTGCCTGCCGGTAGAGTGGCAGGTGATGGTCGAACTTGGATACGACCACATGCGCGAGCGTGGCGAAGGTAGCCTTGCCCCGGGCAATCGCCTTCACCGGAGCCGACGCCTGCACAATCTTCTCGCAGGAACGGCAGCTGTACTTGGGGCGGATGGTGCGGATGACGCGCCACTGCACGGGTAGGACATCCAGCATCTCGTCGCTGTCCTCACCCAGAGGACGCAGAGCGCCACCACAATCAGGGCAATTGCAGCGCCCCGCCTCGGGTTCGATCCGCTGCTCGGCGCGTGGGAGATGGGGCGGCAGGTTGCGGACTGGCGATGGCCGTTCGGGCCTGGCCGCTGACGCATCCTTGCGGACATCGGCAATCGCGGCCTCGCCTTCGAGTTCTTCGAGCGTCAGTTCGAGCTGCTCGATCTGCGCCGACAGCTTCTCCGACGACTGCCCGAACGTTATGCGGCGCAGCTGCGCCAGCTGGAAACGCAGCGTGTCGATCAGGGTGTCACGGGCCGCCAGGGCAGCTTCCAGCTCGGCGATCCGGGCATCTTTATCAAGGTTGGAGGAGGCTGCGTCCGACACCGTGACCCACTAGCAAAGTGGGTCATCCCGCACCAGCAAAACCACGCAAATCTGCGGCTTTTTATCCCGCCAGAAGCGGCGCGGCAGTACGTTCGGGACGGCGCCAGTCGATGCCTTCGAGCAACATGGAAAGCTGGGCCGAGGTAAGGCTGACCTTGCCCGTCTTCGTCACCGGCCAGACAAATCTGCCGCGGTCCATGCGCTTGGAAAACAGGCACATGCCCTGGCCATCGAACCAGAGCAGCTTGATCAGATCGCCGCGCTTGCCGCGGAAGGCAAACAGCGCTCCGCAATGCGGGGACTGTTCCAGCACCTGCTGGACCAGCACTGCCAGGCCATCGAAGCCCTTCCGCATGTCCGTCGCCCTGTCCCGGATCAGCGCCCATGAGACAGAACAGGCTTAATTGAGAAGAGAGGATTTTCGGCTCATCGTAGCTCTACAAAAGGAAGCGAAGATGAGACAGAAATCCGGGCCGCAGACATCGACGGCCGAGAAGACGATCAAGG
>DATMTA010000199.1:0-26115 GCA_035565055.1 Ensifer sp.
TTCATCCTGATGTTCATGGGCTCGATGCTCGGCGTCGTGGTGTCCGACAGTTTCCTGATGCTCTTCATCTACTGGGAGCTGACGTCGATCACCTCCTTCCTGCTCATCGGCTTCGACCATTCGCGCGAGGCCTCGCGGCGCGCGGCGATCCAGGCGCTGGTGGTGACGGGCGGCGGCGGGCTGGCGCTGCTCGCCGGCCTCATCCTCGTCTGGAACGTCACCGGCGTCAGCACGATCTCGCTGTTGATCGAATATGCCCCGGCGCTGAAAGCCAGCCCCTTCTTCTTCGCCAGCCTGCTGCTGATCCTGGGCGGCGCCTTCACCAAGTCGGCGCAGTTTCCATTTCATTTCTGGCTGCCAAACGCGATGGAGGCCCCCACCCCGGTCTCGGCCTATCTGCATTCGGCGACCATGGTGAAGGCGGGCGTGTTTCTGCTGATGCGGCTGCAGCCGGCCTTTGGTGATACGCCGGCCTGGGAAACGATCCTGCCCGTCTTCGGCGGCGCGACGCTGCTGGCCGGAACGATCATTGGTCTCAGACAGACCGATCTGAAGCTGATGCTCGCCTATACGACCGTCGCGTCGCTCGGCCTGCTTGTCATGATGACCGGATTCGGGACGCCGCACGCGCTGCAGGGCGCGGCGCTCTATCTTCTCGCCCATGCGCTCTTCAAGGGCGCGCTCTTCATGGTGGCCGGCGCGATCGACCACGAGGCCGGCACGCGCGATATCACCCGGCTGGGCGGCCTCTGGCGGGCCATGCCGGTGACCTTTGCGGCGGCGCTGCTGGCTGCGCTTTCCATGGGCGGGCTGCCGCCGTTCCTCGGTTTCCTCGCCAAGGAAGAGATCTACGAGGCGCTGGTCGGCGCGAATGCCCGCGCCATCGCCTTTACGCTTGCGGCAATCATCGGCAATGGTCTGATGTTCGCGCTCGCCTTCGCCGTGGCGCTCAAACCGTTTATCGGGCCGGAGCGGGCGCTACCGGGGCCGCATCATGGTGCGGAGGCCGGCACGTTCCCTCTTCTCCCCTTGGGGAGAAGTGCCGAACGCAGTGAGGCGATGAGGGGTTCCCATGACGTGGAGGAGGCAAGATCCCCTCATCCGGCCCTTCGGGCCACCTTCTCCCCAAGGGGAGAAGAGGAAGCGGAGCACGCGCCCCACATTCACGAAGCCCCTCTCCTCATGCTGGCCGGGCCGGTCGTTCTGGCGCTGGCAGGGCTCGCAGCGGGCATGTTCTCGCCGGCGTTCCACGCGGCCTTCTCCTCGCCCATGGCGTCAGCTATCGCGCATGAGGTGAAGGTCGTCACCATCTCGGCGGTTCCGCATCTGTCTCTGCCCTTCATTCTCTCGCTGGTGACGATTGCGCTGGGTGTGATCGTCTATCTGCTCCTCGACCGCGCCCGCGAGGCGGCAGCGTCGGCGCTCGAGTCGATCGGCTGGGGACCGGATCAGGGTTTCGATCAGGCGATGCGGGGACTGATCCGCGGCGCGCATCTCGTCACGCGGCATATCCAGACCGGGCGGCTGGAGACCTATATCATGGTGGTGTTCATCGTGATCGGCGCAGCCCTGATCCTGCCGATGGCGATCTTTTCGGAATGGCCGGCGTTTCCGGCATGGCCGGTTGAGGCGGGCTTCCACGAACTCGTCAT
Source organism: Ensifer sp. (assembly GCA_035565055.1). Lineage (GTDB taxonomy): Bacteria > Pseudomonadota > Alphaproteobacteria > Rhizobiales > Rhizobiaceae > Ensifer_A. The sequence goes on from DATMTA010000199.1 coordinate 1,653, forward strand.
CTTCGCCATCGCCGTCATCGGCCTGTTTGCGGTGGTGGTCGCAAAGGACCGGCTGACGGCGATCGTGTCGCTCGGCATCCAGGGCTTTTCCGTCGCCGTCATCTTCATGCTCTACGGCGCGCCCGACCTCGCCTTCACGCAGTTCATGGTGGAAACGCTGTCCGTCGTCGTGCTGGCGCTCGTCATGACGCGGCTCGACCTCCAGCCGAGCGACCATCGCCACGGCCGCGAACTCGTCAAGGACGCCATCATTGCGCTCGCCTGCGGCATCGGTTTCGCCGCGCTCCTCCTGCGCGCGGTGCAGGCGCCCTTCAACACGGCGCTCACGGACTTCTTCAATGACTGGTCCAAGGTGGTCGCGCACGGGGCGAACGTCGTCAACGTCATCATCGTCGACTTCCGCGGCACGGATACGCTGGGCGAGATTGCCGTGGTCACGATCACCGGGCTTGCCATCCTGGCGCTGATCCGCATCCGCGTCAGCGGAACGCTGAAGCCGGCGGACAATGATCCGGACAGGAGCGACGACTGATGGCAAAGCCCCGTCACGACATGAAACCCCGGCCGATCCGCGGCATGGACACGCTGATCTTCCGCACCATGGCGCCCTACCTCACGGCGCTGATGGTTCTGTTCTCGGTCTTCGTCCTGCTGCGGGGGCATAACCTGCCGGGCGGCGGCTTCATCGGCGGGCTGATTGCAGCCTCCGCCTTTGCCATCCTGGGCATTTCCCACGGCGTCTCGGCGGTGCGGCGCGCGCTGTGGTTCGATCCGATCACGATTGCCGGCGCCGGGCTTGCGCTGGCGGCGCTGGCCGGTCTCCTGTCGCTGGCCTTCGAGGTGCCGTTCATGACGGCGCTCTGGGTCTTTCCACGGGTGTTCGGCACGGAGGTGGCGCTGTCGACTCCGCTGGCCTTCGATGCCGGCGTCTATCTCGTGGTCACGGGCGCCATCACCACCATAGCGCTCGCGCTCGAAGAACGGGAGGACGACTGATCATGGAAGGGTTCATGACGATCGTCGTCGGCATCTTCTTCACCGTCGCGATCTATCTCATGCTGTCGCAATATATCATCCGCATCCTGATCGGTGTCGCCATCCTTGGCAATGCGGTCAACATGCTGATCTTCATCGCCGGACGCGTGACGCGCGAAGCGCCGCCGATCATCGAGGCGGGCGCCGACGTGCTGCCGGCCACCGCCGCCAATCCCCTGCCGCAGGCGTTGATCCTGACGGCCATCGTCATCTCGTTTTCCTTCTTCGCCTTCCTGCTGGTGCTGGCCTATCGCGCCTACCAGACGCTGAAGACCGACGACACGCATCAGATGCGTCTTGCCGAGCCGGAAGACGCGCCGCCACCGCCGCTCGGCTATTGACGGAAGGGAGACGGATGGCCACCAACAGCATCCCCATGGAAGCGCTCGAAAAGTCGATGGTGCTTGCGCCCGTGCCGGCCGCGCACTGGCTTGTCATCGCGCCGCCGGTCCTGTGCCTGCTGGTGGGTGCGATCCTCATCATGGTGCGCAAGCGGCTGGACCTGCAGTCCTGGCTGGCGATCCCGGCGCTGGCGCTCCTCCTGCTGATCGATGCCGCGCTGCTTGCCGCAGTCACCCGCGAAGGGCCGATCACCATGGTCATGGGCCGCTGGCTGCCACCCTTCGGCATTGCCTTCACGGTCGACATCACCGGCGCGCTCTTCAATCTGGCCGGCGGCATTGCGGCGCTTTCGGCGGGCATCGCAGCACTCGGCGATATCGACAGGACGCGGCGCGCCTACGGGTTCTTTCCCTTCCTGTTCCTGATGGTCGGCGGCGTTTCGGGCGCGTTTCTCACAGGCGACATCTTCAACCTCTATGTCTGGTTCGAGGTGCTGCTGATCTCTTCCTTCGGGCTCCTGATTCTCGGATCGGAGCGCGAGCAGCTCGACGGGGCAACCAAATACGCAATCCTGAACCTGATCGGGACGACGCTTTTTCTGATCGCGGTCGGCATTCTCTATGCGATCTTCGGCACGCTCAACATGGCCGACATCACGGCCAAGGCGCCGACGCTCGGGGCGGCCGCGCCGATGATGACGCTGAGCCTCGTCTTCATCGCCGCCTTCTCGATGAAAGCGGCCGCCTTTCCGGTGAATTTCTGGCTGCCGGCCTCCTATCACACGCCGCGTATCGTGGTGGCCGGACTGTTTGCCGGCCTGCTCACCAAGGTCGGCGTCTATGCGCTGATCCGCGTCATGGTCATGATGCTGCCGCAGGAGGGAGGCGCCTATTCGTTGCTGATCGGCGTGGTCGCAGTGCTCACCATGCTGACCGGCGCTCTCGGCGCGCTCGCGCAGGCCGATCTGCGCCGGATGCTCGGCTTCATGGTCATTACCGGCATCGGCATCATGCTTTCGGGCGTATCGCTTGGCGCACAGACGGCAATCTCCGGCGCGATCTTCTATGCGCTGCATTCGATGATCGTCATGCTGGCGCTCTATCTGATGGCTGGCGTTGCGGGGCGCATGGGCGGCTCCTTCTCGCTGCACGATCTTTCCGGGCTCTATGCCAGGAGCCCGCTCTTTGCGGCGATCTCGCTCGCCCTGTTCTTCTCGGTCTCCGGCCTGCCGCCGTTCTCGGGCTTCTGGCCGAAGGCGATGCTTGTGAAGGCCGCCTTCGATTTCGGTGTGTGGTGGCAGGGCGCGGCGATCCTCGTCTCCGGCTTTCTGACGACCATCGCGGCGACCCGGGCGTTTGCGCTCGGCTGGTGGCGGATGCCGGCATCAGGAACGGTGACACCGATGCGGATGCAGGCCTCGGAGCTTGTCCCGCTTTCGGCGCTGACGCTGCTGTCTCTGGTCATCGGGCTCTATCCCGAACCGCTGCTGGCGCTGGCGCAGACGGCGGCGAACGGCCTCATCGACCCGACCGCCTATCTTCACTCCGTCTTCCCGGCCCCCCTGCAGCACGGAGCGGCAACGCCATGACGCGACTTGTGGTCCTTGTCCTCTTCACCCTGGTCTGGGCGGCGGTCACCGGATCGTTCACGGTGCTCAATCTCGGCTTCGGCCTGCTGATTTCGGGCCTTGCACTTTTCCTCATCCGGGAAAGCGTGCAGCCGAGCCGGATTGCCGTCCGCCCCCTCAAGGTGCTGGCGCTCATCGTGCTCTTCTTCAGGGAACTGGCGCTCTCGGCGTTCAAGGTCGCGGTTCTTGTCACCCGGCGCGACATGAACCTGAAGCCGGGCATCCTCGCCTTTCCGCTCAAGGTGGATCGGGATTTCGAGATCACGCTGCTGGCAAACCTGATCACGCTGACGCCAGGAACGCTGTCGGTTGACGTGTCGCAGGACCGGCGGTTCCTGTATGTCCACGCGCTCGACTGCGCGGATCCCGCGGCCACGATCCGCGACATCGCCGACGGGTTCGAGGCGAAGATCCTGGAGGCGTTTCGATGACGGCGGGCGACCAGATCCTTTGGGCTGCGATCTGGCTGGCGCTGATCGCGCTGCCGATCGCCTTCCTTTTGACGGTGATCCGCGTCATTCGCGGCCCGAGCCTGCCCGACCGGGTCGTGGCGCTCGACATGCTGGTGGCGATCGCCATCGGCTTCATCGCGGTGATCGCGCTGAAGACCGGGTTCTATCTCTACATCGATATTGCGATTGCACTCGGCCTCGTTGGCTTCCTCGCGACAGTCGCCTTTGCGCGCTTCGTGCTGACGACCGCAGGCCGGGTCAAGGCCGGCGTGCCGAAGCCGGGCGTCGCAAAGTCCGGCAAGGTCAAACGCAAATCGGTGACCGGGAGGAAAAGACGATGACGCTCTGGCTCGCCATTCCCGTCAGCCTTCTCCTGGTCGGAGGCGCACTCTTCTCGGTTCTTGCCGCGATTGGACTTTTGCGCCTGCCCGATGTCTATACCCGGATGCACGCCGCTTCCAAGGCCGGAACCGTTGCTTCGGGACTGCTCCTGATCGCCGCCGGCCTCGGCTCCGGCGATCCGGCCATCCTGATCCGCGCGTTTGCCGGGTTCGTGTTCTTCATTCTCACCGCGCCGGTCTCCGCGCATCTTCTGGCGCGCGCAGCACATCTTTCGCGTGTGCCGCTGGATACGGCCAGCGTCCGCGATGATTATGCCCGGGACGATGATGAGAATAGGCTGAAATAAACGCAAAGCCCAGACAAGTCCCAAGACAGAATGCCTCGCTGGGGGGCTTTCACGGTCAAGTGGCTAAATTTCGCATTGTTCTATTCCTGTATCGTTCTCGCCAATTGTTACGGATTGGTTAGAATGGTCGAATTTGGCTGTTTATCGTATGGACTTTTACTGAAACGGTGGTAATCACGACAACTGTAAAGGTTGTGCTTCGCCGGAAATTCCTCTCTGTGCCTTTGCGGCCAGAGGATTAAGCAGAAACTACAGTGGACGAAGACTTCGGGGGGCCCTCTGGTCTGCGCCAGCTGCACAGTACTTTTTTCGCAACTTCCCGTCGTCTGACGGGTGGACCCAGCTTAGCGCCAGGCGCACTCCAGGCGTTTGGCACCATCTCTCGGAGAATAACATGACAGAAACCGTCAAAACCCCCGATCAGGGACTTCTCGTCGAACTGACATCGGATATCGTGTCCGCCTATGTAGGCAATCACGTCGTCCCCGCGAGCGATCTTCCGAGCCTGATCGCAGAGGTCTTCAGCGCACTGTCCAACACCTCTTCGCCGGCGCCCGCCGTGGCCGTCGTCGAAAAGCCGAAGCCGGCCGTTTCGGTCCGCCGTTCGGTTCAGGACGATCAGATCACGTGTCTGGAATGCGGCGGCTCCTTCAAGTCGCTGAAGCGCCACCTGATGACGCACCACAATCTGACCCCCGAGCAGTACCGCGAAAAGTGGGACCTCGCCGCCGACTATCCGATGGTCGCGCCGGCCTATGCACAGGCCCGCTCGCGTCTTGCCAAGGAAATGGGCCTCGGCCAGAGCCGCAAGGGTCGCGGCCGCTAATTTTCCGCGCAGGACTCGCCAAGGCCTACCGGGCCTTGCGATGATGACTTGCGATGAACACAATGAAGCGTGGACGCGATTCTGAGAGATCGCGACACGCTTTTTCTATTTGTGCCGGGGGACGGGACGAAATGCTGACGATCTATGGTGTCTATCTGTCGCGTGCGTCGCGGGTCTACTGGACCGCGGAGGAACTCGGCCTTCCCTTCACGTCGGTCAAGGTGACGCAGGCGCGTTATCTGAAAGACCCGTTCGCCGAGGATGCCCCCTTCAACACGCGTTCGCCGGATTTCCTGGCGGTCAACCCTTCAGCGCAGATCCCCGCCATCGACGACGGCGGACTGGTCTTGACCGAGTCGCTCGCCATCACTCTCTATCTTGCCAAGAAGCATGGCGGACCTCTGGCGCCTGCCGATATCGCCGAGGAAGGCCAGATGCTGCAATGGACGCTCTGGGCCGCGACCGAACTTGAGCCGCAGACGGTTCAGATCGTCCTCGTCCATGATGCGGGCCAGGAGACGAGCGAGGGCGGCCGCAAGACGATCGCGGTTGCCAGCCGTATGCTGAAGATGCCGCTTTCCGTGCTGGAACTGCATCTGGCCGGCCGTGACTATCTCGTCGGCGACCGCTTCACCGTCGCCGACCTCAACGTCGCGGAGGTCATGCGCTACGCCATGGGCGAGCCGAAGCTGTTCGAAGACAAGCCGAACATCCGCGCCTGGTACGAGAACTGCCACAAGCGTCCCGCCTTCGAGAAGATGATGGCGGGGAGAAGGGCGGAGGCGGCGGCGCTGAGCGTGGACTGAACATTTTCGCGTAGGATTTGTGTGGGAACAACGCCTCTAAGAGACCCTTGTTGGAACTGACATGAGCCTGATTCACAACGAACGGACCAAGCTGCTTGCCAACGCGCTCGACCGGGCATCTACTGCCTGTCTGACCGTTGGAGTCTTCGCTCCCATCGCGGCAGCCCTTTATTCAGTCAATAGCTCCGTATCCATGACGGTCTTCCTGGTCGGTGCGATGGTTTGGATTTTTAGCGCGGTCGTGCTACATATATCCGCGAGACAGATCTTGAGGAACCTGCGATGACGGGCATACAGCTTTTTGCATTTGTCGTGCTGCCTCTTTCTCTGGCTGCAGCCGGCGTGCTGATTGCCTATTTCTATGGGCGATCCGAGAAGAACCGGCGGATGCATCCGGGCGAGTAGTCGCCTCCGCACGCGAAGCCAATCTGGCAATCAACTCACATGAACGGCAGCTGCCGCGGCGATAGCGGCGCGACGTCGATGTGATCGGGCGCAAGACCTGCCCTCGCCCACTCGGCCATCATTTCGTAGCCGCGCTCCAGATGGCGGGTGAAGCGTTCGCTGTCGAAGAGCGGCAGGATCCGGCCGTTCTGCAATAGTCTTGCCTTGAGTTCCGCCAGACGCTCCGGTTCGTCATGCAGCGCAACGGCGAGATCGGCGTAAGCCGCGCGGTCGTGGACGGCGAGTTCCGGCAGTCCGATCGCGCAGAGCAGGCTTTCGGCGACGCGCGAGGCGAAGCTTTTGCCCGAGAGCGCAACCAGCGGCACGCCGGCCCAGAGCGAATCCGAGGTCGTCGTGTGTCCGTTATAGGGAAAGCTGTCGAGCACGAGATCCGCCAGCGGCAGGCGATCCATGTGCTTCTCGTAGGCGGTGGCTTCGGCAAAGACGAGGCGATCTGCCGGAATGCCATCCCGGGCGAAGGCGTTGAGAAGATTGGCGCGCGCCGCAACCGGCGCAAGGCACCAGAAGAGGCTGCCCGGCGTGCGCGTCAGGATCCGCGCCCAGATTGCCACCATCTCGCGGCTGATCTTCGTGACATTGTTGAACGACGCGAAGACAAAGGCGCCCTCCGGCAGACCGTGATCGGCACGGCGGGCGGGGCTCGGACGGGCGCGCGAGACGCTGTCGTTGGACTGGTAGGTCTCCGGCAGGCGGCACAGCTTCTCCTCGTAGAAGGGTCTGGACGCGTCGGGCGTGACGACAGGATCGGAGATCGCGTAATCGAGATCGACGCCGGTGACAGTGCCCGGATAGCCGAGCCAGGTTGCCTTTACCGGCGCATCGGAAAGCGCCACGATGCCGAGACGGTTGCCGCCGGTAAAACCCTTGAGGTCAACGAGGATATCGGCGCGCCACTCCGAAATCGCCCGCGCCGCGGCGGCGTCATCGAGATCGCGCAGCGGAACGATCGCATCCTTCAGGATCGCAGGCCAGGTCTCCTGCTCCACCGCCCGCTCGGCGCTGGTATAGCAGAAAAGCCCGATCTCGAAGCGGTTCCGGTCATGCACCATCAGCACCTCGCGCACCAGGACCATCGTGGCATGGCTATAGAAGTCGCTGGAAAGATAGGCGATGCGGATCTTCTGCCCGGCTGCGCCAAAGCGCCTGCGGTTGGGCAGGAAACCGTTGACCTGGCGCGAGATGAGGAACTGGTCGAGGCCCGGCCGGCGGTTCATGGCCTCGTCGTCCGACCACATGAGACGGCGATGCATCGACTGGGCGGCGAACATGTTCTGCCCGCCCGCGTCGCCCTCGTCCATGATGCGACGCAGGCATTCGGCCTGGACATCGAAGTCGCAAAGCTCAAGCGCGGCATTGAAGCGCTCGGCATTGAACATGCCGTCGGTCGGGAAATTCTTCAGTGCCGCGTCCAGCAGCGGCAGCAGCCGTTCAATCCGGTTGGCGCTGCGCAGCACGGTGACGCCGAGCATGACCTGCGCCGGATCAGCCATGTCGAGCTGCGTGACGAATTCAGCCGCCTCGCTGGCCCGCCCCGCGCCCACAAGTGCACTGACGATCGCACTTGCCAGGGCCGGGTCTTCGGTGACCGCGTGCAGGATTTCGGCGCCCGCCTCGGCAAGCAGCGCCGTCTCGCCGGCCTGATCGAGCATCCGGCCGGCCAGCCGCATCAGCAGAGCCCGGTCGGCGCCGGGCATACGTGCGGCCCTGAGAAAGGTCTCCCCGGCCGCGCGGGCCTCGCCGCGCCGGGCGAAGATGTTCGCCTTCAGCGCCAGCGCCTGCAAGGGCATGGCGCCATCCGGCATATGGGACAGGAGCTGAAGCGCGCGATCGAAATCGCCCGCCTGATAGGCTGCCACCGCCTCGACCAGATATTGCTGCATGAACCCCGCCCGGAATGAATTGCAGCGACCCTAGTCTCCGCTGCTTGCCCGAAACGGGCGGCGGCGCGCTGAGGCCGGCGTCAGGCCGTGACGCCGAGCGCCTTCTTCACCGCCGGACGCTCGCCCATGCGCTTGAAGTGATCGTGCACGCGCGGAAAATTGGCGATGTCGACGCCGTCTCCGGCAAGCCATGTGCAGATCGTATAGAGATAGGGATCGGCGATCGTGTAGGTTTCGCCCATGACCCAGGGGCCCTTGAACATTCCCGTCTCGATCAGGTTGAAGCATTCGGTCAAGTTGCCCGGAACGCGGCGCTTCATGTCCTCCAGCGAGCTTTCCTCATCCGCCCAGCGGCTGCCGCGCGGGCGGTGGGCATGGGCGACGTGGACGGTGGAGGCGAGATAGGCGTTGAAGGCCTGCAGGTCGGCGAGCGCGAACGGATCGTTGGCCGGCGCGAGACCCGCCTGCGGCGCGATCTGCGCGAGATAGAGCAGGATGGCCGGCGTTTCGGTGAGAATGCCGCGCTCCGTCTTCAGCGCCGGCACGCGGCCCTTGGGATTGACCGCGAGATATTCCGGCGTCCGCGTGCCCCCTGCCATCGTGTTGACGATATGCACCTCGTGGTCGAGTTCGGCCTCGTTGAGCGTAATCAGCGAAGCAAGCGAGCAGGCTCCGGGGGCGTGGAAAAGGGTCAGCAAGGGGGTGTCTCCGGTTATTGGTCTGGAAGGCGCGATCATGCGCATAACGCGCAGGCCGACAAACGAGTTTCACTGATGCAACAATCAACAGATGTGAAGGTTGCCCTCACGACGACGGAATGATTGCCAGTTCGCCATGCGTGACATTGCGCTCCGCGGTCACATGTTCGGCGAAGTGGCGGACCTCGTCGGCAGAGCCCTTGAGGATGCTGACTTCGAGACAGCGGTCATGGTCGAGATGCACATGCATACTCGCCACCGAGATGTCGTGGTGGTCGTGGAAGGTGTTGGTCAGGCGGCGGGCGAGATCGCGGGCCTTGTGGTCGTAGGTGTAGGAGAGCACGCCGACACAATGGGACATGTCGCCCGCCTCGACGCGGGCCTGCTTGAGCCCTGCTCGCGCCAAGTCGCGGATCGCCTCGGAGCGGTTCTGGTAACCGCGCTCGGCCATGACGCGATCGAGTTCGGCCATCAGGTCGTCGTCCAGGGTCACGGTCACGCGCTGCATAGGGCTACTCCTCACGTCTGTTCATCCCAGCCAGATACCATAGGCGGACGCCGCATTCGAGCCTGTGAAATGTCGAAATCCGTGATGACAATTTTCGCAAAAGATCATACTTTGCCCGCATCACAACACGCAGGACCCAAACCGGGCTGCTTATGGAGACCGACCCATGCACATTCCAGACGGCTATCTTTCACCCAGCACCTGCGCCGTGGCTTTTGCAGCCGCTGCGCCCTTCTGGTATGTCGCCTCGCGCAAGGTGGGGCGTAAGCTGAACACCAAGGCCGTGCCGCTGATTTCCGTCGTGTCGGCCTTTTCCTTCACCGTCATGATGTTCAACCTGCCGCTTCCGGGCGGCACGACCGGCCATGCGGTCGGCATGGGGATTGCTGCGATCGTGCTCGGGCCGTGGGCGGCGATGCTGGCCGTGTCCGTCGCGCTTCTCGTGCAAGCGGTGTTCTTCGGCGATGGCGGCATTCTCGCCTTTGGGGCCAATGCGCTGAACATGGCGATCGTCGGTTCGCTGGTCGCCTATGGTCTCTACCGGCTGATTGCCGGCGCATCACCGCTGACCTCGGGACGGCGCGTGGTGGCGGGCGCGATTGCCGGCTATGCGGCCATCAACGTTTCGGCGCTGATGGCGGCCATCGAATTCGGGATCCAGCCGATCCTGTTCCACGATGCCTCCGGCGCTCCGCTTTATGCGCCCTACCCGCTCTCGATCGCGGTTCCGGCCATGATGCTCGGGCACCTGACCTTTGCGGGCTTTGCCGAGCTTGTCATCACAGGCGGGCTTGTTGCCTACCTGCAGCGCTACGACGTCGACCTCCTGAAGGCCACCGCACCGGGCGCTGCCAAGGGCATGGCTGCCTCGTGGAAAGCGACGCGCAAGCTCTGGGCAGGACTTGCAGCGCTGATGATCGCAAGCCCGCTGGGGCTGATTGCCGCCGGCACCGCCTGGGGCGAATGGGGACCCGAAGCGTTCCTGCATCCGGAAGGCCGCGCCGAAATCGCCGCCGCCTCGCACAATATCGCGCCGCCGGAAACCGTGCCCGCCGGGCTTGAAAAGCTTTCGAGCTTCTGGACCGCTCCCATGCCGGATTATGCGCCCGCCTTCATGCATAGCCACGCCTTCGGCTACATCCTCTCCGCGCTCATCGGCGGCGGGCTGATCATTCTCTCCTTCCTCGCGCTTTCGGCGCTGGCGGGCCGGGCGCGGCCTCAGACGCCGGACGCGGCGTGATGGACGGGGAGAAGGGGACGGCAGCAGGCGCCAACGCCCGAAATACCCCCCTCTGCCCTGCCGGGCATCTCCCCCTCAAGGGGGGAGATTGGCTGGGCTCACCCGCCTCGGAAAAATCAGACAAAGAAGCATACGAACACGTCGCTTCAGAGAACACCTCCGAAAGCCCGATTTTGGGGTCGAACGGCACCCGCGATTCGATCTCCCCCCTTGAGGGGGAGATGGCCGGCAGGCCAGAGGGGGGTGGGCAGCTGCAAGCGCCACGCCGCAAATCAAACCGCCGTCTCTTCCGCACCCCCTCCCACCTCCTCCATGCCCTCACCCACGCCATGGAAGCCGAGGAGCTGGCCGACCGGAACGGGCTGCTGCAGGGGCTCGATCCCCGCGCCAAGGTCGCTGGTGCGATGTTGATGGTGATCGCTGCCACGATGCTGCATTCGCTGATCGGGCTTGCACTTCTCTTCGGCTTCGCCGTCCTTCTGGCGCTTGCCTCACAGATCCCGTTGATGCGGCTTCTCAAGCAGGTCTGGCTGGGCGTGCTCGCCTTCACCGGCGTCATCGCGCTGCCCTCGCCGTTCCTCGTCCCGGGCAAGGTCGTTGCCACGCTGCCGGTGCTTGACTGGACGGTCAGCGAACAGGGATTGCGCAGCGCCGGTTTTCTCATCGGCCGTGCCGAGACGGCGGCGACGTTTGCCGCGCTTCTGGTGCTGACGACAAGCTGGCCGCATGTGATGAAGGCGATGCGGGCGCTGGGCGTGCCGGTGGCGGTCGTCGCGGTGCTCGGCATGACCCATCGCTATATCTTCGTACTGATGACGACGGCGGCGCAGATGATGGAGGCGCGGCGCGCGCGCCAGCTCGGGCCGCTGAAAGCCGCCGACCAGCGACGGCTGATCGCGGGGAGTGCCGGCGTGCTGATGAGCAAGACACTGGCGATTGCCGGCGATGTCCACATGGCCATGATCGCACGCGGCTATCGCGGCGAAATCCGCCTCATCGACGACTTTCAATTCCGCGCCCGCGATGGCGTGAGCCTTCTACTGGCGCTCCTGGTGCCCGCCACCATTTTCTGGATGCAACGATGAACGATCCCGTCTTCGCGCTCACCGATATCGACTACGACTATCGCGACCAGCCGGCGCTGGCAGGCCTGAGCCTCACCGTGCAGTCCGGCGAGCGCATCGCGCTGATCGGACCGAACGGCTCGGGCAAATCGACCCTGCTCAGGCTTCTCTCAGGCCTCACCTTTGCGGCGAGCGGCCGTGCCGAGGCTTTCGGAGCACCTCTGACGGAAGCGCGCTTCGAGGACGAACAGGCGCATTACGCCTTCCGCCGCCGCGTCGGTCTCGTGTTCCAGAATCCGGATATCCAGCTGTTCAACCCGACGGTGTTCGACGAGATTGCCTTCGGGCCGCTGCAGCTTGGCTGGGACAAGCCGCGCATCCGCTTGGCGATCGAGCAGCAGCTGGAGCGCTTCGAACTGACGCATCTGAAGGACCGCGCCCCGCATCGGCTTTCAGGCGGCGAGAAGAAGCGCGTGGCGCTGGCGAGCGTGCTGGTGACGGAGCCGGATGTGCTGCTGCTGGACGAGCCGACCGCAGCCCTCGATCCACAGAGCCGCGACAAGCTGGTGCATTTCCTCGCCGGCCATCTGGGCGAAGGCCGCACGGTGATCACCGCGACGCATGATCTCGACATCCTGACCGCCATTTCCACCCGCTCCGTCGTCATGGCCGGCGGCCATGTGGTCGGCGACGGGCCGGTCCACGACATCCTGCATGACACCGACCTGCTCCGCCGCGCCCGTCTCACGCACGCCCATGTCCACCACCACGCCAACGGCAGCCCGCACGCGCATCACCATGTGCACGCGCTGGACCGCGACGGGCATGTACATGGGTGACAGGCTTCTATTTTTCCCGTAAAGCTCGCGCGTTTTCACGGCGCTCGCGCATTGCGATCGTCACGAGGCACCCCTTTGGCTGAGGTGGTACATGCGCAGGGCAATCATTGTGGGCGGCATCCTCGCGTTATGCCTTGCGGGATGGAACATCTATTCCCGACGTTCGACGCGGGTCGATATTACCGCGAATCATGCGCTGATCTTCACAGTCGCTTGGGGCTGGGGAATGGATCAACAGCTGACGCTCTCGCATCGCTGGGCGCCTGGTTCAGTTGCGGCGAGCGAGTGGATCGAAATCTGGAAGAGACCCTACAATTCAGGCATGGCGGTCTACGCGACACAGCGGGGCGATCGTTTCTATATAGGAACGAGCTATAAGATGCTCATTGTCGATCCTTCCCAGCGGAGGATCGTTTCGAGTTGCGACACGACAATGATTCCGCAGCGGACTGCCCTCGGCGAACAGCTGCTGTTGCGAGGGCGCGATTCATACGAGATGATTGATCCAGGCGGTGTTGATCTGACGAGATACATCAGACAGGACGTACCGGCGGGCGCTGTTCCAGAGCAGCCGCGGCCATCACGATATTATGCCGGGCTTCGATATCTGGGACGCTTCGGCGTCGTGGGCCCCGATAGATCCGTTGGGAGCCGTGGCAGCGAAGTCAGGTTTGTGCCCGCCGAGAATGAACGGGAACCGAGATTGGCCTTGCAGTTCCACTGCGGCTAACGCCCGATTCCTCCCATACAAAAGAGCTTCGCAACGGGCAGCCGGCTCAATGCGTCGGCGGACCGTACAGCGCAGAGGTGCCGGGCGGACCGACAAAGATACCGCAGGGCACGAAGAGGCCCGTCTTGGGTCGCGTGAAGCCGGACTTGCTGACAAGCTTCCAGCCCTTGGGTGCGAGATAATGCTCGAAATGGCCCATATTGGTGCCCCAAACCCATTTCCACGGCAGATGATTGGTATCCGGCGCGAAGGTGATGTTGACCAGGATACTGTCGCGGATGAAGCTGCTGCTGGAATCCTCCTTGCACTCGATCTTCACCGGCATCAGCCCCTTGGCTTTCATCTGGCGGGACAAACGAAGGATCTCGTGAGCATCGGCCCAGCCTGTCGACTGCTGCTGGTCGGCGGCCATTGCCTCGACCGGCAGGATCGCCGTCGCGCAGAGAAAGAGTATGGCCCGGATGGCGGAAGATTTGTGCATGAAGGCTCCCTGTGAATGGCGTCAGGCGAAGCGGATCTGACGCGCGTATGCGCCAGATCGGCTGCTCTCCGAGATCTAGCAGCCATAAGGTTCCCGCCGCAATCAATGCGAGAAACCTGTCCGAAATTTAATCTTTTACACGTACATCAAAGACAGAGGCCTCGGTCGCGAAAGCTATGAGAGCCCGCGACCACCGTCGTCAGGCCTCACGACGATGCGCTTTCCAAAGCAGCCAGGGGATAGATGACGATGTGGCCGCCCTCGACGTCGTTGATGGCGCAATCGACGCCATAGACCTGCCGGAGGCGTTCCCGGTGCAGGGTCTCGACCGTTGGCCCCGCAACGACAAGCTGTCCCGATGCCATCAGGAGCACCTCGTCGGTATAGCGCGTCGCCATGTTGAGATCGTGGAGCACGATGAGCGTCGCGATCCCTTCCCGCCGCGTGTAGGCGCGCACCGTTTCCAGAAGATGCAGCTGGTTTGCGAGGTCGAGCGCGGAGGTCGGCTCGTCGAGCAGAAGCAGCCGCGGCTTGCGGACGAGCGCGATGGCGAGCGCCACCATCTGGCGCTGCCCTCCGGACATCTCGCCCGGTCTGCGGTCTGCAAGGCTCTTCAGCCCCAGCATCGAGAGTACGTCCTCGACGCGATCGAGATGATCGTCAGGGATGCTCCAGCCCAATCGTCCGCCATGGATGGCCAGGAGCATGAGGTCATAGGTCGTCAGTTGCGCCGACAATTGCATGAAGCCCTGCGCGACATAGCCGATGCGGCGATTGCGCTCGGCCGCCGGGAGCGAACCAATATCCTCTCCCTCCAGCCGGATCTCGCCCGATGCAGGCAATATCCCGGCAAGGCCGCGCACCAGCGTTGTCTTGCCGGCACCGTTTCGCCCGAGCACCGCAAGACACTGGCCGGCCTGCGCCTCGAAGCTGACATCCTCGACGATCGGGGTCCGACCGATCCGGACCGAAAGCCTGTTCACGCTCAACGTCATCTGCGCACCCGGCGTTTTCTGTAGAGAATCTGCCCCAGGAAGAAAGGCACGCCGAGCAGCGAGGTCACCATGCCAATCGGCAGGACCGCGCCCGGCAGGATGAGCTTGCTGGCAAGCGACGCCAGCGTCAGGATCAGCGCGCCGCTGGCGGCCGTCAGCGGCAGACAGAAACGCTGGTCCTCCCCGACCAGAAGGCGGGCGATATGCGGCGCGACGAGACCGATGAACCCGATGATGCCGATGGTTGCCGTGGCAGCGCCGGCGAGCAGCGCCGCCGCCACCATGGATGCCAGCCGCAGTCGCTCGACACGGACGCCGAGAACGACGGCCTGCTCTCCGAAGGCCCGAAGCGCCGTCAGGGACCAGGCCTGCAGGAGCAGAAGCGGCAGGACCACCGCCAGGATGACGCCGTTGATCTCGACCTTCGTCCAGGTGGCGCGCAGCAACGAGCCGAGCAGCCAGAAGACCAGCGACTGCAACTGGTTGGGATCGGCCACATATTGCGCGAAGGCGAGCAAAGCGCTGAAGACGAAGTGGATCGCAATGCCAATCAGCGTCACCGTTTCAACGCCAAGGCCCGCCTGCCCCGCCAGAATGGTGACGAGGGCAACCGTCAGCAGCGAGAAGAAGAAGGCGTTGGCGGCCACGAAGAGCTCGGGTGGAAGCCAGCTCGCGGCGCCGAGCACGGAGGTCTGGAAAACGATGGCGATCGCCGCGCCAAAGCCGGCGGCGGAGGAAATGCCGAGCGTGAAGGGCTCGGCCAACGGATTATTGAGAACCGTCTGCATCAGGGAGCCGGCGAGCGCCAGCGATATGCCGGCAATGGCCGCGATGACCGTCATCGGTGCACGCATCTGCCAGACCACGACAACCGATGTCGGATCGGCCGTGCCCGGGGCGAAAATCGCGTCGAGCACCTCCCTGAAGGTCAATGTTCCCGAACCGACCGCCAGATCACAGATCATGGCGGCAATCGCCGCCATGATCACCACCACGACGACGGCGCTTCGAAAGCCCACCGACTGGCGATAGCTCTGCGCTGAACTTGCCGCTCTCGTTGTGGATGCAACCGCCGAGGTCATGCGAGCGCGCTCGCGATATCCGTCGTCAACATGTGCCGCATCTTCATTTCACCAGCGCAGGCGCCTGCTCGGCATAGATGAACTGTTCGCTCGGAAGCCTGGTGAAATCGGAGAGGATCGACTTGTACGTCTTGTCCGGATCAAGGTCGGCAAATTCTTTCGGAAGGGCGAACTTGGCGAGCCATTCGATGGCAACGATGTTGTAGGGGTGGCTGTAGAACAGATGCCACATCGCATAGACCTGATCATTCTTTGCAGCGGCCACCGAGGCGAAGCCCGGTCGCGCTTCCAGAGTCGTCATCGCCGCGTCGATCTTTGCCTTGTCTGCCTTGTAACCCAGCGGAACCATGGCATTGCCTGCCTTGGAGGACTGGCGGCCCGTGAAGACATAGACATCCGGCTTCTGACCGATCACCGTTTCGAGCGTGACGTCGCCGCTTGCGCCCTTGATGAGATCGGAGCCGATGTTGCGCAGGCCTGCCGCTTCGACAAGCGCACCCCAGCCTGCCTTGCCGTGGGTGAAGCAGCATTGCTCGGGACCCTGACGGCCAGCCAGCGCCTCGACGAAGACGCTCGGCTTCTTGCCGGAGGCGGCAACCGTTGCCTTCAGCTTGTTCAGATGGGCGTTATAAAAGCTGACGTAGTCGGAGGCTTCCTTCTCGCGGTTCAAGACCTTGCCGAGAAGTTCGACGGACGCGGCAGCGTTGGGAACGGGCGCGGTGAACGTGTCGATCGCGAGCAGCGGAATCCCAAGCTCCGCCAGCTTCTTGTCGAGGCCGGCCTGGACGAAACTGTCATAAGCGCGGCGCTGGATGATCACGACCTGCGGCTTGTTGGCAATGAGCTGCTCGGGATTCACATCGCCATTGTCGCCAAACCCCATGTCGAACGGCTTTGCAGCGTCCGCGGGCCATGTCCGGGAAAATACGTTCCAGGCGGCAGCATCGTCGCTCTTGAGAATATTGTTCCAGACGACGACGCGCTTGAACGGATCGTCCCGGTCGAGCAGCGCGAGGATGGAAATGTCGCGCCCATCCTGCAGCGCGATGCGCTGGGGCTCGGACTGGATCGTCACCGTCTTTCCGGCAAGATCCGTGACCGTCAGGGGATAATCGGTAGCATTGGCAACGGTGATGCCGGCGACAAGCGCAAGTCCTGCGGTCGCGGCGCGAAGTGCAAACTGAAACATGAGAAACCGTATGGGCAGTGTTGTAGGTTGGGCCGACGGTCGCAGCAGTGACGCGGCCATCGAATGCGGGGCGCAAGATGCGCCGTCCCCCCCGTTTTCTGCTTAGACAATTTAATATGAGCTTGCAACTCATGTTTTAATGGATTCCGTCTGATATGGGCGGCCTTTTCCGGTAGCGCTTTCACCCGTGACATCTTCAGCAGCCGAGGCCCGCCTTGCGGCGAGCCTCAGGGATTTGTCTTCCGGTTCATTCGCAGACGAGGACCTTCTTGTAATAGGCCTTGCCGCTCTTCTTGTAGCGCAACTGCTTTTCGTACCAGCAGCCATCGTCGTCATAGGCGGCGCTGTGCTGGCTGGCGGCGGCAGCGGCGATGACGCCGACGGTTGCGACTCCGAGGCCGAGCGCCAGAGCCTCTTCATTGGTCAGGCCGCCCTTGGGCTTCGGCGGGACCGGCAGCGGACCGCCCGGCAGCGGCTTGACCGGCGGGAACTTGGGATTGATGAAGACGGGGTTCTTCACGACCGAGGGATCAATCTGACCGATCTTGATCGGACCCTTCGGCGTCTTGAAGCCGGGATCGATCTTCTTGCCGGCCGGCGGGATCTTGAAGCCGTCGGCATGGGCTGCAACGGAGGTGAACGAAAAGGCTGCGGTTGCGATGACGAGCGTTGCGATGGCGAAGGTTTTCATGGCTTTATCCCCTGTTTGTTGAAGTTTCAGCACCGTGTCTGCCGGTTGCGGTGAATGAGCCGTCTCATTCAGTGACGTCAATTTCGCATGGGAAGGCGGGCGGCGCTGTTTCGCCGGGAACAGGGGGAAAACAAAAAGGGGCGCCTTTCGACGCCCCTCCTCGGTCACTCTTGGGAGTAAACCTTTCAGCCGTCCAGTTCGCCGAGCAGCTCGGCCGCCCGACCCGGGTTGGTGCGGCGGATGTCGACTTCGTCGCGGCGCTCGGAGAGCAGGCCGCTCGCGAGGATCTTGTCGGCGAGGTCGGCGGGGAGCGAGAGGATGACGCGCTCGGCTTCGTTGTTGAGGCCGCCGACGTCGCCGCGCTTGCCGGCGATCATGCCGCCGGCCACCGTGTTGTTGGTGTCCGGATCGATCAGGATGAAGGCGCCGGTGGTGCGGTTCAGCTCATAGGCGTCGAAGATCGCGGCTTCGTCAAACGAGAGATGCACCTTGCCGATGGCGTTCATCGGCAGCGCGCCGTCGTGACGGTTCCACTTGCCGGACTTGAGGTCGAGCAGGCTGGAGGGCTGCACGGTCACGCGCTGGCGGCGCGAGCCGGATTTCAGCCAGTAGCGCTTGCCTGGCTCGATGCCGCCGGGCTGCAGGGCCACGAGCTGCGCATCGAAGGCGAGGCCAACCTGCGGCTGGGCGTCGATGGTCGCAATCATGTCGCCGCGCGCGACATCGACCTGACGGTCGAGCACGAGCGTGATCGCGTCGCCGGCGACTGCCGCATTGCGGACGAGGTCGAAGGTGACGATCTGCTTGACGTTGGCCACCATGCCCGAGGGCAGGATGACGACGCTGTCGCCGGGCTTGACGGCGCCACCGGCGACCGTGCCCTGATAACCGCGGAAGCTTTCGCCGGGACGCGAGACGCGCTGCACGGGAAGGCGGAAGCCGACAGTCTGGGCGGAACGGACGGTTGCCAGTTCCAGCACCTCAACCAGCGTCGGGCCTTCATACCACGGCATGGAAGCCTTGCCGTCATAGACGACGTTTTCGCCCTTGAGGGCCGAGACCGGGATCGCGGTCACCTGCTTGACCCCGAGCGAAAGCGCGATTTCCTTGAACTCGCGGGACAACTCGTCGAAGCGGGCCTTGTCGTAGTTCACGAGATCGATCTTGTTGATCGCCAGCACGAACTGCTTGATGCCCATCAGGGTCGCGATGGTGGCATGACGGCGGGTCTGTTCGAGAATGCCGGCGCGGGCATCGACCAGCAGCACGGCAAGATCGGCGGTGGAAGCGCCGGTTGCCATGTTGCGGGTATACTGCTCGTGGCCGGGCGTGTCGGCGACGATAAAGGAGCGCTTGTCGGTGGCGAAATAGCGGTAGGCCACGTCGATGGTGATGCCCTGCTCGCGCTCGGCCTGGAGGCCGTCGAGCAGCAGCGCGAAGTCTGGCAGGCCGAGGTCGTTCTGCTTGCCCGAGTCACGGTTCAGCGCGGCGGCCTGGTCTTCCTTGACGGCCTTGGTGTCCCAGAGAAGACGGCCGATCAGCGTGGACTTGCCGTCATCGACGGAGCCGCAGGTGATGAGGCGGAGCGGACGCGTGTCGCGAAGGGCCGGTGCGGCCTCGGCGGCGGGAGCGATTGCGGCGGCGGTTGCGGATGCGGTCATGTCGTTTTACCTTTCGGCGGAAATCTTCAGTGTGTTGTAGAAGGCGCGGCGTTTTCTGAGGCCCGATCTCCCCCCTTGCGGGGGAGATGTCACGAAGTGACAGAGGGGGGTGAGCCGCAGCGTCGAGAGGGTGATTTACCCCCCTCTGCCCTGCCGGGCATCTCCCCCGCAAGGGGGGAGATCGAACGCCGCGCGCTTCCCATCAGAAATATCCTTCGCGCTTCTTCTTCTCCATCGAACCGGCCTGATCCTTGTCGATGGCGCGACCCTGGCGTTCGGAGACGGTGGCGATTTCGAGTTCGGCGATCACTTCGTCGAGCGTGGTGGCGTGGCTCCGGATCGCGCCGGTCAGCGGCCAGCAGCCGAGGGTACGGAAGCGGATGTAGTCTTCCTGTACCTGCTCGCCCGGCAGCGCCTCGAAGCGCTTGTCCTCGGCCCACATCAGCATGCCGTCGCGTTCGACGAACTTGCGCTTGGCGGCATAGTAAAGCGGCGGCAGCGGGATGTTTTCGGCCTGGATGTAGCGCCAGATGTCAACTTCGGTCCAGTTCGACAGCGGGAAGGCGCGCACGCTTTCGCCGCGGCGGATCATGCCGTTATAGACGTTCCAGAGTTCCGGTCGCTGGTTGCGCGGGTCCCACTTGTGGTCGGGCGTGCGGAAGGAATAGATGCGCTCCTTGGCGCGGCTCGCCTCCTCGTCGCGGCGCGCGCCGCCAAAGGCCGCGTCATACTGGCCGGCGTCGAGCGCCTGACGCAGCGCTTCCGTCTTCATGATGTCGGTGTGAAGCGCCGAGCCATGCGTGAAGGGCGAGATGTTTTCCTTTGCACCACGCGGGTTGGTGTGCACCACCAGATCGAGATCGAAGCGCTTGGCCATCTCGTCGCGGAAGGCGATCATCTCGGGGAACTTCCAGCCGGTGTCGATATGCAGCAGCGGGAACGGGATGCGGCCGGGATAGAAGGCCTTGCGCGCCAGATGCAGCAGAACGGACGAGTCCTTGCCGATCGAATAGAGCATGACCGGGCGCTCGAACTCGGCGGCCACTTCGCGGAAGATGTGGATCGCCTCGTTTTCCAGCGCCTTCAGATGCGGATCGAGCGGCGGCTTGGCCTGCTTGTCCTGGGTGTGGGCGTCGAATTCGGAAATGTGCATTTTGTCTTTCCTTGTGGGCGGTTGCCCGTGTTGTCTAGCTCTGAGACCCTCTTCTCCCCTTGGGGAGAAGATGTCCGAAGGACAGATGAGGGGAACCCCTCATCCGGCGCTTTGCGCCACCTTCTCCCCAAGGGGAGAAGGGGTAACCTCCGGCACATGCAGGCCGCATTCGCGCTTCTCGTCGTTTTCCCACCACCAGCGGCCGGCGCGTTCCGGTTCGCCGGGGCGGATGGCGCGGGTGCAGGGTTCGCAGCCGATGGACGGGTAGCCCTTGTCGTGCAGCGGGTTATAGGGGATCGCATCCGCCTTCACATGGGCGCGGATCTGGTCGATGTCCCAGTCAGCCAGCGGGTTGATCTTGATCAGGCCGCGCTCGGCATCGAACTCGGCAAACGGGGTCGTGGCGCGATTGCCCGACTGACCGCGGCGCAGGCCGGTGATCCAGAAGGACGCGCCGGACAGCGCACGCGCCAGCGGCTTCAGCTTGCGCACGCCGCAGCAAGCGTGACGAGCTTCCACGCTTTCGTAAAAGCCGTACTTGCCATACTGCGCGATATAGGCCTCGACATCGGCCTCTTCCGGATGAAAGCGGCGGATCTCGATGCCGTAGCGGCCTTCGGTCTCGCCGATCAGATCGACGGTTTCCTTGAACAGCATTCCGGTTTCGAGCGTCGCCACCTCGATCTCGGGACAGTGCGTGCCGATCGCGGCCGTGATGACCTGGTCCTCGATGCCGAGAGAAGTGGTGAAGACCGCGCGACCGCCGAGCGAAGCGACGAGCTTCAGGCGACCTGCAAGGTCCAGCTTGGCGAGTTCGGCGTCGAGTGAGGATGCGGCTTCGACGCCGGGTGTGTTAATCGTCATTGCGAGTTCCCGAGGGGTGTTGCGATGTTGGAGCCAATATCGCAGCCGCGACGTCCAAATGACAGGAACAGGGATTTAAACGGACGACGGAACAGAAGAAATATCTCTCCGGAAAGCCGATTTGGCGAAAAACATCCCCAAAGCAAGCTTATGAATATCCACTATTTTTGTAGATGTTTTCTTCTTGATTTAGAAAAGATCTTGCGAGCGGGGGCCTCTGTCCGTCTCCCCCCTTGTGGGGGAGATGGCGGCAGCCAGAGGGGGTCTTGAGGCAAGCTCCGAGGATGCGAAATGGCCCCTCCCCAACCCTGCCCACAAGGGGGAGGGAGAGCGGCTGTAATGCCCATCAATCCGTGAATTCGATATAGGTTGCTGCGTCCTTCAGCGCCGGATCATAGCGGCCGACGATCGTCTCGCCGTTGAAGACCGCCGTCACGCTTTCCGGCTTGTCGCCGGCGACCGGAACGTTGGAGCTTGCCACATGCGGCACCGGGTCGTTCGGATCGATGCCGGGCAGCGGCGCGCCGTTGGCGGTCGCCTGATCGTCGGGACCGAAATAGCCGCGCGGACGCTTGACGAAGACGAAGTTGCCCTGTGCCGGCGCCGGCTGCAGGCGCAGGTCCATGTAGCGGAACGAACGCGGCAGGAGTCCGCGGAAATAGCGCGTTTCGGGATAACCTTCGGCCTTGATGTCGAACTCGTAGGTCTGGCTCGGTCGCGCGTGGAAATCGCCCCAGACGCCATCCGCGCCCACCGTCTTTTCATAGACGGGAGGACCGAAGCGTTCGCCGGTCTTGGGATCGGTGGCATAGATGGCAAGCTTCGCGCCGGGAACCGGCAGGTTGGTCGCCGCACCGTTCTCATAGCCGGTGATCTTGCCGGAAAGGACCGGGTTTTCTTCCGCGACGATGGCGTGCGTGCCCGGCTTTTCACCGGTGATCGCCTGATAGATGATCTCGAAGGCGATCTTGGAATAGGCTGTCTCGCGGTGGTCGGCGCCCGGGATGACGCGGTTGTCCGCGCCCTTCAGCTCCTGAGATTCATAGGTGATGCCGGTCGACTTGCCGGCCATGCCGACATATTTGCCCTCGGGCTGCGAATAGAGGTCGAACTTGTCGGAGCGGATCACGGTGACCGGGATGCCCTGCGGCACTTCCGGCTCGGCCGAGAGGTTTTTCAGGAAGGGCGCAGCGCCATTGAATTCGGAACCCTGCGCCGCATTGGGGAGCACGAAGACGCCGTGATGGACGCAGCCGCCCAGCACCATGCGCTCGACCTTGGCCGCGCCGCCGAAATTCTTCACGTAATTGCGCGCCGTCTGACAGCCGCGCGAATTAGCAACCAGCACGACCTTGTCGGCCCCCGTCGCCTTCAACGCCTCATCGACTTCCGCCGCCACGGCCTGGGCCGCATCCGTCGTCGAGGAGCGGTTGGCCTCCTGCGTGTTGTCGTCGGCGCGGGCTGTCGGATGCGGAATATCGACGGCGAAGAGATGGTCTTCGGGGTAACCGTTGCTTTCGAAACGCCAGAATTGCGTCATCCAGAGCGCAGCGGTGTCGCCATTGCCGTGGACGAAGACGATGGGCGGGAATTTCGGATCAGCGGAATAGGCGGCAGTCATGAAGGCAAGTGAGGCAAGTGAGGCAAGAGCGAGGCGCGGCAGCAGGGACATGACATCTCTTCCAGAGTGGCGGGCGGATTGCCGAGATGTGACGTCCTCCCATGCGATCATGACATGATCATGTCGGAGCCGATTTCAAGTGAAATCATGCATGTGCGGTCTTTTCCGGGGGAGTTCCCTCGCCGCGCTCCTGGCTGCGCTGGTGGCGGATCGTGTCGGCCATGAACGCGCGTGACAGCCCGTGGTAGAGCGGTTCGCGGTTGATGAGGCGCGAGGTGATGTAGCCGAGCATGGCGGTGGCCATGAGGGCGATCACGTTCTGGTGGCTGTCGGTCATTTCCAGAATGATCACGAAGGCGGTCATCGGGGCCTGCACGACGCCGGCGAAATAGCCGGCCATGCCGAGAAGGGCGGCAATGCCGGCATTGGTACCCATGATGAGGCCAATGGTCGAGCCGATGCCCGCGCCGACGGCAAGCGAGGGCGCGAAGAGGCCGCCCGGTATCCCCGACATGGTGCAAAGGAATGTCGCGGCGAGCTTTTCGAGGAAATAGAGCGGCGGCAGCGGGGTTCCCTGCAGTGCGGCGCGCGCCTGATTGTAGCCGGTGCCGAAGGTCAGCCCGCCCGAGACGATGCCGATGACGGCGACAAGAAAGCCAAAGCCTGCGGCAATGGCCAGCACGCGCGGCAGGGGTGCCGCCTGCCGCCAGCGCTTGAGCCGAATGGTCAGCCAAAGGACACCTGTCGAGAAGAACGCCCCAAAGGCCCCGCCGCCAATCCCGCAGAGGAGAACCAGCCACCAGTCCTTCATGCCGTTCATGACATCATGCGTCGAGCCGAAATAGGTGTTGTAGTCGCCAAGCAGGCCGAGCGCCGCAAGACCCGAGAGGATGACGGCGGTGAGCACCGCACCGTTGGCGCGGATCTCGAAGTTCCGGCTCATTTCCTCGATCGCGAAGACGATCCCGGCGAGCGGCGTGTTGAAGGCGGCGGCAATGCCGGCTGCCGAACCCGCGAGGATCAACCCCCTCGCCTGCACGACGCCGCCGATGCGTGCCGCCTGCAGCATGATCGACGCGCCGACCTGTACCGTCGGCCCCTCGCGGCCGATCGAGCCGCCGCAGAAGATGCCGAAAACCGTGAGCACGATCTTGGCGGCAGCGAGCTTCAGCGAGAGGAGGAAATTGCGGCTTTCGGCATCATGGAAATGCCGCGCTGCGATGGCCTGCGGAATGCCGGACCCTTGCGAATTGGGAAAATAACGGAAGGCGAGAAAGGCCGAGAGCGCGAAGCCCGCCGGCGTCAGCGCCAGGGGAATGAGGAAAGCGTAAGTGCCCGAATGCGTGACGTGGTGAAAAGCGTCGCTGGCCAGGTCCGAAACCTTTGCGAAGGCGACGCTGACAAGGCCGATGGCAAGCGCCCCCACCCAGAAGACCAGTCGCGACTGCCACATGTTTCGCCTGCCGCGCATGACCTTGATGCGGCGGAGAAGCTTCAGTTTTCTGGGATTGGGCATTGTGCAGGAT
>DATMTA010000200.1:0-14506 GCA_035565055.1 Ensifer sp.
GCCTTTCGGCCGCATTGGCCTCGGCCTGGCGTTCGGCCTCCAGCCGCTCCGCTTCGGCTCGCTCACGCGCCTCCTCGGCCTCGCGTTCGAGTGCCTTGTTCGTTATCGCGGCCTGGCGGAAGACTTCAACGGCACCGGCCATTGCGCCGATCTCGTCGCCGCGGCCGGCAAAGGGAATGGTCTTGGCGGTATCGCCGGCTGCCAGATCGCGCATCGAGCGGGTGATGCGGCCAATCGGCAGCGCGATGCCGCGTACGACAAACAGGCCCGCACCGAGCGCCACAAGGGCGGCAAAGCCCGCCAGGATTTCAGCGACGAGGATCATCTGCGCCGTCGCGGTGCGGGCTTCCGCACCGATCTGGTCCGCGCTCTTCTGCCCCGCAGCCACGATGTCACCGGTGATCTTCGACAAGGTGTTGCCGATCGCGCTCATCGAGCCGAGATAGGCGCGGGCATTCTGGTCCTTGCCCTGCGTCGAATAGAAGAGCAGCGTCTTGCCCATCTTGTTATAGGCGGTCAGCTGCTTGTCGAGTTCCGCGAGCGCCGCCTTGTTGCCGCTCTCGCCCATGAGGTCGGAATAGGCCTTCAGCGTCGCCACGAGATGATCGTTGATCGCGGCAATGGTCTTCTCGACCTCGGCCTTCGCCGGCTTGTCGGCGGCCAGCAGATGCTGCCCATAGGCCTCGCGCAGCTTCACGGCATCCAGATCGATATCCTTGGAGAGCGAAATACCCGACATGGCAGTCGTCGCCAGCATGTCGAAGCGGCTATCCATGCTCTTCATCGACATGACGGCGCCGGTGGCAATGATGCCCGACACGATGGCCAGACTGCCGATCGCGGCAATCAACCCCGTCCGGATGCTGGGACGATGGGCGGTCAGTTTCAGGCGGGTCATGGAGCCTCCGAATGCACTTGAGACGAAATTCGGTCAAATTCGTTTCAAATGGTTACAAGGAAGGCGTTAAGACTGTCTTTCACCAGGCGCTAAACTATTCGTAAGTTTGCGCGAACAAAACGTCACCACATGGTGGAACGCGCCCGCGCCGGCCATTCCCTGTCATAGGCGGCCCCATCGAAGCCCGCCTTGATCGTCTCCATCATCTGACCGATCGTCGGCAGCGTCTTCGGATCGCGATGCTTTTCGGGGTTCCAGAGTTCGGCCCGCATCAGTGCCCGGGCGCATTGCGGATAGACCTCTTCGATCGCAATCACCACGACGGAGCGCGGATGACGGCCGTCCATCGTGAAGCGCCCGGTGACCTCCGGATCGACGGTGACGATTGCCTTGCCGTTGACGCGCATCGCGTTGTTGGAGCCGGGGATCAGGAACATCAGCGCCACGCGCGGATCCCGCACGATGTTGGCCAGCGAATCGATGCGATTGTTGCCGCGCCAGTCCGGCAGCATCAGCGTCCGCTCGTCCTCGATATGGATGACGGTCCCGGCATCGCCGCGCGGCGAGCAATCAAGCCCCTCCGGCCCGACAGTCGACAGCGCAACGAAAGGCGAGGCCTCCAGCATGAGCCGATATTCCGGCGTGAGAAACGGCGTCACCTTGATCAGCGATGCCTCGCCGGGCTCGCCGTAAAGTGCCTGAAGTTCCTCGACCGATGTCACCGCCTGCATGTCGCGCCTCCTGTTCAATGCAAGGTCAAGCTAACACAGGCCCGGCCGACATTCATGACGCGGAGATGACAAAGCCGCGCCTCATCCGAGAAATTTCGTGATGGCTTCGATCGCTTCCGGTGAATTGACGATGCGGCGATGGCCGAGGCCGTCGAGCCACGCAAGCGTCACGTTCGGCCCGGCATCCCCATAGGCACGTGCCGCATCCGCCCCCACTTCCTTGTCCTCCTGGGCGTGCAGCACCAGCGTCGGAATGCCGCTCGCTGCCAGATATTTCGGCGCAAACGAGGCCTCTACAGGCCTTCCCGTTGCACGTTCGAGCGCGCTTGTCAGCGCCGCAGACGCAGGCTTGCCGAGGCCCAGCCCCCTCGAGAAATAGCCGAGCACCCGGCGTACATCAGCAGGCGAGGCAATCAGCACAATGCGCGGCGGCGCAAGCGGCGGGCTGCCAAGCGCGCCGTGGGCCGCCAGCACCGTCATGTAGCCACCAAAGGAATGGCCGATCATGGCGTCAAAGGGCCCGAAACGATGCCAGACGCTCTCCAGCGTGCGGATGGCAAATCCGGCGTGAAGCGACCGGCCAGGACTGTCACCGTGGCCCGGCAGATCGACGGCGTGAACGGCATAGCCGGCCTCGCGAAGCCCCGTGATCAGCCCCTGCGTCAGCGCAATGCGCGAACCCCAGCCATGGGTGAACATGACACGGCGGCCATTTCCCTCACCGATCGGCGGAAAGACGTGCACCGCGACAGGCCGTCCATCAATCTCCACCATCTCGCGGCGCGCCTCGGCCATGCGCGGCGCCGATTCGGCAAACAGCGCCCTCTCCTTCCCGGTCTTCGGCTCGGGGTTGCGGGTCCGGGTGAAAATCGAGAAGGCGAGTTGACCTGCAAGCCGAGGCGAAACAGCCGCGACGAGATTGATCCCCCGCCCCATTATCTTCAGTCTGCCCGCATCCATGTCTCTCTCCATCCTGATTTTGTTCAACCTTGTACATTATCGGATTGCATTGCACAAGATTGAACAAATTTCCAAGGAGAGGGTGACGACGGCGGCAAGGAATGCGATGATGATTGCGCATCCGACAACAAAGGCTTTCATGACTGCGACACGCCAATTTCCCTGGGATCATCCCCGCTTCAAGAGCTGGATTTCGGTCGCCCGCGCCTGCCAGGTCATGAACCAGGTTCTGGCGCGCGAGATTGCCAGTCTCGACATCAAGCCGCCGCATCTCGACATCCTCGTCAATCTCTACCGCTTCGAGGGGCTGACCCAGCAGGATCTTGCCCGCAAGCTTCTGGTCGGCCGCTCCAACATGTCGATGCTGCTGCCACAGATGGAGAAGCGCGGGCTTATCTCGAGGAAAGGCGACGAAACCGACCGGCGCGTGCTTCGCCTCTATCTGACCGAGGATGGCAAGGCGCTTGCCGAGAAGGCCATGGATATCCAGACGAAGATCATCGACCGGATGATGGCGACCTCCA
Organism: Ensifer sp.; assembly: GCA_035565055.1. Taxonomy (GTDB): domain Bacteria; phylum Pseudomonadota; class Alphaproteobacteria; order Rhizobiales; family Rhizobiaceae; genus Ensifer_A. The sequence continues at coordinate 3,114 of DATMTA010000200.1, forward strand.
CACTGGAAGAATGCATGTCGGTCGCCAATGTCATGGAACGGCTGACCACCGCGCTTCTCTTGCGCGACGGTCGCTGATGACTAAGGTCACTGAGTCGGGGGCGAAAACAGCGCCTTGACCCCGTGCGGCTTGCTCATCAGGTATTGCGGCGGCGCATCCACCGTCTCGCCGAAATGCGCGGCGGCGTGCCAGGGCCAGCGGGGATTATAGAGCATGACCCGCGCCAGTCCGATCAGGTCTGCGTCGCCCGCCTTGAGGATGGTCTCCGCCTGCTCGAACTCCGTGATGAGGCCCACAGCGACGACAGGTATCTTCACCGCCTGCTTGACCGCACGGGCAAACGGCACCTGATAGCCGGGCTCGATCGTCATCTTCGCGTCCGAAGCAAGACCGCCGCTCGAAACATGGATGGCATCACAGCCGCGCGCCTCAAGCGCCTTGGCAAAGGCGACGGTTGATTCGGGATCCCAGCCGCCCTCCTTCCAGTCCGTTCCGGAGACTCGCACCGTCAGCGGCTTGCTGGCAGGCCAGACGGCGCGGACGGCATCGAAGACCACCAGCGGAAAGCGCATCCGGTTCTCCAGACTGCCGCCATAGACATCCGTCCTCTGGTTCGACAGCGGCGACAGGAACTCGTGCAGCAGGTAGCCGTGGGCAGCATGGATCTGCACCGCGTCGATGCCCAGCCGGTCCGCGCGCCTTGCCGCATCAACAAATGCCTGGCGGATGCGATCCATACCGGCCTGGTCGAGCGCGATCGGGGCATCGTAAGCTTCGCGGAAGGGAAACGCGCTAGGAGCAATTGTCTTCCAGCCGTGAGTGGCGTCGGGCGCGATCTGTTGCCCGCCGTCCCACGGCTTCTGCGAGGACGCCTTGCGTCCGGCATGGGCCAACTGAATGGCAATTGGCATTGCGGACCACTGCCGAATGCCATTCAGCACGCGTTCCATGGCTTTTTCGCAGTCATCGGAATAAAGGCCCACATCGCCATAGGTGATCCGGCCTTCCGGCGAGACAGCGGTCGCTTCAATGGTGAGAACAGCCGCGCCCGAGACGGCAAGCTGGCCAAGATGGATCAGATGCCAGTCGGTCATTTGGCCGTCCACCGCCGAATATTGACACATTGGCGCAACGACAATCCGGTTCTTGAGCGTGAGCGGGCCGACCTGGAGGGGCGAGAACAGTTTCGTCAAAGCCATGAAAAAACTCCGGAAATCTGGAAGGAAAAAGAATGTGAGGCCAGCCGTATGTGTGACCGGCAAGGTGCGAAAGCAAGATAGCAATGCCTGGGAATTCCAGACTAGAGCAGTCCAAGTTCAGACAGTTCGCGCTTCATGTGCTCGGGCATCTCGTCAAGGCCCGTGCCGGCATTGCCGAGATCCTTCGGCGCATCCTTCGCCTCCAGATATCGCCAGCCCTGAAAAGGACGCTTCGGCTGCATCACCGTCTCGACGACCTCTGGGCCGAGTATCAGTTCGGCGCGGGTGATACCGTCGCCGCCAACCACTTCGCGAATATCCAGGATCGGCTGCCTTGCCTTCACCTGCCCCTTGATCACCCAATAGAGCGAACCGCCGTCGATGATCTCGTCGCGACGCTTCGGAAACATCCGGGTGACATGGCTGGAATGTGGCTCCATGCCGGCAGCAATCGCAAGCAACGACCGCTCGGTGACCCATTCGCGCAGATCATCGATCGAATCCGCGCCGACGCAAAGCTTGATGATGTGAAGTGTCATGGCGCCTTTGAACGCCTTTCACGCCGCGGCGTCAAGCCGGGAATGCGGCAGCTGTTTCAGCACTCGACCACGTTGACAGCAAGGCCGCCGGTCGAGGTCTCCTTGTACTTCTCGCTCATGTCGTTGCCGGTCTGCCGCATCGTCTCGATGCAGGCATCCAGAGGCACGAAATGCTGTCCGTCACCCTTCACGGCGAGCGAAGCGGCCGTGACCGCCTTGACCGCGCCAAGCGCGTTGCGCTCGATGCAGGGCACCTGCACGAGGCCGGCCACCGGGTCGCAGGTCATGCCCAAATGATGCTCCAGTGCGATTTCGGCGGCGTTCTCGATCTGCTCTGGCGAACCGCCCATCACGGCAGCCATGCCCGCCGCGGCCATCGCCGCCGCCGAGCCGACTTCGCCCTGACAGCCCACTTCCGCGCCGGAAATCGAGGCATTGTGCTTGATGATGCCGCCTATCGCCGCCGCCGTCAGAAGGAAATCATGGATTCCGTCGCGATCTGCGTCGGCGTGAAACTGCTTGTAATAGCGGACCGTGGCCGGGATGACGCCCGCGGCCCCATTGGTAGGCGCCGTCACCACGCGACCGCCGGCGGCATTCTCCTCGTTCACCGCCATGGCATAGACGCTCAGCCAGTCGTTTGCGAACAGCGGATTGGGCCGGTTCGAACGCCATTCTTCCTGCAGCTTGTCGTGGATGCCGCGCGCCCGGCGTCGCACTTTGAGACCGCCCGGCATGATCCCTTCGCCGCGCAAACCACGCTCGACGCAGGAATCCATCGCCTGCCAGATGGCATCCAGTCCTTCATCCAAGGCCGAACGGCTCATCACCGCTTCTTCGTTTGCGCGCTTCATCTGCGCGATCGTCATGCCAGAACGGGCCGCCATATCAAGCATTTGCTTGGCGGTGGCGAAGGGAAACGGGACGTTGGCGGCTGGTTTCTTGTCCTTCTCCCGCCGCATCGCTTCCAATTCCGTGTCGGTGACCACGAAACCGCCGCCAATGGAGTAATAGACCTGCGTCAGCAGAAGCCGTCCGTCATGATCGAAAGCCGAGAGGCGCATTCCGTTGGCGTGACCAGGCAGCGGCTGCTTCTTGTCAAAAACCAGATCCTCGGACGGATTGAAATGATAGGACGGATGGCCGGGCGGCGTCACGCTGCGCGTCTTCTCGACCGTCTCGATGATCGCATCCATGTGGTCCGGGTCGACCTTGTTTGGCAGTTCGCCGGCAAGTCCAAGGATCACCGCCCTGCCCGTCCCATGCCCGATGCCGGTATGCGCAAGCGATCCGTGCAGACTGACCTTCAATGAGGCGACATGGGCACCCTGCGGTCGCGGCCAGTCGTCGGACAGGATCAGGTCCAGGAACCGGGCCGCGGCCGACATGGGGCCCATCGTGTGCGAACTGGACGGACCGATGCCGATCTTGAAGACGTCGAAGACGGAAAGAAACATGGTTTGCGCCCGGTTGATTGAGATTCAATGCTTTCATCTTACCCGTCGAAAAGGCAACCGTAAGCCACCCATCGGCATGGGATGACGATTTCGCGACAAACAGACCCGGAGGACCGGGCCTGGAGCAGCCGCTGATCTGCCCTGCACAGCAAGGGTTGTCCACAGCCGCAAGCTTCCGCGCCGCGACGATTCGTGCCACAAACCGGGCATGACTTCGCTCGACTATTTCGCTCTCAGCATCTTTCTCATTCTCTGGTGGGGCTTCTCCTGGCTCACCAGCGGAAGACCGAAGATCGCGCGTCCGGCCTTGACCCATCTGGTCAACAACTATCGTCGCGCATGGATCCACAATTCGCTGACCCGCGACCTGAAGATGATCGACACGCAGATCATGGCGGGCCTTCAGAACGGCACGGCCTTCTTCGCCTCGGCCTCGATGTTCGCGCTGGGAAGCTGCTTTCCGCTGCTTGGCGCCTCCGACAGCGTCGGTTCGATCTATGCAACGCTGCCGGCCTTCTTCCGGACCGGACAGGAAGGTTTCGAGTTCAAGGTCGTCGGTCTCGCGGCCATCTTCGCCTATTCGTTCTTCAAGTTCGGCTGGGCCTATCGTCTGTTCAACTATTGCACCATCCTGTTTGGCTCGCTGCCCATGCCGAAACATGCGCAGGATGACCCGGCGGCAACCGATCGCGCCGTCAATCGGGTCGTCGAACTCAACATGCTGGCAGGAAAGCATTTCAATGCGGGACTGCGCGGCATCTTTCTGTCCATCGGCTATATCGGCTGGTTCCTCAGTCCGCTGCTTCTTATCGCGCTCACCATCTTTGTCATCGGCGTGCTCGTCCGCCGCCAGTTTTTCTCCGAGGCCCGCGCCGCTTTGTTGTGAGGCCGCCGCAAAAAAGGCGTGTCTGCACGCAAAGCGACACTCCTGATCAAATCAATGAAAGCGAAGAGGGCCATGAGCCAGGACTACACGGTCGAGCAGCCGATCGGTCGGCTTCACTGGATGGATGCGCTGCGTGGCGTCGCGCTGATCACCATGGCGACCTATCACCTGACCTGGGACCTGGAATTTTTTCATTATCTGGAGCCGGGAACGGCCAGCAGCCTGCCGCTGAAGATATACGCCCGGTCGATCGCGTCGAGCTTCCTGTTTCTGGCAGGCTTCAGTCTCTATCTGGCGCATGGCAATGGCATACGCTGGCCTTCGTTCTGGAAACGCTTCGCAAAGATCGTGGTCGCCGCGCTGCTGGTCACGCTGGCGACCTTCTTCGCCATGCGCGACGAGTTCATCTATTTCGGCATCCTCCACAACATCGCCGCCGCGAGCCTCATCGGACTGTTCTTCCTTCGCGCGCCCCCTCTCGTGAGCCTCGTGGTTGCGGCCGCAGCGGTCGCCGCCCCGATCTGGCTGCACAATGGTTTCTTCAACACGCCGGCCCTCTACTGGGTGGGACTGTCGGAAAGCGTTCGGCGCTCCAACGACTATGTCCCGCTGCTGCCGTGGCTCGCTCCCTTCCTGATCGGCATCGGCGCCGCGAAGCTGTTGGTGAAATACCGACTCATCAAAATCCTGGCGGGCGACAGGGCCAAAAATTTCCATGTGTTTTCCTGGTTATCCACAGTTGGTCGCCACAGTCTCGCCTTCTACCTGCTGCACCAACCGATCTTGATCGCTATAGTCTGGTGCATCGCACAAGTGTTTCCGGCAGCCAGCCCCGATCCAGCTTTGTCCTATATGCAGAGTTGTAAGGCGGCCTGTGCAGCAAATCAGTCCGAGTCTTTCTGCAGTTCATTCTGCGGCTGCACCCTGACTGAGCTGAAAAGCCAGAACCTGTTCGACGTACTGGAACGAGGCGAACTCGACGTCAACAACGACGCGCGTGTACTTGGCATCAGCCGCCAGTGCACAAGGACTGCGCAGGGACAGGAATAGGCAACAGGATCATGAACGAGTTTCGGTCGCGCCCCTTGAATTTTCCATGGCCACCGCTGTTTTACATCGCCGCCTGCTTCATTGGGTTTGCAATCGAGGCGCGAATCCCCTCGCCGCCCGGATTTCACCTCACCATGGTTGCGCCGATTGCCGGCTGGGCCTTCGTCACCATGGCCGTCAGCCTCGACATCTGGGCGATGAAGACGCTGGCCGACCGTGACACGGCTGTCATGCCAATGAAATGCGCAAGCCGGCTCGTCACCTGCGGCCCCTACAGGTTTACCCGCAACCCGACCTATCTCGCCTATACGCTTCTGCTGATCGGTATCGGACTGGTAGGCGGCAGCGCCTGGGTGATGATCGGCGCCGTCGTGGCGGCAGGCCTTACCACCTATCTCGCGATCCGCCCGGAAGAGTTTCATCTTCTGTCGCGTTTCGGCTTCGAATTCGAACGCTATTGCCATGGCACGCGCCGCTGGCTCTGACCGGAATTTATTTCGATAATCAAAAGGCCGCTGGATCATCGATCCAGCGGCCTTTTCTCATTTCATATGTCGATGAATCCCGATCAGCTGCCCACGCCGATTTCGGCGAGACGCGTCAGGGCCTGCTCCTCGATCATGTCAAGCTCGGTGATCGTCTCGTCGATGTCCTTGCGCCGCTGCTTGAGTTCGTCGCGCTTTTCGGTGACGCGCTTGAGCATGAGGTTGAGCTGTCCCAGCTCGCCCGGCGGCTCCCTGTAAGCCAGAATGATCTCGCGGATTTCAGCAATGGTGAAACCGATGCGGCGGCCGCGCAGGATGTTCTGGATGATGCGACGGTCGGAAGGACGGAAGAGACGCGTGCGGCCCCGTCGCTCGGGATGAACCAGCCCTTCGTCTTCGTAGAAGCGCAGCGTTCGGGTCGAGATGCCGAACTCACGCGTCAATTCCGTGATGGTGTAGAGCTTATCCACGTTCAGTCTTTCCAATCAATGATGCGTCCATTCTATTGACCTTAACGTAAAAGTCAATGCGCGGTTCGATTGCGTTGGTAAGGCGTGCATAACATGATTCACGGACTCAGAGCACGCCATACCACCACGATGCGAGGCCCAGGAAAGCGAAGAAGCCGGTGACATCCGTCACCGTCGTCACGAAGACAGCCGAGGCAACCGCCGGGTCGATGCCCAGACGATCGAGCAGCAGCGGGATCAGAATGCCCCCGAGCGCCGCCGCCAGCATGTTGATCAGCATGGCGGTCGCGATGATGCCGCCGATGCTGACATCGTGGAACCAGAGCCCGGCCACCACGCCGATCAGAACACCGAAGATCAGGCCGTTGAGGATGCCCACGCCTGCCTCGCGGCCGATGATGCGGGCGGCGTTATAGATATCGAGGTCGCGCGTCGCCAGCGCCCGCACCGTCACGGTCATGGTCTGGGAGGCGGCATTGCCCCCCATGCCGGCCACGATGGGCATCAGCACGGCAAGCGCCACCACCTTTTCGATGACGCCATCGAAGAGCGCGATCACGGAGGCCGCAAGGATTGCCGTCAGCAGATTGACGAGAAGCCACGGCACGCGCGACCGCGACGTGCTGATCACGGTGTCCGAGAGCTCTTCGTCGCCGACGCCGCCGAGGCGCATGAGGTCTTCCTCGGCCTCCTCCTGGATCACGTCAACCACGTCGTCGATGGTCAGGACGCCGACGAGGCGGCCGTTCTCGTCCACAACGGCGGCGGAGAGAAGGTCGTATTGCTCGAAAAGCTGCGCCGCGTCCTCCTGGTCCATCTCGGCCGGCACCGGATGGTTCGTCTCGCGCATGATGTCGTCGATCTTCAGATCCCGCGTCGAGCGGAGAATTCGGTCGAGATCGACCGCCCCCAGCAGCTTGAAGGTCGGGTCGATGACGAAGATCTGCGAGAAGCTTTCCGGCAGGTCGCGCTCGTCGCGGAGGTAATCGATCGTCTGCCCGACGGTCCAGAACGGCGGCACGGCGACGAACTCGGTCTGCATCCGTCGACCGGCGGAGCTTTCCGGGTAGTCCAGCGCCCGGCGCAACCGCACCCGCTCGGTAAACGGCAGCTGCGCAAGGATCTCCTCGCGGTCCTCCTGGTCGAGGTCTTCCAGAATGTAGACGGCATCGTCCGAATTCATCTCGCCGATGGCGGCCGCCACCTGGTCGTTCGGCATCTGCTCGACGATTTCGAGACGGATCGCCTCATCGACTTCGGTCAGCGCGGTAAAGTCGAAGGCGTCGCCGGCAAGCCTGACCAGCGCATGGCGCTCGTCTGGCTCCAGCGCCTCGATCAGGTCCCCGAGCTCGGATTCATGCAGGCGCGCGACATTGTAGCGAAGGAAGTCGATGTCCTCCGCCTCCAGCGCCTCGCCGATCTGGGCAAGATAATCCTGCCGGACCAGACCGTCCTCGTCATAGATGTCGAAAGGATCTTGCCCCTCGCCACCGGGAGACAGGCGTTCGCGTTCCAGTTCGCCGGTCTCTGCCATCGGCGTCTCCTGTTCCAAGAGATGAATTGTTCGGGTTCGCGCCGCCATCGAGCGAGCCCTATCGTGCTACCGGAAAAGTGCGCCTGCGTCCACCAACGTAACGGCAGGCAGGCTTGGAAAACCCCCGCAAACCGCTGTTTTCTCGACAGGATCACCTGTCTGCGCCGGGACACAGCGAACTTTACCTTTCTTTACAAACGCCAAGAACAGCCGAAACGTTCTTGCCCCATGATGATCTTCATCGAAACACCAGCCGAAGAGGCGATGGAGACACTCATGGAACCGAATGACAACATGCAGGACACGAAGAAGACCGCCCTGCCCTGGAAGCGCCGCTCGACCATTGCCGGCATCGCCATCGTTGCCGTCACGGCAGCCGGCATCGGCGCCTTTGCCATCGCCAAGGACGGCCCGGACGGCTTCAGCCCTCCCGGCATGGAAATGGCCGGCATGGGAATGGGCGGCCACCACGGGGGTATGATGGACAAGGTCAAGGGCGGCTTCATGGAACACCGCCTGGGCAAGATGCTCGACAAGGTCGATGCCACCGACGAGCAGAAGCAGAAGATCAAGGCGATTTTCGACAAGGCCCGCGAAGACGTGCAGGCCACACGCGGCGAACCCGGCCAGATGCGCGACCAGATGAAGGCACTGTTCGACAAGCCGACCATCGACCGCGATGCCGTCGAAGCCATGCGCAAGGCCCGCGTACAGAAGATGGACGACGCCTCGAAGATCATGACCACCGCCATGGTGGACGCGGCAGAGGTTCTCACCCCCGACCAGCGCGCCAAGCTCGCCAAGGAAATGGACGAAAAATCGCACGGTCACCGCCCGCGCTGGTGATGCTATAACGGCTCGGGGATTCCCCGGGCCATTCAGGAAGGACTTCACAGCATGACGTCGGACATACTCATCATCGACGATGATACGAGGCTCACCGCCATGCTGGAAGACTACCTTCGAAAACAAGGATTTGCCACGCGCGCCAGCGCGACCGGCAAAGACGGCCTGGCGGAAATCGCCCGCACTCCGCCGGCCGTCGTCATTCTCGACCTCATGCTGCCCGACCTCGACGGCTTTGAGGTCTGTCGGAAGGTCCGCGCCACCTCGGACCTTCCGATCCTCATGCTGACCGCCAAGGGCGAAGAGACGGACCGCATTGTCGGCCTGGAACTCGGCGCCGACGACTATCTCCCCAAGCCCTTCTCGCCGCGCGAACTGCTCGCGCGCCTGCGCGCCATTCTCCGCCGCAGCCAGGGCACGATGACCTCGGCGCGCGATGCCGACATCCTCACCTTCGGCGACCTCGAAATCGACCGCGGCGCGCGCCAGATCCGCGTCGCCGGCGAGGAGCGCCAGATCACCGGCTACCAGTACGACCTTCTGCTGGCACTGGCCGAAAATGCCGGCCGGGTGCTCTCCCGCGACCAGCTGATGGACATGGTCAAGGGCGAGGAGCTGGAAGCCTTCGACCGCTCCATCGACGTTCACATCTCGCGCATCCGCGCGGCCATCGAGACCGATCCCAAACATCCGCGCCGCATCATCACCGTGCGCGGCGCCGGCTATCTCTTCGTCCGCAACCAGACGCCGGCAGGTGGCGCATGAATTTCATCCGCCGCTCGCTCTTTCTGCAATTCTACGCCACGATCCTGATGGGCCTCGCGCTCGTGGCGCTTGTCCTGGTCGCCTTTGCCGCGATCGGCAAGTTCGACCAGCGCGATCCGCTCGCCGCCCGCCTGGGACCATTCCTCGATTCCGTGCTGCCGCCGCCGGGTGAGAACTTCAATCTTGAGCGCGCCGTGCGCCGCATGTCGGACACGGTGAATGCCGATATCAGCGTCTATGACAAGCAGGGCACGCTCATTGCCAATGCCGGCCGCCCGGTGCCGGCGGATGTCACGGACGATGACCCGAAGGGCTTCCGCCCACCGGGCCGCACCTTCGCCTTCGAAACGCCGGACGGTCTCAAGGTCGTCGCCCGCAGCCGCCGGCCCTTTGGGCCTCACAGGCAGAACGTCGCCTTCGTCATCCTGCTGATTGCCGCAGCCCTCGGCCTTGCAGCACTCCCCGTCACCCGCCGCCTGACCCGCCGGCTGGAAAAACTGAAGACCGGCATGGACACCTGGAGCGCCGGCGCGCTGGAAACGCGCCTCACCGTCGAAGGAAATGACGAGATCGCCGATGTCGCACGCACCTTCAACATGGCCGCCGGCCGCATCGAAGACCTCGTGACCGCGCAGAAGAACCTGCTGGCGAACGCCAGCCACGAACTGCGCTCGCCGCTCGCGCGCCTGCGCATGGCAATCGAGATGTTCGAAGCCGATCCCGCCGAAAACCTGAAGACCGAGATCGTCCGCAACATGGCAGAGCTCGACGAGCTGGTCGACGAAATCCTCATCTCCAGCCGCCTGCAGGCAGGCCGCACGGAGAGCTTCGAGGACATGGTCGATCTCGTCGCCATCGCGGCCGAGGAAAGCGCCCATTTCGATGCCGCAGACGCCGTGACCGTCACCGGCCCCTCCACCCTCATCCGCGCCAACGGCCGCCTCATCCGCCGCCTGATCCGCAACCTCCTGCAAAACGCCACCCGCCACGGCAAGCCCCCCATCGAACTTGCCGTAACGGAAACAGCAGACGCCCTTCACCTAACGGTGACCGACCACGGCGACGGCATCCCGGAAAGCGAACGCGAACGGATTTTCGAGCCGTTCTATCGTCCGGCGGGTCGAGCGGAAGCTGCGGGGGGCTGGGGGATAGGGCTTGCGCTGGTGAGGCAGATCGCCGAGCTGCATGGGGGGAGCGTGGTGTGCGAGGCAGCGGAAGGTGGCGGGGCGGTGTTTAGGGTGACGTTGCCCAGGGGTCCCAACGGGCAAAATCCAATGTGCTAAGTAAAGTCAAGTGAATGATAACAACCCCTGCCTGACACCCCGTTTAAGTTACCATCATCTCCAAATCAACTCTAGATAATGGAGAGACGCATGAGTGAGCGGAGCACAAAGAAGGAAAACGAACAGTCGGAGGACACGAAGACGGCAAGAGAGCAGAAAAGCTGCTTCGCAATAATGCCAATTTCGGATCATCCGAGTTACCCTTCAGGGCATTTCAAAGAGGTTTACGAATACCTCATTAAACCATCCGCCGAAAGCGCAGGGTATGTATGCGAGCGAGCAGATACAACGGCCGCTTCTCACATGATTCATGTAGAGATCATCAGCAAAGTGCATGGAGCCGATCTTTGCATCTGCGACCTCTCGAGCCGCAATCCGAATGTTCTGTACGAACTCGGAATAAGGCAGGCTTTTAATAAACCAACGGTACTTATAAACGACAACAGGACAGACCGCGTCTTTGACGTGGAGGGCTTTAGGTATTCACAATATAATGCTGAACTCCGACCGGCTACGCTCGACAGCGATAGAAAAGCTTTGACGAAAGCAATTCAGGACACGGTTGGGTCCCACGGCAAAGACAAGCAGATTTTCTCGCTTGTCACTTTCCTCGGGCTGAAAGCAGCGTCTTTGCCTGAGAGCAAGATAACACCACAAGATGCGCGTTTGGAGCTTCTGGAGCGACAGATTTCTCGGCTAACCGATGCGGTATTGAGCGATCGGCAGGTCAGATTTTCGCCCGCTCCCGCCAAGATCCCTCCGCTGGGAATAAGCGCCGGCAATGAGATATGGAGCAATGGTTTACCGACTGAAACGGTTGCTGATGTCGCATCAGGTATAGTCGGACTAGGAATAGGAAGCCGAATAGGCTTCAGCAAA
>DATMTA010000201.1:0-49491 GCA_035565055.1 Ensifer sp.
GAGTCCCCCGCGCCGGGCATTCCGCGCGAGGCGATCGAGCGCGTCGGCGCGCGCTGCGTCGCGGCCTGCCAGCAGATGGGCTATCGCGGCGCCGGCACGTTCGAATTCCTCTACGAGAACGGCGAATTCTTCTTCATCGAGATGAACACGCGCGTGCAGGTCGAGCATCCGGTGACCGAAATGGTGACTGGGATCGATATCGTGCGCGAGCAGATCCGCATTGCGATGGGCGAGCCGCTGTCGTTCACGCAGGCCGATATTGCGATGCGCGGCCACGCCATCGAATGCCGCGTCAATGCCGAAGACCCCTTCGCTTTCACACCGTCGCCGGGGGTGATCGAGACCCATCGACCGCCGGGTGGGCCGGGCATCCGGCTCGATACGCATCTTTACGATGGCTATGAGGTGCCGCCGCACTACGATTCGCTTGTCGCCAAGCTCATTGCCTATGGCGACACGCGCGAGGAGTCCGTGACCCGCATGAAGGTGGCTCTGGCCGAATACGAGATCGGCGGGCTGACGACGAACATTCCGCTGCAGCGGCGGCTGATGAACGATCCGGGCTTTCGGCAGGGCGGGTTCGACATTCATCATCTGGAGGCACTGATCGCTTCCGGGGCGATGAAGCCGGAGGGCGAAGCATGACGCTCGACGAAATCGAACGCGCCATTGCGCTTGCCAAATCGCGCGGCCTTGCCGAACTCGAAGTCGGCATCGGCCAGGGCGGACGGCTCAAGGTCATCGTCAACCGGCCGCAAAAACCGGCTGCGACAGCCGTAGCCACTCCGCGTCCGGTCAAGGCGAAGGACGCCATCCGCACCCGTTACTTCGGCGTCTTTGCCGATGCCTCTCCGGCGATTCGCGTGGGCGATAGTATTTCGCAGCATCAGATCGTCGGCTTTCTGGAGCTTGGCGAGATCCGCTTCGCCATCCAGGCGGACAAGGCGGGGAAGGTAGCCGCGAAGCCGGTGAAGGCCGGAGATCTCGTCGGCTATGGCGAGACCGTTTTCGAGTTCGAATAGGGACATCTTACATGCGCATCGACCTCAATTCCGATCTCGGCGAAAGCTATGGCCCCTGGAAGATGGGTGATGACGAGGCGATCCTGCAGGTGGTCACCAGCGCCAATGTCGCCTGCGGCGGCCATGCGAGCGACCCCGAGACCATGTTCCGCACGCTGGAAATCGCCCGTGACCGGGGCGTCGTCGTTGGCGCGCATCCGGGTTTCGCCGACCGAGAAGGCTTCGGCCGCCGGCTGATCCCGATGACGCCGGGCGAGATCGAGCGGCTCGTTGCCACGCAGACCGGCGCGCTGATGGGTGCGGCCGCACTTGCCGGTGTTCCGGTGCGCTACATCAAGGCGCATGGGGCGCTCGCCAACCACTGCGCCGATGATCGCGCCGCGGCCTCCGCCGTCGCCCGCGCGGCCAAAGCCTTCGGATCCGATATGGCCGTACTGGCGATTTCCGGCACGGAGCTGGAGCTTGCCGCGCGCGAAGCGGGCGTCCCGGTCTACAGCGAGATCTTCGCCGATCGCGGCTATCTGTCGACCGGGCGGCTGGTGCCGCGGTCGCGTCCCGACGCGATGATCCACGACCCGCAGGAAGCCGCCGACCGGCTGGTTTCGTTTCTCGAAACCGGGTTGATGCCGGTGGTGGACGGCGCGCCGATCAGGCTCGAAGCGCACTCCATCTGCGTTCATGGCGACGGGCCGAGCGCAATTGCCATGGCTGTGCATATCCGCAGGATTCTCACCCAGCGCGGAGTGGCGCTCAAGCCCTTTCTCGAGGCCTGATCAGGCCTGGGTACCGACGAGGCTGCGAACGATCGCCAGACCGAGGAAGAGCGCCCCGACCGACAAGACGACTGAAGCAATGGCATAGCCTGTGGCGAGCCACGTCTCTCCGCGCTCGAAGATGGTCGCAGTGTCCAGCGAGAAGGTGGAGAAGGTCGTGAATCCGCCGAGGATGCCTGTCGTCAGAAACAGCCGTGCCGACTGCGGCAGGCCGGATTTGAGCGCCCAATATTCGGCAATCAGTCCCATGACGAGGCTGCCGACAATGTTGACCGTCAGCGTACCCCAGGGAAAGTTCGGGCCGAACCATTTCATAGTCGCGACATTCACCCCCTGCCGGAGCATACCGCCGATGCCGGCGCCGATGAAGACGATGAGATAGTTCATGGATTTCAGAGTCCTTTCGTTGTTGCAACGAAAGCCTCACGAGGGTGGGAAGGTCAAGCCACACTCCCGCCTTCGCGGAGTGCTTTCGACCATTCCGCATTCGGCAGGAGCTATCAGCCACGTCACGCAATGACCGGCGGTTCTCGGGAAGCCCCATTCCCATCGCGGATTTATCTAATGGACGGCCAGGCGATTGGCAATCCGCTGCGTCCGCTGGCTCGTAACAAACTGCATGACAAACATGGCGTCCCTCAAAGAGAATTATCGCGCGCTGGTCGTCGGCGCATCCGGTGGCATCGGTAGCGCAATTGTCGAAGCGCTCCGGGCCGATCCCCGTTGCGGTGGGGTGATCCGCCTGTCGCGCCGCGACAATCCCCGGTTCGATGTGACAGATGAGGCATCGATCGCCGAGGAAGCGCAAAGGATTGCGTCGCAGGTCGACGGGCTGGATTTGATCTTCAACGCAACCGGCGCGCTTACGATAGACGGGATCCGCCCTGAAAAGGCGCTGAAGGCCATCGACCCGCAGGCGATGCTCCGGCAATTCGCGCTGAACGCCGTAGGACCGGCGCTTCTGCTGAAGCATTTTGCGCCCTTGCTGCCGCGCGACCGACGCGGCATTTTCGCCTCGCTCTCCGCCCGCGTCGGGTCTATCGGCGATAACCATCTGGGCGGCTGGATTTCCTATCGGGCTGCGAAAGCGGCGCAGAACCAGATCGTTCGCACGGCAGCCATCGAGATTGCGCGAACGCGTCCCCTCGCGGTCATCGCGGCACTACACCCCGGAACGGTCGAAACCGGGCTTTCGATCGGTTACCGCGGGGCTCACGCAGCGGTTCCAGCTTCGGAAGCCGCCGTCAACCTCCTCGGCGTTCTGGACGCTCTGCCGCCGGAGAGCTCCGGCGGCTTCTTTGCCTATGATGGCTCCGTCGTCGAGTGGTGAACGGTCCCGGGCCTCAAGGCTCGGGAAATTCCAGCTTGCGCGTGTCATAGCCAAGCGATTTCGCCTTGGCGACCATGACGGCGAGTTCCTTCTTCGATGGAGCCTTGCGGGCATAGATCCAGAGGTTACTCATTTCAGGGTTCGCACTGATGAACCAGCTCTTGTCTGGCGAGGTATAGAGAACCCAGTATTTGAATGTCACAAGGCCACCGAGGTAGCGCACGGTCAGTTTCGCATTCGTGGTGCCGGCATCCTCCAGCTTGCCGATCCCGTCGATCGTTCGCAGCTCTCCTTTCGGCGAGCCCGTGCGGCAGCCATCTTCGATCCTGAAGACGTCGCTGCTGGCAGAGGGCTTGTAGGTCGTGTAGCCGGCGACGCAGCCGTCCGTGATCTTCATCGGCGTGCGGCCGATTTCTAGCCAGGTTCCGGTATAGTGATCGCGGCTGACTTTCACGACCTTGGGTTCGGCATGTGCCGGGGCAGAGGCGAGGCCGATACCGGCGGTGACGAGCAGGGCGGCGAGGGGCAGGCGGCTGATAAATGACATCGATTGATCCTCCATTTACGAAGGACTACGCCGCCGCTGATGATGCGGATCACCCTCGCGACCGGCGGCTTGCCGGTCCGGTTGCTATTCCCAAGGTAAGAAATTCCTTACGAAATTAGAAAACAGCTCAGACCACGAAACCGTAGAGGTCCCATTCCGCTTCGGTGACTTCCAGCGCCAGCCTCTCATACTCGGCCTGCTTGACTGCGACAAAGCCGTGATGGAGCGTCTGGCCGAGTGCCTCGCGCAGGAAGTCCGATTGACCGGCGCGCTGGATGGCGTTCTGCCAGCTGTTCGGCAGGCTGTTCGTGGGCTTCTGCTTGTCATCCCCCGGTTCGACGGCAGGGCCGGGATCGGCTTTCCTCTCGATGCCTTGCAAGGCTCCGGCGAGTGTCACGGCGGCGACCAGATAGGGATTGGCGTCGACACCGGCCACGCGATGTTCGAAGTGGCGACCCTTGCCCGGCGTGCCGGGAACGCGTAGCGCCACCATGCGGCTTTCGACGCCCCAATCATCGGAAGCTGGCGAGTAGGAGACCGAGGCGAAGCGGCGCCAGGAGTTCAGGTAGGGCGCCAGCACCAGCATCGTTTCGCCGACCGTCTGCCTTATGCCGCCGATGGATTGCAACATGAGCGGGCTCAGCGACCCGTCGACCTCGTCGCCGAACAGATTGCTGCCTTTTTCATTCGCCAGCGAAAGATGCAGATGCATCCCCGAGCCGGCCTGCTGGCCGAAGGGCTTCGCCATGAAACAGGCCTCCATGCCGAAGCGGCGGGCAGCCGAACGGATGAGACGCTTGGCGATGATCACGTCATCGGCCGCGCGCAGGAGATCGCGGTAGCGGATGGTCAGCTCGAACTGTCCGGCCGCATATTCCGAGATCAGCGATTCCAGCGGCAGGCCGAGATGTTTGGCTCCTGCGTAGATCATATCGAAGAGCGGCGTCATCTCGTCCAGTTCATCGACCGACATGGTGCTGCGATGCAGGCAGCTTCGGCCATTGAGCGCATAGCGCGCCGGCTGGTAGCGATTCTTGCCGTCGCGTTCCCGGTCGATGAGATAGAATTCCAGCTCGAAGGCGCCCATGGGCGTGAAGCCCGCCTTCGCCGCCCGCTCTCCCTGACGCACCAGCGCGTGGCGCGGCTCTGCGTCAAATGGGCTTCCGTCCGAATTGTACATGCTGACCAGCACCTGCCCGCGGCCGGTATGCGGCATCATGCCGAGCGTGCCGGGAATGGGCCAGCAGAGCTTGTCGCCGCCGCCATCGGTGAGGATGAGGCCGGAGCTTTCGACATCGTCGCCCGCCACGTCCTGCCCGAAGAGCGAGGCAGGCATCCCCCGTCCTGCCTTGTAGAGCGAGGCGAGCTCATGACGGCGGATGATCTTGCCGCGGCCGATGCCGTGGAAGTCGGTCATCACGATGTCGATGCCCTCGATATCCGGATACCGGCCGAGAAAATCTTCCGCTTCCTGCCATTGCGAGCCGCTGGGCGATGCTGTCGTCATGTTTCCTCTATCCGATCGGGCCTGACGGTGCGAAGCGCGTCACGCCATAAGGCCTTCTTTTCGGGCATAGGCATAGGTGAGATCGATGACCTTTGCAGCCTTATCGACAAGTTCGTCGGCCTCAGCGCGTGTCAGCGTCAGTGGCGGTGCAATGACCATCCGGTCGCCGACGGCGCGCATGATCAGTCCGTTCTGGAAGGAATGCTCGCGCGCGGTGAAGCCGATCTTCGCCGCTTCGGGGAAGCCGGCGCGGGCGCTCTTGTCGGAGGAGAACTGGAAGGCGCCGATCAGGCCCTCCATGACCGCTTCACCTACCATGGGGTGATCGGCAAGCTGCAGCCACTTATTCTTGAGGTATGGACCTACATCTTCCCGGACATTTTCGACCAGCTGTTCGGAACGCATGATGCCGATCGTGGCAATCGATGCGGCGCAGGCGGCGGGGTGGCCGGAATAGGTGTAGCCATGGGCGAATTCGTCGCCCTTTTCCTTGAGAACATTAGCCACGCGATCCGATACGGCGACGGCGCCCATCGGGACGTAGCCCGAGGTGATGCCCTTGGCCATGGTCATGAAATCCGGTTTCGTGCCCATGAACTCACAGCCGAACCACTGGCCCGTGCGGCCGAACCCGCAAATGACCTCGTCCGAGATCAGCAGGATATCGCGCTCCTTCAGGCCCGTGGCGAGGATCGGCCAATAGGTTTTCGGTGGAATGATCACGCCGCCGGCACCCATGATCGGCTCGGCGATCATCGCCCCGATCCGGCTGGCGCCAATGCCGTCGATCAGCGCCAGCGTCTGTTCGGCGACCTTGCGGCCGAAGTCTTCGGGGCTGAGATCCCCGCCATGGCTCCACCAGTCCGGCGAGGGCGCGTGGTAGATGCCATCGATCGGCAGGCCACCCTGCTTGTGCATGGAACTGAAGCCGCCGAACGAGGCGGCGGCGACCGTGGAGCCATGATAGGCGCCGCGGCGAGAGATGAAGATCGACTTTTCGGGCTTGCCCTCAAGTTCCCAATAGTAGCGGACAAGTCGGAAGATCGTGTCGTTGGATTCCGATCCGGAGCCAGTGAAGTGGAAATGGTTGAACTGTGGCGGCGTCACCTCTGACAGCAGGCGCGACAGTTCGATCACCGGCGGATGCGCCGTGTTGAAGAAGGTGTTGTAATAGGTCAGCTCTTCCATCTGCCGGGCGACGGCATCGATGACTTCCCTGCGGCCATGGCCGACATTCATGCACCAGAGCCCGCTCATGCCGTCGAGGATCTTGTTACCCTCGGCGTCATTCACATAGATGCCGCTGGCCGATGTGATGATGCGCACGCCACGTGCATTCAATTCGCGGGTATTCGTGAACGGATGCAGATGGTGCGCGGCGTCGATGGCCTGAAGCTCGCGGGTATTGTTCAGAATGGTCATGGCTCGCCCTCGTCTGGACGGGCCACCGTTTGAAATGGACCCGCCTCGTAATTTGATCAAATTATTCGTAAGACATTTGATCAAAAAGTTCAAGCTGGCCTGCGTGGCATCGTGGGCGTGCGAAAGTGAGGGCGTAAAGGCGGGCACCTCCGACACAGGGCGCAAAAAAATTCCGCGCCACGCCTCCGGGAGGATAACGTGACGCGGTTGCGGCGGGCCGCGAACTTTCAGCAATTGCCGGAAAAGCGAGAACCGGTTTCCGTCCGGAATTGCGGCGACAGATAGAGGGAGCGTATCGGGCGTGATCGCCCGATACGCTGATCCGATCAGAGGTTGGCGAGCAGCTCGTTGACGCGGCTTTCCATGTCGGCAAGCGCCTTGTCGACCGGCTTCTGGCCGGAGATCGCGGCGCTCATTTCTTCACCGACGATGTCCTGGATGGCGAACTGGCGCTGAACTGCAGACGGCAGCGGCTTGCCGAGCGTGGCGATGGCCGAGATCGTGTCACGATGCGGCAGCGCCTTGAACTTGGGCGACTCGATGACGGCCTTGTAAGCCGGCAGGTGACCGGTGCGCGACCATTCGAAGTCGTTGTCGGCGAAGAACTTCAGGAACTTGCCGATCGCGGCCGTCTGTTCAGGCGAGCGGTCCTTCTTGGAAACAGCCCAGGTGTGGCCGTCGGCATACTGTGCCTTGGCGCCCGAGAAGAGCTGCGGATACGGATAGACTGCATAGCCGCCCTTGTTGAGCGCCGTGCCGGGCTTTTCTGACTGAGCATTGTAGTCGCCAACCACCCAGGTGCCGTTCAGCTGAACGCCGCCTTCACCGGCGAGGAACGCGTTGATCGCACCCGCATAGTCAAGGTTCTTGGTCGTGTAGTCCTTGTCGTAGATCGCCTTGTACATCTCGACGACCTTCTTGGCTTCCGGCGTGTTGAACTTCACCTTCTTCGGATCGGCGAAGAAGTCGGAATTCTGCTGGAAGAGGTAGGTGTAGAGATTGCGCGTGAAGAGCGCCGTTTCGTTGGCGAGGTTCTGCACGAAATAGGGCTTGCCCGTCTTCTGCTTGAACTGCTCTGCCTGGGCCAGCACTTCTTCCGGCGACTTCGGCAGGATCGGCGTGCCGTCCGCATTCACGAGGCCCGCCTTTTTGAAGAGGTCCATGTTGATGTGGTAGAGCATGGTCCAGTTGTCGATCGGCAGGCCGTAGATCTTGCCGTCCTTGGTCGCGCCTTCCTTGGCCGCGTCGGTGAACTGGTCCGGCGTCACGCCAACGGTTTTCAGGAGGTCGTCGAGCGGCAGCAGCAGGCCCTTGGACTGATAGTCGGAAAGAGCGGATTCGTGGATCGTGACGATGTCCGGTGCGTCGCCTGAGGCAAACTGTGCGGTGAGCTGGTCATAGCCCGGCCATTCAACCGTCGTGACATTGACCTTGATGTCCGGATTGTCGGCGGCGAACTTGTTGATCAGCGAGGTGATAATGCCGCATTCGCCGACAGCCTTGCTGACATCAGTGTTCTTGCCGAAATCGGCGTCGCAGGCGCCGAAGAAGCGCTGGACCTGCAGTTCGGTCGCTGCGAAGCTCGGCGATGCCATCATCACCGTCGCTGCGGAGATGGTGGCGAGAAACAATTTCCTCAAAGTCATGTCATTTCCTCCTGGTTGATTTTCGCCGCCCGCGAGTGGACGGCCGTTCCCTCAATCGCCGGGCTTATTCTCCCCCCGGCGAGTGCCTTACCGGACCGCAGCTCCCGAGACGGCGGTGACGATATATTTCTGGAAAAACAGATAGATGATCAGAATGGGTGCGCCGGCGAACACGGCCTGCGCCATCAGAAAGCCGATGCCTTGCGACTGCGCGAAGTTCTGCTGCGTCGAGGCGATGCCCACTGTCAGCGTGAACATTTCCTTCTTCGTCGCCGAAATCAGCGGCCAGAAGTAATCGTTCCAGGCGCCAAGGAAGGTGAAGATGCCGAGCGTCGCCTGCGCGGGCACGGTCAGCGGCAGCAGAACCTTCCAGAACACCCGGAAGCGGCTGGCATTGTCGAGGAGGGCGGCTTCGTCCAGTTCCTTGGGGATGGCGCGGAAATACTGCGTCATCAGGAAGACGCCGAAGGCGCTCGAAAGACCCGGCAGGATCAGTCCCGGATAGGTGTTGTGCAGGCCCAGCCAGCTGAAGATCTGGTGGCGGGCAATCAGTACTGCCTGTTCCGGCACGGCAAGACCGAGAAGCACGATGACGAAGAGCACGTCGCGGCCGGGAAAGTTCAGCCGCGCAAAGCCATAGCCGGCAAGCGACGACAGGATCAGCGTCAGCACGGTCAGTCCGCCGGCGACGATGAAGCTGTTGAGCACCCAGGAGAACACGTTCGATGTGCCGATCGTGTCGATATAGTTCTTGATCGTGTAGGGCATATGGAAGACCGAATGCGGATCGACCATCAGCTCCTTGTTGTCCTTGAGCGACAGCGCGATCACGTAGAGCACCGGTCCTGCCATGGCCAGCGCCAGAAGGATCACGAGGCCGAAGAGAACCCGGTCGCCAAAGGATCTGCCGCGGATTTCAGCGTTGTGCGAAGCCATCACGCATCTGCCTTTCTGCGGGTGAGGAGGAACTGCGCCATGGCGGCAACCAGGATCAGCAGGAACAGGATTTCCGACGCCGCTGCACCCATCCCGAGATCCCAACGCTGGAATGCCGTGTTGTAGATGTAGAGCACGATCGGCCTGGTCAGGTTGTTGGGACCGCCTTTGGTCATCAGAAGCGCCTGACCGAAGAGCTGGAACTGGAAGACAATCTGGATGATGACCACCAGCACGAAGGTGCGCTTGATCGAGGGCAGCGTGATCGAGCGCAGCGTTTGCCAGCGATTGGCATTGTCAAGCGCCGCGGCCTCATAGATGTCCTGCGGGATCTGCTGCAGGGCCGAAAGGAAGAGCATCATCGGAAGGCCGATGCACCACCAGACCGTGGCGATGGCAATGCCGATCATCGCAATATCGGGGTCCGACAGGAAGGCCGGCGCCTTTGCCCCGAAGAACCCGTAGATCATCGACAGCAGGCCCATGTCCGGAATGTAGACGATGCGCCAGATAAGCGTCACGATGGTGACGGAGAGGACCGAGGACGAGAAGAACAGCGTGCGCAGCACCGCAGCGCTTCTTGTCTGCCGGTTGAGGCAAAGCGCGAGAAACAGGCCGATCAGCGCGAGCGCCGGAACCGTGAGGAACACGAAATAGAACGTGTTCCAGATCGACTGCAGGAAAATCCCATCACGAAACAGCCGCGCATAATTGCCGAAACCGATGAAGGGGCCGGACGAGAAGGTGTCGGCCTTGTGGAACGACAGCCAGATGCCCCAGAAGAGCGGGAAGACAAGAAAAGCGACGAAGATGAACAGATAGGGCGCAACGAAAAGGAAATTGCGCCATTGGGGGGCATAGATATCGACGCTTTTGGCGCGCCGCGCGTTCCCATTGGCAGCGTCAGCCATGGCCGCTCTCCCGGCTATGCCAGGCCTTGCCGGTGGCATCGAAGAGATGCGCCTTGGCCCCTTCGAAGGCGAGGCCGACGCGATCGCCCACGGTGACGCGGCTGTCGCCGCTGTCCGAGCCGACAATCTGCTGGCCGTCGCTGAGGCGGACATAAACCAGCGTGCGCTCGCCCAGCCGTTCAAGTACATCGACCACGCCTTCGTCAGTGCCGCCAGCCGGCTGCGTGATGCGAACATGCTCGGAGCGAAGCCCGAGTTCGTAATCGCCGTCCGCAAGACCTTCCGCCGGAATGGCTGTTGCGATCCTTAGACCTGCGCCGCTTTCCGCGACAACAAGGCCACCCTCGGCGCGGATCTTCACGGGCAGGAAATTCATCGCCGGTGCGCCAACGAAACCTGCAACGAAACGCGTAGCGGGTCGGTTGTAGATCTCCATCGGCGCGCCGATCTGTTCGATCTTGCGGTTGTTCATCACGACGATGCGGTCGGCGAGCGTCATGGCCTCGATCTGGTCGTGGGTGACGAAGATCATGGTCGATTTCAGCCGCTGGTGCAGCTGGGCCAGCTCGATACGCGTGCGGGTGCGCAATGCTGCATCGAGGTTGGAGAGCGGCTCGTCGAACAGGAAGGCCTTCGGCTCCTTGACGACGGCGCGGCCGATGGCAACGCGCTGGCGCTGGCCACCGGAAAGCTGGCCCGGCTTGCGATCGAGAAGATGGCCGATTTCCAGCATACGCGCGGCTTCCGCGATGCGGGCATCAATGACGGAGCGCTCGACCGAGATGTTCTTCAGGCCGAAGGCCATGTTGTCGCGCACGGTCATGTGCGGGTAGAGCGCGTAGGACTGGAACACCATGGCGACGCCGCGCTGACCAGGGGGCTGGTTGTCGATGCGCTCGCCATTGATGAGGATCTCGCCGGAATCGACGCTCTCGAGCCCGGCGATCATGCGCAGCAGCGTCGACTTTCCGCAGCCAGACGGTCCGAGGAAGACCACGAATTCGTTGGCGGGGATCGAAAGCGACAGTTCATCGAGAACGGTCAGCGAACCGAACTGCTTGGTGACGTTTTTGATATCGATGCTTGCCGTCATTGTCTCTCCTCCCAGGACCTTTCCGGTGACCCGGATCAGACCTTGATCCGGATCATCTGGTAGGAATAGGGGGCAAACTTGGCCGACAGGCTGCCGTTCGCGAGGGATGCCGTGTCGGCCTTCTTCGGCGCGACATTCATCATGTCGGCTTCCGTGTTGACCGCCTTGAGATCGGAATGCGTCATGACCTGATGGTCGATGATGCTCGCATTCTTGCCGAAGGCGGCAATGTCGAACTCCGCCTCAACGTGCTTGTCCGAACGGTTGACGATGAAGAAGCTGACAGCCCCTGCCTTCTCGTCGTGAACCGCCGACACGTCGAGGCAGGACACATCGCCTGCGACATCGCTCTTGTAGGTCGGGCCGGCGACCTTGAGATCGAGCGCCTTGCCGCGGCCGTAGCGCGAGGCAAACATGTACGGATAGAAAATGGTCTGCCGCCATGCCGCGCCATTCGGCGAGGTCATGATGGGCGCAATCACGTTGACGAGCTGCGCCAGGCAGGCAATCCGCACGACATGGGAGCGGCGGATGAACGTGTTGAGGATCAGGCCGACCTGCAGGACATCCTCGAAATTATAGATGTCTTCGAGCAGCGGCGGGGCGAAGGGCCAGCCGTCGGCGCCTTCCAGGATCTTCTTGTCCTGCTCCTTGGAATGATACCAGACATTCCATTCGTCGAAGGAGATGTAGACCTGCTTGGACGAACGCTTCTTGGCCTTGATGTAATCGATCACGCCGGCGACCGACATGATGTAGTCGTCGAGCTTCTCGTTCATCGCCAGATAGTTTGGCGTGTGGTTGGCGTGGTTGTCAAAATACATGTGGAGCGAGATGTAATCGACCTCGTTGTACGTATGGTCGAGAACGGTCGCTTCCCATTCCGGATAGGTCGGCATCTTGGCATTCGACGAGCCGCAGACGACGAGTTCGAGCGACTTGTCGAAGGCGCGCATGGCCTTGGCGGTCTCATGCGCGAGGCGGCCATATTCGTCGGCCGTCTTGTGGCCGATCTGCCAGGGGCCGTCCATCTCGTTGCCCAGGCACCAGAGCTTGACGTCGAAGGGCTCCTTGCGGCCGTTGGCAATGCGCTTGTCGCTCCATTCGGAGCCGCCCGGATGGTTGGCATATTCGAGAAGATTGCGGGCTTCATCGAGACCGCGCGAGCCAAGGTTCACGGCGAGCATCATCTCGGTATTGGCGGAAACGCACCAGTCGGCGAATTCATGAAGGCCGACTTCGTTGCTTTCGGACGTGTGCCAGGCGAGGTCGAGACGAACCGGGCGCTCTTCCTTCGGGCCCACGCCGTCTTCCCAGTTATAGGCAGAGACAAAGTTGCCGCCGGGATACCGCACGATCGGAACATCGATTTCCTTGATGAGATCGATCACGTCCTGACGCATACCGCTTTCGTCGGCGGTGGCATGGCCGGGCTCGTAAATGCCCGTGTAAACCGCGCGGCCAAGATGCTCGATGAACGAGCCATAGAGCCTCGGGTCGATATCCGCGACAACAAACTGCGGATGCGCCACGACGGACACCTTCATGCATTCCTCCCGTAAGTATCATAAAAGACGATATGGATCGTCATTGCGGATACTAAATCGAAGAATCGGATGAAGGTCAAGGGATGCGAGCGAAAACCAGCCCGTGAAAAACTTCCATAATTCTCAATACATTGAAATTATGACGATATTTTAAATATCGGATATTTTGATATCATTCGATTTTCAGACGAAGGACAATGTCCTGGTCGTAATTGCCGAACCCCTTGCCGAAGATGTTGATGCCGCCGGGATGGGAGGCGTCGTCCTCGATGCCGATGCGAACGCGAATGGAATGATGGTTGACGAGATCGAGGTCGGCGAGCGTCACGCTGGAGATCTGCACTCCATCGACGAAGGTCCCATCGGGACCGACACGCCAGTTCTTGAGCTTGCCGTATTGCGAGCCCTTGAGCTTCCACCAGTCAGGCGTATAGACGCCGCGCTTGTCGCCGAAATCGCCGGGCGACGTCCAGACACCGACCTTCTTGCCGTTGATGGTCAGCGTGATGTCGGAGGGCCAGTCGGCGCTGGTGCCGGGTACTTCCGAGCTGAGTTCGACGGCGACTTCCAGCTTCTTGATCGTCGCGTTCGAGAGCTTCGCGTTGTTGGGAAACTGGTACTCGACATAGCCGCGCGTGAACCAGATAAGCCCGGCTTTCATGCGGTCCGGGTCCAGAAGCGCGTTGGGAACGTCGAGCAATCCGATGATCCCGTCCGGCGAACAGAGGCCGCAGGGCGCCGTCACCTCGAAGCTCGTATAGAGCCCGACCGGCATGGACACTTCGATCAGATCCTTGCGCGGCTCGCGCACCTCGCTCTTGAAAACGACGATGACTTCCTCGACCGTGGCGCGGCAGATCTTCTGGTTGCCCTTGCGGGCCTTCTGCGTTTCGCTCTGCACCAGACCGGCATCTTCCAGCACCTGGATATGCGTGGAAACGGTCGATTGCGGCTGCCCGAGCACGGCGGCAATGTCATTCACATTCATCGGCCCGCGCTCGTGCAGAAGCTTGAGCATGGCGGCGCGGGCAGGCGAGGCGATCCCCTTGAGGACTGCCTGATCGACCTCTGGGTCAACGATGAGAAAGCTTTTCGTCATGACACACTTTTGCTACCGATTTCTCGATTTGTATCCCGCTTTCTGATTTTTTGTAAAGCCTGTGTTACGAAACGTTCGTCGTATGCGTTCGGCGTGTGCCGGATACAGCAACACCCCGGTCCATCGGCCGGGGTGCGGAAGTGCGATGCGCGCGCGGCGTGACATTGGCGGAACTTCGCTCCGCCGTCTGTCTCAGACAATCCCGCCGCCCGCGCCGGAGACGGCAGGGCGCTCTGAGGCGATCTTGGTGCGGTAACCCGAGGTGCGATAGGCCGCGACCGGATCGATGGCCGCGCCCTTTTCGAGGCGGGCCATGGCGAGGATCGGTTCGACATCGGTGCGGAACGCCTTCTTCAGCGTGTTCGTCGCCATCAGCGCGTCGTTCTCTTCCTGGAAGCCTTCCAGCGCCTTGCGGTCAACGAGGAGGGCGCTCGCATAGGCGCGCTGCACTTCCATGGCCGAGACCATCAGGCTTTCGATCGGATCGGTGACGTTGTGCGACTGGTCGAGCATGTGGGCCGGGTTGAAGCCCTCAGCGCCGCGCGTTTCCGCATCCACCAGTTCGTTGAAGACGAGGAAGAGGCGATAGGGATCGATGGAGCCGGTATCGAGGTCGTCGTCGCCATATTTGGAATCGTTGAAATGGAAGCCGCCGAGCTTCTTCGCCTGGATGAGGCGGGCGACGATCATCTCGATATTGACGTTCGGCGCGTGGTGGCCGAGGTCGACGAGGCAGAAGGCCTTGGGGCCAAGTGCTTCGGCGATCATGTAGTTGGTGCCCCAGTCCTGCACGACGGTCGAATAGAAGGCCGGCTCATACATCTTGTGCTCGGTGAAGATGCGCCAGTCGTCGGGCAGAGCCTTGTAGACCGTGCGCATCGCTTCGAGATAACGCTCGAACTGCCGCGTGAAATTCGTCTGGCCGGGGAAGTTGGAGCCGTCGCCGATCCAGACCGTCAGCGCCTTCGAGCCGATGGCCTTGCCGATCTCGATGCATTCGATGTTGTGCTCTGCCGCCTGCTGGCGCGTCGCGGCATTCGCATGGGAGAGCGAGCCGAACTTGTAGGAATGGGCCTGATTCGGCTGGTCCTGGAAGGTGTTGGAATTCATCGCGTCGAAGGTGAGACCGGTCTCTTCCGCCTTGGCCTTCAGGGCTGCCGGATCGGCCTTGTCCCACGGGATATGCAACGAGACGGAGGGCGTTGCACCGGTCAGGCGATGGATGACGGCGCAATCGTCCAGCTTGTCGAAGATATGGCGCGGTTCGCCAGCGCCGGGGAAGCGGGCAAAGCGCGTGCCGCCCGTGCCGACGCCCCAGGAGGGGACGGCCACACCGTAGCGCGCGACCTTCGCCTTGATGGCATCGATATCGATGCCGCGGCGGGAAAGATGCTCGCCGAGCGCTGCGTAGTCCGCCTTGAGGGCTGCAGATGCCTTGTCGTTCCGGGCGTCGATGACGCCGTTATCAATCTGTGTCATGGGAATTTCCTCCTCCTGTAAGCGACCCCCTCACCAAGCTCGCCTAGCCAATCGCCTGGCGGCTCTTGGGGCGAGCTATCCTCTCCCACAAGGGGAGAGGAGGGAGGCAGCTTCAGCGTGTGAATGCCTGGACGTTGCCGGCGTCGACGTTGATGATGTTGCCCGTGGACTTGGCCGAGGCCTCGGAGGCGAAGAAGTAGGTGGCTTCCGCAATGTCTTCCGGCAGCACCGAACGCTTCAGCATGGAGCGCTGGCGATACATTTCCTCAAGACCTTCCTTGTCGGTCTTGTAAGTCGAGGCGCGCTGGTCGAGCCACTCACCGGACCAGATTTTCGACCCGCGCAGCACGGCGTCGGGGTTGACGACATTGACCCGGATGCCGGCTTCCGCACCTTCGAGCGCCAGGCAGCGGGCGAGGTGAATTTCGGAGGCCTTGGCGGTGCAATAGGCAGACGCGTTCGGCGATGCGGCAAGGCCGTTCTTCGAGGCGATGAAGATCACCGAGCCGCCGATCCCCTGGCTGCGCAGAACCTTGAAGGCTTCACGCGAGACGAGGAAATAGCCGGTCGACAGGATCGACATGTTGCGGTTCCACAGATCCAGCGACGTCTCCTCGACCGGGGCGGAGGACGCGATGCCGGCATTGGAGACGACGATGTCAACGCCGCCGAACTCGACAGACATGTCGGCATAGGCAGAGATGACACCCGCTTCGTCGGTGACGTTCATCTTGACCGAACGTACCACGTCCTTGCCGTAGCGACCGGCCAGATTGTCGATGGTGGCTGCAAGCGCCGTCTCATCGATATCGGCCAGCACCACGCAGGCACCTTCGGAGAGAAGACGCGCGGCTGTGGCCGAACCGATGCCGCCGGCGCCGCCGGTGACGATGGCGATGCGGCCGGCGAGCGACTTCGGCTTCGGCATCCGCTGGAGCTTTGCTTCTTCAAGCAGCCAGTATTCGATGTCGAAAGCTTCCTGTTCGGGGAGACCGACATAGGTCGAGACAGTCGATGCGCCGCGCATCACGTTGATGGCGTTGGTGTAGAACTCGCCGGAAATGCGGGCGGTGGCCTTATCCTTGGCAAAAGTGATCATGCCGACGCCAGGGACGAGGTAGACGATGGCGTTAGGGTCTCTGAGGGCAGGGCTGTCGGGATGCTTGCAGCGCTCGTAATAGGCAGCATAGTCCTTGCGATAGGCCTCGACGCTGGGCTTCAGGCTTTCAAGCGTCGCCGTGATATCCGGCTTGGCCGGGTCGAAATCGACGACCAGCGGGCGGATCTTGGTGCGCAGGAAGTGGTCGGGGCACGATGTGCCGAGCGCTGCCAGCGCTTCCATGTCCTTCGCACAGACGAATTGCAGCACGGCGTCCTGATCGTCGAAATGGCCGACCATGTGGGCTTCTTTCGAGATCATTCCGCGAATGGCGGGCATGAGGCTCGCAGCGACGGCGCGGCGTTCGGCCGGGGCCAGCGCCTTGTGCTTCTCGCCGCCGAAAATGACCTTGCCGGCGGTTTCCGTCTCGAACCAGGCAATCGCCCGGTTGATGACGTCGATGGTCAGGCCGTAGCAGGCTTCGGCATCGTCATCCCAGGTAAACAGGCCGTGGCTTTCGAGTACGACGCCCTTGGCGGAGGGATTTTCGAGGCAGAATTTTTCGAGCCACAGGCCCAGTTCATAGCCCGGACGCTTCCAGGGCAACCAGCCGATCTCGCCGCTGAAGATTTTCTGCGTCAGCTCCTTGGAATTGGCCGAGGCCGCAATGGCGATGATTGCGTCGGGATGCATATGATCGACATGCTTCTTCGGCACATAGGCGTGCAGCGGCGTGTCGATGGAGGCGGCGCGTGCATTCAGATTGAAGGTGCAGTGCGGCAGGTAGCCGACCATCTCGTCTTCGAACGCAACGCCGCGATAGATGCCCTTGAGCGCGCGCAGCTTGTCCATGTAGAGCGTTGCAAAGCCGTCCATCTTGATCGTGCCGACATCGCCGCCGGAACCCTTGACCCAGAGAACTTCCACGAGTTCGCCCGTCAGCGGATCCTTCTGCATCACCTTGGCCGACGTATTGCCGCCGCCGTAATTGGTGACGCGCTTGTCGGAACCCAGCAGGTTGGAGCGATAGAGAAGCAGTTCAGGCTCGCTCATGCCGCTCGCGCGGGCTTTATCCCACAGGTTTTTCAGCCGCGAACCGGCCTCTTGTATCGACATATCTTCCTCCCTGCGTAACACGCATGTTTCGAGTTTTGCGGTATCGATGCTGCAAAACTTGTCGCAAGTCAATCGATTTCGATCAATTTCAATCATATTGCAGCGCAATATGATTATTTCTGATCGGATGTGATTGACAAATTTAACAATGAGTGAATATGTTCAGGGCAGGGAGGAATTCATGCACGAGAAAGAGCGCCATCGCATCATTCTGTCAGCGGTCCAGGAAAAGCCTGTGGTGACCGTCGGCGAAATGGTTGAACTGACGGAATCGTCGGAAGCGACGATCCGCCGGGATATTGCGACGCTGCATGTGCAGAAGAAGCTGCGCCGGGTGCGCGGCGGAGCGGAGGCGATCAACCCGCCGGCCTTCCCCGGTCTTGCAGGCCGGCCCTTCTCCGTCAACGAAACGATCAATATCGCTCAAAAGCGTGCGATTGCGCTGAAGGCGGTCGAGCTCTGCGCCGATGGAGATCCGATCATCATCAATGGCGGCACGACGACCTTCCAGATGGTGCATCTGCTCGCTGCGCGCCGCATGCAGATCTTCACCAACTCGTTCCCGATTGCGGAACATCTGCTCAAGAATTCCAAGAACACGATCATGCTGTCCGGCGGCGTGCTCTATCGCGAGCAGAACATCATTCTGAGCCCCTTCGAGAACGACGTGACGCGGAATTTCTACGCCAAGCGGATGTTCATGGGGGCTCAAGGGCTGAGCAAGCTCGGTCTCATGGAGGCCGATCCGCTGCTCATCCAGGCCGAGCAGAAGCTGATTGGGCAGGCGGACGAGCTGGTCGTGCTCGCCGACTCTTCAAAGTTCAAGAAGCGTTCCAGCCTGGTGCTCTGCCCGCTGGACCGCGTGACGACAATCATCACGGATGACGGAATTCGCGACGAGGACCGACAGATGCTGGAGGACGCGGGCGTCGGTCTGATCGTCGTGGATAAAATAGCCAAGGAACAGGCCCCGATCGTGGCGTGATGCCAGGCGGGGGGAACTTCAACGGGAGGACTGAACATGAAACTTCTGCATAAACTCGCAATCTCGACGGCGATTGCCGCTGCCCTGATGGCCGGCCCGGCGTCTGCCGCCGAGAAAATCGCTCTTGTCGTCAAGTCGCTCGGCAACGGCTTCTTCGACGCCGCTGCCAAGGGTGCACAGGAAGCCGCCAAGGAGCTCGGCGGCGGCATCGAGGTCATCTATACCGGCCCGACCTCGGCCACGGCCGAAGGCCAGATCGAAATCATCAACTCGCTGATCGCCCAGAAGGTCGATGCGATTGCGATTTCGGCCAACGACCCGGACGCGCTCGTTCCGGCGCTGAAGAAGGCCATGGATCGCGGCATCAAGGTCATTTCGTGGGATTCGGGCGTCGCCAAGGGCGGCCGCATGATGCATCTCAACCCGTCCGATACGAACCTGATCGGCGAGACGATCATCAAGCTCGCCGCCGACCATCTGCCGGATGGCGGCGAAGTGGCGATCCTCTCGGCTTCGTCCACGGCCACCAACCAGAATTCCTGGATCGACGCCGCCAAGAAGATCCTGCCGACCAAGTTCCCGAAGATCAAGCTCGTCACCGTCGCCTATGGCGATGACGACTCGGTCAAGTCGACCAACGAAGCCAAAGGCCTGATCTCGTCCTATCCGAACCTCAAGGCGATCATCGCTCCGACCACGGTCGGCGTCGTGGCCGCTGCCCAGGTCGTGACCGACCAGAAGCTGATCGGCAAGATCAATGTCACGGGTCTCGCTCTGCCGTCGGAGTTCAAGAAGTTCATCGACAACGGCGCGTCGCAGGGCGTGGCGCTGTGGAACCCGATCGATCTCGGCTACTCGGCGGTCTACATCTCCGATCAGCTGATCAAGGGCAAGAAGGCTGAGCCAGGCGCTTCCTTCTCTCTCGGCAAGGTCGGCTCGATCAAGCTTGACGACAACAACACGGCGGCCATGGCGGCACCGTACCAGTTCGACAAGTCGAACATCGAGAAGTTCTCGAAGATCTACTGAGCCTCCCAGGGCCACAAAGCGGCGGAGCATCGCGCTCTGCCGCCCTCATCCTGATTTTGCGAAAGCCGGTTCGCCGGCTTTCTCTTATCCCCTATTGCCAATCGCAAAGCAGACCGGACACGGCCGATGACCAGCCAAAAAGAACCCAGAATAGAGCTGTCGGGCATCTCCAAGTCCTTCCCCGGCGTGCGCGCGCTGCACAAGGTGGCGCTGCGCCTTTATCCCGGCGAAGTCACCGCCCTGATCGGTGAAAACGGTGCGGGCAAATCGACGCTGGTCAAGACCATGACCGGCATCTATCAGCCGGACGAGGGCGAGATCCGTGTTTCGGGCAAGCCCGTTGTGCTCTCTTCGCCACATACCGCCTTCCAGGCCGGCATCACCGCCATCCATCAGGAAACCGTGCTCTTCGACGAACTCTCGGCGGCGGAAAACATCTTTCTCGGCCACACACCACGCACCGCGCTGAAGCTCATCGACTGGCGCGCGATGAATGCGCGGGCGAAGTCCCTGTTGTCGGAAATCGGGGCTGCCCATATCGCGCCCGAGACGAAACTGAAGGACCTGTCGATCGCCAACAAGCATCTCGTCGCCGTTGCCCGCGCTCTGTCGGTCAACGCGGAAGTGGTCATCATGGACGAGCCGACCGCGGCTCTTTCCTACAAGGAAATCCAGGACCTGTTCGAACTGGTCGAACTTCTGAAGCGTCAGGGCAAGGCGATCCTCTTCATCTCGCACAAGTTCGACGAGATATATCGCATTGCCGACCGCTACACCGTCTTCCGCGATGGCGAAATGGTGGGTGAGGGGCTGTTGAAGGACACGTCCCAGCAGGAGATCGTCCGCATGATGGTCGGCCGCGCGGTCGATCAGGTCTTCCCGAAAAAGCAGGTGACGCCGGGACCGGAAGTGCTGAAGGTCGTCGGCTATTGCCACCCCACCGAGTTCGACGACATCGGCTTTTCGCTGCGCGAAGGCGAAATTCTCGGCTTCTATGGCCTTGTGGGTGCTGGCCGCAGCGAGGTTATGCAATCGCTGTTCGGCATCACCAAGCCGTCGAAGGGCGCCGTGCGGATCGATGGCGAGGTCGCCGTCATCCGTTCGCCTGCGGAAGCCGTCGACAGGGGCATCGTCTATGTGCCGGAAGATCGCGGCAAGCAGGGTGCCATTACCGGACTGCCGATCTTCCAGAACGTGACGCTTGCCTCGCTCAACAAAACCTCGAAACACGGTTTCCTGCGGTTGGCGGAAGAGTTCAAGCTGGCGCGCGAATTCACCGAACGGCTCGACCTGCGCGCCGCCTCGCTCGACCAGCATGTCGGCAACCTGTCCGGCGGCAACCAGCAGAAGGTCGTCATCGCCAAGTGGCTTGCGACGAAGCCGCGCGTCATCATTCTCGACGAACCGACCAAGGGCATCGACATCGGCTCCAAGGCGGCCGTGCATGAGTTCATGTCGGAGCTCGCCTCCCAAGGCCTTGCCGTCATCATGGTCTCGTCCGAACTGCCCGAGATCATGGGCATGAGCGACCGCATCGTCGTGATGCGCGAAGGCCGTATCGTCACTGAATTTGAAAACAATGCCGACCTGAAGCCGGAAGCCCTCGTCCGGGCGGCGGCGGGTATTGGAGAGGCCGCATGAGCTCCATCCTCAAATTGCGCGAGTTCTGGCTCGCCGTGCTGATCGCGGCACTCGTCTTTGCCACCAACATTCGCGCACCGGGTTTCGCAACGCCCGGCCGGCTTTCGGGCATCGTCGAGGATTCCTCGATCCTCATGATCCTGGCGCTTGGGCAGATGGTGGTGATCCTCACGCGCTCCATCGATCTTTCGATGGCCTCGAACCTTGCGCTTTCCGGCATGATCGTGGCGCTGATCAACAAGGCCACCCCCGGCATTCCCGTGCCGGCCCTGATGCTGATTGCGACTTCCTGCGGGCTGCTGCTGGGCGCATTGAACGGCCTTTTCATCTGGCGGCTCGGCATTCCGGCGATCGTCGTGACGCTCGGTTCGCTCACCATCTATCGCGGCGTCATTTTCCTGATCGCCGGCGGGCAATGGGTGAATGCCGATGCCTTCTCGCCCGCCTTTGTCGCCTACACGCGCATCGAGTTTCTCGGCCTGCCGCTTCTCATCTGGTATGCGGTGGCGATCGTCGCAGCCTTCCTGATCCTGATGTCGCGCACCTCGCTCGGTCGCTCCTTCTACGCGGTCGGCGTCAATCCGACGGCCGCCGTCTATGCCGGGATCGATGTCGGGCGGACGACCTTCTATGCCTTCTGCCTGTCGGGACTTCTTTCCGGCTTCTGCGGCTATCTCTGGGTGTCGCGCTATGTCATCGGCTCGGTGGAAGTGGCGCGCGGATATGAGCTGACCGTGGTGGCGGCCTGCGTCATCGGCGGCATCTCGATTTCAGGTGGCGTCGGCACGGTGGCGGGTGCGGTTCTCGGTTCGCTCTTCCTCGGCGTCATCAACGGCGCGCTGCCGGTCATCAACATCTCGCCCTTCTGGCAGATGGCGATTTCCGGTGCTGCCATCATTCTCGCCGTCGTTCTGAACGGCCGCGGTGCCAAGCGCGGCCAGCGCCTCATTCTCAAAAATGCGGAGGCCGCAGCATGAGCCTGCAATCCACCGAACCCCGCCATATTCCAGATCGCCTTGGTACACCGCTCAAGGCCGCCATCTTCTCCTGGCCCAGCCTCCTGATCGTTGTTGCCGTCGTGCTCTTCATCGTCAATTCGTTCGCGTCGCCTTACTTTCTGTCGCCTTGGTCGCTGTCGGACGCGACGTTCAATTTCACCGAAAAGGTGCTGATCGCGCTTGCCATGGCGCTTCTGATCATCGCCGGCGAGATCGACCTCTCGGTCGCCTCGATCATCGCGCTCGCCTCGACCATGATGGGTCTGGCGCTGCAATATGGTGCGGGCACGCCGGAACTGGTGCTGATCGGGGTGGCGACCGGCCTCGTCTGCGGCGCTTTCAACGGTTTCCTCGTCACCGGGCTCGGTCTGCCGTCCATCGTCGTCACGATCGGCACGATGAGCTTCTTCCGCGGCATTTCCTATATCGTTCTGGGTGACGGTGCCTTCAAAGGATATCCGGCCAGCTTCTCCTATTTCGGCCAGGGCTATGTCTTCTGGGTCTTCTCCTTCGAATTCGCGCTCTTCATCGTCTGCTCGCTCCTCTATTATGTGCTGCTGCACCGGACGAATTTCGGCCGCCAGGTCTTTGCCATCGGCAACAACGATGTCGCCGCGCGCTTTTCCGGCATTCGCGTCGAGCGGGTGAAGTTCATCCTCTTCCTGCTGACGGGTCTGATGTCCGGCATCGCCTCGATCCTCCTGACCTCGCGGCTCGACTCCACCCGGCCCTCCATTGCCGTCGGCTGGGAGCTGGAGGCCGTGACCATGGTCGTGCTCGGCGGCGTCTCCATTCTCGGCGGGGCGGGGACGATCCAGGGCGTTGTCATTGCGGCGCTCATCATGGGGCTCGTGACCTTCGGGCTCGGACTTCTCAACGTGCCGGGTATCGTCATGTCGATCTTCATCGGCGCGCTGCTGATCTTCGTCATCGCGCTGCCGATCCTCTTCCGCAAGTTCAGGAACCGCCGCCGATGAACCGCGACACCCACGAGAAGCACGCCTTCAAGATGTTCCTCAATCCCGGGATGCGGGAGGAGTATAAGCGTCGGCATGACGAGATCTGGCCGGAACTGGTCGATCTGCTGCATGAGGCTGGCGTTTCCGACTATTCGATCTTCCTCGATGAGGAAACGAACGTGCTCTACGGCGTGCTCTGGCGGCGCAAGGACCACACGATGGCGGCGCTGCCGCAAACGGCAGTCATGCAGAAATGGTGGGCCCATATGGCCGATATCATGGCGACGAACGAGAAGAACGAACCCATCGCCATCGATCTCACGCCCGTCTTTCACATGGAATGAGCAAGCGATGAAGCACATCGCGGTCATCGATATCGGCAAGACGAATGCCAAGGTCGCTCTCGTGGATCGCGAGAGCCTCAGCGAAATCGCCGTGACGAAGCGGGCGAATGCGGTGCTGAAGGGCGGGCCCTATCCGCATTACGACATCGATGGCCTGTGGCAATTCGTTCTCGACGGGCTCAAGCGCTTCCAGGCGGAATTCGGCGTCGATGCGATTTCCATCACCACGCATGGCGCGTCCGCCGTTCTGCTCGATGCGGAAGGCGAACTTGCTGCGCCCGCCCTCGACTATGAATTCGACGGGCCGGATGCACTCGCCAGCGAATACGATGCCGTCCGCCCGCCCTTTGCCGAAACCGGCTCTGCCCGACTGCCGCTCGGCCTGAACCTCGGTGCGCAGCTCTTCTGGCAGTTCCGCACCTTCCCGGAGCTGAAGGCCAGGACGCGTAAGATCCTCACCTATCCGCAATATTGGGCCTTTCGCCTGAGCGGCATCGCCGTCAACGAGGTGACCTCGCTTGGCTGCCACACCGACCTCTGGATGCCGGAGGAAGGACGATTTTCCTCGCTCGTAGAGCGCGAGGGATGGACGGTGCTCATGGCTCCCGTGGCGCGTGCCGCTGACCGGCTCGGGCCGATCCTGCCGGAAATCGCAGCCGCGACCGGCCTTGCGGTGGGAACACCGGTCATCTGCGGCATTCACGATTCCAACGCCTCGCTCTACGCGCATCTTGCGGCTCGCGAAGCGCCTTTCGCCGTCGTTTCGACAGGGACATGGGTCATCTCCATGGCGGTCGGCGGCGCGAAAGTGGCGCTCGATCCGGCGCGCGATACGCTCGTCAATGTCAATGCCTATGGCGATCCGGTGCCGTCGGCCCGCTTCATGGGTGGGCGGGAATTCGAGCGGTTGATCGGTGAAGGAACGGCGGATACCACATCGGCCGACATCGATTCCGTACTGGCGCGCGGGGCGATGCTGCTGCCGGCGGTGGAGAACCAGTCGGGACCATTCCCGGGCCGTAAGGCGAGCTGGACCGTTGAAGAGACACGGCTGTCAGCGTCCGAGCGATACGTGACTGTCTCTTTCTACCTTGCACTGATGACCGCGACAGGTCTGGCGATTGTCGGCGCAGAGGGGCCGGTCCTGGTCGAGGGCCCCTTTGCCGGGAACCATGCCTATCTCGCCATGGTTGCGTCTGCCACGGGGCGCCCGGTCGAGGCGGTCGCCGGGACCGGGACCAGCATCGGCGCGGCGCTTCTGATCGATGGTGCGCGGCCTCGGCGCAGCAGCAACGCCGAGCCGAGACCTGTCAACGAGGCGGCGCTGAGGGCCCACGCCCAGGCGTGGCAGGACGCTGTTCGGTGATCATCCGACCCAACGGCCAATCCTGAAGCCGGTCACCTCAGGTGATCAGCGTTGACCTCGTCCGCATCCGGCAGAAAAGCTCACGCCGTCTTGGCGCGGGTGAAGAACGCAACGGATATGGCTGCAACGATGATTGCGGCGATCCCGAGCGCGCCGAAGCCAAGATTTTCACCCAATGCGCCGCCGCCGATCGGGCCTAGCGCCGAGCCGATCATCAACATGGCAGGGGTGGCCGCCACTGCACGCCCCGATGGATCGAGCCGGGAGAGAAGGCCAAAGACGAATGTGTGGGTGAATATCTGCACCGCAACGAAGACTGCGGCAACCGGGGCCCAGACTGCAAATACCGTGGCTCCGGTGACGATGAAGGCGAGAACGGCCTGCACAGCCGGACCGATTTGCGTAATCACCTCCGCAGACACACGTTTCTGAAGGAATGCGGCGAGCGGAGCGGGAACGAGGAAATTGACAATGCCCAACGCGATCAGGACGCCCAGCACGTTTGCGGGTTCGAACCCGCGCGCCTTGCCGATGACCTCGACGAAGGAAAACACCATGGCCTGGTTGAAGGTCATGATGCTGATCCCGAGGATCGTGAACCAGGTGGCCCGGCTGAAGGGGGCGATCACGTCGGGCTCGACGGCCCCCGGGTTGCGGAAGAGCAGGGCAGTGGAAAGCGTTGCGATCGTCATCACGACGCCGAAAACCTGAAAAATGGCGGGTCCGCCGCGGGCGATCAGCAGCTGCGGAATGGCGCCCAGCATGACAATGCCGAACAGGCCGAGCGCCATGCCGGCAATCGCGAAAAGGCGATGCGGATTTGCGGCGTGACCCATCGAACCGTGGATCATCGACAGGGCGGTCCCGACGGCAAGGCCCGCCACCACATGCAGGACTGCGAGGGGTACAAAGGCGTGCTGCGTGGACGCTGCGAAAAAGGCGAGCGCTGCAACGCCAAAGCCGCCGGCGGCAAATGCCCTCTGGTTGATCCGGTTGAAACGATGTGCGGCGACTGCACTGGCGGCGACTGCACCGATCAGAAACAGCGTCACCACGCTGCCCGCCTGTTGCGGGCTGAAGCCGAAACGCTCGACAAGAGCGCCCACCCAGACGGGCAGGGCGACAAGGTCGAGCATCCCGATACAATGCGCAATTACCAGGGCGACGGTCATGCCCTTCCCGAATTTCTGTCCCGACATGGTCTCTCTCCCCATTTATTGTTCGGTCGGGCGTCATCCGGCCTCCCGGCCCAGCGGACGCTTGAAATCTGCCTTGCAGATCACGGCATGATCATGCGGACGCGTTTCAGATCGCGCCCGCCAGAGTCTTCATGGACACCTGCATGATCGATGCGTGCTCCTCATTGTTGCCGCCATGAATCTCGATGTCGGCGAGCCGGCCGGAGTTCTCCACGACCATGCGGCAACGCTCGTAGCGGCGCTCCTCGAAAGCGGTGAGCGCGGCTGCGGCGTCGACCCCCGCCGTCAGTTCCTCGGCGAGCACGATAGCGTCCTCAATGCCGATGCAGGCGCCGGCGGCCAGATGTGGCGTCGTGGCATGAACGGCATCGCCGATCAGGACAACCCGATTGGAGGACCAGGGCCGCGGCATGAGCATCTGGTCCAGGGGCCGGTAGACAATCTGGTTGTCCGAAGAAAGCTCCGAGGCGATCTTCCGGATGATCGGAGACGGGAAGCGCTCCAAGAGGGCGCGAAGTTTTGCGACGAAGGTCTCCGGCGGCACGTAATCGTTGGTGACACGGTCTTCCGTGAGGAAAAGATAGATCTTGTCCTCGGTGACACGGTTCATGCCGACCTTGAGCTTCGGGCCCATCCACATGGCAACGGTATCAACGCCTTCCGGCTTGGGCAGCACTGCACGCCAGACCGATTGCCCGATGAAGCGGGGCTTCGGCGCGTTGGGGAATACCTTCGCCCGCACGGCGGAATGCAGACCGTCAGCTCCGATCACCAGATCGTAGCGCCCCTGCGATCCATCGGAGAAGGTGACCGAGACGCCGTCCTTGTCCTGCGTCAGCTCGGTGAAGGTGAGGCCCAGGCGAACGACCGTCTTGGAGGCACGGACGGCTTCGGAAAGGATTTTGGCAAGCGCCGGGCGCATGATTGCGCCGCCGCCCGGGAGTTCCGGTCCAGCCACGCGCGGCGTCGGCAGCGTGACGAGAACCCTGTCGTCAGGGCCGCGTATCTCGACGCCGTCGGTTGCGTAGCCTTCTTCAAGAAAGCGGTCGATCAGACCGAGCTGCTTGAGAACCCGCAGCGTCGATCCGTGCAGACTGATGCCCGCGCCGTAGGAGCGCCATTGCGGATCGATTTCGACGAGATCGACGGCAAAGCCATTGCGCGAAAGCTGCAGCGCAGCAGTCATGCCCGCAAAGCCGCCGCCAATGACCAGGATTTTTTCAATGCCAGAATTCATGTTCAGTTTTCCTCCTGCGCCGCGGCGACGAAGATCTCTCCTTCGTCGCTGAGCGTCAGCGCGATCCGTGTCAGTTTTTGTCCGAGGCATGGGCCGAGGACGCATTCGCCGGTTTCCATGTCGAACAAGGCGCCATGGGAATGGCAGGCGATGTGAGTCTTCTCGCCGTTGAGATAGGCGTCTGTTTTCCAGGCCATCGGGGTTCCGCCGGCATAGTGCGGGCATGAGTCGAGCCAGGCGTGCAGTTGGCCGTTCCGGCGCAGGATCACGATCTTGCGCCGGTAGCCCTCAATCGGCCCGAAGCCTTTTGCATCGCCCTCGTCGATATCTTCAGCGCGACAGAGCAGGTGTGCCAACGTCATGGCCGAACCTCAATACTTGCATCAGGGCTTGGCGCCGGGCGGCGGGCCACCGCTGGGAGCCCACTTGTCGCGCCTTTCGAAGAGTACGATCTGTGAGGTTTCCGGACCCAGCGGCGCTTCGCGCGCGACCCATTCGTCGTCGTGCTTGTCCATGTCCGCGTCATACTCGAAGTGACAGCCGAGCGGGCTGTTGAAGTACCAGAACCAGTTCGAGCCGAACTTGTGGCGGCCCGGGCCCCAGAAGCTCTGATAACCCTTCTTCGCAAAGCGGGTGCCGGCCACCATGAGTTCGGTCGGGCCGCCCATGTGGAAGGCCAGATGCTCGCAACCCTGCATGTATTCCGGCGTGCGGATGAAGAAGAGCGTATGGTGGTCGTCATTGGCCTTCGGTCGCAGGAACGGGCCTGCTCCCGTGAAGATGTCCGTGATGACGAAGCCCAGTCGCTCGCAATAGAATTTCGTCGCAACCTCGCTATCGGGCACGAAGAGTACCACGTGGCTCAGCACGCGGGGCAGGGCCGGCATCTCTTCCCAGACGCCGATCTCGTTCGGCTTGCGCTGTGCGGGCGCACCCGGAGCGTTGATCTTCTCGGCCGGCATGTCGAGTTCGCGGCGGATCGTGATCTGGAACTTCAGTTCGAAGCCCAAGTCGTCCTTCGCTTCGATCGAGCCGTCCGCAAGGCGGGTGACGCGGCGATCCTTGGACAGTTCTGCCTCGATCGCGTCCAGATCTTCCTTGGCGCGGACACCGTAGACCTGCTGCCGCAGCATGTTCGACGTCGGCAACGGCGGTGGCAGGGAAGGATCGCTCTTGTGCCGGATGATGATGCCGGTTCCGTCGAGCGACTCGAACAGGCCGCCCTTTTCGGTCACACCCACAGGCGTGAGCCCGAAGGCGGTGAGATATTCACTGGAAGCAGCGACGTCGTCGACGCCGAAGACGAGGTAGTCGGGACCTACGATGTTCATGATGACAATCCTTGCAGTCTGCGCCGGGTCAAGCGGCGATAAGAAGGGAAGCGTGGAGAATGGTGAGGGAGGCGCTCTTCAAGCTCATGCAGCACCCTCCTGCGCGGTGTGGCCGCCAAGCGTTTCCGCGACCCAGTCGGCAATGTAGGCGCCGGCATTGGCGGAATTGTCGAAGCTCGAATGCTGCACGCCGCCGGTGCGGGCGTCGAAGATTTTCAGTTCGCGCTTCGGGCTGTTGACCAGCTGGTCATAGGTCGCGTGCGCCCATTGCAGCGGGATCTGGCTGTCCTTTTCGCCGTGGGTGACGAGGAACGGCACGCGGATGCGGTCGAGCACGCCATCGAGATGGACCTTCTCGGCGATCTCCATGAAATGGTCCATGTCGCGCGCGCCCCAGACCCACATGACATGGCTCCAGTAATGCGGAACGGGGAAGTTGCCTTCCTTGGCGAGGCGCTTCTTCTGGACATCACGCCAGTCGTGGTTTGCACCCCAGACGACGCCGCAGGCAAAGCGCGGCTCGAAGGCAACTGCGCGGGGGCAGTAATAGCCGCCAAGCGACACGCCCTCCATGCCGATCCGCTTGGGATCCACGTTCGGCTGCTTTTCCAGCCAGTCGACGACGCGGCTTGCCCAGTGTTCGCTGTCGAAGCGAGCCGTCAGGTTCTGCAGGCGCAGCGCTTCGCCAGTGCCGGGCTGGTCGACCAGCAGCGAGGCGACGCCACGCTTGGCAAGCCATGCGGGCAGCCCAACGAGGAACTTCATTTCCTTGGTGCTGTCGAGACCGTTGACCTGCACGAGCAGGGGCTGCGGACCCGCCACGCCCTCGGCCGGTACGTAAAGCGCCGACAGATGCTTGCCTTCATAGGGAATTTCCACCCGGCGACAGGTCGAGCCGGACAGCTTCAGGCCCTTTTCGAAGGTCGCCAGAAAGCGCTGGTAAAGCGCCATACGCCCCTCGGAGCCATGGGCCAGCAGGCGCTCGGCCGTGATCATGTAATTGGCAGCGCGGACGAGCTTGTCGCCCGCCGAGATCAGACGGCCGCGCGCTTCATCTTCGTCGGCAAGTCCGACCAGCTTGTCGGCCATGTCGATCCAGGTCTGGCGGAAAGCCTGCGTACCTGCCGCATCGGGGGCCTTTGCAGCCTCCTGCAGAGGCGCGCACATTTCTTCGATTTCCCCAATGCGGGCCCCCATCTCGATCGACAGATTGACCGACAGGTTCCAGACATAGTTGGTGGGAAAATACTTGAACATTGCGTCTCCTCGGTGTCGCGGCCCTCAGGGCCTCTTCTTCGGGAGATCGCGGACTGAAAAAGCCCTACGGCCTTTCACTTCCAAACCTCCCGAGCCGACACTTAACGAAAATCAAGCTGTTTACAAAATCGCTTTATTGAATGACTTGTATTTACCGAATCAATAAACCCGGGAGCCCGGCATGCGCTTCAAAAATCTCGATCTCAATCTCCTCGTCGCGCTGGACGCCCTGATCAGAGAACGCAATGTCAGCCGCGCGGCCGAAGAAATGTTCATCACGCAGTCGGCGATGAGCAATGCACTCGGGCGGCTACGGGATTATTTTGACGATCCGTTGCTGATCCAGGTGGGACGCACCATGGAGCTGTCGCCGCTGGCGGCCTCGCTGGAGCCATCCCTGCGCGACATTATCGTCCGGATCGAGGCCGCGATTGTCTCGACGCCCTCCTTCGTGCCAGCCGAAACAACGCGGACAATCAGTCTGATCGTCTCGGACTATACGCTGAGCACCCTGATGCCCATCTTCCTGCAGCTGGTGACAAGGCAGGCGCCACGATTGCACATCGACTTCAAGCCACAGCAGACCCTGCCACATCTGCTTCTCGAGCGAGGCGAGGCAGACCTGGTGATAGCGCCGACGGTTTTCTCGTCGCCGAACCACCCCTCTGAGGTCCTCTTCGAGGACCCGATCTGTTGCGTTGTCTCCTCCGATGGGCCATTCACCGGGCCAGGTCTGACGAAACAGGAATTTCTCTCGGCCGGCCAAGTTGTCATGCGGCCGCCCAATGGCGGCGAGAGCTTTGCGCAACGCGTCTGCGAGCAGCTCGGCCTGAACATCCGCATCGAGGTGGAAACCTATTCCTTCTCGTCACTTCCGCTGCTTGTGCGAGGGTCGGACCGGATCACTCTCATCCAGCGCAGCCTTGCAGACACATTGCTGAAGCTCGGTGGCCTGCGGTTGATCGAACTTCCCGTCGCATTTCCGGCGCTGCAGCAATCGGTGCAATGGCACAGCTATCGAACCCGTGATCCCGCGCTCACCTGGATCCGCAGCCAGATTCGTGAGGCAGCGTCCATCATGCTCGGAGAGAAGGGCACAGCAAGCCTTTGACGGTCATCGGCGGTCCTCAATTCGGTTATACGCGATCTCTGGCAAACCTCCCGATAGCCGACGTTCCGATCTTTATCTTTTCCTTATGTCGTCGATGTGCCTTCCCAATCGAAACCTGACGTGACCAGGACGTAAGATCCGGACCTGTAACAACAGGAGTCCGGACATGTACGACATCATCTTTCTCGCGCTCGGCATTGG
This sequence comes from Ensifer sp., assembly GCA_035565055.1. Classification (GTDB taxonomy): domain Bacteria; phylum Pseudomonadota; class Alphaproteobacteria; order Rhizobiales; family Rhizobiaceae; genus Ensifer_A. Next base: position 31,186 of record DATMTA010000201.1, read on the forward strand.
CACGTTCCTCGTGCTGGCCCTCTATGCGCGTAGCCTCCAGCGTCTTTGAGGCTCGCCATGATCATTCCCGTCATCGGCTTCATCATTGCCGTCGCTCTCGCCGTCTATCTGGTCGCCACGCTTCTGCGACCGGAGAAATTCTAAAGGTCGGGGAGAATTACCATGACACTTATCGGATGGGTTCAGATCGGCTTTCTGCTGGCCATCGTGCTGGCCTCGATCAAACCGCTCGGCCTCTATATGGCCAAGGTCTTCTCGGGCGAGAAGACAGTCCTCGCCCCCGTTCTCGGTCCGCTTGAGAGCGCCATTTACAAGCTTTCCGGCATCAACCGCGACAAGGAACAGGGCTGGCTTGCCTATACGCTCGCCATGCTCGCCTTCTCGGTCGCGGGCTTCGTCGTACTTTATGCGATCATGCGTCTGCAGGCCTGGCTGCCGGTCAATCCGCAGGGCTTTGCCGCTGTCCCCAGCGACCTCGCGTTCAACACCTCCGCCAGCTTCGTCACCAACACGAACTGGCAGAACTATTCCGGCGAAGCGGTGATGAGCAACTTCACCCAGATGGCCGGTCTTGCCGTGCAGAACTTCCTCTCTGCCGCCACCGGCATGGCGCTGGCCATTGCCGTCACGCGCGCCTTCGTGCGTTCCAAGGCGGAAACGGTCGGCAATTTCTGGGTCGATACGACTAGGGCAACGCTTTACGTGCTGCTGCCGCTCTCGATCGTCGTCGCGATCGCCTTCATCTTCCTCGGCCTGCCGCAGACAATGGATGGCTCGGTCACCGCCACGACGCTCGAAGGCGCCAAGCAGGTGATCACGCTCGGCCCTGTCGCCAGCCAGGAAGCCATCAAGCAGCTCGGCACCAATGGCGGCGGCTTCTTCAACGCCAATGCCGCGCATCCGTTCGAAAACCCGAATGCGATTGCCAACTACATCAACATCTTCGCCATGCTGTCGATCTCGGCCGCCATGGTCTACATGTTCGGCCAGATGACCGGCAACCGCAAGCAGGGCTGGGTGCTGATCAGCGCCATCGCCGTTCTGCTGATCGCCGGTATCGGCATCACCTACTGGGCGGAAACCGCCGGCAACCCGATCCTGACCTCGCTCGGTCTCGACCCGTCCATGGGCAATATGGAAGGCAAGGAAGTCCGCTTCGGCCAGGCCATGTCCACGCTCTACACGGCGGTCACGACAGGCCTTTCGGACGGCGGCGTCAATAGCATGATCGGTTCCTATACCGGCATCGGCGGCCTCGTTCCGATGTTTCTCATCCATCTCGGCGAAGTCCTGCCGGGCGGTGTTGGCTCCGGTCTCTACGGCCTTATCGTCTTTGCGGTGCTCTCCGTCTTCGTCGCCGGTCTCATGGTCGGCCGCACGCCGGAATTCCTCGGCAAGAAGATTGAGAGCCGCGAGATGAAATTCGCGATGCTGGCCGTTCTCATCCTGCCTCTCGTCATCCTCGGCTTCTCCGCCGTCTCGGCAATGCTGCCCGTCGCCGTCGCACAGATCGGCACGCCCGGCCCGCACGGCCTGTCGGAAATCCTCTATGCATACACGTCGGCTGCCGGCAATAACGGCTCTGCCATGGCAGGCCTCAGCGGCAACACCGTCTGGTACAACACGACGCTCGGCATCTCCATGCTGATTGGCCGCTTCGGCTATGTCGTTCCGGTCATGGCCATTGCCGGCTCGCTCGCCGCAAAACAGAAGATCCCCTCCTCCAAGGGTACCTTCCCCACCGACACGCCGCTGTTTGCCGGCCTGCTGATCGGCATCATCCTGATCCTCGGCGGACTGCAATTCTTCCCATCACTGGCACTGGGCCCGATCGTCGAGCACTTCGCCATGACGGCCGGCCAGACTTTCTAAGGTGAGTTCCATGTCCAACAAAACCACATCACCTGCCCTTCTTGACCCGAGCATCGTGTTTCCGGCCATCAAGGACGCCTTCATCAAGCTCGATCCGCGCCAGCTGATCCGGAATCCGGTCATCTTCGTCACGGAAGTCGTCGCCGCCTTCGTGTCGGCCATCTTCATCCGCGATCTGATCGCGGGCGGTGGCGAGGCTGTCTTCTCCGGCCAGATCGCCGCCTGGCTCTGGTTCACCGTGCTCTTCGCCACCTTCGCAGAGGCCGTCGCTGAAGGGCGCGGCCGGGCGCAGGCCGAAAGCCTCAAGAAGACCAAATCCGAACTCGTCGCCCGTCGTCTCAAGGACGGGCGCGAGGAGAAGATCGCCGCCACGCTGCTGAAGCTCGGCGACATCGTCATTGTCGAGGCCGGGGAACTCATCCCCGGCGACGGCGAAGTCATCGAGGGTATCGCCTCGGTCAATGAAAGCGCCATCACCGGTGAATCCGCCCCCGTGATCCGCGAATCCGGCGGCGACCGCTCGGCCGTAACCGGCGGCACGCAGGTCCTGTCCGACTGGATCAAGGTCAAGATCACCGTCCAGCCCGGCTCGAGTTTCGTCGACCGCATGATCGCGCTGATCGAGGGCGCCGAACGCCAGAAGACGCCGAACGAAATCGCGCTGTCGATCCTGCTTTCGGGCCTCACGATCGTCTTCCTCATCGTCGTCGTCTCGACCTGGGGCCTCGCAGGCTATTCCGGCACACTGGTCTCGGCCACGGTTCTCGCCGCGCTTCTCGTCACGCTGATCCCGACCACGATCGGCGGCCTGCTCTCGGCCATCGGCATTGCCGGCATGGACCGTCTGCTCCGCTTCAACGTGGTCGCCACCTCCGGCCGCGCCGTGGAAGCCGCCGGCGACGTGGATACGCTGCTGCTCGACAAGACCGGCACGATCACCTTCGGCAACCGCATGGCGTCCGAATTCCTGCCCGTTCCCGGCGTCGATGCACATGAACTGGCCGAAGCCGCCCTTCTTGCGAGCCTTGGCGACGATACGCCGGAAGGCCGCTCCATCGTGGCGCTGGCTAACGGCACCTATGGCGTCGCAACGCCGGACATCAAGCCCGACCTCGTCGTACCCTTCGCCGCCGAAACGCGTCTTTCGGGCTGCGATATCGGCACCCGTCGCCTGCGCAAGGGCGCGGTGGACTCCGTGCGCAACTTCACCGGCCTCACCGAAGCCGAATGCCCGCCGGCATTTCGTCAAGCGGTCGACAAGGTCGCCCGCTCGGGCGGCACGCCGCTCGCGGTTGCCTCCGGCAACAAGCTGCTTGGCGTCATCCACCTGAAGGATATCGTCAAGCCGGGCATCAAGGAGCGCTTCGCCGAACTGCGCGCCATGGGCATCCGCACCGTCATGGTCACTGGCGACAACCCGGTCACCGCCGCCGCCATCGCTTCGGAAGCCGGCGTCGACGACTTCCTCGCCGAAGCCAAGCCGGAAGACAAGCTCGCCTATATCCGCGAGCAGCAGCGCGGCGGCCGTCTGGTTGCCATGTGCGGCGACGGCACCAATGACGCCCCGGCGCTCGCCCAGGCCGACGTTGGCGTCGCCATGCAGACCGGGACCCAGGCCGCCCGCGAGGCTGCCAACATGGTGGACCTCGACTCCAGCCCGACCAAGCTCATCGAGATCGTCGAGATCGGCAAGCAGCTGCTGATGACGCGCGGCGCGCTCACCACCTTCTCGATTGCCAACGACGTCGCGAAATATTTCGCGATCATCCCGGCGCTCTTCGTGGTGACCTATCCGCAGCTGGCAGCGCTTAACATCATGGCGCTCGGTTCGCCGAAGTCGGCCATCCTGTCGGCCGTGATCTTCAACGCACTGATCATCATCGCGCTGATCCCGCTGGCCCTGAAGGGTGTGTCCTATCGTCCGGCGGGTGCTGCCACGCTGCTGCGCCGCAACCTCCTCATCTACGGCCTCGGCGGCCTCGTTCTGCCGTTTGCCGGCATCAAGATCATCGACCTCGCGGTCGTCTTCCTCCACCTGGTGTAAGTCCATGTTGAAACATCTTCGCCCCGCATTCTCGCTGGTCATTCTCATGACCCTCGTGACCGGCGTCGCCTATCCCTTTGCCATGACCGGCGTCGCCAAGATCGCAGCTCCTGCCAAGGCAGACGGTAGCCTCATTGCGAAAGACGGCCAGATCGTCGGCTCCGCGCTGATCGGCCAGAACTTCTCGAGCGACCGCTACTTCTGGCCACGCCCGTCCGCGACCTCGCCGAACCCCTATGACCCGACGGGCTCGGGCGGCTCGAACCTTGGGCCAACCGCGGCCAAGCTCAAGGACCGCGTCGCCGGCGATGTCGACAAGCTGAAGAAGACCGGCATCGCCACTCCGATCCCGGCCGATGCGGTCACCGCCTCGGGCTCCGGTCTCGACCCCGACATCACGCCTCAGAACGCCCTGATGCAGGTGGGCCGCGTAGCGCAGGCGCGCGGGCTGGATGTCGGCAAGGTCGCCGATCTGGTCAACGCCCATGTCGAAAAGCGGCTCTTCGGCTTCATCGGCGAACCGCATGTTAACGTGCTTGAGCTCAATATGGCGCTCGACGCCCTCAAGAGCTGACAGGACGCATGGCAGGAAACGGCCAGGATCAGATCAAACGTCCGGACCCGGACGCGCTGCTTGCCCTTGCGGATAAAGACCGCAGGGGCAAGCTGAGGATTTTCCTGGGCGCAGCTCCCGGCGTCGGCAAGACCTATGCCATGCTCCAGCGGGCCAAGCGGCTGCGGGCCGCCGGAACCGACATTGTCGTCGGACTGGTCGAGACCCATGGCCGCAGCGAGACCGCCTCGTTGCTGGAAGGCCTCGACATCCTGCCGCGCCGCGAGATCGACTATCGCGGCCGGACCCTTCACGAATTCGATCTAGACGCGGCGCTCGCCCGGCGGCCCGCTGTTATCATCGTGGACGAGCTTGCCCATTCCAACCCGGAAGGCAGCCTGCATCCCAAGCGCTATCAGGACATCGACGACCTGCTGGACGCCGGCATCAACGTCTGGACCGCGCTCAATATCCAGCATGTCGAGAGCCTCTCCGATCTCGTCACCCAGATCACCGGCGTCACGATCCGCGAGCGGGTGCCGGACAGCGTCTTGAGCCGCGCCGATGAGATGCTGCTCGTCGACCTTCCGCCCGCCGAGCTGATCGAGCGCCTGCAGGAAGGCAAGGTCTACCGGCCGGAAAGCGCCAACCGTGCCGTCGATCGCTTCTTCCGCATCGGCAACCTGACGGCGCTGCGTGAACTTGCGCTGCGCCGCACCGCCGACCGCGTCGACGACCAGATCGTCGACTATCTCAAGCAGAATGCCATTGCCGGCCCCTGGGCGAGCGGCGAGCGGTTGATCGTCTGTGTCGGCGCCGACCCGCTCTCGGAAATCGTCGTGCGCGCGGCGGCACGCCTGGCCTCGGGGCTCAACGCTCCCTTCGTCGCCGTCCATGTCGAGCGCGCCGACCGCGAGAATGACGATGCCACCGCGATCCGGCAGCTCGACAAGGTGCTGCGGCTGGCCGAAGAGCTCGGCGGCGAGATCAAGCGTATCGTCGGCCGCGACTATGTCGAGGAAATCCTGAAATTCGCGGCCGCCGAACACGCGACCCAGATCGTCATCGGCTCGAGCCCCAAGCGCGGCTGGGCCTTCTGGCGGCGGGGCTCGCTTCAGGATGCGCTGACAGCCCATGCAGGCGGTCTGGCGCTGCATGTCGTGACCGCGGACAAGGTGCCGGAGAAGCGGCGCAAGGCGCCCGCCCAAATCGATCTCGCTTCGCTGCGCATGAATGTGCTGATCGGTGTGACCTCTGTGGCTGCTGCGAGCCTGATCGGCGAAGCGATCGACCAGTTCATCCATCTGCCGAACCTCTCCATCATCTTCCTGATGGGCGTGCTGGTGGCCGCCGTCTATGGTGGCTTGACCTCCGCGCTTCTTGCCTCGGCGCTCTCGACGCTTGCCTACAATTTCCTCTTCATCGAGCCGCGCTACACGCTCACTGTCGCCGAGCCCTATGAAGTCTTTGCGCTCATTGCCTATCTCTGCGCCGCCGTTCTGACCGGCAGTCTCGCGGCCCGAAGCCGGGAGCGCGCAAAAGCCGCGCGCAGCCGTGCCGCCGCCATGCAGGCGCTTTATGACTTCTCCCGCAAGCTTTCTGGCACGACCAACATTGAGGAAGTGCTTTGGGCAGCCGTGACGCAGCTTCAATCGGGTCTGAAGAAGAACGTTCTGCTGCTTCTCCCCGTCGAGGGCGATCTGAAGACGCTCGCCGCCTGGCCGCCGGACACGGAGCCTGACGTGGCCGATCTGACCGCCGCGCGCTGGTCGCATGAGAAGCGCGAACATGCCGGCCATGGCACGGGCACGCTACCCAACAGCCGTTTCCATTTCCGCCCGCTGATGAGCCCGCATGGAGTCGTCGGCGTCTGTGGCGTGGAGCTTGCGGAAGAAACGCTGAACCCTACCGACGAGCGGATGCTGACCGCGATCCTCGACCAGACAGCAGTCGCCATCGACCGGGCGCGGCTCTCTCAGGAAAGCGTCGATCAGGCCGCCCGGCTAGAAGGGGAGCGCTATCGCGATGCGCTCCTGTCCTCCATCTCCCACGACCTCAAGACTCCGCTTGCGACCATTACCGGCGCGGTGAGCAGCCTGCGCGAATTCGGCGAAAAGATGCAGCCCGAAAGCCGCGACGACCTGCTGCAGTCCATCGAGCAGGAAAGCGACCGCCTGTCCCGCTTCGTCGCCAACCTTCTCGACATGAGCCGCATCGAGTCCGGCGCGCTGAAATTCACCCGCGATTGGGTGGACGTGGCCGATGTCGTCCGCACGGCTGTCGAGCGGGCGCGCAAATATTTCCCTGGGCGCAGCATCGAGACCGGGCTGGCGAGCGACCTGCCGCTGATCGAGGCCGACAGCGTGCTTCTCGGACAGGTTCTGTTCAACCTGCTCGACAACGCGGTCAAATATGGCGGCACGGAGCCGATCCATGTCTATGCGCGGCGCGATGGCGAGGCGGTGATCATCTCCGTCACCGATCTCGGCAAGGGCATCCCGCCGGAAGAGCTGGAACGGGTCTTCGAAAAGTTCTATCGACGCGGCAAGAGCGATGGTCGCGCGCCGGGAACCGGCCTTGGCCTTTCCATCGCGCGCGGCTTTATCGAAGCCATGGGCGGCACGATCAAGGCCGAGAGCCCGGCGCTCAAGAAACGGGGAACCCGCATCACCATGCGGTTTCCTCTGAAACCCGCGAGGAACGACGCATGAGCTTGGACCGCATTCTGGTCGTCGACGACGAGCCGCAGATCCAGCGTTTCCTCAAGCCTGCGCTGAATGCCGCCGGCTACGACGTCGTGGAAGCGGCAACCGGCGCGGAAGCCCTCAAGGCGGTCGCCACCGCCGCCCCCGATGTCGTGATCCTCGATCTCGGCCTGCCGGACATGGATGGCAAGGAGGTCGTGGCACAGCTGCGCGGCTGGTCGGAGATCCCGATCATCATCCTTTCTGCCCGAGACCGCGAGAGCGAGAAAATCGCCTCTCTCGATCTTGGTGCGGACGACTATGTCGAAAAGCCCTTCGGCATCGGAGAATTGACCGCCCGGATCAGGACGGCGCTGCGCCGGAAGAACAAGGAAAGCGTGGTCGCCACGCATTTCACCGTCGACGGCCTGGAGATCGACACGCAACGCCGCATCGTCTCGCGCGACGGCAACGCGATCAAGCTGACCCCGAAGGAATACGACCTTCTCGTCCTGCTCTCCCGCCATGCCGGCCGCGTCGTCACCCACAGGACCCTCCTGACTTCCGTCTGGGGGCCAGCGCATGATGAAGACCTCCATTATCTTCGCGTCTTCATTGGCCAACTTCGTCAGAAGATCGAGCGCAACTCGGCGGAACCGAAAATCATCAGAACCGAAGCAGGTGTCGGGTATCGCTTTGCTGATGGCGATCTCCTGGAAGGATGACGGCGCAAGGCCTGCCTCATCCGCCCCAGACAACCGCCTGTTCGTGACGCTCGATCAGATGTCTCAGCTCCTCGAAGCGGCGGGCGATATGTTTGGCAAAATTCTCGACGGCCGGCATGGTTGGGGCATCCTTCTGTCTGAGAAGAACCAGCGCACGTTCGGGATGGGGGATGGGCACGGGTAGCGCTGTAATCGACCTTTCATTGCGCAGTGAAAAGACCGTCGAATGGGGCAGAATAGTCAAGGCATCCGATCCCTTCAGGTAGTTCACCACATTCATCAGGGAACCGCCCGAATAGCGGATCTTGGCTTCCGTCGCGCCCAGCGAAAGAAGCAGACTATGCAGGTCCGCAAGCAGCGGGCTGGTCGGCGGCGGCGCTATCCAGGGATAGTCCAGCAACGAGGCGGGCCGAAGCTTCCGGCTCATGAGGAGCGGATGGGTAAGCCTGCAGGCCACCACATTGCGCCCGGGCAGGATTTCCTTTGCGATGAGGCCAGACCCCTCATCAAGCAGCGCGATCGGACAAATGGCGAGATCGAGCTGCCCGGTCGTCAGCCCCGACTTGAGTTCGCCGATATAGCCGTAGCTCTGTTCGATCCGCACATCGGCGTGCGTGGTCTGGAAGTCGGCGGCCATTCCTGCGATCAGCCCATCCATGAAGTAGGGCGTGCCACCAACGCGAACCACGCCGCTGCGCCCCAGGCGGAAACTGTCGATGGCTTCCGCCGCCTTGCGGGAGGCCGCGATGACGGCCATTCCGTGCTGCGCGAGCTCCCGGCCCAGAGGCGTCGGTTGCAGGGGACGTCTGCCCCTGACGAAAAGCGGCTCGCCCACACGTTTCTCCAGAAGGGCAAGCGTGCGGGAAACTGCCGGTTGGGTCAGGCCCAGCAGCGTCGCGCCTTCGACCACGCCACCCGCCGCCACCACCGCTGCCAACTGCACCAGATGTTTTTCATCAATCTTCATACCAAAAACTTATATTATTACGCAAAGAAATGATCAAACATCTTTTTGGTTCTGCTAGCTTGGAAACAGGGAGAAGTTCTGGGAGGAACATTCGTGGCGATAACGCCCAGCAAAGCAGTGACCGGAAAGTCTGTCACATCGGACCTGTTCGCCGAGCGGTTCGGCGACCGGCAGAGCGGTAAATTGCCGGCGACGCTGATCGCCTTCGCCTCCCACTTGCAGGCTTTGGTGCGGGAGTTGCGGCCGTCGCGGGAAGAGTGGCGCGCGTTTATTTCTCTCCTGAAAGACATTGGCGACTACAGCGACGAGCGTCGTGACGAATGGATGCTCATGTCCGATCTGTTCGGAATTTCCGCCCTCGTGGAAGAACTCAATGATCGCCGTCCGGCCGCTGCGACGCCCAACACCGCGCGCGGCCCCTTTTACCGCGGCGACACGCCGGCGCGGCCGCTCGGCGCGAATATCAGCCTCGATGGGAAGGGCGAGCCGCTCAGCGTGTCCGGCCGGGTACTGGACCTCGACGGACAGCCGATCAGCGGTGCGCGGGTGACGACCTGGCAGGCCAATTCCGAAGGTTTCTACGAAAACCAGGAGCCCGACCACCAGCCGGAATTCAATCTGCGCGGCCGGTTCACCACTGACGACGCGGGACGCTTCCACTATCGAACGATCATGCCGGCCGGCTATCCGGTGCCGCTGGACGGGCCCGCGGGCGCGTTGCTCCAGAGCGCCGGGTTTCCGCCGCGTCGACCAGCTCATGTGCAGTTTCACATCGCTGCCGAGGGCTTCGAGACCATCACCACCCACATCTTCGATGCGGATGATCCTGCCCTTGACGCCGATCCGCTTTTCGCGGTGAAGCCGGAACTGATCAAGCGTTTCCGGACGGCCTCTGGGCGCTGCGAACTGGATTGCACCTTCGTGATGGTGCGGACGCGACAGGAGGGACTGCGATGAGCCGTGATTTCGTCTATCAGGCCAATCGGGCCACGGTTGTCTTCGGTGCGGGCAAGCGCCGCGACGCCGGCGACTGGGTTGCAAAGCTCGGAAAAAAGCGTGCGATGGTGCTTTCAACGCCGCATCAGGCGCAGGACGCGGAGCATCTTGCAAATGAGCTTGGGGCTTTGAGCGCCGGAACGTTTGCAGGCGCCGTCATGCACACGCCGGTGAATGTGACGGACAACGCTGTGGCCGCGCTTCAGCGCGCCGGCGCGGATTGCGTGATTTCCTTCGGCGGTGGTTCCACTACGGGTCTGGGCAAGGCGATCGCGCTGCGCACCGGCGTGCCGCAGATCACCATCCCGACAACCTATGCCGGATCGGAAGTGACGCCGATCCTCGGCCAGACGGAGAACGGCCGCAAGACCACGATCCGCGACGTTGCCATCCTGCCGGACGTTGTCATCTACGATCCCGAACTGACGGTCGGCCTGCCGAAGCAGATGACGATCGTCAGCGCGCTCAACGCGCTCGCACATGCGATGGAAGGTCTTTACGCCAAGGATCGCAATCCGATCTCGACGATGATGGCGGTGGAATCCTTCCGCAGCTTCAAGGCATCGCTGCCGGGCCTCATCGAAAAGCCCGGCGATCTCGATCTGCGGGCCGAAGCGCAATATGCCTGCTGGCTGGCCGGCACGGTGCTGGGTACGGTCGGCATGGCGCTGCATCACAAGATCTGCCACACGCTGGGCGGCAGTTTCGACACGCCGCACGCCGAAACGCACGCGATCATGCTGCCCTATACGACGGCCTACAATGCCGTTGCGGTGCCGGAGCTGCTGGCGCCGATCGCAGAGATTTTTGGCGCGGCACCGGGCGCGGCGCTGCACGATTTCTCGCGCTCGCTGGGCGCGCCGCTGTCGCTGAAGGACATCGGCTTCGAGGAAGCCAATCTCGACCGCGCCGCCGATATCGCGGCGGAAAACCCCTACTGGAATCCCCGGCCTATCGACCGTGCGTCGATCCGGGCTCTCCTGCAGGCCGCCTGGGAGGGCGACCGGCCGGAGACTTGAGCAGACGCAATGACACTCAAATCATGCAACAGGGAGTGAGATGCATGTTTACGAGACGCGATTTTCTGAAGACCACCGCAGCCGCCGGCGCTTTGGCCGGAACTGCGGGACTGGCAATGCCGGCTCTCGCAAAGGGCGGCAAGATCAAGCTGGGCTATGTGAGCCCGCAGACCGGCCCGCTGGCGGGTTTCGGCGAGGCTGACAAGTTCGTCATCGACACGTTCCTGAAATCCTTCGGCGACAAGTTCGAGGTCGTCGTCAAGGACAGCCAGTCGAACCCGAACCGCGCGGCGGAAGTCGCCAAGGAACTGATCGTCAACGACAAGATCAACCTGATGCTGGTCGCCTCGACGCCGGAGACCACCAATCCGGTTTCCACCACCTGCGAGAGCGAGGAAGTGCCGTGCATCTCGACGGTCGCCCCGTGGCAGCCCTGGTTCATCGGCCAGCAAGGCAATCCCGGCGACCCGAAGAGCTGGAAGCCCTTCAACTTCGCCTATCATTTCTTCTGGGGCCTTGAAGACGTCATCGCCGTCTATACCGGCATGTGGTCGCAGATCGCGACCAACAAGCAGGTCGGCGGTCTCTTCCCCAATGACGGCGACGGCAATGCCTGGGGCGATCCGAATGTCGGCTTCCCGCCGGTTCTCAAGGAGAAGGGCTATACGCTTACCGATCCGGGCCGCTACCAGAACATGACGGACGATTTCTCCGCGCAGATTTCAGCGTTCAAGAAGGCGAATTGCGAAATCCTGACCGGCGTCATGATCCCGCCGGACCTGACGACGTTCTGGAACCAAGCCAAGCAGCAGGGCCTGAAGCCGAAGATCGCATCGATCGGCAAGGCTATGCTCTTCCCGCAGGCCGTGGAAGCGCTGGGCAAGGGCGGCCACAACCTGTCGACGGAAGTCTGGTGGACGCCGACGCATCCGTTCAAGTCCTCGCTGACGGGCCAGTCGGCAGCGGACGTCGCCGCGGAATTCACCAAGGTGACCAACCGCCCCTGGACGCAGCCGATCGGCTTCGCGCACGCGCTCTTCGAACTCGCAGCCGACGTCATGAAGCGTGCCGAGGATCCGACCGACGGCGAAGCCGTTGCGGCCGAAATCGGCAAGACCAAGCTTGATACGCTGGTCGGGCCGGTGGCCTGGGGCAGCGACAAGCTGCCGCCGTTTGCGCAGAAGAACATCGCCAAGACGCCGCTGGTCGGCGGCCAGTGGCGCCTCAAGGATGGCGGTTCCTATGAACTCGTCGTCGTCGAAAATTCGACAGCGCCGCAGGTTCCGCTCGGCGGCAAGATGGAAGCGCTGAGCTGATGGTCCAGTGCAGGCCGGCGGCTTGCCGCCGGTCTGGCATGTCCTTGGGGTACGGGTAATGACACTTCTGCAACTTGACGGGATTTCCAAATCCTTCGGAGCACTGACGGTGGCCGACGGCATCACCTTCTCGGTGACCGAAGGCGAGGCGCTGGGCATCATCGGCCCGAATGGCGCCGGCAAGTCCACGCTCTTCAACCTGATCACGGGCACGATCGGCGCCGACAAGGGCTCGATCCGCTTCCTTGGGGAAGACGTGACCCGCGTCAGTCCGATGCAGCGCTGTCTCTCGGGGATCGGCCGGACATTCCAGATCCCGCAACCCTTCGAGAAGCTGACCGTCTTCGAAAATCTCCTCGTGGCCGGCGCGTTCGGCCAGCAGAGGGGCGAGCGTGAAGTGGCGTCCGAATGCGCCGAAATTCTCGTCGAAACCGGCCTGATTGCCGAGGCGAACAAGCCGGCGGGAAGCCTCTCGCTCCTGCAGCGCAAGCGGCTGGAACTGGCGCGCGCGCTGGCCACCAAGCCGAAATTGCTGCTGCTCGACGAAATTGCCGGCGGGCTGACCGAGGGCGAATGCGCGGTGCTCGTGGAGACCATTCGCGCCGTTCACCGCCGCGGGGTCACGGTCATCTGGATCGAGCATGTTCTGCACGCTCTCAATTCGGTGGTCGACCGCCTGCTTGTCCTGCATTTCGGCCGCGTTCTCGGGCTCGGCACGCCGCAGGACATGATGAATTCGCAGGAAGTCCGCGAAATCTATCTGGGGATGGAGGTGTAATGACGCTTCTTCAGACACATGCGCTCACCGCGCGCTACGGCGACTTCCAGGCGCTTTTCGGCATCGACATCACGCTCGAAGCCGGCGAGACCGTTGCCGTCATCGGCGCGAACGGTGCGGGCAAGACCACGCTGATGCGGGCGATTTCCGGCGTGCTTGCCAGCGCGCCCGAACAGATCCTGTTCGAGGGCCAGCCGATCGGTGCGCTTGCCTCGCCCGAGATCGTCACGCGCGGCATCGCCATGGTACCGGAAGGCCGCAAGCTTTTCCCCTCGCTGACCGTCGAGGAAAACCTGCTGATCGGGGCCTATGGGACGAAGGGCAGCGGGGCGTGGAACCTCGCCCGCATCTACGATCTCTTCCCGATCCTGAAAGAGCGGCGCCATTCGCCGGGCACGGCGCTTTCCGGCGGCCAGCAGCAGATGGTGGCCATCGGGCGGGCGCTCATGTCCAATCCGAAGGTTCTTCTGTGCGACGAAATCAGCCTCGGGCTCGCGCCCGTGGTGATCAAGGATATCTACGCGGCCTTTCCGCAGATCAAGGCGTCCGGCGCTTCCATCGTCATCGTCGAGCAGGATATCGGCCATGCGCTGAAGGTCGCGGACCGGGTCTACTGCATGATGGAAGGCCGCATCACATTGTCTGGCCGGTCGTCGGAGGTCTCGCGCGAGGCGATCCACGCGGCCTATTTTGGAGCGGGCGTCCATGAACATCATTGATACGCTTGTCCAGGGCATCCTGCTTGGCGGGCTCTACGCACTCTTTGCCGCCGGGCTCAGCATCGTGTTCGGCATCATGCGGCTGGTGAACCTCGCCCATGGCGACCTGATCATCTTCGCCGCCTTCGCGATCCTGACGATCACCTCGATGCTCGGTCTCAATCCGTTCGTCTCGGCGCTGATTGCTGCGCCGCTGATGTTCGGTGCCGGCTGGCTGCTGCAATATTTCCTGCTCAACCGGACGCTCGGCAAGGATATCCTGCCGCCGCTTCTCGTGACGTTCGGGCTGTCGATCATCATCCAGAACGGACTGCTGCAAGGCTTCGCCGCCGACAGCCGGCGTGTGCCGCTCGGTTCGCTCGAGTCGGCGACCATCCCGCTCGGCGCGATCAATATCGGCGTCATGCCGCTCCTGACCTTCCTTTCGGCGATCGTCGTCATCGTCGGCCTCAACACGCTGATCTACCGCGCCCCGATCGGCCGCGCCTTCCGTGCGACGTCCGACGATCCGGTCACGGCCGGCCTGATGGGCATTCGTCCGCAGCGCATCTTCGCGACCGCGACGGGCCTGGCCATGGTGGTCGTGACGGTTGCCGCCCTCTATCTCGGAACCCGCGCCAATTTCGATCCCTCCGCTGGCCCGTCACGTCTCATCTACGCATTCGAGGCTGTGATCATCGGCGGGCTCGGTTCGCTCTGGGGCACACTCGCCGGCGGTGTCGTGCTGGGTGTTGCCCAGACGATCGGCGCGACGATCAATCCGGAATGGCAGATTCTCGCAGGTCACATCGCCTTCCTGGCCGTGCTGGCCTTCAAGCCGCGCGGCTTCTTCCCGCGCGCAGTCGATTGAGGTGATGCGATGAGTTCAACAGCTCAAACCTGGACGACGAAGACCGGAACGCGTGCCTCGGGCCTTTTCGGCGTCGCCGCGATCCTGGTGGTCGTCGTTGCCGCCGCAGCACCCTTCATCGTCTCCCGCGACATCGTGCAGGACCTGTTCTTCATCCTGACCATGCTCGTGCTCGCGCAGAACTGGAACCTGCTCGCCGGCTACGCCGGGCTCCTGTCCATCGGGCAGCAGGCCTTCGTCGGTTTCGGCGCCTATTCCATGTTCGGCATGGTGATCCTTCTGGGTGTCGATCCGCTTCTGGCAACGCTCTTGGCAGGGCTCTTTGCCGTGCTGCTCGCCATTCCCGCAGGCTTCTTCTCCTTCCGCCTGCAGGGCGCCTATTTCGGGGTCGGCACCTGGGTGATCGCCGAGGCTGTCCGTCTCGTCGTCGCCCAGTGGAAGGCCTTGGGCGGCGGTACGGGAACCTCGCTTCCCGGCGAAGCGCGCAAGGCCATGTTCGGCGTCGAGTTCCTCAAGGACACGTTCGACATGAAGACATCGCAGGCGAGCGACGCGATCGCCTACTGGTTCGCGCTGCTTCTGGCGGCTGCGACCGTGCTGCTCTTCTACCGCATCCTGCGCACCCGCCAGGGGCTCGGCCTTGCCGCCGTGCGCGACAACGAAACGGCCGCCCGCGCACTCGGCGTCAATGCCCAGCGCATGAAGGTCTTCGTCTACCTGACCACCGCCTTCGTGACCGGCATCACCGGCGCGCTGATCTATCTGCAGAAGGCGCGCATTTCGCCGGATGCGGCCTTCTCAGTGACCGACTGGACGGCCTATGTGCTCTTCATCGTGGTCATTGGCGGCATCGGAACGATCGAGGGGCCGATCGTCGGAATGATCGTCTTCTTCGTGCTGCAGAAGACCCTTTCCGATTTCGGCTCGGTCTATCTTCTCATTCTGGGCTTCATCGGGATCGCCACCATGATCTTCGCGCCCGCCGGGCTCTGGGGGCTGTTTTCGGCCCGCACCGGCATCCAGCTTTTCCCGGTCCGGCGCAGGCTTGTCCTGAACGGTTCGGATCACAATCCTCAAGATACTCGTAAGGGAGGTTTCAATGGCTAACTATTCAACTGACGTTCTGATTGTCGGCATGGGTCCGGCGGGCGGCGCGACGGCGGCGCTGCTGTCGAGCTACGGCATCGAGAACATGGCGATCAACCGCTACCGCTGGCTCGCCAATACACCGCGCGCGCATATTACCAACCAGCGCACGATGGAAGTCATCCGCGATCTCGGTCTCGAGGTCGAGCAGGAGGCGTATCTCTATGCCACGGCGCAGGAATATCTCGGCAACAACGTGTTCTGCACGTCGATCGCCGGCGAGGAAATCGGCCGCATGTACAGCTGGGGCACGCATCCCAAGTCCAAGGCCGAGCATCTCCTGTCGTCGCCGAGCCTGATGAACGACCTGCCGCAGACCTATTTCGAGCCGATCCTGCTCAACACGGCCTGTTCGCGCGGCACGCAGCCGCGCATGTCGACGGAATATGTCTCGCATGTCCAGGATGCCAATGGCGTCACCACCACCTGCCGCGACCGGCTGACGGGTGCCGAATTCACGGTGCATTCGAAGTTCCTGATCGGCGCCGACGGCAGCAATTCCAAGGTGGCCGAACATGCCGGCCTTCCCTTCGAGGGCAAGATGGGCGTGGCCGGGTCCATGAACATCGTCTTCAAGGCGGACCTCACCAAATATGTCGCCCACCGTCCCTCGGTGCTCTACTGGGTCATGCAGCCGGGTGCCGATGTCGGCGGTATCGGCATGGGCCTCGTGCGCATGGTGCGCCCGTGGAACGAATGGCTGATCAACTGGGGCTATGACATCAACCAGCCTGCACCGCAGGTCGATGACGCCTTCGCCACCAAGGTCGCACGCGACCTGATCGGCGATCCGGATATCCCGATCGAAATCACCTCGACCAGCACCTGGACGGTGAACAACATGTTCGCCACGCATCTCCAGAAGGACCGCGTCTTCATCATGGGCGATGCGGCGCATCGTCATCCGCCGTCGAACGGTCTTGGCTCCAACACCTCGATCCAGGATGCCTTCAACCTGGCCTGGAAAGTGGCCATGGTCGTCAAGGGCGAGGCCGGAATGGGCCTGCTCGAGAGCTACAGCGCCGAACGTGCGCCGGTCGCGCGCCAGATCGTCACCCGCGCCAACAAGTCGATCGACGAATTCGGTCCGATCTTCAAGTCGCTCGGTCTGCTCGACTCCGTCGATCCGGTGAAGATGCAGGAAAACATGGACGCCCGTTGTGGCACGACGCCGGAAGCCGAGGCGCAGCGCAACGCGATCCGCGAGGCCATCGCCAACAAGGTCTATGAATTCGACGCCCACGGCGTGGAAATGAACCAGCGCTACAAGTCGAACGCCATCGAAACAGACGGTCAGCCCGAACCTCCGTTCACTGAGGATGCCGACCTGCATTTCCAGCAAACAAGCTGGCCGGGCGCGCGCATCCCCCATGCCTGGCTCTTCTCGGATGCCGGTGCGAAGGCTTCGACGCTCGATCTTTGCGGCCACGGCAAGTTCAGCCTTCTCACCGGGCCGGGCGGCGCCGGCTGGGCCAAGGCGGCTGCGGCGGTCGGCGCGGAATTCGGCCTGGAGATCAATGTCCACATCATCGGTCCCCGCCGTCCATGGCAGGATTTC
Source organism: Ensifer sp. (assembly GCA_035565055.1). GTDB lineage: Bacteria > Pseudomonadota > Alphaproteobacteria > Rhizobiales > Rhizobiaceae > Ensifer_A. The sequence goes on from DATMTA010000201.1 coordinate 48,413, forward strand.
ACCGGCGATTGGGCGCGGATCAGCGAGATTTCCGATAGCGGCGCGCTTCTCGTGCGTCCCGACCACCATGTCGCGTGGCGCTCGGCCAATGGCGTGGCCGATCCGGTCGCGGAATTGCGCCGTGTGTTGAAGACAGTCTTGTCCAGATAAGGAGACGATCATGGAAGCGCATGAGAAAGGCTTTTTCTCCGAAGAGAACTCTGTCGAGGTCGTGACGGGGCGAAACGCGAAGGCTGAAAATCCGCGTCTCAAGCAGGTGATGGAGGTCATTACCCGCAAGCTGCATGAGGCGGTGAAGGAACTGGAGCCGACCCAGGACGAATGGTTCGAGGCGATCATGTTCCTGACGAAGACCGGCCAGATCTGCAACGAATGGCGGCAGGAATATATTCTTCTGTCCGACATTCTCGGCGTTTCGATGCTGGTGGATGCGATCAACAACCGCAAGCCGTCGGGTGCCTCGGAATCGACCGTGCTCGGTCCCTTCCACGTCGATGGTGCGCCCATGATGGAGATGGGCGCCAATATCTGCCTCGACCAGAAGGGCGAGGACATGTACATCGAAGGCCGCATCCTCGACACGAAGGGCAACCCGATCAAAGGGGCTGTCATCGATGTCTGGCAGGCCAATGACGAAGGCTTCTACGATGTCCAGCAGAAGGGCCTGCAGCCCGACTTCAACCTGCGCGGCATGTTCACGACGGGTGCGGACGGCCGCTACTGGTTCCGGGCCGTGAAGCCGAAATTCTATCCGATCCCCAATGACGGCCCCGTCGGCCAGTTGCTGGTGGCACTCGGCCGCCATCCCTACCGGCCGGCGCACCTGCACTACATCATCAAGGCCGATGGTTTCGAGACCCTGACGACGCATATCTTCGATCCGGAGGATCCGTACATCAACTCGGATGCTGTCTTCGGCGTGAAGGAAAGCCTACTGGCAAAGTTCGACAAGACGAACGACCCGGCAAGGGCGAAAACCTATGGCTTCGACGGCGAATTCTGGGATGTGAAGCACGATTTCGTGCTGGCCGAGAAGCACTGAGTCTGTCTTTCAGCCCGAGCCCAATGACGTGCGCCAC
>DATMTA010000202.1:0-10076 GCA_035565055.1 Ensifer sp.
TTCCTGGTGCACCACCGCTCGCAGCTGGTGGACAGCAAGAAGGCGCTCGCCCGCCGCTTCGGGCCGGCTGTGCTGACCCGGCTCGATCAGGCCTTGGGGCGTGAAGGCGAGCCCGTCTCGCCCCGCCTGCCGGTCGCCGCCCTGTCCGCCGAGCGGCAGCTCGCCGAGCCGGTGACGGGCGAGGAAGATATTCTGGCGCTGGCCCAGCATCTCGGCGGCAATCTGGAGGAGGTGTTGACGCAGCGCGGTCTCGGCGGGCTCAGTTTTGCGCTGACGCTCTACCGGGTGGATGGCAAGGTCGTGTCGATTGCCGTCCGTGCCCCTGCGCCGTTGAAGGCAGCCGCGCGCATTGCCGGCCTCTTCCGCGAGCGCCTTGCCGCCATTCACGACGATTTCGATGCGGGCTACGGGTTCGAAACGGTGCGGCTTTCGGTTCTGGCGACCGGGCCGCTTGACCCGGTGCAGCCGGATTTCGCCAGTGCCGGACGCTCTGACCTGTCGCTCGATGACTTCGTCGGCAAGGTCGAGGCGCGGCTTGGCGGCGGCGTGGTCCGCGTGCCGGTTCTCAACGAGAGCCATGTTCCGGAACGCGCCTCGGCGCTTGCCCCTTTCAGCCGCGATCTGATGGATGGCCCGCAGCAGAGAAGTTGGCCTGCGCGGCTTCGGCCCATGCGGCTTTTTGCACATCCCGAGCCGGTGGAAGCCATCGCCGAAGTGCCGGAAGGCCCGCCGATCACCTTTCGCTGGCGGCGCACGTTCCATCGCGTCAGCCGCGCGGAAGGGCCGGAGCGGATCGAGGCGGAATGGTGGATCGATGGCGAGGCAGCACACCCGCGCGACTATTTCCGCATCGAGGATCAGGGCGGGCGGCGCTTCTGGCTCTATCGTGAGGGGCTTTACGGCGTGGGAACACTGCCGCCGCGCTGGTTCATGCATGGGGTCTTCGCATGACAACTTTCCCCGAGCATGGCTTTCCGGAACTGGGCGCACGCAGCAATTTCTCCTTTCTTGAGGGAGCATCCCACCCGGAGGAAATGGTGGATGCCGCGAAGGCAGCGGGTCTGTCCGGTCTCGGCCTTGCCGACCGCAACACCGTGGCGGGTGTCGTGCGGGCGCATCTGACCGCCAAGGACCGCAGCTTTCCTTATAAACCCGGCGCGCGACTCGTCTTCAGCGACGCAACACCGGACATTCTCGCCTATCCGGTTGACCGCGCCGCCTGGGGCCGGCTCTGCCGTATGCTGAGTGCCGGCAACATGCGCGCCGAAAAGGGCACCTGCCAGCTCTTCGAAGCCGATCTGATGGAATGGGCGGAAGGCCTGCTTCTGATCGTCCTGCCGCCGGCCGATCAGGAAAGCGATCCACTGGCAGCGCTTCTCGCCCGCCTCAAAACCCGTTTCGGCGATGCCGTGCATCTCGGTCTTTCGGCGCGCTACGATGGGAATGACCGGCTGACGTTCGGCTGGCTGTCAGCGCTGGCGGAGAGTTGCGGTGTTGCTCCTGTCGCGCTCAACGAGCCTTTCTATCATGACGTGGTGCGTCGCCCCCTCGCTGATATCGTCGCGGCGATCCGCCATCGGGTGAAAGTCGCGGATGCCGGGTTTCTGCTCGCGGCCAATGCCGAGCGGCATCTGAAGGGGCCTGCGGAAATGGCGCGGATTTTCCGCGACTATCCACACGCTCTCGACAATGCGCAGCATTTTTTTGCCCGGTTGCGCTTCTCGCTCGATGAGCTGAAATATCAATATCCGGATGAATCCTTCTCCGGCGAAACACCCGCAGCAACGCTCCGCCGGCTGGCTTATGAGGGTGCGGCGGAGCGCTATCCGGAAGGCGTGCCGGAGAAGGTCGCCGGACAGATCGAGCATGAGCTTTCGATCATCGCCGAGCTTGAATACGAGCCCTATTTTCTGACGGTGCGCAACCTGGTCCATTTCGCGCGATCGCGCGGCATTCTCTGCCAGGGGCGCGGGTCGGCCGCCAATTCGACGGTTTGTTTCTGCATCGGCATCACCGAGGTCAATCCCAACCTGACGGATCTGCTCTTCGAGCGTTTCATCTCGCCTGAACGGCGCGAGCCGCCCGATATCGATGTCGATTTCGAACATGGGCGGCGCGACGAGGTGATCGAATATATTTACGACCGTTACGGTCGAGACCATGCGGGGCTTGCCGCCGCGGTGACGACCTATCGGGCACGTTCGGCCGGACGGGAAACGGCGAAAGCGCTTGGGCTTTCGGAGGATGTGCAGTCGGCACTCTCCGGGGCAATCTGGGGCTGGTCGACCAAGGATTTGAGCGAGCGCGAGGCGCGCGCCGCCGGTCTGGACATTCGCGATCCGCTGACGCGGCGGGTACTTGACCATGCCTCGACGCTGATGGGGTTCCCGCGTCATCTGACACAGCATTCCGGCGGCTTCGTCATCACCCGCGACCGGCTGGACGAGGTCGTGCCGATCATGCCGACGGCCATGGACGAGCGGACCATGGTCGAGTGGGACAAGAACGATCTCGATGCGCTGGGCATCCTGAAGATCGACGTTCTGGCGCTCGGGATGCTGACCTGTATCGCCAAGGCCTTCAAGCTTCTGGAAAATCATTATCAGCAGCCGATGACGCTCGCCTCCATGCCGAAGGAACAGGGTTTCGTCTACGAGATGGCGACCCGTGCCGATACGATCGGGGTCTTCCAGATCGAAAGTCGGGCGCAGATGTCGATGCTGCCGCGGCTCAAGCCGAAGGAATTCTATGATCTCGTGATTGAGGTGGCGATCGTGCGCCCCGGTCCTATCCAGGGCGGCATGGTGCATCCTTATCTGAAGCGCCGACAGGGGAAGGAGGAGGTTACTTATCCGAAGGAGGAACTGAAGGCGGTGTTGAACCGGACGCTCGGCGTGCCGCTGTTCCAGGAACAGGCGATGAAGATCGCCATCGTGGCAGCCGGCTTCACGCCGGGCGAGGCTGACCAGTTGCGCCGCGCCATGGCAACCTTCCGGCGGCTCGGCACGATCCATGAGTTTCGCCACAAGATGGTCGCGGGCATGGTCGCCAATGGCTACGAGGCCGAGTTCGCGTTGCGCTGCTTCCAGCAGATCGAGGGGTTCGGGGATTATGGGTTCCCCGAAAGTCATGCCGCCTCCTTCGCGCTGCTCGTCTATGCCTCCTGCTGGCTGAAGGCGAAATATCCGGATGTGTTCTGCGCCGCGATCCTCAATTCCCAGCCGATGGGTTTTTATGCACCAGGCCAGCTTGTCCGCGATGCCCGCGAACATGGCGTCGAGGTGCGGCCGGTGGATGTGAATCTGTCGGACTGGGATTCGACGCTGGAAGAGGCGCGCTTCGATCCGCGCCGTATCGCGCCGGCGCACCGGTCCATGGCGGGGGTCATCGCGACGACGCGGGCGGTCCGGCTCGGCTTCCATCAGATCAAGGGACTGAGCGAAGAGGACATGAAGAAGCTCGTGGCCCATCGCGGTGCGGGCTATCCCTCGATCCGGGCGCTCTGGCTCCGCTCGGGTCTCACGCGTAGCACGATCGAGCGGCTGGCGGATGCCGATTGCTTCCGGTCCATGGGGCTCGACCGGCGCCAGGCGCTGTGGGAGGCCCGCGCACTCGACAAGAAATCCGCGGCCGAGGCCATGCCGCTTTTCGAGGCGGCAAAGGGGCGGGCGGAGGCCATTGAGGGTATTCAGGCCGAGCCGCAGGTTCTCCTTCCCAAGATGCGCGACAGCGAACACGTGGTGCAGGATTATCGCTATCTCTCTCTATCGTTGAAAGCGCATCCGCTTTCCTTCCTGCGCGACAAGCTTTCCGCCATGGGGGTTGGAACCTCCGAACGGGTCAAGACGTCGACTAACGGCAAGCGGCTGACGGGTGCGGGTCTGGTGCTCGTGCGCCAGCGGCCGGGGACGGCCAAGGGCGTGATCTTCATGACGCTGGAGGACGAGACCGGGGTTCTGAATGTCATCGTCTGGCCGAAAGTGTTCGAACAGTTCCGGCCGGTCGTGATGGGCGCGCGGCTCGTCAAGGTGCGTGGGCGCTTACAGAGTGCCGAGGGTGTCACGCATCTTGTGGCCGAGCATATAGAGGACATTTCGCCCCTGCTCGGCCTTCTGGAGGCGCAAGGGGCTGATCTGGAGAGCCTGGCGCGGGCGGATGAGGTGCGCCGGCCGGGGGTTGATCAACGCGAAAAGCGGAGCGAGGATTATTGGCGACGGGGCGGTTCGCCGGATTCTGCGCCTACAGCAGGTCCGGGATCGGCACCTTCCAGGCCGCCTGCCTTGGTGCCGCGCCACATTCCGGCGGCGGAGGTCATGCCGAAGGGACGCAATTTTCATTGAACGCGGCTTGTGGCGAAAGGCGAACTGTGATTTCCCTTCGATGCGAAAATTCAAAATGTTAGAGTGCCTTTGCAGATTTCTGAAGATCGCAGGCGCTCCGGATGCCAATGGAGAGTGGCATGAGCGGCAAGGCGTTGATCGTCATCGACGTGCAAAACGATTTCTGCCCGGGCGGCAAGCTCGCCGTGGCGGATGGAGACGCGATCCTGCCCGCCGTCAACCGGCTGATCGGCGAATTCGACCATGTCGTGCTGACACAGGACTGGCATCCGGCCGGGCATTCCAGCTTTGCCTCGTCGCATCCGGGCAAGCAGGCCTTCACCGATATCGACATGCCCTACGGACGTCAGACGCTCTGGCCGGACCATTGCGTGCAGGGGACGCAAGGTGCGGCGTTTCACCCGGCGCTCGTCTGGACGAAGGCCGAGATGGTGATCCGCAAGGGCTTCCGGATCGGCATCGACAGCTACTCCGCCTTCTTCGAGAATGATCACAAGACACCGACCGGACTTGGCGGCTATCTCAAGGAACGCGGCATCGATACGGTGACGCTGTGCGGACTGGCGACCGATTATTGCGTCGCCTATTCGGCGCTCGATGCGGTGTCGCTCGGTTTCAAGGCTGATGTTCGGCTGGAGGCCTGCCGCGGTATCGATCTCGGCGGCTCGGTTGTCATGATGATCGCTCGAATGCGTGATACCGGCGTCACCATCGCCTAAACTCTGTCGGGGAGGCCATCATGACAAAGACCGATCTGGCGCGCCGCGTTTATAACCACGCCTGGAAACTCGACCCGATTGTCCGCAGTCTGCTCGACACCGATTTCTACAAGCTGCTGATGCAGCAGATGATCTGGCAGCAATATTCGGACGTCAACGTCGAGTTCTCGCTCATCAACCGCACGAAAACCGTGCGGCTGGCCGACGTCATCGATGAGGGCGAGTTGCGCGAGCAGCTCGATCACGCCCGCACGCTGCGCTTCTCCAAGAAGGAGATGATCTGGCTGGCGGGTAACACGTTCTATGGCCGCAAGCAGATTTTCTCGCCGGATTTCCTGCAGTGGCTCGCCGATTTCCGACTGCCGGAATATCAGCTGGAAAAGCGGGAAGGCCAGTATGAGCTGACTTTCTCCGGCCCTTGGCGCGAGACGACCATGTGGGAAATTCCAGCGCTCGCCATCATCAACGAACTGCGTTCGCGCGCAGCGCTCAAAGGCTTTGGCCGGTTTGAGCTGGACGTGCTTTACGCGCGCGCCAAGGCGCGGATGTGGGCGAAGGTCGAGGCGCTGAAGCGCTATCCGGCGCTCAGGATTTCGGATTTCGGCACGCGGCGGCGCCATTCGTTCCTGTGGCAGCGTTGGTGCGTCGAGGCCCTGAAGGAAGGGATCGGCGAGGGATTTTCCGGCACATCCAACGTGCTGCTTGCCATGGATACCGATCTGGAAGCGCTGGGCACCAACGCGCATGAACTGCCCATGGTGGCGGCGGCGCTGTCGCAGAGCGACGCGGAGCTCGCCTATGCGCCTTACCAGGTTCTGGAGGACTGGCGCCAGCTCTACGGCGGCAACCTGCTGATTGTCCTGCCGGATGCCTTTGGCACGGCATCCTTTCTGCGCAATGCGCCGGACTGGGTGGCGGACTGGACCGGTTTCCGTCCCGATAGCGCCCCACCGATCGAGGGGGGCGAGAAGATCATCGACTGGTGGAAGAAGAAGGGACGCGATCCGCGCGGCAAGCTGCTCGTCTTTTCCGACGGGCTCGATGTCGAAACGATCATCAAGACCTACCGCCATTTCGAAGGCCGCGTGCGTATGAGCTTTGGCTGGGGCACGAACCTCACCAACGACTTTGCAGATTGCTCGCCACGCGACACGCCGGGGCTGCTGCCGATTTCGATCGTCTGCAAGGTCTCTCATGTCAACGGCCGACCCGCGGTCAAACTTTCCGACAATCCCCGCAAGGCGACGGGTGAGCCCGCAGAGGTCGAGCGTTACAAGCGTTTTTTCGGAACGGAAGATTTCGCCGAACTCGAGCTGAAGGTCTGAAGCCGGGGGCAGTTAAGGATGGGTCCGGGAGCGGACGCAGCGTTCACAAAAGCTGATGGATTAGGCATGTCTTCTATCTTGACAAATAGGGTCCGGTTTTGATTAAAGTGGAGCCTAGAAGATAGGTTTAAGGCCATTCCAGCGAAAGTGTGAAGCGCTTTCGCGTCCGGAAGTGCCAGAAGCAAGATAGAACGGTTTCCATGCTGGTCTGTAGCTGCAATTTCATCACCGACGCCGAGATCCGCGATGTCATCAACGCGTTTCTTGAAGAGGATTGCTGGCAGCTGATCGTTCCGGGCAAGGTCTATCACGCCATGAAGAAGCGCGGCCGCTGCTGCGGCTGTTTCCCCAATGTCGTTGATATCATCGTTTCGACGACGGAAGAATTTCATCGCAAGCGCAATTTCGCCGATGAAAAGGTGGTCGACTTCATGGAGCGGCTTCGTCGCTTTGAAGAAGAGCAGAAGACTGCGCTGCGTGAGCGCCGCAACCCTCGCGTTGCCTGATATCGTTTCCGTTTTTTCGAAAACACTTGAACATCGCTCAAGCTCCCGGTTTAGTGGAGCAGGGCGGTATTATTTTCATCCATAAGGAGATCCATATGAAGGGCGACCAGAAGGTCATCGAGAGGCTGAACGAGGCGCTGTTCCTTGAGCTCGGCGCGGTCAATCAATATTGGCTGCATTATCGCCTTCTTGAGGACTGGGGTTACCAGAAGCTGGCCAAGAAGGAGCGGGCCGAGTCGATCGAGGAAATGCAGCACGCTGACAAGATCATCGCGCGCATCATTTTCCTGGAAGGCCATCCGAACCTGCAGACGGTCGCGCCGTTGCGCATCGGCCAGAATGTCAAGGAAGTGCTGGAAGCCGACCTCGCCGGCGAATACGATGCCCGCACCTCTTACAAGAAGTCGCGCGAAATCTGTTATGAGGCTGGCGATTACGTCACGATGCAGCTTTTCGAGGGCCTGCTGTCCGACGAGGAAGGCCATATCGACTTCCTCGAAACGCAGCTCGAGCTTCTCGCCAAGATCGGCGAAGAGCGTTACGGCCTGCTGAATGCGGCGTCCGCAGACGAAGCCGAATAAGACTTCAAAGACAAGGATGAAGGCCTCTTCGCGCTGAACGGAGAGGCCTTTTTCATGCCTGTTTCAGGCACCGAGATGCCGAAACGCGTCGACCACCTTCAGATAGACCTGGCGCTTGAAGGGAACGATGAGTTCCGGGAGTTCTTCCATCCGCTTCCATTCCCAGGCGTCGAATTCCGCGGCGTGGCCGCCGGGCGGCGGGTTGATGGCGATTTCGTCCTCGTTTCCTTCGAAGCGAAAGGCGAACCAGCGCTGGGTCTGGCCGCGATACTTGCCCTTGAGGCCGATGCCGATCAGCTGCGCCGGCAGGTCATAGTTGATCCAGTCCGGTGCTTCGGCGAGCAGGCTTGCGGACTTGATGCCGGTCTCCTCGTAGAGTTCCCGCCAGGCCGCTTCCAGCGGCTCCTCGCCCTTGTCGATACCGCCCTGCGGCATCTGCCAGAGCTGCGGCGAACCGTCATATTCGGAATTCTCTTCCGGGATGCGGCGACCCGCCCAGACAAGGCCGTCGCGGTTGATCACCATGACGCCCACGCAGGGGCGATAGGGCAGGTCTTCCGCCCGGAGAATTTTGTGATCTTTCATGGGCTTCTCAGTTCTTTGCGGGGGTGTCGGCGAGTGCGGATACGCCGACGATTTCTATCCCGCGCCCCTGCGCATCGTCCACCCATTTCTTGATGGCGGCAATGCTTTCGTCGAAGCCGGCGGCGACCCCGATGGCCGTGCCGTTGCGGGCAGCCATGCGCTCCAGATCGTCCAGCTTCTTCAGGATGGCAGTCTGATTGACTTCGGTGTCGAGGGTAAGGCTTGCAAAGGCGTGCGGCATGGACAGTGCGCCGGCAAGCTGGCCGCTCAGCGATTGTGCGGTCGAGCCGTCGTCGAGGAACATCAGCCCGCGCCCGGCGATATCGCGCATCACGGGTTCCAGCGCATCTGGATCGGCCAGAAACTTGCCGCCCAGGTAGTTCATGACGCCGGTATAGCTGTCCATCCGCGCCATATCCTGATGAAGGTTGGCGAGGTTGGTCGCCGTTCCCTTGGAGGTTACCAGGGTTCCCGGACCGGGATTGTTATCCGGATAATCGAAAGGTTCCATCGGAACCTGCAGCAGCACCTCGTGGCCGTTGCGGCGTGCCTCGGGCACCCAGCGCGACAGGCTGTTGCCATTGGCCGCGAAGGCGAGCGTCACCTCTTCCGGCAGATCGCGCACGGCGTGCATGGTGCCCGTCTGGCTGATGCCAAGGCCCGAGACGACGATGGCGATGCGTGTTCCGCGTGCGCCGGACCATGGGCGCGCATAATAATCGAAGGGGCGCAGTCCGTCGGGTCCGATCTTAGGCAGCTTGCCCTCCGGCGTATCTTCGATCAGGTCGAGATTGGGCATCCCCGCCAGTCGCCGTTCCTGGGTCTTGCTCGTGTTGATCATGACCGGACCGGATCCATCGCGTGCCTTGGGCGAATAGGTGGTCACGACGGAGCCGTCGTCCATCGTCTGTCTGACGACATTGGCGCCTTCCTGGCCATTGCCCTTCGACAGGGCGCTGACATTGGCGCCCGGGTTGCCGCCAGGATTCAGCGGCTTGGCTGCCGCTTCCTTCGGCGGCGCGGGCATCCGGGCGTCGGGTAGCCTATCGCCGTAGAGCCACGGCCAGAAGGAAATGCCGCCGATCACCACAAGGCCTGCGACCCAGGTCAAGCCCGCCAGAATGCGCGACAAGGGGATACCGCCCTTCGGCGTCCCCTTGCGATTCTGTCCGAGCGGCGCATGAAGGTCGCTGTTCACGAAAGCTCTTGCCTGTGTGGAACCGTGGCCCGGGTGACGTTTATCGTCTGCCCGGGCCAGGGTGCATTACTTGGCCATCGTTACCTTGGTCGGGTCCGGCGGGAAGGAGGGGTCCGTCTTCACGCCGCGCAGCAGGTCGAGCGCGTAGTGAAGCTGGACGTCGTCCTTCGGATCCGGCGGGACATACGCGATGGAGCCGGAGCCTTCGTTCGTCTCGCTCTGGCCCTTGATGTGGCCGGACAGGCTCGATTCGCCCTCGACCTCGACCTTGCCCTTCAGGTCATCCGGAACGGGTTCCTCGACCTTGATGTCAGGCGTGATGCCGGTGCCCTGGATCGAGCGGCCCGACGGCGTGTAGTAGAGCGCCGTCGTCAGACGCAGCGCGCCGCTGTCGCCGAGCTGGATGATCGTCTGGACGGAGCCCTTGCCGAAGGAGCGCGTGCCGAGCACGGTCGCGCGCTTCAGATCCTGCAGGGCGCCTGCGACGATTTCCGATGCCGAGGCCGAACCGCCGTTGACCAGAACGATCATCGGCTTGCCATGCGACAGATCGCCCTCGGTGGCATCGAAGCGACGGGTTTCGCTCGCTTCGCGGCCACGGGTGGAGACGATCTCGCCCTTGTTGAGGAAGGCGTCGGACACGTCGATGGCCTGATCGAGCAGACCGCCGGGGTTGAGGCGAAGGTCGAGCACGTAGCCCTTGAGCTTGTCGTCCGGCACCTGAGCCTGGATCTTGTCGATGGCCTTCTTCAGGTCATCGAAGGTCTTTTCGGTGAAGGAGATGATGCGGAGATAACCGACATCGCCCTCGACGCGATACTT
>DATMTA010000203.1:0-5240 GCA_035565055.1 Ensifer sp.
CCGAAGAAGGCCTGAGGCCATGAGCAAGCGCGCCGTTTTCCTCACCCTGTTGCTGGCTTCCGCCTCGTCGCACCCTGTGACCGGCGCGGAAACAACAGTCCGTGCGGAACCCGGCGCGCTTGTCGCCGCGCTGAAGGCGGCAGCGCCAGGCGACACGATCCGGCTCGGCATGGGCGACCATGCCGGGCCGGTCGAAATCGACAAGCCGCTGACGATCGAAGGCGATGGCAAGGCCCGCATTCTCGGCAATGGTACGGGCTCGGTTATCACCGTCAAGGCCGCAGGCGTGACGATCGAAGGCGTCGACGTCGAAGGCTCGGGGGCAAAGCTCGACCAGCTCGACGCCGGCATCAAGATCGTGGTTGGCGGCGACAAGGCGCGCCTCATCGGCAATCGTCTGACCGGCAATCTCATCGGCATCGACATGCAGGGCGGCAAGGACGCTTTTGTCGAAGGCAACACGATCGCCAACCGCACCGACCTGCACCGCGCCGAACGCGGCCCCGGCATCTATGTCTGGAACTCACCGGGCCTGACCGTTGCGAACAACGAAATCAGCGGCGGCAATGACGGCATCTTCATCACCACGTCGCACCATGCGACCTATCGCGACAACCGGATGCACGACGTCCGTTTCGCCATCCATTCCATGTATGCGAACGATATCAAGGTTTTCGGCAACCGCTCCATCGGCAACGACATGGGCTATGCCTTCATGTATTCGCGGCAGGTGCAGGCGACGAACAACCTGTCGGACGGCGACCGGACGCACGGCATCTTCCTGAACTACGTCACCGACGCCAAGCTCGCCCATAACGACATCCGCGACGGCGGCGAGAAATGTCTCTTCGTCTACAACGTGAACAAGGCGACGATTTCCGCCAACCGCTTCGAAGGCTGCGATATCGGCGTCCATTTCACCGGCGGTTCCGAGAACGTCACCATGACCGGCAACGCCTTCCTGCATGATCGCACCGAGGTCAAATATGTCGGCTCGCGCTGGCTCGAATGGAGCCTCAAGGGCCGCGGCAATTACTGGGCCGGACATGTCGCCTTCGACGTCAACCGCGACGGCATTGCCGACAGCCCCTACCGGCCGAATGATTCCATCGACCGCATGACCTGGAGCCAGCCGACAAGCCGGCTGCTGCTCGGCTCACCTGCCGTGCAGATGATCCGCTGGGCGCAATCGCGCTTCCCGGGCCTGCTGCCCGGCGGCGTCATCGACAGCCATCCGCTGATGAGCCCGGCCGGTGCCGGGCTCGACACGCCAGAGCTCGCAACGAAAGGCGGCACGCAATGACCGCAGAGACCTCCATTCTCGAGATTGACGGCGTCGGCGTGACCTTCGCCGACCTGAAGGCGCTTCAGGATGTCAGCTTCGATGTCGCGCCCGGCGAGAAGCTCGCGCTTCTCGGCCATAACGGTGCCGGCAAATCGACCCTCTTCAAATGCGTGCTCGGCTTCCTCAAGCCCGCCGCGGGCCGCATCACGGTGGCAGGCGACGCGCCGGGTTCGGATCACGCCCGCCGATCTGTCAGCTACTTGCCCGAACAGGTCGCCTTTCCGCGAATGCTGACCGGCATCGAGATCATCACCTATTTCGCCAGGCTGAAATCGGTCGATCCGAGAGAGGCGCTACCGCTTCTCGATCTCGTGGGCCTTTCGCAGGCCGGCCGCCGCCGCGTCGGCGATTATTCCAAGGGTATGCGGCAGCGGCTGGGGCTTGCGCAGGCACTGATCGGCAAGCCCGACCTCCTGCTGCTCGACGAGCCGACCAGCGGGCTCGATCCCGTCTCGCGTCGCGAATTCTACGAGATCATCGACCGGGTGGCCCAAGGGGGCGCCGCCGTGCTTCTTTCCTCCCACGCACTGACCGAAGTGGAGGGCCATGTCGATCGCATCGCCATTCTCTCGAAGGGTCGAATGGTCGCCGACGGTACTATCAAGGCGCTGGCCGAGGCCGCGCGCCTGCCGATCACCATCCGCATCAAGGCCCGCGAGGGACAGGCAGATGCCCTCAGCGACCGTTTCGGCGGCAAGCGCATCAACGGCCGCTCGGTCGAACTCTCCTGCGAACCTGCCGGCAAGGTCGATCTGGTCGGCCGCCTCACGGAACGGCGCGAGGAGATTGATGACATCGATATCGCGCTGCCGAGCCTCGATGACATCTACCGCTTCTATTCCAACCGAGCCGAGACGGGAGACGCCGCATGAGCCCTTTCACCAAGATAGGGGCCGTCGCCTCGATCGAATTCCGCGTGGCGCTACGCAATCGCTGGCTGATCCTGGCAACCGGCGTCATGACGCTCTTCTCGCTGGCGCTGACCTTTTCCGGCGCCGGAGGACTTGAGCTGAAAGCGGGCATCCTGACGCTAGCCGCAGCAAGCCTTGCCACGCTTTCCGTCTATCTCATCCCACTGATCGCGCTCCTGATTTCCTATGACAGCATCGCCGGCGAGGTGGAGCGCGGCACGATGGCGCTGGTGCTGGCAACGCCGATCTCGCGCGGCGCGCTGCTCACCGGCAAGGCGCTCGGCCTCATCGCCGTGCTGGCGATCGCGATTGCCGCGAGCCTCACAATCTCCAGCGCTGCGGCCATCTTCGCCTACGGCATGGACATGAGCGGCCTCGCCGCCATCGTTCGCCTGGGATTGACCGGCCTGCTGCTCGGCGCAGTCTTCGTCGCCATCGGGCTGATGATCTCGGTCGCCTCGCCGCGCGCCGGGCAGGCGGCCGCCGTCGCCATCGGCGTCTGGCTCGTTGCCACCGTGCTCTACGATCTGGCGCTGCTGGCGGGCATCCTCGCCGACAAGGACGGGGCCTTCACCAAGGCGCTCTTTCCCTATTTCGTCACCGCCAATCCGGGCGACGCCTTCCGCATCTTCAACCTCGCCGGCCTTGAGAATGCCGCCCCCGTCAGCGGCCTCGACGGCATCGCCAACACGCTGCCCTTCAGCGCGAATTACGCACTCGCTGGCCTTTTCGCCTGGCTCGTCGCAGCGCTCGCCGCCGGCTATTTCCAGATCAGGAGACTGACACCATGACCCGCCACTGGACCTCTCTTCTCGCCGGCGCAGCGCTTGCGCTGCTGCTCGCCAGCTGCAACGGCAACGTCGCTTCGGCTCCCCCCGCGCCCACCACGATGACGGCGGAAGCCGTTGGCCATAATTGCCAGATGTATGTGCTCGACCATCCCGGCCCGAAAGCGCAGGTGCATCTGAAGGGCATGGACGCACCGCTCTGGTTTGCCGAAGTCGTCGATGCCGTCGCCTATCTGCGCGGGGCCGAGCATGATGCAGAAGTGACCGCCGTCTATGTCAGCGACATGGGCAAGGCGAAGTCCTGGCAGGAGCCGGGCGTCGACAACTGGATGAAGGCGGACGCCGCCGTCTATGTCATCGAAAGCCGCAAGCGCGGCGGCATGGAGACGCCGGAAGCCGTGCCTTTCTCCGACCGCAAGGCGGCAGACGCCTTCGTCGCCGAGACCGGCGGCCAGATTGTCGCGCTGAAGGACATTCCGGACGGTTACATCAAGCAGCAGGCGCAGGTCGGCATGGATGCCTCGATGCCCGCCGCGCATGGAGGCTGAGCCATGAGCCAGGTATTCGCAAAACCCGTCACCCGCCGCCGCGCGCTCTTCATCGGCGCTGTGCTGCTTGCAGGCGCGGCGCTTCCGTCTGCGCTGTTGGCGCCTCGCGCCTTCGCCGCAAAGCCTGTTCGCTGGAGCGGGCAGGCGCTTGGGGCGCACGCCGAAGTAGAACTGGCCGGCGCAAGTGAGGCCGAAGCGCGCCCGGTTCTGGCCGCCGTCGAAGCCGAAATCGGCCGCCTCGAATCCATCTTCAGCCTTTACCGCCAGAACAGCGCCCTCTCCCGTCTGAACCGCGACGGCGCTCTCATCGATCCGCCGCCGGAGCTTCTGGAGGTGCTGGCGCTTTCCCGTGCCGTCCACCACCAGACGGGCGGCCTCTTCGATCCGACGGTGCAGCCGCTCTTCGCCTTCTATGCCACGTGGTTCACCAAGGCCCATCGCGCTCGTTTGCCCGAGGTCCACGAACTCGCGCCGGTGCTCGCCCGGGTCGGTATGGACAAGGTCGCTTTTGACGATGCCCGCATCGCCTTCGCCGAGCCCGACATGGCGCTGACTCTCAATGGCATCGCGCAGGGCTATATCACCGACCGCATCGCGGCACTGCTCAAGTCCCACGGCTACGGCAACATGCTGCTCGACATCGGCGAGATCCAGGCGGTTGGCAGAGGCCTCAACGGCGCCGGGTGGCAGGTCGGCATCCGCAAGGGCGTCAGCGGGCCGGAACTGGCCGAACGCCTCACCCTTTCGGATCAGGCCGTCGCCACATCGATGATGCTTGGGACCACCTTCGACAATCAGGGTCATGCCGGACACATCCTGCATCCGAAGAAAGGGCTCACGCGGAATTACACGCCGCGCGCCAGTGTCATCCATCCATCCGCCGCCTTTGCCGATGCGCTATCGACGGCGGTGGTGCTGATGGGCGAGAGCGAGATTGAACGGATGCGAGCGAGCGGGCTGGATATTAGAACCTGAATTACAATGCACATGTTCTGTCTCGGCACGGCGGGGATACATCCTGTCACGCCAAAACCCCCGGAAAAAACCTCTCCCGAGTTTGCCTCCGGTCTTGTCGCTCCTGCCCTTGTTTCCGGGCAATTGCTTCCGGAGAGCCACGCTGACGCGCCGCCCTGATTGAGTAGTTTAAAAATACGGCGGAGCGCCAGCGCGACCCGTCGAGATCTGCAAGGCAGGACCGCATCCGATCCTGATCCTCAAGCGCGGGCCGCCTCGCTAAACCGCCTGCGGAGGCAGACGGGTTCTTCAGCTAAAGCCAAGCCGCCGAGCCATTCGCGGCCCATCGGGGGAGTCGTTTCGTCAGATGTTGTTTCATCTGCCGCCGCCCGCGCCCCCTGATGACATCCGCCGCACGTTACGAGGAACGCCATCAAGCTCTCCTCCCGCCTGAACCAGTCGTCGCTGGCCCATCCGGTGACGGAAGGGGTACAGGATAAGGCATGTTGGAAAAGCGGGGAAATTGCATGCAACATTTGCCACCGGCCTCCCTCCCTTCGATCGGCATCGATCAGGCGCGAAACGCACTTGAGGCGCAGAAGCAGCAGAAATTTCGACTTTCTCCTTGACCTGAAGAAAGCAGGTAAAGGAGTATCCGCTCAAGCCTCTGAACCAGGTGCCGGCTCGTCATGAT
>DATMTA010000204.1:0-17094 GCA_035565055.1 Ensifer sp.
GCTGTGAGGCGCCCGTCGGGGTATCCGGCGGGCGCCTTGCTGTGTCCGGCGCCGGCGGAAAGATCCGCTTGTTGCAGGCGGAGAACTCCCGACCATGTCTCGCCTGATGGTTGGCGCAAATTTGCAATCCATCGTCTTTAAGCGTATATGACCACTGTAGTCACCTTGAGGCGATCATGCGGGAAATTCAGCTAAAGGACGCGAAGGCGACATTGTCGGCTGTCGTCGAGGATGCCATCCATGGGAAGCCGGCGGTCATCACGCGACACGGCAGGAAGGAGGTCGTCGTCCTTTCGTTTCAGGAATACGAAAAGCTCACTCATGTACCGAGTTTCGGTCGGTTGCTGGCTGCGTTTCCGGGAGAAGACGGCGACATTCCGCCGCGAAGCGGCCGGCCAAGCCGCCCAGTTGATCTCTAATGTTTCTCATCGACACCAATGTAATATCGGCTCTGGCACCGTCGAAGCGGCAAGGGTTCGAAACGCTTTTGGACTGGCTTGATAAAGCGAGTCCACGTCTCTTCATGTCGGTGATTTCTGCAGCCGAGATCAGATCTGGAATTGCAAAGGCCGAGCGAGAGGGAGCAACCGCCAAGGCACAACGGCTAAGCGAATGGTGGAATAGCATCGAACATCTTTACGCCCGAAGAATCCTGCCATTCGATTTAAGATGCGCTCATGCCGCTGGTGATATTCTGGATCGCGCACGCGCCCATGATCCGGGCTTCGAAGACATTGCAATTGCAGCAACTGCAGAAGTCCATGATTTGACGGTCTTGACGCGGAACGTCAGGCACTTTCAGCCACTGGGCGTGCCGACTGTGGACCCATTTGAACGGTTGCCTGATCTGTAGGCCTGCAATGGATCAACGCGCCCGATGTTCCTGTTTCCTGGGGCAGGATTTGCAGAGGGTGAGCTCGTCGGTAAAATACCGCAGGCAGCAAAGTCGACGGATGCGTTCCGTTCCCGCCGCGGTTTTTCGGTAGCGTATTGGATCATAGACGGGGTTTGCCCGACCATCGGGGCGCTTGGCTGCATTCAGCAGGGCAATACCCTCGGCAATTCCGGCATGGTCTGCGCCGAGGAGAGCGGAGGCGCGCGTCAGCGTGGCTTCCAGAATATTGGCTGCGTTGCTCCAGAGCACCTTGGCCGGCAGACCGCTTTCTTCCGAGAGCGCGCTGATCACCGGGGCCAGATGACCGTCGAGCAGAAAGTGAAAGCGCGGCGCGTCCGCGTTGGCCGCCCCGGCATGTTTCAGCACGAAGCCCGTGACGATCCCTTCGTGATCCAGCCTGATAGACAATGTCTCCGGGGACAGCGGCAATTGCCAGCCCGCCAGTATCGCGGGCAGCAAGGCCGGTGGCAGAAGCCGGGAGAAATAAAACTTCGACCACTGCGTTGCCGTCGCTCGCGGATCCGGCCTTTCCCAGCGCCGCGACAGGGCCGCAAGCGCCTCCTCGAGTGCTCCATTCGTGAGAAAGTCGGCAAGGTTGATAGCATCGGGATCTGGTGTCACCGACAGACTTTCCCCGATCTCTTCAAGGGGGCCGCGGAAGAAATGCGACAACGCGTCAATCATCGGCGGGCCATCAGCAACGTATAGGCGACAGCGCCCAGCACCGTGACAACCAGACCGGCCGGCAATTCCCACGGGAACGCCAGGATGCGGCCCAGCCAGTCGGCGCTGCCGGTCAGGGCGGCACCGATGACGACGGCCTGCAGGAGTTGCTCGGCGGGTTTGCGCATTCCGGACAAGCGCGAAAGATGGGGTGCGATCAGTCCAATGAAACTCACCGGACCGACAAGAATTGTCGCCATTCCGGTCGACAGGGCAACGAGTACGAGGATGACAAGACGTGCACGGGCCATGGGTAGACCGAGCGCACGACCCGCAGGCTCGCCCAGCGGCAGGATGGACAGCCAGCGCGCTACAAGCGGCACCGCAAGAAGGACCAGGACGAGGACGCCTCCAGCGAGCAGGGCGTCGGCCGGGCGTACGTTATAGGTCGATCCGGACAGCCAGCCAATCAGGCGCACGAGTCTGGGATCGCCCAGCGTCGCAACGACCGACAGGATGGAGCCCGTAAACGCCGTGATCGCCAATCCGCCGATCAACACGCGCTGCGGAGCAAAGCCCGAGCGCGCCGATAGCTTGAGCGACAGGAGAACCGTCAGAAACGCGCCGACCCCACAGACGAGCATGACGGACGTACGATCAAGCGTCGGAACAAGCAGGATCAGCGGCACCATAAGAAGCGCCGCGCCCGAGGTCACGCCCAGCAGTTCCGGGCTTGCCATCGCGTTGCCGGTCAACCGTTGCATGAGGCTGCCGGCAAAGGCCAGCAAGCCGCCGGCGGCGAGTGCCGCGACAAGGCGGGGCCAGCGAAAGGGCAGGAGATCGTAAAAGGTTGCGCCGCTCGCCCAGTCAATCCCCTGTCCGGTCCTGCCCACCGCAAGCCCGATCAGGATGATCGCGACGAGTGCGGCGAGGGGAAGCCAGGTTCGATACCTGCGTCGGCGCGTCTCGATGTCATGGCTTTGCTGGCGACCGACTGGTCGCGTTCCGCTAGTGCGTGTTTTCAGCAGCAGCACAAGCAGTAGCGGCGCGGCCAGAAGTGCCGTCACGGCGCCCGTGGGAATTGGAAGGAAAGGACTTAAGAGTTGCACCGCCTGATCCGTGACAAAGAGAAGCGATGCGGCCAGAACTGCGCCGAAGAAGGCCTGCTGCGAAAAGGTTCGGCTGCCAAGAAGGTTCGCAAGGGCGGCCCCGGCGAGGCCAACGAAGCCGACAATCCCGATTTGCCGGGTCACGACCGCCGTCATCCCGGTCGCGAGACAAAGGGTCAGCGCGCGGAGCGTCGTGGGGGAAATGCCCACACCTTTCATGGCGGTGTCGTTGAGACCGAGCCAGGCCATAGGCCGCCGCAGGACAGTCACCGCCAGACCGGCCAGCGCCAGCGCCACGACCAGGATCAGCGCACTGTTCCAGTTGTCCTGTATCAGCGCTCCCGACTGCCAGATCAGCAACTCGCCAAGCTCCTCGAAGTGCGACAGCAAGAGCAAGGTCGTGGCCGCGTCGAGGCAAAGCCCAAGCACCATGCCGTTGACCACAATGGAGAGCGGAGAATGCTGGCGTCCGGTAGCACTCCACAGAACCAGGGCGAGCGCCGCGCCGCATCCGAGGAGCACAGGCCATTCCAGACCGGATAGGCCCGGAAACCAGATCAGTGCGACGGCGACGCCGAAGCGGGCTGCGGCGAGAACTCCCAGCGTTCCCGGTTCGGCAAGCGGGTTCTGCAGGCCTTGGCGCATGAGCGTCGCGGCGAGCCCGAGGAGGCCACCTGCGGCAAGGGCGACGACAAGGCGCGGAAGCGTTCCATAGACAACGGTGATGGCGGCGATGTCATCTGCAGAGGCTCGCCGTACAAGGTCGGGGAAATCCAATCCCGGCCCGTTCATGATGAGGTTGATGCAGAACAGCGCAAGGCCTGCTCCAATCAGCAGGAACGCGACCATGCCCGAAAGATTTCGCGTGCGCTCCATCCGGATGTCAGCCATGCGCAATCTCCGGCAGGCTGGCGGCGAGTGCATCGGCGAGCCGGCTTGCCGAGAGCGGCCCCCCGGTGGGGTAGATCACGGGAATGCGCGCGATCCTCCCCGCTGCGACGGCCGGAAGGGCGTGCCAGAGGCGGCTTTGGTCGAGACGCTGCAAGGCTGCCTCTGTCTCCGCGCCGCGGTCGAAATGAACGATCACTGCCTCCGGCGCGTCGGCAAGCGAGGCAAGCGGAATGTTCGTTCCCCCGGACAGCGCGTTGACGCGCCCGCGATAGGCATTGGCAATTTCCAGTCGCCGCAGCACATCACCGAGCATACCGTTGCCGCCAAAGACCGCCAGATTGCGTCCGTCGCGGTTGAAACGGCAGAGGTAGACCGGGCGATTGATGCCCGAAAGCCTTGCCCGTGCCCGCTCCAGTGTCGCCTGGGTGGAGGCAATCACCTCTTCGGCCCTGTCCCGGCGCAGGCAGAGGTCGCCGATCTGCCGCAACACTGCCTCCTGATGCTCGAGCGCCGGCGTCTTGCCCGGATAGAGCGGCAGTGCGAGGATGGGCGCAATTGCCGCAAGCCGTCCGAGCCCGGGCGCCTGCCAGTCCGCCGCAAGGATGCGTGCGGGCGCCAGGCGGTGCAGATATTCGGGATTGGGCTCTCCGAAGGGGCCGAGATCTGCCACCGACGCTGGCATTTCCGGATAGGTGACGAGCCGTCTGTAGAGCGGAATATTGGTTGTGGCGAGCGGGGTGACGCCCAGCGTCAGCAGCATCTCGGTGATCGCCATTTCCAGGGAAACGAGACCCGACATGGGTTTACCCTCGGCCAGGGTGGCCGAGGGTATGGCGGCTGCGGCAAGAGCCAGCCGCATCAGCTGCCTGCGAGTAAGCGACACCGGGGTGCTCACCACTTGATCGACAGCTTTGCTGAGACCGTCAGCGGCTCACCGAACCGGCAACCGTCGGATGCCGTGCAGGTGTAGTAGCCCTTGTTGAAAAGGTTTCGGGCGTTGAGCGTCAGATCGAGACCTTCAAGCTCCCTCTTCATCTTGCCGAGGTCGAATTTCGCCATGGCATCGACCAGCAGATAGCCGGGCACCTTCTCCTTGACGTCAGTCAGATTGGTCTCGCCGACATAGCGAACACCGCCGCCGATCCGCACGCCTTCCAGGCCGATATCGTCGAGCCCATAGTCCGCCCAGAGTGAAGCGCTGTGATAGGGCACCAGCGCGACCTGCTGTCCCACCTCCGATGCCAGCGCGCTCTCGGTGATGCGGGCGTCGGTATAGGCATAGGAGGCGACCAGACCCCAGTTGTTGATCTCGCCGCGCGCTTCCAGCTCGACACCGCGCGAACGGACCTTGCCCTGTTGGTACGCCAGGCCATTGGAATCGTATGTCACGACATTGGTCTGTGTGAGATCGTAGACCGAACCGCTGAAGATCAGGTTCGTCCCCGGCGGCTGATAGCGGATGCCGGCCTCGTATTGCAGGCCGGTATTGGGCTTTAGCGCATTGCCGGTCCGGCTGTCGGTTCCGGCCTGCGGCAGGAAGGACTGGCTGACGGTCAGGTACGGCGCTATGCCGTTGTCGAAGAGATAGACGAGGCCGGCGCGGCCGGTGGCGGCCGCATCCGACTGTGTCGTGACGGTCTTCGTCTGGTAGTTGGTTGTGACGCTGTCGGCCCAGTCCTGACGTCCGCCGAGAAGCAGAACCCAGTGATCGTCGATCTTGATCTGGTCCTGCAGATAGATGCCATACTGATTGCCGAGTGTCCGGGAGCCGCGGTCGATGTTGTAATTGACGGCCGCGCTGCCGGTATAGGCGCCGGTCGCCAGGTTGAGAACGCTGGAGGCGGTCCCGCGATAGCGATGGCTGTCATAGAAGCGGCGGTAATAGTCGAAACCGGTGAGCAGCGTATGCTCTGCACCCAGCGCATCGAAGTTGAATTCGAGCGAGGTATCGGACGTGACGCCGTAGGATTTTTCCTGCCGCAGCGAGGCAAGGCGCGCCATCCTGCCGCCGGTCGAGGACAGCGATGCAAGATTGCTCATCATGTAGTTCCAGTCGAGCGTCGATTCGAAATAGCGCAGGTTGCTGCGCAGCTTGGGCCCGCCGTCGAAGTCATGTTCGAACATCGCGCCGATCGTGTAGGTGTCGGTCACATAACGGTCGAAACCCTGGATGCCGGTAAAGGTGCTGCGTGACAGCGCACCCGACTTGATGTCGGCAAGCAGGTATGGCGGAGAGAAAAGGGTGTTGACGTGCTGATAGCTGCCGAGCAGCGTCAGCGACGTCGCCTCATCCGGTTTCAGCGTCACAGCGGGCGCAAGATAGACCTTGTCGTCGGGTGTGTAGTACATCCAGTTGGACGATTGACGCACAAGGCCGGTCAAGCGGTAGGTCGCCACTCCATCCTTGTCGATAGGGCCGCCAAAATCTGTTGAAACCTGTTTGCGACCGTAGGACCCGACTTCGATATTCACCTCGTGGAGAGGTGTATCGACCGGACGCTTCGAGACCGCGTTCACGACGCCGCCAGGGGCAAGCTGACCGTAGAGGGTGGAAGACGCGCCGCGCAACACTTCCACACGCTCCAGTCCATAGGGCTCTTGGCCGCCATCGTAGACGTTGGACTGCAGCTTCATGCCGTCGCGCAACGAACCGGTGTTGCCGTTGGCGGCGTTGAAGCCGCGGATCATGAAGTCATCGACAAGCCGGCTGAAACTGCCCGATTGAGCCGTTATTCCCGGCGTGTAGCTCATGGTCTCGGCCAATGAGGCAACGCGCTGGTTCGACATCTGGTCGCGGGTGACCACGCTGACCGACTGAGGGGTCTCAAGGATCGGTGTATCGGTCTTCGAACCTGCAGAAGCTACGCTGGCGACATACCCGTCGATCGGGGCAGTGGAGGAATTGGCGGCGCCGTTGACGACGATTGCGCCGAGATTGGTGGCATTTGCAACGGGCGCAGCGTTTGCCGCCGATGGCGAACCGGCTGCCATGATCGTGACCGCGCCGGAGCTTGTGGTGTAGGTCAGTCCGGTGCCGGCCAGAAGCCTTGCCAGGGCTGTCTCGGGCGGCATCGTTCCCTTCACGGCAACCCCTCTCAGATTGGCTGCGATGGAGGTCCGATAGGCGATCTGGAGACCGGACTGTCCGGCGAAGATACGAAGCGCGCTGCCGAGCGAAGTGGCGGGGATGTCAAAGGCACGTGCCTGCGTGTCCTGCGCAAATGCTCGCTGCGTTTCCCCCATGGCGATTGCGCTGAGGCATGTTGTTCCCAGCATGACCCGTACCATGACGGCTCCGGCTGTAGGCAGCACGGACTTCATCGATTTCATCATCTTGCAATGTCCCAGTCTCTTCCAAATCTGACGCAGAACAGTCCCTCTCAGAGCCTGCTTCTGATTTGTTGACGATTTTAGGAAGGTTTTACCTAAAGACGGTGGGGGAATAATTTTTGCGTGACGGTGTGCTGGCGCTTGTCAGGCGATGAGAATGGCGATGCCCGGTACGCGGCGCATCCCAGCCCCTTGCGTCCGGGCAAGCGCCGAGAGCGCCGACAACGGTTCGCGGGTGGAAAACACGGCGCTCACGGGCAGGTTCGAGTCGAGACCGGGTCGCAGCAGCACAGGTTCTCTGACATAGCGTGCCACCTCGCGGATCGCCTGGGCGAACGGAGTTGCCTCCAGGATGATCCTGTTCTGCCGCCAGGCAAGCACCATTTCCATGTCGGCGGCCACAGGCGCTTGCGGCGCAGCACCATCGCGGTAGGTCGTCTGCTGGTTTTGCTCGATGAGCACATGGTCCGGATAATCAGAGAGAGGCGCGCGCTCGTTTGCCGGACCAAAGACGAGGACATGCCTATCTGAGACGGTTATGGTTGCGACGCCTTCGTCTATCCGCGCCGAAAAACGGCCGCCATCGGTTTGTGTATTCCCTGCGAGCATCGCGAGCCGGAAGGGCGCGAGGGTGGGATCGGCGCGCACGTTGAACTCCGCCTCGCCTTCGGTGAGGGCGACCAGGCGCAGATCCGGGGCGTAAAGAACCCGCAAGGTGCTGCCACTGTTGAGCACCGCGCTCGATCCGTCGGGAAGGGGCAGGGTTGCCTGCTCACCGATCGGCGCCACGAAATCTGCCGTCCACCAGCGATAGGCACGCGGAGCGAGAAGAACCCCGCTAGCCGCCACCGCGGTGGCCGCGCCGCCTGCGAGAAACGCTCTGCGTCCCAGCGATCGCGGGACCTGCACTGGGGGTGCCTTGGCGTGGGCCCCCGAAACCGATTGCAGTTGCTGCCAGAACACCCGCTCCCGCTCGAACGCCGCGCCGTGCTCCGGTCGACAGTCCCGCCATGCGCGAAATGCCTCCAGTTCACTGTCGCTGACATTGCCGGACGTCAGGCGCACAAGCCAGTCGCGTGCATCGAGCGCAATGCGATGTGGTTCGGCTTGCGGGTTGTCTTCATTCATCATGATCAGATTTCGAGGTCGCGGCGTAAATCGGCCAGTCGCTCCAGAGCACGCCGGATATGGTAATATACCGCTTCTTCGCTGATGTCCTCCAGTTCCGCCAGCCGGCGATGCGTGACGCCCTCGATCCGGTTCATCAGGAAGATGCGGCGGGTGCGTTCGGGCATGGCGTCCAGCGCTGCCTGGACCGCCATCAGCATCTGTCGGCCCATCAATTGCCGCTCCGGAGACACCTCATCGGCATCGCCGTCAAGGATGTCGCGGATTTCGCCGTCAATATCGCGGCGGCGCCGCTCTCTGCGCAGGTGATCGGTCACGGTGTTGTTCATCGTGCGGGCGATATAGCCTCCGGGATTGTCGACCTGCTGCCCGATCCGGGCGGCGGTAATCTGCACCCACGTGTCCTGAACGGCGTCTTCGGCAGAATCGGAGCTGACCCTGCGGCGTGCCGAACTGACCAGCTTCGGCCTAATCTGCAGAAATGCTTCCAGCATCGTGGAAAGATCGAAACTCATGATCAAACTCTGTCCGCGTCTGCTTTCAAGGGGGAGCGTCCGCTCAGCTCGCCAGCGCGAGCCGCTGGCCGCCGGGGCCATGGGTGATGACCTCCATGGGGACGCCATAGATGCGCTCGAGGTTGTCCGACGTCATGATCTCTGTCGGCGTACCGCAGGCAATCATCCTGCCCGACCGCAGGCCGATAATCTCATCGAAGAAGCGCGCCGCCATGTTTATGTCGTGCAGAACGGAAATCACCGTCAGGCCGCGCTTCCGGCTGAGATGCCGCACAAGCGATAGCACCTCGAGTTGATGGCCGATGTCGAGGGCTGAGGTCGGTTCGTCGAGCAACAGGCAGTCGGCGTCCTGCGCAACCAGCATGGCAAGCCACGCACGCTGTCTTTCCCCGCCGGACAGCGTATCGACCAGTCGGTCCGCAAGCGAACCTAATTGCACTTGCTCTATCGCCTCCGAAACCTTCCTGCGGTCGGCTTCTCCGAAGGTTCCGAGGGCGCCATGCCACGGATAGCGCCCCATCGCCACGAGTTCGCGGACAAGCAGACCCGACGTGTCTGGGAGATGTTGTGGCAGATAGGCGAGCCGCCTGGCGAAGGACCGACCGTCCCAATCGCGCAGCGCCTTGCCTTCGAAACGAATATCGCCACGCGGGGAGACGACTTGTCCCGCGAGCAGTTTCAGGAGAGTGGACTTTCCTGACCCGTTTTGACCGACAAGGGCCAGGCAGGTGCCGGGGGCGATATCGAACGCGATGTCTTCGAGCAACATGCGGTCGCCCACGGAGTGATGCAGGCCGCGGATGGAAAGGAGGGGCTCAACGTCTGGGCTGGCGGAAATGGCGCCGGAAACGAGAGACATTATGGGGTCCACAAAACAAGATTATTTTACTCATGTTTGCGATGGAATGCCCTCGGAGGTCAATAGAAATGTGCAGCTGCCGGTGCTTCAACCAAATTGCTCGCCCACAGGCGCCTGACCGCGCTGTCGCACGCAATCGTTCGACGGCCGAAAGCAGGCCGCCATGGACCGGCCTCGAAAAGCTCCAATATCGAACGGGCTTTGAAGGTAGACCGAGCGCTCTCAGGGAAGCCGTGGCACTGTTCTCACAGCGCATTTCCAGCTGAAGCCAGGTCCCGATCGTCGGTCGGGACCACGAAAACGACGGGATAGAGCGTCCCAAGTGATGTCGGTTTCGCCGGGAATGCTGAGCGCGAATCCCGCGCCCTCGTTCAACGGCGCTTGTCGGCGGCGAGAATCTCGCGGGCGATCTGCTCCAGCGGTACGATCCGATCAACCCCGCCTTTTGCAACGGCTTCCTTCGGCATACCGTAGACGACCGATGTCGCCTCGTCCTGCGCGACGTTGAAGGCGCCGGCCTGGTGCATTTCCAGCATACCGCGCGCGCCGTCGTCGCCCATCCCGGTCATGATCACGCCCATCGCATTCGAGCCAGCAGAGCGGGCGGCGGAGCGGAAGAGCACGTCGACAGACGGACGGTGACGCGAGACGAGCGGCCCGTCACGAACGGAGACCACGTAACGCGCGCCCTGCCGCTCCAGAAGCATGTGCTTGTCGCCGGGTGCGATGAGAACGTGTCCGCGCAGAACCGGGTCACCGTTCTCGGCCTCCTTGACCTCGACTTCGCAGAGGCCGTTCAGTCGCTTGGCAAAGGCTGCGGTGAATTTTTCCGGCATATGCTGAACGATGACGATGCCCGGCGTGTTGGCGGGCAACGCGACCAGCAGCTCCCGGAGGGCCTCGGTGCCGCCCGTGGAGGCTCCGATGCAGCACACCATTTCCGTCGTCTTCGCCATGGCGCGGCCCGTTGGCGGGGGAAGCACCGCATCCGCCGTCAGCTTCGCCTGGGGGCCGGCAGAGGACGAGCCTGTGCCAACAGAGCGCTTGCGCATGGCACCCAGGCGTGCCTGCGCCGCAGCCCGTACGGTCTGTCTGATCCGTGCACCGGACTCTGCCAGAAAATCCGCTGCGGCGATCTTCGGCTTGAGGATCACATCCACCGCGCCGGCTTCCATGGCCTGCATCAGCGTTTCCGACCCAGCCTCCGTCAGAGAGGAGCACATGACCACCGGAATGGGATGCTGCGACATGAGCTTCCGCAGAAAGGTGATCCCGTCCATTTTCGGCATTTCGACGTCGAGCGTGATGACGTCCGGCACGTCTTCCTGCAGCTTCTTGGCGGCCATGAACGGATCGGCTGCTGCTCCGATGATTTCAATGTCGCCCTCTTCCGTCAAAACCTTGGCGAGCGCCTGACGGACACTTGCGGAGTCATCGACGATAAGGACACGGATTTTCTTTTCTGCCATTTCGGTCAGACCTTCTTGAAGACGGTGTTTGCCACCTGCTTCACCGGGAGATCAAGCCCGGTGATGGTTTCGGAATGTCCGACATAGAGAAAGCCGTCGTGCACGAGATTGTCGCAGAGGCGGCGAAGCACCTTCTGTTGTGTCGGTTTGTCGAAATAGATGAGCACGTTGCGGCAGAACACGATGTGAGACTTCTCGCCGACGTCGTACTTCTCATCCATGAGGTTGAGGCGCGCGAACCCGACCTTGGCGCGCAGCTTCGGATGAATGCGCACTTCGTCGCGCTCCGGATCTCGGGCTTCCATGACGTAGCGCTTGCGGAGCGCGGGATCGACAGGCGCAATCATGTTTCTTGGATAGACGCCGCGGCGGGCAATCTTCAGCACTTCGGTCGACAGATCGGTGGCGAGAATGGTGTAATCCACACCGCTGCGCGTTTTCAGGAACTCCTCCATGACCATGGCGATCGTGTAGGCCTCCGCTCCAATCGAGGCGGCGGCGCTCCAGATGCGCAGTCGGCGGTGTCCCTGGGTCATCAGAGCCGGCAGCCCCTTTTCCATCATGTGCTCGAAATGCTTCGGCTCTCGAAAGAAATCGGTCTTGTTGGTGGTGACGGCGTCCATGAGGTGGATCGCTTCGCGTTCCAGGCCATCGTGCTTGAACAGATATTCGCAGTATTCATCGAATGAACCGATATCCGTTGCCCGCAGCCTGCGGCGAAGACGACCTTCCAGCATGGTCTTCTTGCTCGGCGGCATCTTGATGCCGCTATAGTCGTAGATATAGCGAGAAAGCCTCTCAAAATTCTTCGGGCTGATCCCGGTATCGACGATGTAACTTGCTTCTGCGACTGACACGCTTGAACTCTCTCAGTTTCAGAGCGCACAAGGTTCGTGCACCAAGCACGCCTCTGCGCATTGAAGGGCAATCCGGGCGGTGGCGGCTCGAAGGTCAAGCCGCCGCGCGCAGGGTTTATTTGGCGCTGATCAGGCGGATTTTGCCTTCGGCCCCGCGATGAGGGCCGATACGTCGGAGCCGGTGAACAGGCGGCCGAGATCGATGATGACAACGAACCCGCCGTTGCGACGCACGACGCCGGAAATATATTCCGACGGCCAGCGCACCCCGATGTCGGGTGCGCCTTCGACGGCATCGTTGAGGAACGAGGCGACCTCGAAGACACGGTCTGCGACGAGTCCCAGTGTCAGCAGCCGTCCCGCGATCGGCACATCGATGACGAGAACGCGCGTATGCGTCGTTTTCATCATGCCGGACATGCCGAGCCGCAGCCGGAGGTCGATGACCGGAACGCCCTGACCGCGTACGTCACGCAGACCGAGAAGATAATCCGGGCCGTGCGGGATGCGGAAGACATCCTCGTAGTCAAGGATTTCCCTGACCACTTCGACCGGCACGGCAAAGCACTCGTCGTCGAGGCCGAAGGTTACATATTGCGATTCAGATGCGTTCGTAGCCATTTATGCACTCTCCTTGAAATCGTGGTCGTCGCTGTCCGGTCCGCCCATCGACATATCGAGTGCGAAGCCCTTCACGCGCGCTTGCTGGGCGGCCACGCTGTGATCAGCAGATGTCTTCTTCGGCGCAGGTTTCGAAGCAACCTTTGCCTTCGCGGCAGGGACTGGCTTGTGCGGTGCTGCATGTGCCATTGAATGGCGTGCCACGTTCTTCTGTGCACCGGCAGTGTCGACCCTGAAGAAGGCGATGGAGGCCTGGAGTTCTTCCGCCTGAGCGGCGAGTTCTTCAGACGTGGCCGACATCTCTTCCGATGCCCCGGCATTCTGCTGCGTCACCTTGTCGAGCTGCTGGATCGCCTCGTTGATCTGACTTGCGCCGATATCCTGTTCGCGGCAGGCGGCCGAGATCTCGGCGACCAGTTCCGCCGTCTTGCGGATATCCGGAACCAGCTTCGAGAGCATCTCGCCGGCTTCGGTCGCAACCTTCACCGTTTCGCCGGACAGGCCGGAGATTTCGGCGGCGGCCAGCTGGCTGCGCTCGGCAAGCTTGCGAACTTCCGAGGCGACGACCGCGAAGCCGCGACCATGTTCGCCGGCACGCGCTGCTTCGACAGCGGCGTTGAGGGCGAGAAGGTCGGTCTGGCGGGCGATTTCCTGGACGATCGAGATCTTCTCGGCAATCGTCCGCATGGCATTGACGGCCTTGTTGACGGCCTCGCCGGACGCTTCGGCGTCCTTGGACGACTGGCGGGCGATCTTTTCCGTCTGGGCGGCGTTGTCAGCGTTCTGCTTGATGTTGGCGGCCATTTCTTCCATCGAGGCGGACGCTTCTTCAGCGGACGATGCCTGTTCGGTCGCGCCCTGCGAGAGCTGTTCCGAGCCCGAGGAGAGCTGCTGGCTGCCGGACGAAACGTTGTCGGCGGCGGTGAGTGCATCGCCGACGACGCCACGCAGGCGCTCGACCATCGACTGCAGGGAGATGCCGAGCGTATCCTTGTCCGACATTGGCTTCGGCGTGACGGTCAGGTCGCCATTGGCGATCTGGTCTGCGACATGGGCCGTGTTGCGCAGGTTGCCGGTCATGACGTTGATCGTGTCGACCAGATCCTTGATCTCGTCATTGGTCTTGATTTCGACATCCTGGTTGAGGTCGCCGATTGCGACAGCTTCGGCAACCACCTTGATCTTCTTCAGACCGGAATTGATGCCCAGAGCGATCCAGAGGGCGATGCCGACCGACAGGATGAGCATTGCCGCTACTGAGCCAAGCAGGATGTTACGCGAAGTTGCGTATTCCTGGTCTGTAGCATTGTTCGTCTCATTCAGATCGGCAACGATTGCGTCGTTTGCTGCCGTAAGAGCCTTCAGCATGTCATTGGATACCCTGCGGGCTTCTCCCATAGACATTTCACCAGCCTGGCGATTGCTTTCGCTGGTGTTCTCAATCCCCCACTTCAGGATCTGGTCGTCGAGCGGTGCCCACTTCTTGTAGGCCTCGTCAAAGTCCTTCATTCTGTCGATGACGGCCTGATTTTTCGTCAGCTTCTTGATTTGGTCGGCAATCTGGAGAGATTTCTCTCGGTTTGCCTTCACTTGATCTACGAAGCCCGCGATCGCCTGACTGTCAGTGCTAATGACGACGTTCTTTTCCATCCTAATTGCGTTGAGTACTGCGGTGGCCAAATCGCCAGAGTTGCGAAGATTCGCGGCAGGGCCGTCAACAATGACGCTAATCGCGGTGTTCAGCGAAGACAATTTTACAATAGCCAGTGTCGACATGCCGGCGGACAGCAGAATCATCAGCCCGAATGCAAGAGCGAGTTTGAGTTTGATAGTAAGGCGCATATCTGACCCCGTGAGTGTGATGCGTTAAAATAAAACGGTCTTTCTAACCCGTTTGTCTGCTGTCACTCGCGAAGACCGATACACTCACTCGTTCGCGATCCGGTTACCCGTTTGATGACACCGGGGAAGCCCCCGCTCTCCGGTGTCGCTGGCGCGCGGTCATCGCGCGCCGTCTAATATCCAGTCTTCAACCGGCCTGATGGAAATGATCGTCGTCGCGGTCTGGTCCGCCAGTTTCCATGTCCAGTTTGAAGCCCTTCATTTTCGGAGCCGGCGCGGGACCACGTGGGGCTGCCGCGGCAGCGTTGCGGCCCGTCTTTGCCCCGGCCATCTTCGCGGATGTCGCCTGCAATTTCCTGACCGGATTTGCTTCAACGAACTGATCGATCTTGAAGAAGGAGATCGATGCCTGGAGTTCCTCTGCCTGGGCAGCCAGCTCCTCGGACGTCGAGGACATCTGATCGGATGCGCCGGCATTCTGCTGCGTCACCTTGTCGAGCTGCTGGATCGCCTCGTTGATCTGCGATGCGCCGATGTCCTGTTCGCGGCAGGCGGCCGAGATCTCTGCAACCAGCTCCGCTGTCTTGCGGATGTCAGGAACCAGCTTCGAAAGCATGTCTCCGGCCTCGGTCGCCACCTTCACGGTGTCGCCGGAGAGGCCGGAGATTTCAGCCGCGGCCAGCTGGCTGCGTTCCGCAAGCTTGCGAACTTCCGAGGCGACCACCGCGAAGCCGCGGCCATGCTCGCCGGCGCGCGCCGCTTCCACAGCGGCGTTCAGCGCCAGGAGGTCGGTCTGGCGTGCGATTTCCTGCACGATCGAGATTTTCTCGGCTATCGTCCGCATGGCGTTGACAGCGCGGGTGACAGCCTGGCCGGAGTTTTCCGCGTCCTTGGCCGACTGCCGGGCGATCTTCTCCGTCTGGGCGGCGTTGTCGGCGTTCTGCTTGATGTTGGCTGCCATCTGCTCCATCGAAGCGGATGCCTCTTCGCCGGAGGCGGCCTGTTCGCTCACGCCCTGCGACAGCTGTTCCGCTGCAGAAGAGAGCTGCTGGCTGCCGGCGGCGACCTGATCAGCGGCGCTCGAAATGCCGCCTGCAACGTTGGAGAGATTCTGGACGAGCAGATTGATGGCGTCCTTCATCTTCTCGTGATCGCCTTCGCAGTCGATCGTCACGTACTGCCGAAGATCGCCGGTGCTGACGAGCTCCAGCACCCGGTTGCCCTCTGCAATGGGCAGGATGATAGCATCGAGCATCCCGTTGATCCCGGCAACCAGCTTTGCGAAGTCGCCAACGAAGTGTTCTGCCGCGCCGCGTTCGCTCAGCTTACCCTCGGTCGAGGCGGCGATCAGTCGCTGCAATTCACTGATAATGGAACGGAAATTGCCTCGAAGCGTTTCGATGGTTTCGTTGATGAACGCCTTCTTGCCAGGGAATTGTTCAAGCGGCGCGTCGAAATTGCCGGCACCGAATTCCTTGATGCAGGCCATGGCCTTCTTCTTGACCGCGATGTGACCGGCGACCATGTCATTGATGCCTTTGGCCATCACCCCGAAATCGCCCTTGAAGTTGTCCACGGGCACGAAGACGTCGATGTCGCCCTTGTCGTGTTCGGCCGACATCCTGTTCATCTCGCCGATCAGGCCGCGCAGGTTGCCGCGCAGCGTCTCGATGGTTTCGTTGATAAAGGCCTTCTTTCCCGGGAACTGTTCGAGCGGGGCGTCGAAATTGCCTTCACCCAGCTCTTTCACGCAGGCCATGGCCTTCTTCTTGACCGCGATGTGGCCCGCGACCATGTCATTGATGGCCCGTGCCCTCGTCGCGTAGGCACCCTTGAATTCCTCGGTGCGGATCGTCACGTCAATGTCGCCGCGATCATGTTCCGCCGACATGTGCGCGATCGCCTGTCCCAGATTGATGGCCGGGCGAGTTGCTGCCTCAAGAAGTGCGTTGACGGCTTCGAGCACATCACGGGCGCCGCCCGTCGCACCGGAGAGATCGGCACGAGCCGACTCGTCTCCACCGTTGATGGCCGCGATCACCCGCTTGATTTCTTCTACCGCCGTCGGGCTCTGCGAAGACTTTTTCATCGATGTTAGAATTGACATGACTGAACCCCCAACGTTCATTTAGTCCCTGTTGATATGCGCTGTCCGGACCCATTCCGTGCAGTCACACGCCTGTTCTTTTCATTAAGTCCCAACCTTGCGACCGGCGGCGGAAGCGCCGCCGATCATCTTTTCGTCACATCGGAGCGATCAGGCGCTCTGACGGAAATCGTCGTCGTCGCCGTCCGGACCACCCATGTCCATGTTGAAGCCCTTGCCCTTCAACGGTGCCTTCTGCGCGGCTGCCTTCTGTGTTGGCCGCTTGGTCGCTGTTGCGGCCATCTTCGCGGCTGTCGCCTGAAGGTGCTGGACCGCGTTCATGTTGCGCGACTGGCCCGCCATCTCGACCTTGAAGAAGGCGATGGAAGCCTGCAGTTCCTCGGCCTGTGCGGCGAGTTCTTCAGAGGTTGCCGACATCTCTTCCGATGCGCCGGCATTCTGCTGCGTCACCTTGTCGAGCTGCTGGATCGCCTCGTTGATCTGCGATGCGCCGATGTCCTGTTCGCGGCAGGCAGCGGAGATTTCGGCGACCAGTTCGGCCGTCTTGCGGATGTCGGGGACCAGCTTGGAGAGCATGTCTCCAGCTTCCGTGGCGACCTTCACCGTTTCACCGGACAGGCCGGAGATTTCGGCTGCGGCCTGCTGGCTGCGTTCGGCAAGCTTGCGAACTTCCGAGGCCACGACCGCGAAGCCACGGCCATGTTCGCCGGCACGCGCTGCTTCGACAGCGGCGTTGAGAGCAAGAAGGTCGGTCTGGCGTGCGATTTCCTGGACGATCGAGATCTTCTCGGCAATCGTCCGCATGGCA
>DATMTA010000205.1:0-12186 GCA_035565055.1 Ensifer sp.
CCAGCCGCGATGGGATGCTTCCAGCGCCTGGCGCATGACCTTGGTGTTGCCCGTGCAGTCAAACGTATAATCCGCACCGCCAATCAGGTCGCCATGGCGCTTGGTCATGTTGACGAGGTAGGGCACGATGTCGTCGCCGACTTCCTTCGGGTTGACGAAATGCGTCATGCCGAACTTCTCGCCCCAGGCCTTGCGGTCCGGGTTGATGTCCACGCCGATGATCATGTCGGCGCCTGCAAGCCGCAGGCCCTGCAGCACGTTGAGGCCAATGCCGCCGAGGCCGAAGACGATGGCGGTCGAACCGATCTCGACCTTGGCCGTGTTGATGACGGCGCCGATGCCCGTCGTCACGCCACAGCCGATATAGCAGACCTTGTCGAAGGGGGCGTCGGGATTGATCTTGGCGAGCGCGATTTCCGGCAGGACGGTGAAATTCGCGAAGGTCGAGCAGCCCATGTAGTGGTGGATCTTGTCCTTGCCGATCGAGAAGCGGCTCGTGCCATCCGGCATCACGCCCTGCCCCTGGGTCGCGCGGATCGAGGTGCAGAGGTTGGTCTTGCGCGAGGTGCAGGAATAGCATTCGCGGCATTCCGGCGTGTAAAGCGGAATGACGTGGTCGCCCTTCTTCAGCGAGGTGACGCCAGGGCCGACGTCGACGACGATGCCAGCGCCCTCATGGCCGAGGATGGCCGGGAACAGGCCTTCGGGGTCGGCGCCCGACAGGGTGAAATCGTCCGTGTGGCATATGCCCGTCGCCTTGATTTCAACCAGCACTTCGCCGGCCTTCGGGCCTTCGAGCTGGACAGTCATGATCTCGAGCGGTTTTCCTGCCTGAACGGCAACGGCGGCGCGGACATCCATGGGGCTTCCTTCCGATTCTTCTGATAAATCAAATGTCGAGGCCACGTTGTGGCATGGCGCGCGGCATCGGCTCAAGCCCTGCCGCGGCAAAAATCATCCCCGGGCCGCCGCTGCGATTTCGACTGCCATGCGTTCGGCAATCGCGATCGTCGGCGCATTGGTGTTGCCACTGATGAGGTTCGGCATGACCGAGGCATCGATGACTCGTAGCCCTTCGACCCCGCGCACCTTCAGGCTCGTATCCACCACGGCCATCGGCCCGTTGCCCATGCGGCAGGTGCCGACGGGGTGATAGATCGTGTCGGCGCGGGCGCGGATATGCTCCATCAGTTCGGCGTCGCTGCCGGTTTTCAGTGGGAAGAGCTCGCGCTTGAAATGGCGGGCGAGTGACGGCGCGGCGGCGATGGCGCGCACGCGCTTGACACCCTTCAGCATCAGCTCGGCGTCCTGCGGGTCGGCGAGATAGTTCGGATCGATCAGTGGGGCGGCCGCGGCGTCGCGGCTGGCGAGCTTCACTTCGCCGCGGCTTTTCGGGCGCAACACGCAGACATGGATCGAATAGCCATAGCCGGGATGCAGCTTGCGGGCATGGTCATCGAGAATGCCGAGGACGAAATGCAGTTGCAGGTCCGGCCGGTCGACATCGGGCGAGGATTTGATGAACGCGCCGCCCTCGGCAAAGGGCGTTGCCAGCATTCCCGTGCCGTCCTTGCGCCAGCGCAGCGCCTCGGCGATGATCTTGGCCGTGCCGGCGGCACCGATGCCCACCGTGTCCTTGATCGTGGTGAAGACAGGCAGGACGTAATCCAGATGGTCCTGCAGGTTCTGGCCGACGCCGGGCAGATCGTTCAGCACCTCGATGCCGAGCGATTTGAGATGTGCGCCCGGGCCGATGCCTGAGAGCATGAGGAGTTGCGGCGAGCCGAAGGCGCCGGAGGAGACGATGACCTCGCGGCGGGCACGCAGATTGCGCTCCGTGCCGTTCTCCTTGTAGCGCACGCCGACGGCGCGGTTGCCCTCGAAGATGATCCGCTGCGCCTGCACGCCCGTCATGACCTTGAGATTGCGCCGGCCCATGGCGGGATGCAGATAGGCGGCGGCGGCAGAGCAACGCTCGCCATTCTTCGCGCCACCATGGAACTGTGTCACCTGGTAGAGACCGACGCCCTCCTGTTCCGGTCCGTTGAAATCGTCGTTGCGACGGATCTGGCATTCTTCTGCGGCGCGAATGAAATCCTCCGTCAGCCCGCGCGGCGTCTGCTGCTCCGCGACCTGCAGCGGGCCGTCGGCGGAATGCAGCGCGGACGCGCCGCGCTGGTTGCCTTCCGATTTCAGGAACCAGGGCAGCATGTCGTGCCAGCCCCAGCCCGGGCAGCCGTCGAGCGCCCAGCCGTCATAGTCTTCCGGTTGGCCGCGCACATAGAGCATGGCGTTGATGGCGCTGGAGCCGCCCAGCGCCTTGCCGCGCGGCTGGTAGCCGCGGCGACCGTTCAGGCCTTTCTGCGGCACCGTCTCGAAGGCCCAGTTGGTGATCTTGGGCTTGCCGGGCAGGGTGGCAATGGTGCCGAAGGGCATTCGGGTGACGAGCCCGCGGCCTTCGCCGCCTGCTTCCAGAAGACAGACCGTGGCGCGCGCATCTTCCGACAGACGCGCGGCCAGAACCGAGCCGGCGGACCCGCCGCCAACAATCACGTAATCAAATTCCATCAAAGATCCTCCCGCTCCCGGCTTAAGAAGATGCAAGGAATCCGGCCCTTGTCAACGTGGCCCGGTCCCGGGTCGCCCGGCGTTTGCGGGGTTCGAGCCCCGGTGCGCGGTTGTGTCGCTATGGGGTGACCTTGAGCGGTAAGTCGAAGGTGACCGTTAACCTTCGTGTGCTAATGGAGATATCTCTCACCATGTTAATTTTGGGGTTTTGCTGGTGGACGCGATCAATCCGGGCCTCATCCTTCTGGCGATCAACCTGTTCCTGCTATGGCTGATCATGGCGGCGCCAGTGGGCGTGCGAACGCTGAGGCTCAAGCGCCGGTTCGAGGCGCGACCGGAGCGCATATGGTCGGCCATCGACCCGCTGGGCGAACATGCCGACTGGAACCCGTCCCTGCTGTCTTCGCGCGCCGAAGACCCGGCGGGGCGCTTTGCCCGCCAGGCCTACCAGCATCTCGATCGCAAGGGCGCGCCGATCGAGCGCGTTCTTGAGATTTCCCGCGAAGACCGGTTTGCCTTTTCGACGCGTGTCGTGGACGACACGGCTCTTGATCCCACCGTCTGGGCCTCCTTCAGCGAGCGGCGTCGGCTGAGCGCCGAAGGTGGTGTGACGGAACTCACAGTAGAGCAGACAGACCGCTACCGCGGCATCGCCTTCCTCGTTTACCGCTATTTTGCCCTGCGCCGTGAAATGCGCTCGCTGGAGGGCTGGCTAAAGACGGGCGAGGCGAAGAAGGTCGGGATGTTCGAACGCCCGCCCATGCAGATCCTGCTCGCCATCGTTTCGACGCTGCTGTTCTGGCCTTTCTTCGGGCTGACCGTCAATGGACTGGTGCTGTCGTCCATTCTGACGCTTGTCATCGTGTTGCACGAGCTGGGCCATATGGCCGCGTATCGCGCTTTCGGGCATCGCTCGGCGCGCATGATCTTCGTGCCGCTGCTGGGTGGCATTGCGATCGGCGGACGGCCTTACAATTCCAACTTCGAGGCGGCAACCTGCGCGCTGATGGGCGCCGGCATGTCGGCCTTCTTCGTGCCCATCGCCGTGGTCGGCCACGAGGCGCTGAGGAAAGGCGATGCGGCGTCAGTGCTCGACCGGCCGCTTCTGGTTCTGATCCTCGTGCTCGGCGGTTTCAATCTGCTCAATCTCCTGCCCATGGCGCGGTTCGACGGAGGGCAGGTGCTGCGACGGATCTTCCCCGGGCTGGGGATGCAGATGCTTGGCAGCTTTGGCATTTCGCTCGTCATTGCCGTGACGGGTTGGGAAGTGGGCGTGCAACAGGATATCCTGATCGTCTCACTGGCCATCTTCGCGCTGCTCAGCATGATCAGCGCCGGCACGATCAAGAT
Source organism: Ensifer sp. (assembly GCA_035565055.1). Lineage (GTDB taxonomy): Bacteria > Pseudomonadota > Alphaproteobacteria > Rhizobiales > Rhizobiaceae > Ensifer_A. The sequence continues at coordinate 3,919 of DATMTA010000205.1, forward strand.
GCGGGACGAACTGGCGCCGATGCGTCCGGCAGAGCGCCTGCTGGTTGGGCTCGGCCTCTATGCAGCCGTCATCATCCACAGTTATGCGATCGTGTTCGCGTCCGGCGTGCTTTTCGGTTCAGCCTGATGCGCCGACGCTGACCGTCGGCCCGAAGACCTCCTCGAAGGCCTCGCGCAGGCGGATATCCACATCCGCCATCATGACCGGCAGGCCGAGATCGACGAGGCTCGTCACGCCGTAAGCGGAAATTCCGCAGGGCACGATGCCGCCGAAATGGTCGAGATCCGGATCGACATTCAGCGAAAGCCCGTGAAAGCTCACCCATTTGCGCAGACGGATGCCGAGAGCCGCGATCTTGTCCTCCGACATCGAGCCATCGGGAAGCGTCGGCTTCTCAGGCCGGCGCACCCAGACGCCGACGCGGTCCTCGCGCCGCTCACCCTTGACGTTCATGGCATCCAGCGTGCGGATGATGACCTCTTCAAGTGCGGCCACATAGGCGCGCACGTCCTGCCGCCGGCGCTTGAGGTCCAGCATGACATAGGCCACACGCTGGCCGGGGCCGTGATAGGTATATTCGCCGCCGCGCCCGGTCTGGAAGACGGGGAAGCGATCCGGCTGGACGAGGTCCTTCGCGTCCGCGCTGGTGCCTGCGGTGTAGAGCGGCGGATGTTCGAGCAGCCAGACGAGTTCGTCGGCCTTGCCATCGGCAATGAGGGCGACCTGACGCTCCATCTCGGCCACGGCCTCCTCATAGGGAATCAAACCGTCGGAAATCCACCAGCGCACGGGCGGACAGTCTTCCGCGGGATGCATGGAGGGGGCGATATCCTGGCGAAGCATGGGAGGCATTTCCTTGTTTTGACTGCATTTAGGGCGTCGAACCCCTGTCGCGCAAGGGGTTGCGGCGGCCGCGTCCAAGGGCAGGGGCGAAATTCCATCCACAGCTACAAAAAAACGTCATCGTCCACTTGTGCACCCCAGAGGCTTTTGCTACATGCAGCCGCGCCGGAGCAATTCGGCTCTACCACGATGCGGTCGTGGCGGAATTGGTAGACGCGCAGCGTTGAGGTCGCTGTGTCGCAAGACGTGGAAGTTCGAGTCTTCTCGACCGCACCAACCCTCCCCAGGTTCGCTTGGGGATCAAAGGGTTAAATGAAGTCAATGCCTTGTTGACGCCCTTACACTACAAAGGGCGCTACAAAATGAAAATCCTCATGCCTGCCTTAAAACGTGCCACCAATGGCGACTGGTTCGCCCGGAAAGTCATCCCCCAGGATGTCCGGGACGAATACCAGCGCGCCCATGGTGTGCGCCAAGAGGAACGCTTCCGGCATCCCTCATCAATGCCCGCTGGGCAGGCCAAGGCTGAATTTGCCGAATGGGTTTCCGAAGTCGAGCGGCGCATTACGGCGCTTCGGACGAGCAAGGTCGGTGGCGCTCAAGAGTTATCCACAAGACAGGTGCATGTCCTTGCCGGTCGCTGGTACGATTGGTTCGTCCAGCAATTCGAGAGCGTCAGCTCGGTTGAGACCTACGACTTCTTCTATGACCAGCTCCAGGACGTTCTAGAGGCGTCCGGTGGATTAGCCCCCGATGATGGGGAAGACCGAGAGCCTAGCCCCCGGCATCTTGCGCTTATTCGGGCCAAGGTCTCCGAACTGTCCCGGCTGCCTACCTTCCTTGCCCAGGAAGAGCTTCTGTTAGACCATGGTTCCCATGCGGCTCTCTTGGATGCCTTGCAGCCTGATTTGGTCGGCGCGCTCACGTATCTGAGGCGAAGGGCAGGGGGCAACTATGCACCCGATGACTACCGCAGCAAGTTCCCCGCGCCTGCCCAGGTGAACCCAAGGGGCGTTAAGCTGACCGGCTGGAACGCCAAGGAAGCCTTTGAGGCGTGGGTTACAGAGCGCAAGCCTGCCGCTGCCACGGTCAACAGATGGCGCGTGGTCTTCGATCATCTGGACAAGCATGTCGAAGGCCGCGACATCGCTCTTGTTTCCGACGATGACGCTGTTGCTTGGAAGGACGCCCTGGTTAAAGGCAAGGCATCGGGACGCACGATCAACGAGGTGTGGCTTACGGCTGCCAAGGGCGTCTTCAACTGGGTCAAGGACCAGAAGAAGATTTCCGCCAACTCGTTCGATGGGGTGAGAGTTGCCGTTGCTCGGAAGGTGGCCACCAAGGGAGAATTCAGCGAAGACGATGTGAAGCTCGTCCTCAGCGCAACGCTTGCTCCTGATACCTCGCATCGGTCGCCTCATCTGAAAGCGGCGTTTCGCTGGGTGCCGTGGCTTTGTGCCTATACGGGTGCGCGCCCTGGCGAGATGACCCAGCTTCGCAAGGAAGACGTGGAGCAGCACAAGAGCGGCTTCTGGATGCTGCACATTCGCCCCGAGGCTGGCACGGTGAAAGGCGCTGTAGCCCGAACCGTCCCCATCCACGCCCATCTTGTCGAACAAGGTTTTATCGATTTCGTTCGCGGGTCAAAGCCGGGGCCATTGTTCTACAACGCGGCGGCTCGGTCGAAGAAGGAACACGACCCGTTCAATCCACCGCGACCGATGTATGTCCAGGTTAGGCAGAAGCTTGCCGACTGGGTGCGGAAGCTGGGGGTTAGCGCGACCAATGTCAGCCCGACACACGGCTGGCGTCACACGTTCAAGCAGCGCGCGGCCCGGTCGAAGATGGAAACCAGGATTAGGGATGCCATCTGCGGCCATGCCCCGGCAACGGTGGGTGACATCTATCAGCTCCCAAATGTCGAGGACATGGCGGAAGCGCTCAAGGACTTCCCTCGCTACCCCGTGGATGCAGCCTAGAAGCCCCCAGGCGGGGTCTAGGAGAAGCATCAGCGCGTCTTGCCGGTATCGGCCGCATTCACTGCACGTCATCTGTGACCCCTTCTGGTGGCTTCCGCCTCCACGTCTGCCCAATCATGGGCGGCGAAGCTCAGACAGGGAACGCACTATGCAAAACATCATCACCGCCACCATCCGGGTTGCCGCAGGCTTGGCTCTCGACACGCGGGCGGTCATTGACCGGCACTTTTCATTCGGCATGGGCGGTTCGATGCCTGGGCTTTTCCTCCGGGTGCCATTCACGCGCTTGAGCGCCTGGGTCGAATGGGGAAAGCCCCATGCTGGCTTCGGTTTCGAGAGGCCGTCCAAGACCGACCTTGAGTTTTTCATGGGGACAGTGCGTGGCGTGTTCTCGGTCGAACCGAAGAAGGAAGGCGGCGCGGCATGACCATGGCACTCGTGATTGCTTCCGCAGTTGGTGCGTATTTCGTCACCCTGGCCTTCCTCCTGTTCATCGTCACGATGCTCAGAGACAACGTGAGACCGTTCAGGCTGCTAGGCGTTCCTCCATATGGACCCGTTGCCAAGTGGCTCATAATCGGCGTGTCCGCTTGGACCGCGTATCTGACTTTCCAAGCGGTCGGCTGACGCCGTAGGTCGATTACCCCCCACCTTAGCGATCTCGCCAAGCGCGAAGGCCGTGCCTGTGGCAATCGCTGGGGAGGGGAACGAGGTCCGGTCAGCACCACTTTAATGGATTTCGGCGATTACCCCTCACCATCGACATCACATCACATAAAACGCGCCATCAGTGCGCTTCCGAAACTCTCAGCTAGGCCGCCTCCGGGTGGCCTTTTCTTTTTCCAAGGACACCCTCATGACCAACAACACCACGCCCTGGCTGCGCTATGCCAACTCCGGGGCTAAACGCAATCGACCGCTCGCCCCTAAACTCGTCGGTGCCCTGGGCTTCCTCCAGGACATGGGCATTCAGATGGAGGTTTTCAGCGGTGGACAGGTGACAGCCCAGGAAGCCGCCAAGGGCCTCGGGCAGCGCACCGGGTCAACCCGTCACGACGACGGGGGAGCTGGTGACGCCTTCTTCTACAAGGACGGTCGGAAGCTCGACTGGGCCAATGAAGCCGACTTGCCGATCTTCCAGGAGATCGTGAAGCGCGCTCGTGAGCGTGGCGTGACGGGCTTTGGCGCTGGCGCTGGCTACATGCAGCCCGGTTCCATGCACATAGGCTTCGGCAACGCTGGCGTTTGGGGAGCTGACGGTGACGGCGCGAATGCCCCCAAGTGGCTGCGGGACGCCTTCAACGGCTCCTCATCGGACGCCTCGGTCGCTGCCCAGGGACAGCCTCCGACACGCCTCAACATTTCCACACCGGCCCCCGATGCCGCGCCTGAGAACTACCAAGTCGGCAACTCGGGAAACAAGGTGTCCGTCATGGACGCCACCCAGCCGATGGTCCCCACTACGCTTGCCGAGGACCGGGCAGCCGCCCAGGCCCGTGAGGATGCCCAGCCTGACGTTTCCCATTGGCAGGCCATCAAGGATGCCGTGAACACCGACTGGTCCCTCTCGGGCATCTGGCAGGACAAGCCGGAGGCAAAGCCCGACCCGAACTTCCGGCTGGACCAGAAGACGATGGACGAGCTGACCAAGGGCATCCCCGAGGAATACTGGGGACGCTTCGGTGACGCCCAGTCTCTCGTCCACGCGGAAGGCATGAGGAAGTCCTTGGTTGACCAGATGGCAGCCGAGCAGCGCCTCGCTTCCCTTGGGTGGGAAGGTGTTGGCCTACGGGTCGCCGCTGGCCTCACTGACCCGCTGGCCTGGGCTGCCGCTGCCGGTGTCTCGGTCGCGTCCATGGGGGCCGGTGCTCCCGCTGCTATGGCTGCTCGCTTCGGTCGGGTCGGGAAGATCGCGCTGACCGCTGCGGAAGGCGCGGCTGGTGCTGGCATCTCCGAGGGCGTCCTCTATGCGAACAAGCCCACGGCGGAACTCTCGGACCTCTATTGGGGCATCGGGACCGGCATGGTGCTTGGGGGTGCTTTCGGTGCCCTCGGTCGCAACCCTGCGACTACCGAAGAAGCGGCCAAGATGATGGACATCGGGCGGAACCTCCAGCGCCCCGAGCGGATGCAATTGGCGAACCAAGGCTCCACCGCAGGCGCGACCCAGGTCCAGCCGAGGGAAGCCCTGCGCATGGACACGTCCGAGATCATCCGGGATGCCGAGCGGCCTGACATGTTCGGGAATACGAAAATCCGCTATGACAGCGCGGCTTCGCTCAAGGGGTCCGAGAACGACCTCACGTCCATGATCGGTAACGTCCTGGTCGAGGATGGTGCCCGCAATGCCAGCGGCATCACGCCGATCGGTGCATCCGAGGTCCAGGCGCGGCTTCAAATCCAGGCCGATGCCAAGTGGTCCCGCGCTTCCCGTGCGAACTGGAAGGCGTACAAGAAGGCAAACCCCGAGGCGACCCGTGAGGACTTCTCTCGGCAGGTGACGGCCTTCACCCGTGACCGCGACCTTCTCGTGGAATACGACCCAGCCGTGAAGGCCCAGGGGTCGATGATGCGGGAAATCCTGGGCGACTTCGCAGAGCTTGCGGCGAACCCTGGGCTGATCGACGGGCGAAACCTCCGGTCGGTCAAGGGCTTCGAAGGCCAGACTCGGAACGACTTCTATGTTCCCCGCATCTTCGACCTGGGGTCCATCCAAGACCACCTGACGAAGTTCGGTCACAAGACCATTTCCGGCCTCATCTCCAGGGCGATGCAGGAGGTCAACAAGGACATCACGTCCGAGCTGGCCGACAAGTTTGCCTACAACTACGTGAAGAAGCTCCACTCCCTTTCGGCAGGCGAGCTGCAAACGATGTCGAGGGCGTTCTCAGGGGAAGACCTAGCGGGCCTCAAGGCGAACCTGATGCAGGACACGGACCTGTCCGAGGTCGATATCGACGCCATCGTGAACCACATGAAGCCGGGGAAGAAGGACGGCGCATCCCGCCACGGGAAGTCCCGCATGTTCTACGATGAGAACTTCGGCATGATGCTGCCGTTCTCCAATGGCCAGCCAGGTTCCCAGTTCGTCCGCATCTCTGACCTGTTCCTCAATGACGCCGACCGGCTCATGAACAGCTACACCCGGCAGATGTCCGGTCGCATCGCCATGGCGCGGCTGGAGATCAAGAACCCCAAGTGGAAGCCCGGTGATGTCGGGGAGAGCCATTTCGTCCAGGGCATTACCTCGGACGGCGAATGGCAAACCTTGATGGACAAGGTGCGCGACGTGGGGGACCAGAAGGGTATCCAAGGCGCGACCAAGAAGGACATCGAGCGCCTCAACTGGGTCTATGACACCATCGTGGGGAGACCGAAGTGGAACGAAGGCTCCGACTGGAACCAGTTCCTCCGCATGACGCGGGACTACAACTTCATCCGCGTGATGGGTCAGGTCGGCTTTGCCCAGCTTTCGGAAGCCTTCAACACGGTTTCCCAGCTCGGCATCAAGGCCACCATGACGAACGTTCCGTCCTTCCGGTCCCTCTGGCGTAACGCCGCCACGGGAAAGCTGGACGATACCTTGGCCCAGGAGATAGAGGACATCACCGGCCTGGGGTCCGACTGGGTGCGCCATGACAGCCACCGCAGGCAGGACCTCTTCGACAACCCGTTGGACACCTGGAGCAATCCGACCATCCAGGGGATTGACGATGCTCTCCAGACCGGCAAGCGGGCGGTGTCCGCAATGTCCGGCATGGCCCCGGTGAACACGCTGCTCCAGCGGTGGACAGGCAGGGCGATCTTCAACAAGTTCGCCATGATGGCCCAGGACCGGACCAGCATGAACCCAAGGCGACTTGAGGCTCTCGGCCTGGGGCGTGAACAGGTTGACGACATCATGGACAGCATCCGCACCCATGCCACCTTCGACGGCAAGCGGCTGAAAGCCATGAACTTCAACAAGTGGACCAATCGGGATGCCGTGGCCAACTTCGAGGCGGCTGCATTCCGCCTGGGTCGGACCATCATCCAGGAGAACGACATCGGCCAAATGGCCATGTGGATGTCGCACCCGCTGGCCAGGACGTTCCTCCAGTTCCGCTCGTTCATGCTCTCGGCTTACACCAAGCAGACGCTCCAGGGCATCAACTTCCACGACACGGCGACCGCTACCGCGTTCGTCAGCACCGCCTTTGCGGCTGGATTGGTTTACATCGGGCGGACCTATGCCAACTCCATCGGACGCAGTGACCGCGAGGAGTTCCTCAAAGAACGCCTATCGCTTGGCCGGATAGCGGCTGCGGGGGTCCAGAATAGTTCTTGGGCCACGATCATGCCGATGATGGTGGACAGCGGCTTGGGTGTCCTTGGGCTGCCCCAGGCGTTCGATGCGCGCAGCACCGGGCTTCCGTCTAACATCTGGCTTGGGAACCCGACCAGCGATCTAGCCGATAGCATCCCGAAGGCGACCGCCGTTGCCGGGAAGGCACTTCGCAACGGTCATATCTCGCAAACTGATGCGCGAACCATGGCCCGCATCCTGCCATTCCAGAACCTCAATGGGGTGGCTCAGCTCTTTTCCACGATGATTAGTCCGCTCCCCGAGCGGCCTTCTTCCCGTTGATCAGCGCCGTTTCAATGCAGCGTCTCCCGGCTTAGCCGGGGGATGCGATCAAACATGCCCGTATTGACTCACAGCGAGTCGTCAGTGGGCTTCCTCGCAAAACCTAAGCCTGTATGCGGTTCGCCCTTGGTGCTCGCTGACGGCGCTCTATGTGGATTTTCAGTATGATCAACTCATCTTCACCCTTCGCGGGGCAACGACACTACGTTCTCGCCACGGATGGTTCTGCCATCCCCAATCCTGGGCCGGGCGGCTGGGGCGTTATCCGGCAGCTTGTCGAAGCAAACGGGACTCTTGCCGCGCAACGACCGTTCGCGGGCCGGTTTCATAAGAAGACCACCAACATCCGAATGGAAATGCTTGCTGTCATCAAGGGGCTTTCGAGCCTCGACATTCCGCACCTTCCGGTTTTGGTCATCTCTGACAACCAAATGGTGGTCAAGGGCGCTACCGAATGGATGTCGGGATGGAAGGAGCGGGGCTGGCGAAAGTCGGATAAGTCCGCCGTGGAGAATTTGGACCTGTGGCTGGAGATCGACGCATTGATGCAGACAAGACCGATCGAATGGCTTTGGGTCCGTGGACACGACGGTCATGTTCTGAATGAGATGGTCGATGTCCTGGCGAAGAATGCTACACGCTGGGTTTATGCCCAGCCGGGCAGGGGAATGAAAGACCTGCATGGAAACTGGTTCCTCGGTCTTGATGCCTTGACCAGCGAAGCCGCATAGCGGCGTAGACCGATAACCCCTCCCCATAGGAGGAATACCCCCCACCTTAGGAGGAGAGACCTAGGATTAACATAGGTCTTTCCTAAT
>DATMTA010000206.1:0-3863 GCA_035565055.1 Ensifer sp.
TTGCGGTCGACCTGTGCAGCCACGCCGTGCCTCCGCTGGCCGCGACGGTAACGGGGCGCAGGACCGCCTGCCACCGCGCCGGCGAAACGACAATTCAGGAGACTGCCCATGTTTGATTTCCCGACCCCGCTTGCCACAAACCGCTTCGAAGACGATATCATCGCGATCCTGGCGCGGCTTCAGCGCGGCCCGCTTCCGAAGAGGCCGATCGCCTTCTACGGCTCGTCCTCCTTCCGCCTCTGGGGTGCCATGGTGCAGGACCTGCAGTGCCTCGATGTGGTCAATCTCGGATTCGGCGGCGGCACTAACCTCTCAGGCCGGCACTATCTGGACAAGCTGCTCCTTCCCCTGAAGCCGGAGCGCGTCGTCCTCTATTTTGGCGAGAACGATATCGCCAATGATGGCCTGACGGGGCTCTCGACATTCCGCAATCTCGAGGCGCTTGCCGGCGATATCCGCAAGGGCCTTCCGGAGGCGCAGATTTTCGTCCTGTCCACCAAGCAAAGCCCGACCCGCTGGATCTACGCCGACGAGGTGGATCGCTACAACAACCTCGCTGCCGACTGGTGCAGAACATCCGGGCTGGCAACATTCGTCGATGTCTCCACGGTTCTTCTGGGTGAGAATGGCAGGCCCATGGGGCGCTATTACCAGTCCGATTTCATTCACCTGAACGCCGGCGGCTATGCACTTTGGGCCGACATCATCCGCCGGACGGCGGGTCTGCTGTCCTGAGTCTATCGCCTCCACACCGTGTCGGGGATTCGCCGCCCCGGTGTGCGAGACACAACGATGCAAGGCGTGTACGCGGTTCCAAATAGCCGCGACAGGCCATGTTCCATGCCAGACACATGCAAGGATGTGACGCCATGAGTGTATTGTCAGATGTCCTGGATCTGGTTTTCCGGCGAACCATGAAGGGCCCAGTCACGCCCGCGCGTGAAAGCCGCTCGATCCCTTCTCTGGTCGAGGAACTGCTGTCCTCCAAAGGCGAGATTTCCGGCCTCATGACGGCGCAGCGGATTCTGGATGCCTATTCGGAGATGAACGATGCCGAGAAGCTCGATTTCTTCAGCTACCTCGCGGATGACCTCGACATAGATCACGCTCGTATCGAACAGGCGCTTCAATCCCTCAAGGCCAAGCCGGATCAACGCAGCTACGATGTCTTTCTGAAAGCTGCGGAGCCCCGCCGACAAGAGCTTGCGCGCCGGCTCAACCGCGTACCGAGTGCGACGCATCAACTGGTCGACATGCGCGCCGACCTTCTGCGCCTGCTGCCGTCGAACGATCCGCGCATGCGGATCGACTCCGACTTTCGCCACCTCTTCGCCAGCTGGTTCAATCGCGGTTTCCTGGTTCTGCGGCGGATCAGCTGGGAGAGCCCGGCCAATGTGCTGGAAAAGATCATCCGCTACGAAGCGGTGCATGCCATCTCGTCCTGGGAAGACCTGCGCCGCCGCGTCGCGCCCGAAGACCGCAGGTGCTTTGCCTTCTTTCATCCTGCCATGCCGGACGAGCCCCTGATCTTTGTGGAAGTGGCCCTGACCAAGGGCATCGCGAGTTCCGTACAGACCCTGCTTTCGGACGAGCGCACACCGCTTTCCGCGCATCAGGCGGATACGGCGATCTTCTATTCGATTTCCAACTGCCAGGCCGGACTGGCCGGCATCTCCTTCGGCAATTCGCTGATCAAGCAGGTGGTGAACGATCTGGCCGCAGAATTGCCGGACCTTGCTACATTCTCCACGCTCTCGCCGATACCGCTCTTCAGCCGCTGGCTTGCCGAGCAGCACCTTTCACCCTCGCAGCTGACGAAGCCGCAATTGCTGGCCGCCGCGGCGCATTACCTGACGTCGGCGCGTCGTGACGGCGGACAGCACTACGATCCCGTCTCGCGTTTTCACCTCGGCAATGGCGCGCTCGTCCATGCCGTCCATGCCGATGCGGACCTGTCCGATCGCGGACAGAGGGAAAGCTGCGGCGTCATGACAAACTATCTCTACGATCTTGCAAGCATCGAGCAGAACCACGAAAGTTTTGCCAATCAGAAGCAGGTCATCGCATCGCCCCAGGTGCGAACACAGGCACAATCATTTCAGTCTATCGAGAGTCTCCAAGATGCCTAATCCGCTTTACGACACACTGTTCGCACCGGCCCGTGGCAGTGACCGTGCCTTTCTCATCAACGCGGACGGCGCGGTCTTGACCTATCGCGACTTTCACGCACTTGCCGCGCGGCAGGCCAATGTCCTGAAATCCGCAGGTCTTGTCGTCGGCGACCGTCTTGCCGTGCAGGTGGAAAAGACGCCGGAGGCGCTGGCACTTTATGCGGCCTGCGTCATGTCGGGCATCGTGCTACTACCGCTGAACACGGCCTATACGCTGGCGGAACTGGAATATTTCATCACCGACAGCGGCGCACGCGGCGTCGTCTGCGATCCCTCCATCGGCCTTGAACTGCAGGAGCTTTTGGGTGCGGGACGAGTAATGCTGACGCTGGATGCCGCGGGAGACGGGAGCCTTTCGCGAGCAGCCGCGGAACAGTCGTCGAACTTCACGGTCGTAGACAGACAGGACAACGATCTCGCAGCGCTGCTCTATACGTCCGGCACGACCGGCCGCTCGAAGGGTGCGATGCTGAGCCAATCCAACCTGCTTTCCAATGCACGGACGCTGGCGGATCTCTGGCGCTTCAAGAGCGACGATGTCTTGCTGCACGCCCTGCCGATCTTCCACACGCACGGGCTCTTTGTGGCGTGTAACGTCACGCTGATGGCCCGCTCGTCGATGATCTTCCTGCCGAAATTCGACCTTGGCGCGATGCTGCGGCTTCTGCCGCAAGCATCTGTGCTGATGGGCGTTCCGACCTTTTACACGCGCCTGCTGGGCGACCAGAGCTTCAACCGCGACCTGGTGGCTCACATGCGTCTCTTCGTGTCCGGGTCTGCCCCGCTTCTGGCGGAAACGCATATCGAGTTCGAAGCCCGCACGGGCCACCGCATTCTGGAACGCTACGGCATGACGGAAACGAACATGTCGACTTCAAACCCCTATGAAGGCGAGCGCCGGGCGGGCACCGTCGGCTTCCCCTTGCCGGGCGTCGAGCTGCTGATCACCGATCCGGACACCGGCGCGCCGCTGAAGCAGGGCGATACCGGCATGATCGAAGTGCGCGGCCCCAATGTGTTCCAGGGCTACTGGGGAATGCCTGAAAAGACGAAGGCCGAGCTGCGGGAAAACGGCTTCTTCATCACCGGTGACATTGGCCGGATCGATGACGATGGCTACGTCCATATCGTCGGCCGCGCCAGGGATCTCATCATCTCCGGCGGCCTGAACATCTATCCGCGCGAAATAGAACTTCTGCTCGATGAGCAGCCGGGCGTGCTGGAAAGCGCAGTCGTGGGCGTTCCCCATCCCGACTTCGGCGAAGCTGTGCTCGGCTTCATCGTTCCGAGACGCGACGGACGGCCTGATGTTGCTGCGATCACCGAAGTGGCAGCGAAACAGCTCGCCCGTTTCAAGCAGCCGCGCGAACTCATCATCCTGGAAGAACTTCCCCGCAACACGATGGGCAAGGTTCAAAAGGCCGCATTGCGTGAGGCCTACAAGACCCGCTTCGTACCCAGTTGATCCCAGCGCGGTTCATTGCCATCCACGGCCTGATCGCCTCGATCCTTGCGCAAATGGACGTCATTGAACGGATGGAGCGTCAGTTCATGGTCATCGCGCAAAGGGAATTCGAGGCGCGCGTTGCATCTGGTGAGCTTGATACGGAGTCCAAACGCAAAAAGCTCCTCGACAGATATATCGAGGAGCTTAGGAGCAAATAGCCTGAATGGGCAGATTTACAAGTTTTG
>DATMTA010000207.1:0-7844 GCA_035565055.1 Ensifer sp.
CTGCGACGTCATGGCGGCCCGGCGGCGTGGCGGGCAGCGTGCCGCAGCAGGCCGCGCAATCGAACCGGCGCACGCGCGGGTGGATACGCGGCAAGCCGAGACAGTTCTCGAAACCATTGATGTGCTCGTGGCGGAAGACAACGAAGTCAGCGCGCTTGCCTGCCAGCACATCCTGACCGGACTTGGCCTCAAGTTCCGTATCGCCCGCGATGGAGAGGAGGCGGTTCGCTTCTGGCGCGCCTACAAGCCCGAACTCGTGATCATGGACATCATGATGCCGAAGATGAGCGGTTACGAGGCGACGGCGATGATCCGCGCCGAGGAGGCCAGGGGTGAGAGCAGGCGCACGCCGATCATCGCGATCACGGCCAGTACGCTTGAGCACGACCGCAACACATGTCTCGATCGCGACATGGACGATTACTTGCCGAAGCCCTTCAGTCCCGAATTGCTCGCTGCGAAAATCGATGTCTGGCGCTCGGTTGTCGCCGGCGAAGCCAGAATCACCGACGACTTCATCCGATCAGCATGAACTTGTCGACATCGACGAGGCCGCGATCGGAAATCTTCAAGTGGGGAATGACCGGCAGTGGCAGGAAGGCCAGCTGCAGAAAGGGTTCCTCCAGCGTCGCGCCGAGCGCAAAGGCTGCCTGACGGAGATGGTGCAGCGTATCGCGCACCGCCTCATAGGGTTCCAGGCTCATCAGGCCGGCGACGGGTAGAGCAATTTCGCCCGTCACCTTTCCATTCTGCACGACGACGAAGCCGCCATTGATATCGGAGAGCCTGTTCGCGGCTATCGCCATATCCTCGTCGTTCGCGCCGACCACGCAGATATTATGGCTGTCATGGCCGACCGTGGACGCGATTGCTCCGGCTTTCAGACCAAAGCCCTGGACGAAGCCATTGGCGTGATTGCCATTCTTGCCGTGGCGCTCAATCACGGCCACCTTCAGGATATCACGCTCGAAATCGACCGTTGTCTGGTTGCCGTCGACGGGCAGGCGGAAGCGGCGGTGCTCGGTGATGATCTTGCCCGGCAGGACCCCGATGACCGAAGTCTCCCCCTGCGTCGCCGGGATGCCGAAATCGGCGGCCTTGACTTGGCGCGCCTTGACACTGGTCAGTCCGACCGGTGCGACGGGCTTGCGGGTCGCAAACAGAGCGTCCGTCACCTTCCGCCCTGCTGCGAAGACAGTGTCGGCCTTGCAGTTTTCGATGCTGTCGATGACGACGAGATCGGCGCGCCAGCCCGGTGCCACGAGGCCGCGATCGCGCAGGCCGAAGGCGCGGGCGGCGGAGATGGAGGCGGCGCGATAGATCGCGAGCGGCTCGACGCCGTTGGCAATCGCGGTCCGGATCATGTGGTCGAGATGGCCCTGTTCGGCGATGTCGAGCGGATTGCGGTCGTCGGTACAGAGCGCGAGATAGGGCGACAGGCGTTCGGTGAGGATCGGCATCAGGGCGTGCAAATCCTTCGATACAGAGCCTTCGCGCACGAGGATATGCATTCCCTTGCGGATCTTCTCCAACGCTTCCGCAGCGCTCGTGCATTCGTGGTCGGTTCGTATGCCTGCGGAGAGGTAGCCGTTGAGGTCCTTGCCGGACAGAAGCGGTGCATGGCCGTCGATATGCTGACCCTGGAAGGCTTCGAGCTTCGCCATGCAGATCGGGTCCTTGTGGACGACGCCGGGGAAGTTCATGAACTCGGCGAGCCCGATGACCTTCGGGTGGTGGCGGTAGGGCAGGAGCTTTTCGATCGGCAGGTCTGCGCCGGCGGTTTCCAGATGGGTTGCCGGAACGCAGGAGGAGAGCTGGACGCGGATATCCATGATCGTTTCCTCGGCAGATGCGAGGAAGAATTCGATGCCTTCGGTGCCCAGCACATTGGCGATCTCATGCGGATCGCAGATGACGGTCGTCACGCCGTAGGGCAGGACGCAGCGATCGAATTCGTGCGGGGTGACGAGCGAGGATTCGATGTGGAGATGCGTGTCGATGAAACCCGGAACGACGATCCTGCCGGTGATGTCGATCTCCTGCGCGCCGTCATAGCTTCCGCAGGTGCCCACGATCGTATCGCCGCAGATGGCGATGTCGGATTGAACGAGATCTCCGGTGACAAGATCGAAGAAGCGACCATTCTTCAGAACGATGTCAGCGGGCGTCCGCCCCGTTCCCTGATCAATCCGGCGTTCCAGTTCGCTCATCGTCCCATCCGTATGCTGTTGGCGTTGCGCAACTAAAGCAGACTCGCGGTCAAAAGCACAGAGTTGCGTCGATGGGTCAACTGTTCAGGGTAGCGACGGTGCCATTGAGGAGCGCGGCGAAAGAGACCCAGGCGAGATAGGGCACGAAAAGAAGCGCCGAAACGGGGTCGGTCTTACGTGCGAGCAGGATGAAGGCGACGATCGAAATCCAGAGGGCCACAATCACCGCAAACGCTGGCCACATCAGGTGAAGGCCGAACCAGAGCGGTGTCCAGCTCCAGTTGAGCAGCATCTGCACGATCCAGACCTGCATGAGCGGGCCCTTTGGATCCCGCAGGAATGTGCGGGCGAAAGCGATGGCGATCAGGACATAAAGCAGCGTCCACACGGGAGCGAAGACCCAGGCCGGCGGGTTGAACGCGGGCTTCTGAAGCGAGCGGTACCAGTCGTCCGGACCGATCGTCGTCCCGATACCGGCACCGACCGCAATGACGACAACGATCGCAAAGACATGAACGAGAAGGGGGCGAAGCGAGCGTGGGGCGGCGTTCATCATGGTCTCCTTTTCAGGAGATACGCGAGAGACCTGCGAAAGGTTCATCGCCGGATGTCTCGATCATCAAAAAATTCTATCAGGCGAGGGGCTCGTTCACGGTACGGGCAACGTGCGCCTGCTGGAGCGCCAGCGCGTTTTCCACGAATTTTTCGATGATCGAAAGATCGGCGGGCGCGAAATTGGCGAGCATGGCGGCCGCATCGACCGTCATGGGCTGGTAGAACTTGCCGAGCGTGTCGCTGGCGGGCTTGGTCATGGCGACGAGAACCTTGCGCCGGTCCGCACCGTCGCGCTGGCGCTCCACGAAGCCGCGCTTTTCCAGTCGGTCGATCATGGAGGTGGCCGCCGCTGGCGTAAGGCCGGAGGCCTGGGCAAGCGCGCCTGCCGTTTTCGCGCCGTCAAGCAGGGCTTTCAGGCAGCGGTGTTCAGCAGTGATGAGGCCGAGCTTGTTGGCGACCGCTTCATCAAAGGCCTGGGTTGCGTCCTGCCACTGGCCGACCAGTTGCAGGATGTGCTGGCGCTGGTCGCCGCGCCCCTTGTTCGTCGAGTTTATTTCATTCATCTGATAATCTCGCGAATGTAAGATACGCCCGTCTCATGATGCGGTGATTTGGTGTTTCAGACAAGAGATCTAGCAGGCAATGCAGACGGTATCATGTCGGCAGAAAATAGGTGCCAGCAATCCAGCCGATGAGATCCACCATCGCGAAGACGGCGAAGACGATGTGATAGAGCCGCGCCTTTATGAAGCAGCCGGCGAGGGCGGCGAGGATCACCACAACCTGCTGCGCGTCATAGGCATCGCCGAGGCTGGCGTAATATTCCGTGCCCTTGAGCACCGTATCGCCGATATCGGCAAGCTTCAGCAGGATGAGCAGACCGTAGAACCAGCGTCGGCGAGAGACGAAATAGTCCGAATAGCCCTTGTACTCATTGATCTGGTCCGGGAAGAGCAGGGCGGAGATGGCTGCGAAGAGCGCGGCATAGGTCAGGAGATAGGCATAGATGCCGAAGTTCCAGTGCTCCATGTGGCGCAGGTTGAACTCGAACCACCAGAAATGCGGGATCGAAACGAGCACGTAAGCGGCCCAGATCATATGCACCGCATCGGTCTTGTAGGAGGTCGGATGCTGGATGAAGCGGGTCAGGCCGTTGATCATGCGGGCGAGGCTTAGCCCCAGGATCATGCCGATGATCACGCGGACATGGACGAAGATCTCAGCGCCGTTCGGGGGGAGTTTGTCCATGTCGCTTGCCTGCCCTTTTCAAGGTTGCATCGAGAGAGAGTGGCGCTGCCGGAGATAGGGGAGGCGGACGCGGCCGCCATCACCTTCA
The DNA here is from genome assembly GCA_035565055.1 of Ensifer sp. GTDB lineage: Bacteria > Pseudomonadota > Alphaproteobacteria > Rhizobiales > Rhizobiaceae > Ensifer_A. The sequence continues at coordinate 4,102 of DATMTA010000207.1, forward strand.
TCCGGCCTACGGTCAGCTGGTCAGGCGCGGCATAGAGACGATCTTCTTGAACAGTGCCGACATGGCGTCCGAAATCCCCTGCGTCGGGCTCACCTCGAAATAGAGGCCGGGCGATGCACAGGTCTTCATGTTGGTGCCGATCTGGCTCTGGAACGGGCTGATCCAGGTGTTGTACCAGTCGTTCGTCGGCAGCGGCAGATAGGTCGTGTAGAGGATGGCGATCGTGTAGCCCTGTTTCTTCAGCGTGTCGCATATGCGGGTGTCGATGGGCTCCTGGCAGCGTGTAGCGTCGGCCAACTGTTTGGTGCAACTCGTGGGCTTGTTGCTGTCGCCGACGCCGTCGGAGACCATGTAGATGATCTTCTGCGGCGAGTTGAGGCTGGTGCCGTCGCCGGCGGTGCCCATCTTTAAAGCCAATTGCGTCAATGCGCTGTCGAAACTCGTCAGCTGGTCGTCATTGTAGCCCTGATAGGGGATCGACATGAGATCGATCTTGGAGGCACTGGTCTTTGCTGTTACGAGGTCCGTGGTCGGCGCCACGACTTCGGACAGGCCGGCGGTCTCCGCCTTCTGCCCGAAGGTGTAGACGCCCATGCGATACTGGTTGACATTCTGCCGATCGTTTCTCGCCTCATCCATCAGCGCGGCCGTGGCCTTGGCGACCACATTGATGCGTGTCGTCACGCCGAGGTTTTTGGCGAGCGTGTAATAGCTGGATGGATCCTCGGTGCCGTCGCTCTTGACGACATGGCAGGCAAAGGCACACTTGTCGGGCGTGTTATTGACCATAGTGTCGATGTCGGATGGCGTTGCGGCGACGCCCATGGACGGCGTGTTATCCAGCAACAGGTAGAAGTTCCGGTACATCGCTGTTTCATAGGTCGCGGTCGCGTGACCGGCGACCTGAACGATGGGGTGGCCGAGCACCTGCGACAGAAGGGTGGTGACGGTCGCCTTGTAGTTCACGACAGACGTGATCTGGTTTCCGGTCTTGACGATGCTGGCGTCAACTGCGTCGATCGTGTAGCCCGAGACGTTCTGCAACTGGGCGCGGAAGAAGGCCTTGGCATCGCTTTCAGCGATCGGGATCGTGCCGTTGCCGTTCATGGCGAAGGCGGCCTGCACCCCGGGCGAACTGGTCGCAATGGCAGCGAGTGCTGCCGCGTCTCCGGCTCCCTGGAGTTTCGACTTGACGGTCAGCGCATTGGTGAAGTCGACAGCCAGACCTGCAACACCGATGATCGGCACGATCAGCAGTGCCGTCATGATCCCGAAATTGCCCGATCGATCGTTCAAGAAACCGCGCAGCATGTCCACTCTCCGCTATGAGTTGAACATGTGATAGCCGACAGTGTTTAAGTTCCGGCCAAGGCGAATGGTAAAATTGTTGCTACCGGTGATGTTGTGCCCGGAAACGGGACAGAGAGGCAGAACGCAATACAGCCCCGGGCGGGGCTGTATTGTCTTTCCGAGATTTTGATCTGAACCGGATCAGATGTTGTTCATCAGGACGTCACGCAGCTTGCCGAAGAGCTCGTCGATCTGTTCCTTGGTGATGATCAGCGGCGGTGAAAGCGCGATGATGTCGCCGGTGGTGCGGATGAGCAGGCCCTTTTCATAGGCCTTGAGGAAGGCCGTGAAGGCGCGCTTCGTCGGTTCGCCGGCAATCGGCGCGAGTTCGATGGCGCCGATGAGGCCGACATTGCGGATGTCGATGACGTTCGGGCAATCCTTGAGCGAATGCAGCGCATCTTCCCAGTAAGGCGCCAGCTCCGCTGCGCGGGTCAGCAGGCCTTCTTCCTTGTAGGTGTCGAGCGTAGCAAGCGCTGCGGCCGAGGCGATCGGGTTACCGGAATAAGTGTAGCCATGGAAGAACTCGATGAGATGTTCCGGGCCGTTCATGAAGGCGTCGTGGATTTCCTTCGTGACGAAAACCGCGCCCATCGGGATCACGCCGTTGGTCAGGCCCTTGGCGGTTGTGATGATGTCCGGCTTGACGTCGAAGAACTGGGCGGCAAAGGGCGCACCGAGGCGGCCGAAGCCGGTGATCACTTCGTCGAAAATGAGCAGGATGCCGTGCTTGGTGCAGATCTCGCGCAGCTTGGCGAGATAGCCCTTCGGCGGGATGAGAACGCCGGTGGAGCCCGCAACCGGCTCGACGATGACGGCGGCGATGGTCGAGGCATCGTGCAGAGTGACGATGCGTTCCAGCTCAGTCGCGATATCGACGCCGCCATGTTCCGGGATGCCGCGCGAAAAGGCGTTCTTGGTCGGCTGGTGCGTGTGCGGCATGTGATCGACGCCGGTCAGCAGCGTGCCGAACATCTTGCGGTTGGAGACGATGCCGCCAACGGAGATGCCACCGAAGTTCACGCCGTGATAGCCGCGCTCGCGGCCGATCAGGCGGAAGCGCGAACCGTCGCCCTTGGCGCGGTGATAGGCCAGCGCCACCTTAAGCGCGGTCTCGACGGATTCCGAACCGGAGTTGGTGTAGAGAACGTGCTCCATGCCTTCCGGCGCGATATCCACGAGGCGGGTGGCCAGTTCGAAGGCCTTGGGGTGGCCGAGCTGGAAGGCGGGTGCGTAGTCGAGTTCGCCGGCCTGCTGTGCGATGGCTTCCGTGATCTTCGGGCGGCAGTGGCCGGCATTCACGCACCAGAGGCCGGCGGTGCCGTCGAGCACCGTGCGGCCATCGTGCGTCGTATAATGCATGTCCTTCGCGCCGACGAACAGACGAGGCTCCTTCTTGAACTGGCGGTTGGCCGTGAACGGCATCCAGAAGGCGCTGAGGTCGTTCGGTGTCGCGGTCGTGCGGTTGGACATGTCAGAAAGTCTCCAAGGCAAAAGGGTCTCGACGACGCGAAACCAAGTTCTTTATCGGTTGGTCAAATTAACAGTGCGGATTGCAGCGTCAAGCCAGCGAAAAAACGGGTTTCATCATCTTTTTTGATGGGCGACCACGAGGGTTGGGGGGGGCGCTTGTCGGGTACAGGCTCGCACAAGTTTCGCAGGCGATAGTCCCGGCTTGGGAGCGCTCCATTTTAATGGTGCTCTTTCCGACGTTTCAGGAATTGCATTCCGACAGGCGGGCTGGTCAAGGGCAACACGGACCACGATGCTTCAGAAACGTGACCGGCGGCCATGATAATCGCCTGAGCGTCCATGATGAACGCACGTCGTCGCGCTCAGGCGACTTATTCCTCACTCGGATCGTTTCCAGCTTTTCTCAACATGCACGAAATTCCCGCTCGCCACCTTCGGGGAGGCTTGCTCCGTGGCTGCGGCTTTGCGGCAGCCGGGATCGCGGTCATGCCGTCGTCGCGGTCTCATGAACATAGAGCGCGTCGAGCGTATTCAGAAGCGTGCGAACCTGGGGGTTGGGGCTTGAATAATAGATCGTCTGGGCCGAGCGGCGGGTCTTGACGAGGTTCAGTGCTTTCAGTTTCGAAAGATGCTGGGAAAGCGCCGACTGGCTCAGGCCCACCTTTTCCGCCAGCGCGCCGACGGCAACTTCACCTTGTACCAAATTGCAGAGGATCAATATTCTCTTCTGATTGGCTAAGGCTGACATAAAGAGGGCTGCCGCACCGGCGTTCGAGTAAAGGTTGTCCAAATTCATCAAAGTATTCTTCCGCAACGTTCGAGACGCCAAATCGAGTTGAGTTTGCTATTGCCGCCCTCAGCGATGATATTCGATTTTTTGCGGTTTGCCTATTCATATATATGGCTATAGCAATATTTCA
>DATMTA010000208.1:0-61277 GCA_035565055.1 Ensifer sp.
GACGCCGTGCTCGCGGCCATGCTCGCGCACCCGCTGGGCGGCGAGGCGGCGCTGATCGGGCATGTGGTGGAAGACCCGCATTGCTTCGTGCAGATGGAAACGTCCTTTGGCGGCGGGCGCATTGTCGACTGGCTATCCGGCGAACAATTGCCGCGCATCTGCTGAACGGCTTGCGGCGATAGCAAAGAGTTTTTAGGGTTCCGATCAAGGACGAGGCTGGACCCAACAGGGCCGGCGGGGAGCAGATTGACGTGAGCAATGCCAGCACGACGGTTCTGGTGGTCGATGACGAACCGCGCTCGCTGGAGGCGATCCGGCGGGTGCTGTCGGACGAGTTCGAGGTGATCTGCGCCAAGAATGCCGCGGAAGCCGAAGCCGTGCTGGAAGGCGAGCTGGTGCAGATCCTGCTCTGCGACCAGCGTATGCCCGGCGAATCCGGCGTCACGTTTCTCAAGCGCGCCCGCGAGCGCTGGCCGGAAACGATCCGCCTGATCATTTCCGGCTATACCGACAGCGACGACATCATCGACGGCGTCAACAAGGCAGGCATCTATCGCTACATCACCAAGCCGTGGAACCCTGACGAACTCACCGCCTGTATGCGCGAATGCGCGGACCTCTGGCGGCTGCAGCATCAGGCGGGCGAGGTGAGCGTCGAGGCCAAGCCGCAGAGCGATCTGCTGCAGAAGGCCGTGTCCGACAAGCGGCGGGTGGAGCGCAGCAAGTATGGCTTCGATCGGCTCATCCACGTCGACGGAAGTCCGGTGGCGGAGGCGATTTCGCTTGCCAAACGCGCCGCCGACTACGATGTCTCGGTGCTGATCACGGGAGCCTCCGGCACCGGCAAGGAATTGCTGGCGCGCGCCATCCACCACCAGTCCGCCCGCGCCGACAAACCCTTTGTCATCGAAAACTGCGGCGCGCTGCCGGACGATCTTTTGGAAAGCGAACTGTTCTGCTGCAAGAAGGGTGCGTTCACCGGCGCTTACCAGGACCGGATCGGGCTTTTTGAACTCGCCGATAGCGGCACGATCTTTCTGGACGAAATCGGTGAGACCTCGCCGGCCTTTCAGGTAAAGCTCCTGCGCGTGCTGCAGGAGGGCGAGATCAGACCGCTCGGGGCGCAGCGCACCCGCAAGGTCAATGTCCGGGTGATTGCGGCGACGAACCGCGACCTTCTGGCCGAGGTGGCCGCAGGCCGCTTCCGCCGCGACCTCTATTATCGCGTCGCCGCCTTTCCGATCCACATGCCGGCGCTGAAGGATCGTGCCGGCGACATCATGGCGATTGCAGGCCATACGCTCACCCAGATCAACCAGGCCTTCGGGCGGGAAATCTCCGGCTTTCATCCGCGCACGCTGGAACTGATGTCGGCTTATGGCTGGCCCGGCAATGTGCGCGAGCTGCATAACGAGATCCAGCGCATGGTCGTCCTTTCGCCGGGCAACGAGCCGCTCCCGGACCGGCTGCTGTCACCGGCGATCCGCAACGGCGCGGCGGCTGGCCCGGCGAGTGAGCCGGCGCAGGCCGGTCAGCAGTTGAAGGATATCGTTGCGGTGGTCGAGAAGGCGGCGATTGAGGCCAGCCTTGCCCGCCATGCCGGCAATATCAGCCGCACGGCGGACGAATTGGGCTTGTCTCGTGTCGGGCTGAGGGCCAAGATGGATCGATACGATCTGCGGCGCGACTCGGATGACGAGACCGATTGAAGGACATCCCGAAGACATGGCGCTGATCAGCAAGGTCAGCGTGCCGGCGATCCCGTCGCTGGACGACGCGGGGGAATCGCTCTGGGTGGATGTCATCCACCGCATGGACGAGGTCTATGCGGAACTCCTGCGCAACGAGGCCGATCTCGAGCGCAAGAATGCCGATCTCGAAGAGGCGCAATCCTTCATTTCCAGCGTCTTCGCCTCGGTGTCGGACATTCTCATCGTCTGCTCCAGCAGCGGCACCATCAAGAAGGTCAATCCGGCCTTTCTCAATCTCGTGGGCAGGGCCGAAAGCGCGGTCATCGGTTCCAGCGTCTTCGATTATGTGAAACCGGACGACCAGCCGGAGGCGCGGCGGATCGTCGGCGCCGGGCAGGGCGGGCGGGTCGTCGAGGCCGATATCTGTTTTCTGAGACCCGATGGCAGTGAGGAATGCCTGGCGCTGCGTTCAACCAAGCTCGCCGATGGCTCGTCGCGTCAGTTCGGCGCGGTGCTGACCGGGCGGCCCATTAGCGAGCTTCGCCGCGCCTATCAGGCGCTGCATGAGGCCCATCGCGAATTGCAGACGGCGCAGCGGCGCCTCATCGAGCAGGAGAAAATGGCCAGCCTTGGCCGCCTCGTCGCCGGCGTCGCGCATGAGCTGAACAACCCCATCAGCTTCGTCTATGCCAATATCTACACGCTCGACCGCTACCGGAAGAACCTCGTGCGCTATCTCGATGCGCTGCATGGCGGCACGGAGGAGGACGAGGCGGGCAAGCTCCGGCGCGAGTTGAAGATCGACGCCATTCTCGCCGATATCGATCCGCTGCTGGATGGCACGATCGAGGGCGCGAGCCGCGTCAGTGATATCGTCAAGAACCTGCGGCGCCTCTCCTTCACACGCGCCGGCGAGCGCCAGTCCGTCGATCTCGACCGTTTGCTGCGAAATTCGGTGCAGCTTGCGGCGAAATCGAAGAATTCTTCTGCGCAGATCGTCTTCGATACGGTGCCCGTCACGCTTTCCAATGCGGATGAGGGACAGCTGCATCAGGTCTTCGTCAACCTGATTGACAATGCGCTGGACGCCGTGTCCGGCCGGTCCGATCCGCTGGTCGAAATCAGGTTGAGCAAGGACAAGGCCGGCGCGCATGTCACCATCCGCGACAACGGCCCCGGCATTGCGCCGGAAAATCTCGGCAAGATCTTCGAGCCCTTCTTCACCACCAAGGTGATCGGCGAGGGCACGGGGCTCGGCCTATGGATCAGCTTCACCATCGTTGAAGACCATGGCGGGCGCATCGAGGCAGCGAACAGGCCCGAAGGCGGCGCGGAATTCAGCGTCTTCGTGCCCGGCTGAATCGCCGTGCGGTGGCCGTTCCGTTTCTCACAGCTGTGATGGCGTGAGGCGCAGGCTCAGCCGTGCACTCAGGCCGCGGCCACCGGCGGGCTCACTGAGCGTGATCGAGCCGCCATGCAGGTCGGCAATCCGGCGGGCGATGGCCAGGCCAAGCCCCGAGCCCGGCTTCGCATCGGCACGGGCAATCTGGTAGAAGCGCTGGAAAACGCGGCTGCGCTCCGCTTCGGGGATACCTGGACCTTCATCGTCAATTGCGATTGTCCCGGTCGTTGCGTCCCGCATCACGCGCGCCGTCACGCAGCCGCCTTCGGGACTGTGGGCAATGGCATTATCGACGAGATTGGCGATGACTTCCTGAAGAAGCAGTGGATTGCCCGCGACCGTCACCGGGGCGTCAGGCGCGTCGAGCGCGATATCGACCTTATGCTTCAGGGCATCGGGCGCCCGCTCTGCCAGTACGTCCGCAGCAAGCCGGGATAGATCGACAGGCTGGTCGAGATCGAGTGCGCCGCTGTTGGCATCCGCCCGCGCCAGCACGATCAATTGTTGCAGCATCCGCTGCAGGCGGGTCACGCCATTGCGGGCTTCGGCCAGCGTTGCCAGAAGCTCGTCCTGCCCTGCGGCCTGCCGCTCCAGAAGTTCGAGATGCAACTTGATGCCGCCGAGCGGCGAGCGCAGTTGATGGGAGGCATCAGCGGTGAAGTCGCGCACGCCGGCGACCGTCTCGTCAAGCCGCTCCATGAGCGTGTTGATCGCCGAAACGAGATCAACGGCCTCCTCCGGGACTCGTGCCGTATCGATGCGGGCAAAGGGGATGGCACCGGGCATGGCCCGGCCCAGCAGTTCCTGACTGATCTCGGTCAGTGGCAGGAGTCCCCGCAGGATGGCAAGATAGGAGAGAATGGCGGCTGCGCTCAGGAGAACGGCTTCGAAGAGCATGAGGACCACGAGCATCCGCGCTTCCGTGTTGAGCCGGCTGTTCAGCGTTTCCGACATTCTGAAGGTGAGGGGACCGGGGAACGACTCGATTGTCCGGCTCGTCATAGCCACCCGCACCGGATGGTCGTTGAGATCGGCCGGGACATGCACGATCCGGTCGAGCGGCGCAGGCTCGGTCTCCAGAGCACAGAGCGCCGGATCACCCCGCTGAAAGGCGGAGCCATCCGAGATGCAGAAGGCGAATGTATCGTCTGCCTCACCGGTGAGGATCTCTATGGCGCCTTGCGCCAGCGTTCCGTCGAGATGCTGGGGCCCGCGTGCGGTCGCGCGATCGATGATCGAGACTAGCGCCGCATCCAGCAGGCGATCCTGGGTCAGGCTCACGACGCTGTGGATGAGGACTGCGCCGCCGATGCCGAAGTGGATCGCCAGCACCGCGACAGGCAGCACCATGTTCTGCAGAAGACGGCGACGGATCGAGGGCGTGGCGCTCGCGTCCATTCACTCGGCCTCGAGGATATAGCCGACCCCGCGGATGGTTCGGATATTGGGGCCGTCCGGCTCAAGCTTCTTGCGCAGGCGGCCGAGATGCAGCTCCACGGCATTCGGCGTCAGCGCATCATCGAAATTCGAGATTGCCGAGGCGAGACGCTCCTTTTGCACGACCTTGCCTGCTCGGCTCATGAGCAGAACCAGAACCGAATATTCTCTTGGCCGAAGAAAGAGTGTCCTTCCGGCGAGTGTCACCGTGCTGGAATTGCGATCGATCGACAGCGCACCGCAGGTCAGTGTCGGGCTTGCCTGTTTCTGGCCGCGCCGGACGAGCGAGCGCACGCGCGCCTCGAATTCCTCGAGCGCGAAGGGTTTCGTCAGGTAGTCGTCGGCACCCACATCGAGCCCGGCGACCCTGTCCGGGATGGCGTCTCTTGCGGTGAGGATCATCACGGGTGTCGCAGAGCCTGCCTGTCGCAGGGCTTTCAGGACCGCGAGCCCATCCATTTGCGGCAGGCCGAGATCGAGAACAACGAGCGCGTAGTCTTCCGCCAGCGCCGCAGACAGTCCGTCGCGGCCATTGCCGACGCAATCGACCGCATAGCCTGCAGCGACAAGCGCCGTAACGATCCCGCGCGCCAGCGACGGGTCATCCTCAACAATGAGGACCCGCATGTATTCCTCCTTCGTTCCGATAGTCTTGGCTTAGATCAAGCACGGAGGACGGGTTCGCGACAAGATATTTTGCGGTGTCGTGGCAACGTGACAGGATCGTGACAGGAAACCCGATGTAAGGAAGGGGCAATGAGTTCGGTAAAGGCGCATTTCGCGGCCGGCCGTCGATAAACGACGCCTGACCGGCAAGACTGACGCGCGTCCGTTCGCATGGAGACCGGAGGACCCTGAAGCAGGGTAGGTCTCATGCATAGGGAGAAACAACCATGACAGCATCTACACGCCTATCCCGCGTTGGCACCGTATTGCGCGTCACCAGCGGCAATTTCCTTGAGATGTTCGACTTTTTCCTTGTCGGCATCTACGCCAGCAACATTTCCAAGACCTTCTTCCCGTCGAACAACGAAGTCGCATCCTTGATGCTGACCTTCATGACCTTCGGCGCAGGCTTCCTGATGCGTCCGCTCGGCGCGATCTTTCTCGGCGCCTATGTCGACAAGATCGGCCGCCGTCAGGGTCTTATCCTGACGCTCGGGATCATGGCGCTGGGCACCGTGCTCATTGCCTTCGTGCCCGGCGTCCAGACGATTGGTCTCTTCGCGCCGCTCCTCGTCCTGATCGGCCGTCTGTTGCAGGGCTTTTCCGCAGGGGTCGAACTCGGCGGCGTCTCCGTCTATCTGGCGGAAATGGCCCCGGCCGGCAAAAAGGGATTTTATGTCTCCTGGCAGTCCGGTAGCCAGCAGGTCGCGATCATGGCTGCAGCCGCCCTGGGCTATGGGCTGAATTCGATGATCGCCCCGGCGGCCATGACGGAATGGGGCTGGCGCGTGCCCTTCTTCATCGGCTGCGGCATCGTGCCGTTCCTGTTCTATGTCCGGCGCTCGCTTGAAGAAACAAAGGAATTTGCCGCCCGTCAGCATCGCCCGACGATGACGCAGGTCTACCAGACGCTGGCCGCCAATTGGGGCATCGTCATGCTCGGTATGCTGATGGTCGTCATGACGACGGTCTCCTTCTATGCCATCACCGTCTACACGCCGACTTTCGGCAAGAGCGTGCTGAAGCTCTCGGAGACCGACAGTCTGCTCGTGACCTTCTGTGTCGCCTTGTCGAACTTCTTCTGGCTTCCGGTCATGGGCGCCGTTTCCGACCGCGTCGGACGCAAGCCCGTGCTTGTGATCTTTTCGGCTCTGTCGCTTATCACGGCCTATCCGGCCATCGCCTGGCTGGTCGCCGCACCGAGCCTGGAGCGGATGCTGATTGCCGAACTCTGGCTCAGCTTCCTCTATGCCAGCTACAACGGCGCGATGGTAGTTGCGCTGACGGAGATCGTGCCGCCGGTGGTGCGCACGGCGGGTTTCTCGCTTGCCTATTCGCTGGCGACGGCCATCTTCGGCGGCTTCACGCCGGCGATTGCCACCTGGCTGATCCAGGAGACCGGCGACAAGGCGGCACCGGGATACTGGCTCGCCTTCGCCGGCGGTTGCGGCCTCGTTGCGACCTTGCTCATCTACCGCCGGGTGACGGATGGTGCACGCACCAGCGCCATTGCCGCCAACGCCTGACACACGCAGCGGGACAGACGCCTTCACGAGCCTTCTCTGTCCCGCTTTTTTCTCTCCGTCACTTTTATTGAATTCCAGTCCCGACAAGGAGGAGTTTTTGGGATGAAACGCATCGTCGCGGCTTTCGCCGCTTGCTTTCTGCTGGCTGCGCCCAGCGCATTTGCCGATACGATCAGGGTCGTGTCCTCGGGCGGTTTTGCGGCTGCCTACAAGGAACTGATCCCCGAGTTCGAGAAGCGAACCGGCAACACGGTCATCTCGGAATGGGGTCCCTCGATGGGCACGACCAAGGACGCCGTGCCGCAGCGCCTGGCCCGAAATGAAGACATCGACGTCCTCATCATGGTCGGCTATGCGCTCGACAAGCTCGTCGCCGACAAGAAGGTCATCGCTGATACCCGTATGCCGCTCGCACAGTCCGGCATCGGCATCGTCGTCAAGGAAGGCGCGCCGGCCCCCGATGTCAGCACCCCGGAAGCACTGAAAAAGGCACTTCTCGCTGCCAAATCCGTCGCCTATTCGGATAGTGCCTCGGGGGTCTATATCGAAAAGGAAATGTTCGACAAGCTCGGCATCAAGGCCGAGATGGCGGGTAAGGCCAAGATGATCCCGGCCGTGCCAGTCGGTTCGGTCGTGGCGTCAGGCGAATACGAGATCGGGTTCCAGCAGGTTTCGGAACTGAAGCCGATCAAGGGCATCAAGCTCATCGGTCAGGTGCCGGGCGACCTGCAAAAGATCACCGTCTTCTCGTCCGGTGTGGTTGAAGGCTCTCACCACGTCGCGGCTGCCCGGGCATTGATCGACTTCCTGGCCGATCCCGCCAACGCCGCTGTCATCCGCGACAGCGGGATGGAGCCGCTCGGCAAGGCTGCGGCAAAGTAAACCGGCATTCACGATGTGAATACCGGGCGAACGGCATCGAGATGCCGTTCGCCATCCTGCTCCCGCGACATCCAGAATAACCGGGCGGCCGCCGGCATCGGGCCGTCGGAGATTGAGCATAAACGATCTGCACTCGCGCCGAGCGCCGCTCATCTCCTCCATCATTCAACTTCGCGACAACGGGACCATGCGCAAAGACCGGATTTTGCACGGGATGGCCTAAGTGAGAACTGCTCTCATTAAGGCAGCGCTACCCTCGCAAATTGATGCTTTTCTGCTGACGAATTGCTGCTCTATACGAAGTCCATGGTGTCGGACCTTCGAGGCCCGACGGTGCCTGGAAAAGGTGGTCGAGAGTTGCCTCGACTGTGACTGCCCGCAGGCCAGCCATGACCATGATGAAGCGCGGATCCTCAGTGCGGGAAGGAATCTCCATGGCACGACCATTCTACTGGAACGAACTTACAGCCTACGATTTCCAGTCCTTGAACCCCGACGAGACGATCGCCATCCTGCCGCTGGCCTCGACGGAACAGCATGGCCCGCATCTGCCCATTTCCACGGATGTCACCATCGCAAACGGGATGCTCGCCGAGGTCCGCAAGGTTCTGCCAGACGACCTGACGGTACTTGTCCTGCCGACGCAGGAGATCGGCAAGGCCAATGAACATGTCTATGGTCTCGGCACGCTGTCGCTTCCCGCAACGCTTCTCATCGAAGCCTGGACGGCCATCGGACAGAAGGTGGCGGAAGCAGGCGTCCGCAAACTGGTCATGGTCAACTCCCATGGCGGCAATCTCGACATCATGAGCATCGTTTCGCGCGAGATGCGCGTCCGCTTCGGCCTGATGGCGGTTGCTACGCAATGGGCCCGCTTCGGCCATCCGGAGGGGCTTTTGCTTTCGCCCAACGAACAGCGCTTCGGCATCCATGGCGGTGAGGTGGAAACCTCCCTCATGCTGCATTTCCGGCCCGATCTGGTGAAAATGGATCAGGCGCAGGATTTCAAATCCAAGGCGGAATGGATGGCCAACAACACGAAATATCTCCAGCCGTTGCCGCCCCATTCGGTCGCCTGGATCGCCCATGACCTCAATCCGTTTGGCGTCGTCGGCAATGCCGCGGCCGGGACGGCAGAAAAGGGCGAGATGATCGCAGGCCATGTCGCCCGCGCCTTCATCGATCTGCTCTATGACGTGAAGGCCTACCCGCTCGAAAACCTCTATTCGCCGAAATAGCGCGACGTTACTCCTCGGGATTGTTAGCCGGACCGGCGCTCTTGACGCCCTGTGCCGACAATGTCGCGAGCAGTGCGGACAATTCGGCAAGCAGGAACTCGACGAAGAGGCTGGTGGCGCTCTCAAGTGGCGTCCGCGCGCGCGCAAAAACCTTCATCTGCTGAACCTTGACATGCGGGTCGGAGAGCGGACGGAAGACGAGATCGCCGCGCGCACAATCGTGGATGATGTCGAGCGGGTTCATCAGCGAGACGCCGGCGCCTGAGCGCACGAATTGTTTCACCGCTTCCGTCGTGTTCGTCTCGATCACCGGCTCGACCGCGACGGACAAGGGTGCCAGCGCAAAGTCGATGACCTCGCGCAGGCTCAGCGACTTCATGACAAGGACAAGCCGCTCCTGTATGAGTTCACCCAGGCCCACCTGAGCCTGCTGCGTCAACGGATGTCCGGGCGGCAGGACGGCGCCGATCGGTACGTCGAAGACGGCGAGCGTCCGAATGCCGGGAGAGGCGGGAATATTGAGGCCGATGCCGATATCCACCTCGCCGGTGCTCACCGGATTGAGCGTCGTGCCCGAGCCGATATCATTGCGCATGAAGATCTTGACGCGCGGATGCTGCGCCACGAATTTCGACACGATGACGGGCATGGGGCCTGCCGCAAGCCCGGTCGTGGTCACAATGCGCACCTTGCCGGCGTCGGGCATTTTCAGGGCCTTCACGCGGGATTCAAGCCGCTGGTAGCTCTTCATCACCTCGCGGATATGCTCGACATAAAGCTCGCCTGCGGAGGTTAATCGCAGGCCGCGCGGAAGGCGTTCGAACAGGGCCGCGCCGATCTCGTCCTCCAGTTCTATGATCTGCCGGTTGATCGCCGAAGACGCGACATTCAGCTTGGCCGCAGCCTTGCGAATTGAGCCCGTGCGGGCGATTTCGTTGATGTAAAGGAGTTTGCGGGAATGCAGCACCGACGACCTCTGAAAATCCTACATGGATACATTCTGACATAGCGCAAAAAGGCATCAATGCGAACGAATTTTGATGCTTTTCAAAGAGCGAAAGGCCAGCGCACTATCCTGCTGCAGCGCAAAAAGCGCCTTCCAGATAAAGCAGGGGAACAGTCTTGATGTCGCACACTTTCAAATCTATCGCCGCTTCAGCCTCGCTTTGCCTCGCGGCGGCGCTCCCCGCGCACGCGCTTGACAAAGTCTCGTTTGGAACCAACTGGCTCGCCGAGGCAGAACACGGCGGCTATTATCAGGCCGTCGCCGACGGCACCTACAAAAAGCATGGGCTGGATGTGACCATCGTCCAGGGTGGCCCGAACGCGGCCAACAGCGCGCTTCTGATCTCGGGCAAGATCGAATTCTACATGGGCGGCGAGATGGGCGAGCTCAATGCCGTCAAACAGGGCATTCCGCTGGTCGATGTCGCGGCCATGTTCCAGAAGGATCCGCAGGTGCTGATGGCCCATCCAGACCAGGGCATCGACAAGTTCGAGGATATCGCCAAGTCCAGCGCCATCTTCATGGGCAAGGACGGGTATCTGACCTATTTCGAATGGATGAAGGTCAACTTCAAGGGGTTCAAGGACGAGCAGTACAAGCCCTATAACTTCAATCCCGGTCCGTTCATCGCCGACAAGAAGTCGGCGCAGCAGGGCTATCTGACGTCCGAACCCTTCGCGGTGGAGAAGCAGGCCGGCTGGAAGCCGAAGGTCTTCCTGCTCGCCGACAATGGTTTCAGCCCCTATTCGACCACCGTCACGGTCAAGGCGGACCTGATCAAGTCCAATCCGGATCTCATCCAGCGCTTCGTCGATGCCTCGATCGAGGGTTGGTACAATTATCTCTACGGCGACAACAAGGCCGCCAACGCGATGATCAAGAAAGAAAATCCGGAAATGACGGATGAGCAGATCGGCTTCTCCATCGCCCAGATGAAGGAACACGGCATCCTCGAATCCGGCGAAGCACTGACCAAGGGCATCGGCTGCATGACGGATGAGAAGTACAAGGCGTTCTTCGACGAAATGGTCAAGATCAAGCTCTTCGATGCCGGCATGGACTACAAGAAGGCCTTTACCACGCAGTTCGTCTGCAAGGGCGTCGGCATGGCTCTGAAGAAATGACAGCCGTGAGCAGGGCTCCGTTCCCGAGGTCCGGGGGCGGAGCGATCAGATCAAGCATAGAGTTGATGGCATGAACGCTCAGGCGGCCGATAATTCCGTTACGACAACGCCGTATACCCGCCCGCTCGTGGCGATGGACCACGTGTCCAAGGTCTTTTCCAACGGGACGCTGGCGCTTCAGGACATGTCGCTGACGGTGCGCGGCGGCGAGTTCCTGAGCTTGCTCGGCCCGTCCGGCTGCGGCAAGTTCACGGCGCTGCGCATCATTGCAGGGCTTGGCGGCGTCAGCAGCGGGTCAATCGACTGGCCGAGTTCGCGGATCAATTCGAAGGGCCTGCCGGAAGGTGATATCAGCTTCGTCTTCCAGGAGCCGACGCTGATGCCCTGGCAAACCGTATTCGGCAATGTCTATCTGCCGCTCCGCCTGCGCGGCGTGAGCAAGAAGGCGGCAGAAGAGCCGATCATGGAAGCGCTGACCGCCGTGGGTCTCGGCGATTTCGCCAAGGCCTATCCGCGCGAGCTGTCCGGCGGCATGAAGATGCGCGTTTCGATTGCCCGCGCCATGGTGACAAAACCGCGCCTGTTGCTGATGGACGAGCCGTTCGCGGCGCTCGATGAGATCACAAGACAGAAACTGAACGACGACGTTCTCGATCTCTGGCGCCGAACCGGCATCACCGTGATCTTCGTCACCCACTCGGTCTTCGAATCCGCCTATCTGTCCAACCGCATCGTTGTCATGAAGGCGCGACCCGGACGGGTTCATGCGGATTTCCCGCTGGTGACAGCGAGCGAGCGCGATTCGCTTTACCGCAGCTCGGAAGATTACCGGCAGGCCTGCGAAAAGGTGTCGGCGATGTTGCTGGAAGCCATGGGCGATGCCCCGGAGGGCCATTGATGACGAGTGCTGCTCCTCAGTTCAATACCGCTGCAGCAGAGCGTCGCAGGGAAATCGCGCTACGCATCGCCGTGCCGCTTGCCATGGTCGCCGTGCTGGTCCTGATCTGGCATTTCGGCGTGGTCTGGTCCGGCGTGCCACCCTATATCCTGCCGAGCCCCGGCGCGGTTGTCAGTGCCCTCATCGGTGACTGGAGCCTACTCTTCCCGGCGCTGCTCGTCACGACCAAGATCACGCTGATGTCGCTGGCGCTGGCGCTCATCGGCGGCGTCGGCTTTGCCATCTTTCTGGTGCAGTCGCGCTGGATCGAGATTGCCTTCTACCCCATCGCCGTCATCCTCCAGGTGACGCCCATCGTCGCGATCTCGCCGCTCATTCTGATCTATGCCCCGACGACGCAGGTGGCGCTGCTGATCTGCGCCTTCCTCGTCGCCTTCTTCCCGATCCTCTCCAACATGGTCCAGGGTCTGAAGAGCGTCGATCACAATCTGCTCAACCTTTTCGATCTCTATGGCGCCTCGCGCTGGCAGACACTGATCTACCTGAAGATCCCCGCCGCCCAGCCCTATTTCATGACAGGCCTCAGGATCGGCGGCGGACTGGCGCTCATTGCGGCCGTGGTTGCGGAATTTGCCGCAGGCTCGGCAGGTGCCTCTTCCGGCCTAGCCTTCCGCCTGCTGGAATCGCAGTTCCGCATGAACATTCCCCGCCTCTTTGCCGCCCTCCTGATGCTGTCGGCGCTGGGCGTGGCGATCTTCGCGGCAACCTCCTTCATCTCCTGGCTGGCGCTCCATCGCTGGCACGAGAGCAACCTCAAGCGGGAGAACTGAGCCGTGACATCGGATCTGCAAGTGCCCTCATCGACCACCTATGTGCTGGCCGGCGCCACCGTGCCGCTCGCCGCAACGGATGCGGCGCTGCCGGGGCCGAGGGAAGGGCTCGCCGCCGCCGATATCGTGGTGCGCGATGGTCTCATTGCCGAGATCCTGCCGGTGGGCGCGGCAAGTCCAGATCTGCCGGCCGTGGCGCTGGGCGGTCGGATGGTATGGCCCTCGTTCACCGACATGCATACCCATCTCGACAAGGGCCATATCTGGGAGCGCAACCCGAACCCCGATGGCAGTTTTCCGGGTGCCCTCGATGCCGTCCGCGCCGACCGCGAGGCGAACTGGTCGGCCGACGATGTCGCGACGCGCATGGATTTCTCGCTGCGTTGCGCCTACGCCCATGGCACGTCGCTGATCCGCACGCATATCGACTCGCTCGCCCCGCAGCACCGCATATCGTTCCCGGTTTTCAAGGACATACGCGAACGCTGGAAGGGGCGGATCGACCTGCAGGCGGCGGCGCTGTTTCCGCTTTATGCCATGGCGGATGAAGCCTACTTCCGGGACCTCACTGCCGTTATCAAAGAAACAGGTGGCCTCTTCGGCGGGCTGACGCAGGTCGGGCCGACGCTCGATCAGGAACTCGACCAGCTATTCCGCACCGCCGCCGATATCGGCGTCGATGTCGATCTACACGTCGATGAAACCGCCGACCGCGAGGTCCTGACGCTCGCCTCCATCGCCGAGGCGGTGATCCGCAACCGTTTTGAAGGGACGGTCACCGTCGGCCATTGCTGTTCGCTGGCGCGGCAGGACGAGGAGACGGCAAAGCGCACCGTCGATCTGGTCGCCAGAGCCAATCTGGCCGTCGTGTCGCTGCCCATGTGCAACATGTATCTGCAGGACCGGCATGAGGGCCGCACACCGCGCTGGCGCGGCGTTACCCTCTTCAACGAATTGCGCGCGGCGGGTGTTCGCACCGCCGTTTCCTCCGACAATACGCGTGACCCGTTCTATGCCTATGGCGATCTCGATCCGGCGGAAGTCTTTCGCGAGGCCGTGCGAATTCTGCATCTCGATCACCCGGTGACCGATGCGGCGTCCGTGGTGACCGCAACGCCGGCCAATATTCTCGGCCGAAAAGATAAAAGCCGCATCGCCGTCGGCGCGTCCGCCGATCTCGTCGTCTTCAAAGCCAGACGCTGGAGCGAATTCCTGTCCCGCCCCCAATCGGATCGTACCATCATCCGGGCCGGTCGCGTCATCGAGCGCGTCATTCCCGACTATGCCGAACTCGATGCCATTCACGGAGCATGACCATGGTTGATTACGCACAAGTCAAGAAGGACCTCGAGGGGATTGCGGTCGAGGACCACCCGGCGCTCGTCAAGCAGAAGAGTCGGGACTTCTACTGGTATTCGCCGATCCTCAAGAGCCAGCTCGACAACGTGACGGCGGACCTCGTCGTTTCGCCGGTCACCGAAGAAGAAGTGATCCGCACACTGAAAGTTGCCTATGCCCACGGCGCGCCGATCACGCCGCGCGGCGGCGGCACGGGCAATTACGGGCAGGCCATGCCGCTTTCCGGCGGGATCATCCTGAACATGGCGAACATGAACAAGGTCAAGCAGATCCTGCCCGGCCGCGTCATTGCCGAAACCGGTGTCATTATTTCCGAGCTCGACAAGCAGACAAAGGCGCATTCCGGGCAGGAGCTGCGGTTTCATCCCTCCACCGCGCAGACGGCAACGATCGGCGGCTTCATCGCCGGCGGTTCGGGCGGTGTGGGCTCGATCACCTGGGGCGGCCTGCGCGATCTCGGCAATATCCTGCGCCTGCGGGTTATCACCATGGAAGCCGAGCCGCGCATTCTCGACCTGACCGGCTGGGACCTGCAGAAGGTCAGCCATGCCTACGGGACCAATGGCATCATCACCGAAGTCGAAATGCCGCTCGCGCCTGCCTATGACTGGGTGGACGTGATCGTCGGCTATGACGACTTCATGGATGCGGTTGGCTTTGCAGATGCTGTGGCCCATTCCAACGGGATCCTCGTCAAGGAAATTGCCCCCATCGAAGCCCCTGCGCCCTTCGACTATTTCACCCGCCACAAGCCCTATCTGAAGGAAGGGCAGTCGGTCGTCGTGATCATGGTTGCGCCGCATTCCATGGGGCCGTTCGAGGCGCTGGTGTCGCGCTACAAGGGCGACATCCGCTTCCGCTCGGACAAGGTCGAGAGCATGAAGGGCATCCCACACGCCTATGAGCTGGCCTGGAACCACACAACGCTCAGGGCGCTGAAGATCGATCCCAGCATCACCTATCTGCAGGTGCAATATCCGGCGCCTGATCATGTCGCCAAGGTGCGCAAGACGGTCGAGACCTTCCACGGCGAGGTCATCGGCCATCTGGAATTCATGCGCTTTGATGGGCGGGTACAATGCTCCGGCCTGCCCATGGTCCGCTTCACGACGGCTGAACGGCTGGAGGAAATCATCCGCATCCACGAAGATCTCGGCTGCCCGATCTTCAATCCGCATCGTTATACCCTCGAAGAGGGCGGCATGAAGCAGACGGATACTGTCCAGCTCGCCTTCAAGAAGGAGACCGATCCGAAGGGCCTGCTCAATCCCGGCAAGATGATTGCCTGGGACAATCCGGATTTCGACTTCAAGGCGGGCAAGAACTACCTGTTCCAGGGGCTTGCCGCCTTCATGGAGGCGTGAATGCGGGTTCTCGTCCTCTTTTCGCATCCGGTCGAAGACAGTTTCGGGGCCGCCCTTCATGCGCAGACGGTGGAAAGCCTCCGGGCCGCCGGCCATGAGGTCGACGACTGCGATCTCTATGCCGAAGGCTTCGACCCGGTCCTGTCGCGCCACGACCGCCTGATCTATCACACCTATCCGGACAATACGGCGCTGGTGTCCGGCTATGTCGAGCGCCTGAAAAAGGCCGAAGCGCTGGTCATCTGCACCCCGGTCTGGAATTTCGGCTTCCCGGCCATGCTGAAGGGCTATTTCGACCGGGTCTGGCTGCCGGGCGTCACATTTGAGCTCGTGGATGGCAAGGTGCAATCGACGCTGCGCCACATCAAGAAGCTCGGCGCCGTAGTCACTTATGGCGCCGATCCGTTCCGCGCCTTCGTCGCCGGCAATCCGCCCAAGAAGATCGTCAAGCGCGTCATCCGGGCGCAGATAGATCCGCTCGCCAAGGTGCGGTTTCTGGCTCATTACGACATGAACCGGGCGACGGAAGAGACCCGCAAGCGCTTCCTTGAGAAGGTGAAGCGCGAGTTCTCGACATTCTGAGGCGAAGGCGATGAAGCGTGTTCTCAACCCGGCGACCGTCCGCAAGCCCTTCGGGCATTACAATCACGGGCTTGTTCTGCCATCCCAGGGAGAGCTTCTCGTCACCTCCGGCCAGCTGGGCATCCGGCCCGATGAAACCATTCCCGACAGCGTTGAGGATCAGGCTGTGATCTGTTTCGAGGCCATCGGTGCTATTCTCGAAGAGGCGGGCATGAGCTTCGCCGACGTCATCCGCATCGCCGGCTTCGTCACGCGACGGGAAGATTTCGCGCCCTATATGGCGGTGCGTGACCGCTATACGCGCGATCCCCGGCCTGTCTCGACGCTCCTCATCGTGGGTGGGTTCACACGGCCCGAATTCAAGGTCGAAGTTGAGGTAACTGCGTTAAAATCCGGGAAGTGACCGGTCTTTCCGGTTGTTCCGGGTCCGAACACGCGCCTCCGCTCATGCCGGCAGTTCTTCGAGGCGATTGACAAGCGTTGACGTCAAGCCGAAACGTGGGCGGCTTTCTTCCATGTTTCGAGGCTTTGAACGATGCGATATCGGGGGCTTGATCTCAATCTTCTGGTGGCACTTGACGCCTTGCTCAGGACGCAGAACGTTTCGCGGGCAGCGGATGCCGTCCATATTACCCAGCCGGCGATGAGTGCGGCGCTGGCGCGGCTCAGGCAGTATTTCGGCGATCCGCTGCTGATTACCCGCGGCGGCAAGTCAGTCCTCTCGCCCCTGGCCCAGACGCTGGGGACGCCGGTCTTCGAGATGCTCCGGACCATCGATCGCACGATCATCACCCAACCGTCCTTCGATCCGAGTGTGGACGAAAGGGATTTCAGCCTGCTCGCCGCAGATACGCTCGTCGCTGGCTTTCTGGCCAAGCCGCTGCAGCATGTGTTGCGGCAGGCGCCCCATCTGCGTCTGGAGATCGCGACACCCCATGGCGACCTCGTGGAGCGGCTGGAGGCCGGCCGTGTCGATCTGATCATAGCGCCGGAAATGTATTGTTCGCCTGACCATCCCAGGGAGCTGCTTCTGGAAGAGTATCACCGCGTCATCGCCTGCCGCCAGACCTTCGAGCCAGAACATCTTACCCTGGAGGACTATTCTGCAGCCGATCATGTCGAGGTTTTTGTCGGCGCGTCGCAGAAGCCCTATCTGCCAGAGTCTCTGTTTTCGGCCCTGGGATTCCAGCGGCGGGTCGCCGTGAAGCTGGATAGCTTTTCGCTCGTCCCGTTTTTCCTTTCTGGGACGAAGCGGCTGGCAACATTTCCGGCGAAGACGGCCGAGCTTTACATGTCCTTCGCGGACCTGAAGCTGCTTGATCCTCCCTTTCCCATTCAGCCCGTTCGGCTCGTCATGCAGTGGCATTCGCGCGCCCATGGCGATCAGGGGCTGAACTGGCTGCGCACCCAGATCAGGCATCATCTCGAGGTGGAGGACGAGAGGTATAAATCCCGTTTATACCGCCTCGCGTTGCAAACGATTTGAACGGTTGCGACGCCTGTTGCTAACTCCGGCTGCATAAGAAATCACATCATGCCGGGAGAGAGCAGCCATGTGCGAGAACTGCAAGACACAACAATTCAACATCACGCGTCGCGGCACGCTCGCGGCGCTGGGCGCGGGTCTGCTGAGCCCACTGCTGGCCAGTGCCCAGCCGAAACCGGCTGCAGCGGAGGAAATCAAGAGCGCGGCCCCTTCGCCGCGTGAGATCCTGATCCGCGGCGGCTATGTGCTGCCCGTCGATCCTTCCATGAAGGATCTGGTCAAGGGCGACGTGCATATAAAGGATGGACAGATCGTTGCAGTCGCGGAGCGGATCGAGGTCTCGGGCGCCGAAGTGATCGATGCTTCCGAGATGATTGTCATGCCGGGCTTCGTGGATACCCACTGGCACATGTGGGATGGTCTCTGGCGGGGCATGGTCAACGATGCCACGGAGTATTTCAACCGCCACGACCTGCTTCCGTACTACAGCGTCGAGGATCACCACACCGCCGTTCAATATGCGGCGCTGGAAGCCATCAATGCCGGTTTCACCACCTGCCACAACTGGGCGCACGGCCTGCGGAACTATGATGACGTGGAAGCCGAACTGACCGCTCTGGAAGAAAGCGGCATTCGCGCGAAGCTGGGCTATTCCGGCGTCATTCGCAAAGTGCCGACGCCTGCTGCCGACCTTCAGCGCGCGCTGGACTGGATTGCGGCCAATGGCAAGGGCCGGCTGGGTCTCGGCATGACGCTCGACGGGGCAGGAGAGTTTTTCAAGCAGCAGGTCGAGGTCGCGCGCAAGCTGAAGCTGCGTCCGATCACCGATCACGGCGGCTTCATGGCTTATCCCGATGTCATCGGGCCTGAGTTCATCTTCACCCATGGCGCCGGCATCCCGCCGGAAGCCGTCGCCCTGATCGCCGGCAAGAAGCTCGGGGTTGCGCTCTGCCCCACCACAGATCCCATGATCGGCGCCGGTCTCCCGCCGGTCTACGCGCTCGTTCAGGGCGGCGTTCCCCTCGACAACATCAGCATGAGCATCGATGTGACGTGCCAGACGCCGGCCGATCCCTTTGCCGGGATGCGAACCCTCGTCAATTCCGGTCGCATCCAGCAGGTCGAGGCAAACAAGCTCACCGGCGATCTGCTCGGGATTGCCCACAAGGGACTGAAATGGGCTTTCAGCTATCGTGATGCCATTCGCGTCGGAACCCTGAGCGGCGCTCATGTTCTGGGCCTTGCCGACCAGATCGGTTCGCTGACGCCGGGCAAGCGGGCTGACGTCATTCTGGTACGTACCGACCGGCCCAACATGATGCCCGCGGCAAACACGAACCCTGCATTCCAGCTTGTCCAGCACGCAGCGCCTACGGATGTCGACACCGTGATCATCGACGGCATCATCCGCAAGCGTGATGGCAAGCTGGTCGGCGTCGATGTCCACGCCGTCGTGGAAAAGGCGGCGCGGGCTCAGGAGGCCATTCGCAAGCGGGCCAACCTGCCGGCGCTCGATACGACGCTTTGATGTCACGCGTTGCCGGGCGATCTACGCACCCGGGTAATGACCGTGCCTTTCGGAATCGCCGCGCCTGCGGAAGGCGCGGCGATCATCCATGGGCGCATAGCCATGAGATTGCGAACCGGTTCTTCCAGCGATCAGCCGAGGAGAAGGCTTACCTCTTCCAATAGCCGGCAATAAGATGGTCGAGGCTGTCGCGCTCAGCGATCGTTCTGACGAACTTGCGGATGCGTGTCGCGGCGGCGGCTTCGCAGGCGACCCAGACAAAGGTCTTTTCGGCAGGCTTGTCGGCCAGCGCGGCCCTGATTGCGTCTTCCAGTGCGGAACAGGCGTCGTCGCGCCTGGCAAGGCTGCTCAATCTGAACCGCTCGGGCATGTCCGGCAGG
Source organism: Ensifer sp. (assembly GCA_035565055.1). Classification (GTDB taxonomy): domain Bacteria; phylum Pseudomonadota; class Alphaproteobacteria; order Rhizobiales; family Rhizobiaceae; genus Ensifer_A. The sequence goes on from DATMTA010000208.1 coordinate 19,400, forward strand.
AGCGGTTCGACGTCCTCTCCGGCTTCGACGAGCACCTCCCCGTGGCATTGTCGCGGCAGCAGGTCCATGATCCGAGCGATGGCGGGAAGCGCCGTCTCGTCGCCGGCGATCAGGAACCGTTCCGCCGCACCGATCCCCCCGCCGCTGGGACCTGCCACACCCACCAGATCGCCCACGCGCAGATCCCTGACCCATGCCGCGCCCGGCCCGCTCTCACCATGAAGGAACACGTCGATGTCGATGGTGTTTTCGATGCGATCCACCCGGCGGACCGTGTAGCGGCGCCATGTCGGGGGGATATGCAGCTCGCTCCCCGCAGCGGCGACCTCGGCGAAATTGACAAGGACCTGAACGTGCAAGGCATCGCGTCGATCGAAGCGCGCGGCATCGGGACAGTTCAGCGTTATCCGCATCATCCGGGGCGTTGGCTTGTGCAACGCCGCAACCTTCAGGATGGAGAAGCTGGGCGGCAAGAGACCCGCGCCCGAGTTTTCCTCCCAGTCGACCTGGACGGGCTCTTCGCCGGCAAGGTGCCGGAAGACGTTGCCGAGCCAGTTTCTGACGAAATAGGCAGTCTCCGCGTCGCCCACAGCAGAATCCACATGAAGCAGCCCGTTCTGACACCAGATCCGCCCTCGAACGTCGGGCAGCGTCACCAGGAATACGCCGGCCTGCTCCTCGATCTCGCCGTCATGCTCCTTAAGATGGTCCACGAAATGCCGCAGACACTCTTCGGGCTCAGGCAGGCGCGCACGCGCCTGAAGACGGAATGCATCGGGGAAATTCGACGTCATCATCGTCCCTTTCTGTCATCATCGGGAGAGTGCCGGAGACGTTCGGCGAATGCGGCCGGCCCGAGAACCCCGGCACACGGGCAGGGGCCCGGGCGCCGGTGGTTGCGAAGCTCATGGCCATGATTGCGCTGCGGCACCCGGGCTGATCCGCTCAGAAGACCTTGGTCAGCGAGACGGCGAAGGTGCGGCCGCGGCCCTTGTAGTCGAAGATCGACTTATCCGCGAGCGCGCCGTAGAGCGCCTTCGCACGCGACCCCCAGACCGTCGTGTACTGGGTGTCAAACACGTTCTGAACGCCGAAATTGAGGGTCGTCTTGGTGTTTTCGAATGTGTAGCTGCCGGTCAGGTCGAACAGGGTGTAGCCGTCGATCTTGTAGTTGTCGGCATCGGTCAGGCTGAAGACGTGCTGGCCCGAGAACCGCAACGACAGCGCGTCCTTGTCCCAGCCGACATAGCCGCCGAGCTTGGAAACGCTGGCGGTTCCGACCGTGTCGTTTACCCAGCCGTTACTGCCCTTGACCTCGGTCTGGACCCATTGGCCGAGAACCCCGATGTTGAAGCCGTTATCGAACTTGACGCCGGCCGAGCCTTCGATCCCGTAGACCCGCCTGTCGCGGTTGACCACATCGACAGCCAGGGTCGAGCGGTCGAGCTGGATCGACTTGTCGGAGAAGGAGTAGAAGGCCGCTGTTTCCAGATTGTACTTGCCGTCATCGAGACGGTAGCCGACCTCAAAGGAGTTGGTCTTGATGGCCTGCAGCGCCGACGTGCCGACATTCACGCTGTTGATCAGATTGAACACGCCACCCGACAAGGCATAGGTGCCGACGCCGTAATACTTGGCGGGATCCGGCAGCTCGAAGCCCTGGCTGAAATTGCCATAGACCTGCTGATCCGGACCGAGCTGGTAGGTCGCACCAGCATTGACCAGCAAGGCGTCGTAATTCACCTCGCCGCCGGGGATTGCTGCTGCGGAGCTCGCGCGGCCCTGAAGGATCGCCACCTGCTGGGCGGCACCGACAAAATTCGAGACCTTTGTGTTCACGAACTGGTAGCGCAATCCGCCGCTCAGCGTCAGCCGGTCCGTCGCCTCATATGAGGCTTCCACGAAGCCCGCGATCGTGGACACGTCAATGGCGGGGTAGAGCCCGGTCACGCCGATCGTGCGGAAATCCATGCCGCCGGTCCGTGCTGCCGTCGCCAGGTCGAAGATGTTCTGGCTCGAAGTGAAGGAATCCCGGTCCGCGTCGATGCCATAGGTGAGCTTCAGACTGTCCATCGGCTCGGAAACAAGGGCCGCCTTGACGCTGTAGTAATCGGTATTCTGCGAACTGCCGGCGAAATAGGAGCCCGTGAAGGTGCTCGACGAGGGGAACGGGTTGAATTTCAGCCGTTCGCTGCGGAACGCGCCCTGCAACATGAGCTTCTGTCCGAGAAAATCGTCATCCGTGTAGGTGACGTTGAACATCGAGCGCGTGGTCTCGGGTTCGAAGTCCGAGGTGTAGCCCGACCGGGTCTCGAACAGCGACGGCCTTGTGAGGGCTGCAAAGTTCACACCGTAATAGAGCCCGTAATCGGATTGCTGCTTGCTGTTGAAATACTGGCCCGAGAGTTCGAGACGCCGGTTGTCGTCGATCTGGAAGCCGAGCGAACCCATCAGGTCGACGCGCTGATTGAAGGCGGTGGAGGTCTGGGTGATGTCCGGGATCAGAATCTTCCCGTCGCCGCCATAGAAGGCGCCGGTCTTGTTGCCGATGATCGAGAACCGCCCGTCCCACCTGTCGCTGTTATAGGTGACGGCCGCGCCCGCAGTTCCGTCGAGATCATTGCTGCCGCCGAAGCCGGACCCCATGCCGCTGGTCGCCTCCACATGGAAGCCGGGCTCGGCATTCTTGCCCTTCTTGGTGATGATATTGATGATGCCGCCGGTCGCGTTTCCGCCGTAGATCGACGTCGCGCCCGAAAGAACCTCCACACGCTCGATGTTGAACGGGTCGATGGAATCGAACTGCCGGCTGAGCGACCGGGCGGAATTCATCGACACCCCGTCGATGAGGATCAGCGCCGTGCGCCCCCGCAGGTTTTGGCCGTAGGAGGTTCTGGCGCCGGCGCTGGCCGGGTCGAAGCTCGGCACGGTGTCTGCCAGGATCTCCTGCAGACTTTTGCCCGAGCGGGCCTCAAATTCGATCTTCTTGGAATCCACGACATAGATAGTCTGCGCCGTCTCGGAAATCTGCTGCGGCGATCTGGAGCCGGTCACGACGATGGCTTCCAACGCTGTCGGAGACGACTGCGTTCCCTGTCCATCCTGAGCCAGTGCCCCCGAGGACAAGGCAGCCAGGCTGACCGACGTCCAAAGCACCACACGTTTCCCACGCCCCTCGATCATTTACGCCTCCAAATACAGAAACAGATCTGAAGGCGGATCAGACCTTCAAATTCTTGAATACAAGACTATTTAACTCATGTTTTATGAGGTAAAGGAGCAGGCGGCTTGAATCACGACGAACCTGAATTGGACTGACGCGAACTTTGTGGGGAAAGCCTGGGCCATGATGGAAACGATTAGACCTTTGAAACTCGGCGCAGAAACGCTGCCGGACAACGACAGCCGGATCATGTGCCGAAACATCCTGTTCGACATGCTGGGCGAAGCCACAATCCGTGTGGAGGGTGGCGATCTTTCCGGCGTGACCGGTCTTTACTGGCGTTCCGTTTCATTGTCCGTGGCAACGATCTATCTGCCCGGCGAACGACTGACCCTTCAGGCGAAAGGCGCGATGGACCGCGGCGTCGTCATCCTGCGTCCGATGGACGGCCCTCTGGAAATCAGATGCCGCAGGCGAAAGATCGGCGTCGCGCAGACCGACGTGGTCTTCACCCCGGCCGACGAAGCCGTCGACATAGAGCTTCCGGAGGGAGGCCGGCTCGACCTTGCACATCTGCCCGCCCATTCCGTGGCCGCCAGGGTTCCGATGCTCAAGCCGCTGATGTTGAGGCCGATCACGTCCGATTGCCTGCCTTTGCAGCTTCTGACCAACTATGCCGGCTACATGCTGCGCCAGAATGTTCAGAGCCGCGACGATGCCGGCATGATGGTCCAGCATTTCCATGATCTCCTGCCCGTTCTTGCCCAGCATGTCGTCGGTGCGCCGAGGCCTCTGAAGCGCCGGACACGGGTGGATTCCATCAAGGCGCGGATCGAGGAGAACCTGGCCAGCGCCGGCTTCTCCGTCAACGACGTCGCCGAGGCCGAGGGGATCACGCCTCGCGCCGTGCAGAAATTCTTCAATCGCGAGGGAACGACATTCTCCCGCTACGTTCTTGAACGGCGGCTTGCCATGGCCAAGGCTTTGATGATTGCCGATGGTGCGGTCCAGTCGATCAGCCAGGTCGCCTATCGGACAGGCTTCAACGACCTGTCCTATTTCAACCGGACCTTTCGCAGCCGATACGGCATGAAGCCTTCGGAATGGCGCAAGCTTGCAGCCGGGCAGGACACCGGCGACGCGACTGCCGGCACGGACGCCTGAACCTTTCACCGCCGCGTCGGCAGATGCCTTCAGCGCCACGCCGGTGCGCATTTCGAGACGGTGGTTAGCCCTTGTCGGGCGCAGCCGGAGTGCGGGATTTCATCTTCCCGAGAATCCAGACCGATACCCCGACGCCCAGGATCGAGATCACGGTGGCGATGGTGAAGAGGGCCTCGAAGCCCAGCTTGTCGGCAACAAAACCCGCCACCGAAGCGCCGATGAGGTAGATGACCAGTTCGGCGCAGCTCAGGAGGGTGAAGTCCGTTCCCGGCTGGCTGTCGGAGGATGAAGCCATGAAGAAGGAATAGATCGCCACAAGCTCCATGTAGCGGATGAATGTCTGGAAGGCCGAGGCCGAGAGGGCCACGACCATGCCCGGCCAAATGCTGGAGGCGTTCAGCGCGAAGGCGAGAAAGCACAGGCTGCGCAAGCCCCCGAGCAGGACGAGCGTCACGGGAAGCCCCGCCCTGCGGATGATCAGGGCCGCCATGCCGGCACCGAGCAGGCCTGCCGTTGCGGCCGCTGCTCCCGACAGGTAGCCGATCCACTCGGTCGGAACCTTGCTGTCGACGAGATAGGTGCTCTCCATGCCGCGCACCAGGCCTTCGCTCGCACGATAGCTCAGGGCGAAGCCGAGGATCAGCCAGGCATCCGGCCGGCGAAAGAACTGCAGGAGACCGATCGGCGCCCTGGCCTCGCTGGCCTGTCGTGAAGCCGGTTCGGTTTCATCCATCCAGAAGGCGGCGACAAGGGGCAGCAGCGAGAGGGCCGCGACTGTGAGGATGGTCGCGGTCCAGCCGATCTTGCCATAGAGGACCAGTGCTGCGGTTCCGCCGATGATGACGCCAAGTGCGACGGCGCCGGCCTGTATGGCATTTCCGAGCGGCCGGGTCTCTGCAGTCAGGCGGCGCACGGCATAACCGTCCGTTGCAATGTCCTGCACCGAGGAGAGAAGCGTGATGACGAAGGCGACGGCAATGAGCGTGCCGGTGCGATGCGGCTCGACAAAGGCCATGACCGCGATGCAGGCGCTCACCAGCAGCTGCGTGGGAATGATCCAGCCCCGGCGATGGCCGAGAAAGGACACGAGCTGAAACCGGTCGACAAAGGGCGCGACCGCAAATTTCAGGACGAGCGGCAGCATTAGAAACGAAAACAGGCCGATCGCCGTGCGTGACGCACCACCCTCGCGCATCATCGGGGGCAGGGCGACCAGAAGCAGATAGGTGGGAATGCCCTGGGCGAGATAGAGACCGCCGAGAATGGGGTAGATCCTGTTTCTCAGCAGCGTCGCGGCCTTCCCGAACATATCAAGTCTGACCGCGTTCGATGAACCCATTGTCTCGCAAACCTCTCGCTGCCGCGCCAGCCCGGAAGAAGGCCGACATACACGATCATCTGCATCGTGTATGTCGGCCCGGGCACACTTGGCTTGGAAGGAAGCGAACCAGACTTGGACTGAGGCGAACCGGATGCGGATCAATGTCACGACGAGCAGCTCGCTTCGGACGGGACGCGATTTGTCGCAACGGGTCAGTCGGCACTGATACCGAAAAACTTCACCGCATTCGTCCCCATCACGGCAGCTCTGTCGTCCTTGTCGGCGATTGAGCTGGCAATGCGGCCCGGGTTGTAATCGCCCATATCAAAGGCGTAGTCGGTGCCGAACATGATGCGATCCCTGCCGACCCTTGCGATCAGGTGGGAGAGATAGAGATCGTCGAACATGACGGTATCGAACCAGATGTCACGGAGATAATCCGACGGCAGTTTGCTGCATCCGGCGGCCTCCGGCCTTACCCGCCAGGCATGGTCGGATCGCCCGATATAATGGGGCAGATATCCGCCAGCATGGGCGCCAAAGATCTTGAGCCGGGGGAAGCGGTCGAGAACGCCCGAGAATATCAGATGAGACAGCGCAATAGCCGTTTCCACCGGCTGTCCGATCGCGTTGGACAGATAATATCGGTCGAGACGTGGACCCAGGCTTGTCCCCAGCGGGTGGATGAACACGATGGCTCCCGTTTCCTCCGCTGCCGCCCAGAAGATATCGAGCTCTGGATTGGAGAGCTCCGTCTGGCCGACCATGGTCGAGATCTCGATGCCCCGCAGCCCGGAAGCGACGGCGTCGCGCAACTGCCTTGCGGCAAGTTCGGGATGCTGGATCGCGGCGATCCCCATGGCGACCAGCCTTTTCGGTGCCCGTGCGACCTCCTGCAGCATCGCCTCGTTGGCGAGGCCTACAATGTCCTGCGCGAGAGCTTCATCCGCCCAATAGGAGTAGATATGCGGGCTCGGGCACACGACCTGAACGTCAATCCCCATGCGGTCGAGATCCTGCAGGCGCTCCTCGATATCGCCGAATTTGCGCGAGGCCCGGGGCAACACGATTTCGGCATTGTGTTTCATGGAGGCGGCACCGGTCCCGACAGCCATGCGTTTCATGGCTTCGCCGAATTCCGGACGGGTGGCGATCAGCGCATCCGCCTTTGGCGCTGCCGCATGACCATGGGCGTCGACGACGAGGCCTTCGTAGCGGGGTAACGGTTTTTCGGGGAAGAGGTCATTGGTCATGGATCTGTCCGTCAATATCATGCAGCCGAAGATGCAGCTTCGGATGCCAGCCTGGGTTTCATTCAAAGAAGGTCGATTCCTGCCGGAACCTTATGACCTCAATCCGGTTTGTGCGAGCCATGGCGACCGCGCCATGCTCAATTTGTGTCCTTGTATCCGCAATGACATCTGTCGCGCGACGCTGTTCGACGTGCCGGGAGTCGCCATTCCGTTCGAGTTCCTCTGGGCCGGAGGGCCAAGATGCATCATTTCACGCGTGCTTCGGCGTGCCAGTGCAGCAGCTTGACGCGAATCCAGCCGATCAGCCGGACAAGCACAAGGCCTGTTGCACCCGATATGATCAATCCGGCGAAGACGTCCGGCGTATTTGCAAAGCGGCTGGCTGCCAGCATGGCACCGCCGATTCCCGCGCCGCCGACATACATTTCCGCGGCGATGGTGGTGATCAGGCAGACGGGAAGCGCGATCTGCAATCCGTTGAGGATCTGCGGCAGGGCAGATGGAACGATGACCTGCCAAAGCATGGCCGTCCGGCTGGCGCCCAGCGATTGCGCCGACCATAGCAAAGGCCGCGGCACGTAAGCCGCCCCCGCCGCCGTCGCGGAAGCGACGATGAAGACGGCCGCAAAGGCCACCATGACGATCTTCGAACTCGCACCCACGTCGAACCAGAGCAGGAAGATGGGCAGGAAGGCCAGTTTCGGAGCCGGGAACCCCACGGAGACGATCGGAGCGAAAAACCATCCGGCGATCCGATTGCGCGCCATGGCCAATCCCAGGGGAACGCCGATGATCACGGCAATGGCAAAGCCGGCGATCGCCGCGTACATCGTTGCAGAGATGTTGGCCGCCAGTTCGCCGGAATTGAACTGCCGCAACAGCCGCTGTCCGACGACTTCCGGCGACGGTAACAGAAACGGGTTGATGCCTCCCCAGCGGCTGAACGCCCACCAGATGCCCAGCAGCACGGCGATTGCCAGGAGTTGAGCGGCGCCTTCGCTGGCGGCGAAACGACGTATGAGCCATGGACCGCCCGCGCTCGCCGGGAATAGGCCTGTCCGGATAGATCGCTCTCCTGCCGTCATGGCGCCCTCCATGCAAGCATCCGGTTTTCGATGAAGCCGAAAAGCCGGTCGGCGGCAAAGCCGAGCATCACCACGAGGATGACGGCCGCGAACATGGTCGGGTAGGCGCCCAGTCCGCCCGTCGAGGCGATGAGGTAGCCGAGACCGTCCTGTCCGAAGATCAGCTCCGCGTTGATCAGCAGGATGAAGGCGAAGGCTACGCCGGTTCGTGCACCCGTCAGGATATCCGGCAGCGCGGCGTTGAACCGGATCACGAACAGTCCCAGCCGGCTCGCGCCGAGGTTCGCCGCCGACCACATCAGTTTCTCGTCGACGCCACGCGCGCCGTTGAAAGTGTTGGTCACGACAGGCAGAAGGCAGCCGATGAAGATCAGCAGGATTTTCGGGCTGTCGCCGAGGCCGAGTAGCAGCATCAGGAGAGGCACAAGGGCCGATTTGGGTAGCGGATAAAGCAGTCCGAGAAGCGGCTGGAGAACCAGCCGGACCGGCCTTATCGCAGACATGAGCAGCCCTGCAGTCACGCCGAATGCCACCGCCAGCGCAAGTCCAATCACAATTCGCCTGAGCGAAATCGCGGCATGTACGAAGATGACGCCGTTGCCGGCGAGCCGGAAAAACTCCGCCACGACCTCGGAGAAAGGCGGCAGCACGGAGGGGGAGACCAGTCCGCCACGCACGATCGCCTCCCAGGCCAGCGCAAGAATGGCCAGTGGAACATAGTCGAACAGATGCGCCATCGCCCGGCCGACTGGTGATGGAGGGAAGCTCATGTCAGCGCCTGCTGATGCATGAGTGCCGAAAGATGCTGCACCTGTTCGGCAAACTCGCCCGCTCTGCGGACTGGAGAGCCCTTTTCACGGTTGAAGTCGCAGGAGACGATCGTCTCGATGCGTCCGGGGCGCGCGCTCATCACCGAAATGCGATCTCCCAGCAGCACTGCCTCCTGAACGTCGTGCGTCACGAAGACGATGATCTTTCCGGTCCGCTGCCAGATGGAGATGAGCTCCTCCTGCATGACGCTGCGCGTCTGGGCATCAAGAGCGCCGAATGGCTCGTCCATCAGCAGGATGTCGGGTTCGATGGCCAGGGTTCGGGCGATCGCGGCGCGTTGCTGCATTCCGCCCGAGAGTTGCGACGGATAGTGGTTTGCGAATTTCTCCAGCTTGACCATGGCGAGCAGATCGGCAGCTCTCGCTTCCCGTTCCGCCTTGGCGACACCAAGGTTCTCCATGCCGTAAAGGACGTTCTGGCGGACCGTCTTCCAGGGAAACAGCGCAAAGTTCTGGAAGACGATGCCGCGGTCGACACCCGGACGGGTAACCGCTCCGCGGGCCGTCCGGATGGTGCCCTCCTGAACCGGGATGAAGCCGCCGATGAGATAAAGAAGCGTGCTCTTTCCGCAGCCGCTGGGACCGAGCAGGCAATGAAATTCTCCCGGCGCGATATCGAGCTGGACATTCTGCAGGGCGAGTGTCGCCTGCCTGCCGGCACCAAATCGATGGGTAAGACCGTTGACGCTGATCCCGACCGTTGCGGGCCCAACCCGCGACGCCTGCGATGTTTCGCGGATCGTCTGAGCCGTCACTTCGAAATCCTCTTTTTGGCCTCTTCGACGAAAGACATGTCCACGTAGTTGGGAGCGATCTTGAAGTCGTCCTGCAGCATTCCCGACTGCTTCGCGATGTCGATCGCCAACTGGGCGCCGGCAACATTCGGCACGGCAAACGGCTCGCGGTAGAAATCATCGTTGGTGAATTGCGTCTTGATGCGATCGACCGGAACCTGCATGTAATCTGCGATGATCTTGAGCGCCTCGTCGCGGTTCGCCTTGTCGGTGAACCAGCGGATGGCGCGGACGTAGTCCTCGGTAAAGTCGGCAACCGCTGCGCGGTTCTTTTCCAGGAAGTCCCGCTTCGCCGCCAGGAATACCAGTTGCGTCAGGCCGCCCTGGACTTCGATGGGATCGGCAAGTTCGCGATACTGGCCGGAATCGAGAAGGGCCTTGGCGAAGGGCGGGACCACGGGGGCGAAGTCGACCTTGCCTTCCGCCAGCATCGCCGGCGCTTCAGGGAATCGGACTTCGATCAGGTTGACGTCGCGCGAAGGGTTCAGCCCCGCCTTGAACAACATCGTCCGCACCGTCACATCGAGGGCCGAGCCCTGGACGTTGGTCGCCACCCGTCGCCCCTTGAGATCGGCCACAGACTTGATCGGCCCATCCTTCTTCACGAGCAGGTAGAGCACCTTGTGGTCGGGATTGTCCTGATAGACATCTGCGAACATGACCAGGTCGAGATTGGCATTGTTCTTTGCGAGCGCCATGGCACCCGGGCTCATGGTGGAAATGTCGATCTGGTCCGCCGCAAGCGCGGCGATCTGCGGCGAGCTTCCCTTGAAGGCGACAGGAGCGACCGTGTAGCTTTTGCCGTAATGCTTAAGGATTTCCGGCTTGGAAAACAGGACCGGAATCATATGCGAGGGCATGTTGGCCCATCCGATCCGCAGCGTCACCGGCTCCGCCTTCGCCATCCCGACACCCAAGACCAAGGCCATTACGGCCACAATCGCTCTCACCATCGACATGCTGCACCTCCCTGCAGAATTCATTTTCCTAGAAAGTTTTATAGATCGCAGAAAATTCGTCAACATCAAAATGCGCGGCACCGCGCGCAATCTTCCCCGTTGCTACATGCCTGCGACGGGTGAACGACCGCAGAGCAGGCTGGCGGTCGTGGACAGAACCGGAGCCGGGAAGCCCACGGCCTTCGCGATTTCGCGGACTGCCAATATCCCTGTCTTGATCTCCAGAGGTCTTCCTGCGCGCAGATCCTGCAGGAAGGATGTGATGTGCGGCGGTACCGTCACCGGGTCGGTCATGGCCGCCGGGTCGGCCGCTATCTTGACCCCTATCCTGGCGCCCAGGTCGAGCAGTTCGTGCATCAGAGCCATGACAACGGCTCTGCTTTCGGGATTGGCGCATGTCTCGTGCGCGTTCTTGTCGATGAGGGTGGAGACCGCACTCATTCCCGCGTTGATGAGAAGCTTCGACCAGATGCGCTCGCGGATATCGTCGACGATCTCCGCCTGATAGCCTCCGGCCGTGGCAAGCCGGGCGAAGTCTTCCAGAACGGTATCGCGGACCGGACGCGACAGGCCGATCGCCATCCGATTGAGGCCGGGCGTCGTGTTGACGATCCGGCCGGGCCGGGTGATCACGTTACCGGATGTGATGGCGCAATGGGCCCATCGTTCAGACGGAACATGGGTCGAAAACCCGCGCGATGGATCGATGAAGTCGCGCAAGGCCAGGTCGATGGAAGGCTCCAGGTTTTCCCCAAACCACCACGGCAGGCCGTTCATGGCGAATATGCAGCGGGTGTCGGCGTCCAGCAACGGAGCCGCCTGGGCAAGCGCTGCGGGTAGGGCCGGGTACTTCACGGTGAAGACGACCACGTCTTGCCGCCCGAACGTGGCGGGGTCATCGCTTGCGGGGAACCGCACACTGCTTTCCGCCCCATCGGGAGAGGCGAGGATGAGACCATCGCTCCTGATGGCGGACAGGATGTCGCCCCGGCATACCGCGCTGACGTCTGCTCCCGCCTTTGAAAGGCGCACAGCCATATGGCCGCCGACTGCGCCGGCCCCAAAAATGCAAATTTTCATGCTGTTCTCCGGTCTGTCCCGCTATGCTTCGAGTGCTCCGGGATGCGCGGCGCAAATCCGGACGAGCATTTCGACATTGTTTTCGTAGTGTTGCTTCAGCAGCCTGGCAGCCCCTTCGGCGTCTCTTTGCAGCACGCGGTCGGCGATTTCCCGATGTTCCATGTCGACATTCGCGGTCGCATGACTGGTCTCGGAAGCGTTCGCCAGCCGCCAGATGTAACGCCGGTAGCGCTGGTATTGCGGGTAGAGCATTTCGGCAAAGCGGAGCAGCCATTCCGACGGACAGGCCGCCAGCAACGCCCTGTGAAACGCCAGGTGATGCGCTTCCCAGGTATCCGCGTCGGTGGACGCGGGAGAGCGGATGCCATGGCCGGGTTGCCGCAGCAGACGGTGCAGCGCGGACAGGATTTCACCTTCCCAGGCGGCGTCGCCATGGGCGACCGCCAGTTCGAGCGCATTCGTCTCGGTCAGGATGCGAACCCTGTTGATATCCCTCAGTTCCGAAAGTTTCAAAGGCGCGACCCGGAAGCCGCGATGACGCTCGGAGATCACCATGCCCTCGGCTTCGAGCCGGATCAGGGCCTCCCGCAGGGCGCTCATGCCGAAGCCGCTTTCCAGCTTCATCTGTTCGAACCGCAAGGGGCTGCGTGGCGCACGCGCACCCGCCAGGATCTCGCCCCGAAGCCGCTCATAGGCCTGATCCGTCGATCCTTTCTCCGACTGCTCGCTTCTGTCCTTTTCGATCGTCTGCACCTTCGTTCGATCCCCTCTTCGATGCCGCTGCAGGAACCGCAGCGGTTTCCATTGTTCCCAACGGCGTGTGCTTTGCAACCGCGGAATTGGATCGTAGAAAGATTGACATATTTTCTGCGATCGTGGAAGGTTCGATTTCTATTTTTTGAGGAGACCCCCCTTGTCTGAAGAAAGAAGCACTTTCACCCTTGAAGCCAGCGAACTGGACCGCCGCCGTAATCTCCTTGACGACATCATGGCCGAGCAAGGCCTGGATGCTCTGGTCGTCCAGGGCGCCAATAACCGCAATGGTGTGGGCGGCCATTTCATGTGGGCGTCGGGCATTTGCGCAGCCGGCAGCTATCCGCAGACATTGGTCATACCGCGCGGCGCGCCGATGACGATCGTGCGTCATGGCGCATTCGGGGAACAGCGGGTGCTGCAGCCGGATCAGGCCGACACCTACGGAATGAGCCGCCATCTTGGAACGCCCACGTTTCCTGCAGTCGCCTACACGCTTCGCTATGATGCGGAACTCGTAGCCGCCGAGCTTGACCGCATCGGCGCCAGGAGGATTGGCCTTGTCGCGCCCGGCAGCATCTATGCCGGCTTCCATCAAGCCCTTGTCAGTCTGCTCTCCAACTCACCTGACGATGTCACCGAAGCGGTCGATGCGGTGAAGGCCATCAAGAGCGAGGCAGAGATCGCGATGCTGGAGGCCTCTGCGGCGCTGCAGGACGATCTCGTATCCAAGGTCGCCGGCTTCATCCGGCCCGGTATGCGCGATCTCGAAGTCATGGCTGAGGCACAGCGTTTCGCCGAACTCGGCGGCACGGAGGGTGGCGTCTTCCTTGGCTCCTCCTATTCTCCCGACGATGGCTCCATCCCGGTCCGCCACCGGTCCCACCAGAACCGGCAGGTGCGTGAAGGGGACATCTTCTTCTTCCTGGCGGAAAACAGCGGACCCGGTGGCCAGTATGTCCATCTTTCGCGCTACATCTGCCTGGGCGAGCCGCCGGCAGAGCTGGTGGACCTTTTCGGTCTTTCCTGCGAGGCACAGAAAATCACCGTCGACGCCCTCACCGACGGCGCTTCGTCGGCCGACATCTTCGCGATGCATAACAGCCATATGCGGTCAAAGGGATTTTCGGAGGAGAGGCGGCTTCATGCCCACGGTCAGGGCTACGATCTGGTCGAACGACCGCTCATCCGAAACGATGAGACGATGCCGATCCGTGCGGGCATGAATATCGGCGTGCATCCCTTCTTCGTCAGTCCGCGCGTCTTTGCCTCCGTCTGCGACAATTTTCTGGTGACGCAGTCCGGGGCCCGCCGCCTGCACAAGTGCCCGCAGGAAATCATCCGGCTCTGACATCGTCGCCATCGGGTGGCAACAGTCGCCGCCCGATGGCGGAATGCTGATCGAGGCGGAGAGCTGATTTCCGCTCCCGTTGGGCGAGCGGATCGCTTGCGCGATGCGGCAAATCCTCGAATGCCGAAAGACCACCCCGGCCTTCCGCGCAATCATTTCCTCAATGCGACAGACCTGTAGCGTCGGTAACCATCGCCGTGGTAATATCGCTTGGACTGAGGCCATTGAATTGCGTCGGCTGGCATGGTGTCGGCGCCGGGCAAGCTAGCCACGACAGGAGCGGTTCATTTCCAAACAAGCCCTCTTCGAGAACCGCCTGTCAACACACCTGTTAGACCGCCTCTCGGCCGCCGATCCGGCGCTCTCGCGACTGCGCATTGCGGCACGCGCACTTTTCGCGTTGATGCTGACGGTGATCATCCTGATCGCAGTGCATCAGTTCCTTCCTGTCCCCGTCGCAGCTTACGGGCTGGCGATCCTGCTCTCGTTCATAGGCACGATCGGGATTCGAGATGTCGGGTTGCGGCGTCAGACGGTGACGCGCGCGCTGGCCGGGCTGGTCGGAGCGTCCGCCTCGATACTCGCCGGCGCGTTAGCGGCAAAGCCACTTTTTGCAGATCTCGTATTCCTCGCGGTCATCTTCGTGTCGGTCTATATCCGGCGCTACGGAATGCGATGGCTTGGTGTCGGGATGGTCGCGTTCATGGCGTATTTCATGGGCGACTACATGCATCCCGCGCTGTCGGAAGCCGGGTTCATGCTGCTGGCTGCCGCTATTGCCCTGGGATCGGCGCAGCTGGCCTCGACGCTTCTCTTCACGGAGAATCCCGAGCGCGATTTTCGCCGTGCCCTGCGAACGATCGATCACCGGATCAATCTGATCCTCCGGCACCTTCTTCAGGCCTCGGTTAATGGCAAGTTGCCTCCCGATGACCGCATCACCGTCAGAACCCAGATGACGGAATTGCGCGAAATCCTCCTGATGGCCGAAGGTTTCGTGCCTCAGATCACCTCTCAGGGTTGGGCCGTCGAAGGTAGGACAGCTGATCTTGCAGGCGGGCTGATTGATCTTCTTCTCGCCGTGGAACGGTTGGTGCGCTATCGCGAGACCGAACTGCCCCCACCCGAGACCCTGTATGCATTGCTGACCGAAAGCGGCCCGACGGTCTCGGCGATTCATCCGTCAACGGTCGCCTCCAGCGGCGAAGCCGTCCAGTTGCTGCAGGAGGTTCGCCGCGCCCGGGCGCGCATCAATGTGGCCCTCGGCCCCTCGCCATCGCCGATTTTCGAGCGCGCCGCAGCATCGACACCGGCTGCCGTTCAGGCTGCTCTCGGACCGAGTCGCGCAGGTATTCCGGCGGCCTTTCACCGCCCCATCCAGGTCACAGTCGCCTGCGGCCTGGCGCTCGCGGCCGGCCTGATGCTCTCTCCGACCCGCTGGTACTGGGCCGTCATCACCGCCTACCTGGTCTTCAACAACACACGCACACGCGCCGACACCGCGATACGCGCGTTGAACCGAGGCGCCGGAACTTTCGGCGGGGTGGTCGCCGGCACGCTGCTGGCCACACTTCTGCACGGCCATCCGCTCGTGGCCGGCCTGTTGATCCCGGTCGTCTTTTTTCTCGCTGTCTACAATCTGCAGGCTTCATACGGCTGGATGATCTTCTTCTTCACCAACGGCCTCGCCCTGCTGTACGGGCTCATGGGGATGTTCACGCCCGAACTTCTGTTCCTGCGGCTGAGCGAGACATTGATCGGCGGCCTTTGCGGCATCGCGGCGGCCTTCCTGATCTTTCCCGTGCGCACTGGCGGCGCGGTCGATGCTGCCATGAAAGACTTTCTTGATGCACTCGATGAACTGATGTCCGCAGCCTGCGACAAGAGAAAGTCTGTCGATGCGATCACCGGGGCAGCGTTGAAACTCGATCACAAATACGGCGCCCTGGCTGCCGCCGTGCGCCCGCTGGGCGGTCCGTGGTCGGTGGTGACGAAGTTTGGTTCGGTCAGGACAAAGCTTCTGCTTCTGGTTTCCTGCGCGCATTGGGCGCGGGTGCTGGCCAGCGCCATGGCTGATGGCGACGCGACGGATGAAGAGCGTGAGGCGTTAGCGAAGCTTACGGCTGTTGCCATGGAGAAGACCGCGCGTTTGAGAAGTGCGGGCGCAGGCTGGTTCGCGGCCGGAGACACCCCCGAACCCGTGCCGCACAAGGATCCGGCTCCGAGTGCGGGAACCCTCAAGCATGGGGCGGCGATCGGCGCGCTCGAAGCAATGAACGATCTCCTCGAACGCGCTGTCGCTCAGCTTGAGAACGACTTGTCCAGATCTCGCTGACGTGGAAGAGCCGCTGGCAGGGCCCGGACGCGCCGCTCAATTCTGCGTGGATTCCAACTTTCCGTCGCCTCTGGATGACAGGCGCTGCGCTGAATCGATCAGCTTCGCCAAAACCTTCAGGAGCTGAGCCCTCTCGCGCGTTGCCAGCCACTGATTGAAGGCGCCGACAAGACCCGTGTAGATGAAATTCGCGAGATCCTTGATCTCCTCGGGGCTGTAGCGGTCGGCGTCGGTCGCGGTCAGCAGAGTATCCTCGTAGAGCGAAAGGAATTCGTGATCCTTGTCGCGTGCGAGTGTGGCGGCGTGGGGATGACGAAGCAGGTAGAGCGTCATTTCCTGAAGCGCCAGCTGCTCGTCTGGTGCCTTCTCGATCTCCCCCCAGATGAAATAGAGCAGCTCGGGAATTCGGTCGTGCAGCGTCTGCGGCGTCATGAAGCGGGTCGCCAGCACCTTGCGGTAATTGGAGACAAGCTGGCCCATCGCAAGGAAGAAGATCTCTTCCTTGTCGTTGAAGTGATAATGCAGCGTGGCGAGGTTTACGCCTGCGGCCTCCGCGATCTTGCGGGTCGTCGCATTGTAAAGTCCGTCCGAAATCATGACCTTGAGCGCGGCGCTGATCATCAGCTCGCGCTTTCCGTCGCTGTTCGGCCGGGCGATTCGGGCCTGTTTCAGTGAAGCTTTCATGCCTTCATCTTCTTTGCCGGGCCGGAATAATCAAGCCTTCTTCGGATCGATCGGCAGGATTGGGCCGATATGACGCTCAAGTGCGGCCGCCGCCGAGAGGCAACGCTCCTCGCGATACCAGGCACTGACCAGCTGCACGCCAGCCGGCACGCCGTTAACGAGGCCTGCGGGCGCGGAGATTGCCGGAAGCGACAGGCCGGCGATGGCCGAAAGCGGCTGGAACGCGGCAAGAATCCTGCTCATCGTCGCAATGTCGATGAGGTCGTGTTCATGCGGGAAGGTCGGCTGGAACGCAGTCGGCATCAGCACGACCGGATAGCGATTCAGGAGCTTCGCCCATTCGCGCTGGATCGCGATGCGCCGCTGCCAGGACTGGATGAATTCGAGCGGTGACAGCGCGGGAAGTGCACCGGCTGTGTGGCGGAAGGCGGTCTCGAAATCCTTGCCGCCCAGCGCGAACATGACCTCGCGAACCGGGCTCGGCGCCTCGGCATAAAGCATGGACATCCAGAGTTCCGCCATTTCGCCGAGATGCGGAAGCTCCACCTCCTCGACCGCATAACCCTCCGCTGCCAGCCAGGTGGCGGCCTTGCGAACGAGCGCGGACATGGCCGGGTCGACGCCCTCTGCCGGCGTGCCTGCATAGACAGCCACGCGGCAGGGGGCGACGTCTTCCACGCTTGGGAGGGGAAGCGGAGCAAGATGCGGATCGCGGTAATCCCGGCGCTCGAGCGCGGCGAGACCGAGGCGCAGATCGTTGACCGAGCGCGCCATCAGGCCTTCGGTTGCACCGACCTGCAGGCAAAGCGAAGGTTCGACCTGCGCCGCGGGGTTATGGCCCGGAACGCGGCCGACGGTCGGCTTGAAGCCATAGATGCCGTTGACGCTGGCGGGCAGGCGCAGCGAGCCGGCGACATCGTTGCCATGGGCGATCGAGCCGATGCCGATCGCCGAGGCGACGGCCGCGCCGCCGCTCGATCCACCTGGCGTCAGCGAAGGATCCCAGGGGTTCAGCGTCTTGCCGTGAAGGTCGTTGTTCGTGAACCAGCGATAGCAGAAGGCGGGGACATTGGTGCGCCCGACAATGACGGCGCCAGCGTGGCGAAGATTGGCGACCGGCGCGCTGTCCTCCGCGGCAATCGCGTCCTTGGCCGCCACAAGGCCCACCGTCGTGGCATGACCGGCAGTGTCCACGTTGATCTTCACCGTGATCGGAACGCCGTGCAGGGGACCGACGGCATCGCCGCGCTTGAGTGCCGCATCTGCCTGGTCGGCGGCGGCCAGCGCCTCATCCGCCATGTCGTCCACGACCGCGTTGACGGCCGGATTGACGGAATGCATCCGCGCAATCACCGCTTCGGTTGCCTCGCGGCTGGAGATTTCCCCGGCGCGGATGGCCGCTGCGGTACGTGCGGAATCCCACGCCCAGATGTCTGTTCCTGAAGTCACGATTTCCTCCCATTCGCTCCCGTCAGCAGCCTGCCTTCGAACGGTGAGATTTGTCCGCCGTCAAAAATCAGGTCGCTTGACCAGTTGACGGACGTTTAATCCAATCATATGATTTGGTCAATTGACTAGATTGTCGATTGCGAATTGGGAATTCGTTTCGGGAGGAGAAACATGAAACCTATCAATGGGAAAACTACGTCCACGAACATGTCGGCGTCGCGACGTGATGTCCTGAAGCTGGGCGCACTGGGTGCTGCCACGGCTGCCTTCTCGCTGCATTTTCCGGCGGCCAATGCTGCGGGTGGCGATGTTCTGCGCATCGGCTGGGTCGGGGCGCTGTCAGGTCCGGGCGCGCTTTTCGGCGAGCCTGTGCAGTTCGTGAAGGCGCAGATGGAGAAGCTCTTCAAGGGCGGCTTCAAGATCGGCGCCAAGACCTACTCCGTCGAGATCCTGCTGCGCGACAGCCAGAGCTCGGTCAACGTTGCGACGCAGGTCACGATCGACCTGATGACGCGCGAAAAGGTCGATCTGATCGTCGCCTCCGAAGCCCTTGCCGCCATCGGCGGCGGGCAGATGGCGATCGTCAACAAGACGCCGATCGTCTCCAGCATCCTGCCGTCGGACGCCATGCTCGGCATTCGCGGCGGTCCGGACGGCTATTCCAACAAGGGTACGCCCTGGACCTTCCACTTCTGCTTCGCCACCACCGATATCAGCGCCGCCTATGTCGGCATGTGGGAGCCGGTGCGCAAGCGTCTCAATGACACGGTCGCCGTCAGCTTCGTCGACCAGCCCGCCTCGCGCGGTTTTGCCGACCCGCAATACGGCTTGCCGGCCACGCTCAAGAAGAGCGGCTACAAGACGATCGATGGCGGCATGTTCAAGATGGAGACGCAGGACTTCTCCAACCAGGTTGCCGCCTTCCAGCAGGGCAATGCCCAGATCCTCTCCGGCTTCATGTTTGCCGATCACTTTGCCGGCATGTGGCGCAGTGCCGCCCAGTCCAAATACAAGCCGGAAATCGCAACCGTCGCCGGCGCCTTCCTCTTCCCCGGTGGCGTTGAGGCGCTGGGCGATCGCGGCGACGGCATGTCGACCGAAATCTGGTGGTCGCCGAAGTTGCCATACAAGTCTTCGCTGACCGGCCAGAGCGCCAAGGAAATGGCGGACGAGTGGGAGAGCACGACCGGCAAGCAATGGACGGCCGTGCTCGGCTACACCCATGCCGTCTGGGAAGTGGCTCTCGCAGGTCTCAAGGCATCGGGCGATCCGAAGGACAAGAAGGCCGTGCAGGCCGCTCTTGCCAAGCTCACGCTGGAGACCGTGGTCGGCAAGGTCGACTTCGCCTCTGCCAAGGTTCCGGGCCTTGCCAGTACGCCGCTGGTCGCCGGACAATGGCGCAAGGCCAAGGGTGGCAAGTTCAAGTACGATCTCGTCGTCACCTACAAGGGCTCGGATTCGCCCTTCCAGGTCGAGGACGAGTTCAAGCTTCTGTCGGAACTTGGCTGACGAGCGGCACGCAAGCCTGCAAAATGCCTCCGCATGACACGGTTGAGGGCAGGGCGCGCTCGCGCCTTGCCCCTTCATGGCCTCATGCGGATCTTTGGGTGGAGGAATTTCGGGACATGTTGGAAGCAGAAGGCCTCTGCAAGTCGTATGGCGCAAAGACCGTCGTCGACAAGGTGAGCTTTTCGGTCGTGCGGGGCGAATGCCTCGGCATCATCGGACCGAACGGCGCCGGCAAGACGACGCTCTTCAATGCGCTGGATGGAACTGTCTCGGTCAACCGTGGCGCGGTGAAGCTCGACGGGCAGGACGTGTCGCGGCTCAGCCAATATGAACGCGCCCGGCTTGGCCTCGGTCGCGCCTACCAGGTGCCGCGCACCTTTGTCGGTCTCTCCGTCTTTGAAAACGTGCTTGCGGGCGTGATGCACGGACCCAAGCTGCGTGGGGCTGCCGCCAGTGCTGAAGCGCGCGCGATCCTCGACACGGCCGGCCTGCTGCCGAAGGCCAACATGCCAGCCGGAGCCCTGCCGCTTCTAGACCGCAAGCGGCTGGAACTCGCCAAGGCGATGAGCGTCGGCACCAAGGTGATCCTGCTCGACGAAATCGCCGGCGGTCTCACGGAAGAGGAAGTCCATGACATCATCGGCATCGTCAAGGTGCTGAAAAAGGACCGCGCCGTGATCTGGATCGAGCATATCGCTCACGCCCTGATGGCGGTCGCCACCCGGATCATGGTGTTGAATTTCGGTGAGAAGGTCGCCGATGGCGATCCGGCGGAGGTCATGGCATCGCGCCTTGTGCAGGAAATCTATCTGGGGATCTCGGTCGATGACGCTGCTTGAACTGGAACATGTCGACGTCTTCTATCGCGACCTGCAGGCGACCTTCGATGTGTCGCTGACGGTGGACGAGGGCGAGACAGTCGCAATCATCGGCGCGAACGGGGCGGGCAAATCGACCCTGCTGCGCACCATGATCGGCCTGACACAATGCCGTAACGGCCGCATTCGACTGGCCGGCGAAGATGTGACGCGGCTTCGCTGCGATCTGCTGGCGCGGCGCGGCGTGGCGCTCGTGCCGGAAGGGCGGCGGCTGTTTTCATCGCTCACCGTGGAAGAGAACCTGCTTCTCGCGATGGCGCGGGCGCGCAAGGGACCCTGGACGCTCAACCGCGTCTACGACCTCTTCCCTGCCATGAAGGAATTCCGCAGCCATCGCGCCTCCGATCTTTCCGGCGGGCAGCAGCAGATGGTGGCGATCTCGCGTGCGCTTCTCACCAATCCGCGCGTGCTTCTGTGTGACGAGCTGTCGCTTGGCCTGGCGCCCAAGGTCATCTCGGAGATCTACGCCTGTTTCGACGGTATCCGGAAGGAAGGTGTGTCCATCGTGCTGGTCGAACAGGACACGGTGCGGGCGCGCTCCGCCTCCGACCGGCTCTATTGCCTGCTGAAAGGCAAGGTGCGGCTCGCCGCCAAGTCCTCGACCGTCACGCCCGAGGCGATCCGTGAAGCCTATTTCGGAGAGACCCGCGCATGAGCTTTCTGCCTACCATTCTCAACGGGCTCATGGTCGGCGGCCTTTATGGCCTCTTCGGCCTTGGCCTTGCCTTTGCCTTCGGCATCATGCGCATCGTCAATATCGCGCATGGCGAGTTCATCGTGCTCGGCGCCTATATCGGCGCGTCGTTGCTGTCTGTCACGCATCTGCCGCTGCCGGTGGTCATCGTTCTGGTCGCGGTCATCACCTTCGCGCTCGGCTGGGCCCTGCAGACGGTCATGCTCAACCGCATGATCGGGCCGAACCCCGTGCCGGCCATGGTCGCGACGATGGGTCTCTCCATCATCATCCGCAACGCTCTCGTTCAATATTACGGCGCCGACATCCGCGCGATCGACATCGGTCCGCTGCAGGACCAGGGCGTTTCGATCTTCGGAACATCCATCGGCGTCCTTCCCATCATCATCTTCTGCACGGCGGTGCTGCTGTTCGTGCTCATGCATCTTCTGCTGACGCGGACGACGCTGGGCCGCGCCTTCCGGGCGGCGGCGGATGATTTCGAGATCCTCGAAACGCTCGGCTTCAACCGCAAGCGCGTGTATGCCATCGCCATGGGGCTCGCCGTGACGCTCTCGGCCATAGCCGGGCTGCTGCTGGCGATCCGCAGCTCCTACTCGCCCTATAGCGGCGTCGAGCGGCTGCTGATCTCGTTCGAAGTCGTCATCATCGGCGGCATCGGCTCGCTGCGCGGCAGTTTCCTGGCCGGACTTTTCGTCGGCGTGGTTCAGCTCATCGGCCTGCGGATCAATCCGAATTCCGGGCCGCTCTTCGGCCATCTCGCCTTCTTCCTCATTCTCCTGGCCAAGCAGGCAAACCTGCCGGCCCTCTTCCTCCGGAGGCGGACATGAACGGTCCCGTCACTTCGCGTCCTGTCTTCTCGGGCCATGCCGGCCTGATCGGTGGCATTCTGCTCGTTGGTGCGCTGGCGCTGAGCGCCATTTTCCTGCCCATGGATCGCCGCCTGCCCATGGAAATCTGCCTCGTGCTGGCGATGGCTCAAGGGTGGAACCTGCTTTGCGGCTATACCGGGCTTCTCTCCTTCGGCCATCAGGCCTTCATCGGCGTCGGTGCCTACACGCTCTTTCTTGTCGTCAACACACTGGGCATCTCGCCCTTCCTGGGGCTCGCGTTCAGCGCCGTGGTCTCTGCCGCCGTCGCGGTGGTGATCGCACTGCTGCTCAAGGGCTCGCGCGATGCCTATTTCTCCATCGGCATCTGGGTTCTGGCCGACTGCCTGCGGTTGCTGGTCGGGCAGTGGGATCTGGTGGGATCGGCACAAGGCATGGTGCTCAACGCGCCGGATATCGATCCCGCGACCTTCGGCGATGCTGTGTTCTGGGCGGCGCTCGCGCTTGTGCTGGTCACGCAATTCGCCGTCTTCGGCCTGCTGCGGACCCGCTTCGGCCTCGGACTGATGGCGATCCGCGATAACGAGACGGCGGCAGCGAGCGTGGGCATCGCGCCCGGCCGTTCGCGCGTCATCGCCTTCGTGGCCTCGGCCGTCATCTGCGCGGTCGCCGGCGCGATCTATTATCTCTCGGTTCTCTATGTCGATCCGGCCGGAGCCTTCGATCTCGACTGGCAGATCCGCATTCTCTTCATCGTGATCGTTGGTGGCGCGGGAACCCTAGAGGGCCCGCTGATCGGCACGGCCATCTATTTCCTGCTGCGCGAATTCCTTCAGGATCACGGCGGTTTGTTCTTGATCGTTCAGGGTGCGATTGCGGCGCTCACCATGCTCTTTGCCCCACAAGGCCTTTGGGGTCTCGTCCAGGCCCGCACCGGCTGGCAGCTTTTCCCGACGAAATGGGTCACGCAATAAGAACGAGAAAGGGAGCGTCATATGACTTCACGACTGAAAACCATTGCCCCGAACCTGACCTTCGCCTTCGACATCTATGTCGACCTCGGCCAGCCCACCTTCGCAGGGCGCGGGCGGCTGGGAGAACGGCGCATCTTCCCGATCATCGGCGGGTCCGTCGCCGGTCCTCTTCTCAACGGCCGCGTCTGCCCCGGCGGGGCAGACTATGCGCTGGTGCGCAACGACCGATCGACGCTGGTCAGCGCCCATTACATGCTGGAAGCAGACGACGGCACGCCGATTTATATTCGCAATGACGGACTCTTCACTGCACCGGTGGACACGGTCGAGAGGGTCGACGCCGGCGAGCTTGTGACGCCGGACCAATATTACTTCCGCGCTGCACCCGTTTTTGATGCGCCCGAGGGCCCGCATGTCTGGCTCAGCGACCGCCTCTTCATCTCCTCTTGCGCCTTCCGGCCTAGCGATGTGACCATCACGGTTTACAGGGTCGACTGAAGTAAAGGCGACCTTTTAGCCGCTCATCGCTCCCGCAGAAGCTCGACCAGGAGCACGAGGAGGAAATCCATGATGCGGCCGCTTTCCGGCAGGTTGAGCCGCTGCACCAGCCTGTTGAGCGTGCTCTTGCCCGCCCGCTCGCCCAAGTTTGCCAATCGTTAAGTTGCGCCAGAACGCACACATGATAGGCTCATTTAACGCTGAAATTTCAGATGTCTAGCATGGAACAATTTGCCGGCTTGGACGTTTCTGCCGCGTCTGTTTCGGATGTCGAAGGCAAGAAGTCAGCGAACTGCCGCATGGCTCGTGAATATCCCGCCGAGAATTTTCTTATGATGATACTGTTGCAAGTGTGTTGAGATGAGCCGGATGATCGACTTCGCGCCAGGTGCGCCGGGCATCGAAGCCCGTTGGACGTCGAGCGCGAAGAACGGAGTCGGTACGGCTTTGTCCCAAGCGTCTCCAGTGTGGTTCACGCTGAGCCATGGGATCCTGAACGAAATCTACTACCCGCGGGTCGACAGTGCCTGCACGCGCGACTTTGGGCTCATCATCACCGGTCCAGACGGATACTTCTCCGAGGAAAAGCGCGACTGTTTCTCGCAAACACATCCCTTCGACGGCGGCATTCCGGCGTTCACGATCGTCAATACGGCCAAGGACGAAGCCTATCGGATCGAAAAGCATGTCGTCACGGATCCGGCGCGTGCCACCGTGCTCCAGCAGGTCACCTTCAGCGCGCTCAAGGGCAAGGTTGCCGATTATCGGGTCACCGCGTTGCTCGCCCCGCATCTGGTCAATGCCGGCAAGCTCAATTCGGCATGGATCGGCGAGTACGAGGGCCGGCAGGTGCTGTTTGCGAGCGGACGGTCGCGCTATCTCGCGCTTGTCAGCGATGCGCCCTGGCAGGCCGTGAGCGCCGGCTTTGTCGGCGTCTCGGACGGCTGGCAGCAATTGCAGAAGACCGGACGCCTCAGCGATCAATATGCCCGCGCCGATGACGGCAACGTGGCGCTTGCCGGCGAGATCGGCTTCAGCGACACTCAGCAGACCGTGACGCTGGCGCTCGGTTTCGGTCAGACGGAACATGAGGCGGCCGCCTGCGCGACACGCAGCCTCCGCGACGGATTTCCGCAGGCTCGCGAGCACTATATCGCCAATTGGCGCAGCTGGCAGGACGCACTTCAGCCACTCGACAGGGACACGCACAAGGGCATCAATGCCTACCGTGTATCCACAGCTGTCCTGGCTTCTCACCGCGCGGCCGACCGGCATGGTGCGGTCGTGGCGAGCCTCTCCATCCCATGGGGATTTTCGAAGGGCGATGACGATCTCGGCGGCTACCACCTCGTCTGGCCGCGCGATCTGGTCGAGACGGCAGGCGGCTTCCTGGCGGCGGGCGACGCGCAGGAGGCGCTGGCAATCCTCACCTATCTGCGCGACGTGCAGCAACCGTCCGGGCGCTGGCCACAGAATCTCTGGCTTGACGGCAAGCCCTACTGGCCGGGCGTGCAGATGGACGAGTGCGCTTTTCCCATCCTTCTTGCGGACATGCTTAATCGCCAAGGCCACCTCGACCTTCGTGCCCTGCAACCATTCATGCCGATGATCCGCAGCGCCGCCGGCTATATTCTGGCCAACGGCCCGGCGACCGGCGAAGACCGCTGGGAGGAAGACGCAGGCTATAGTCCTTTCACGCTGGCCGTCGAGATCGCCGCGTTGCTGGCGGCGGCGGATCTTGTGGAACTGGCAAGCGACGAACGAGCCGCCCGCCATTTGCGCGAAACGGCGGATTGCTGGAACGAGCAGGTCGAGAAATGGACCTTTTCCGGTGACGCGGATCTCTGCACCGCACTTGGCATTTCGGGCTACTACGTACGCATCGCAGCACCAGGCGCGACGGATGCGGCCGGCCCGTCCGGCAACACGCTTATCCGCAACCAGACGCCCGATCGCGCTTTGCTACCGGCGAATACGGTCATCAGCCCCGATGCGCTGGCCCTCGTCCGTTTCGGCCTGCGTGCCCCGGACGATCCGCGTATCCTCGACACGATCAAGGCCATCGATCATTCGCTGCGCGCCGAACTGCCGCAGGGTCCGCTCTGGTATCGCTACAACGATGACGGCTATGGCGAGCACGCGGACGGTGAAGCCTTCAACGGCGTCGGCATCGGCAGGCCCTGGCCGCTTCTCGCCGGTGAGCGGGCACATTACGAGCTTGCCGCGGGCAACCGCGAAGCCGCCGAAAGCCTGCTGACGACCCTCGAGCGCTCCGCCGGCTCCGGCGGCCTGATTCCCGAGCAGACATGGGACGGCCCCGATCTTCCCGAGCATGAACTCTTCTACGGTCGCCCCTCGGGGAGCGCCATGCCGCTCGTCTGGGCGCATTCGGAACATATCAAGCTGTTGCGCTCGCTTGCTGATGGCGCCGTCTTCGACATGCCGCCACAGGGGTTGGAGCGGTATATCAAGGGCAAGACGGGTTCGACGCTGCGCATCTGGCGCTTCAACAACCGCCTGTCCAGCATTCCTGCCGGCAAGATGCTGCGGCTCGAACTGCCGGCCAGCGCAACCGTGCACTGGAGCGTGGATGACTGGGCGACGGTCAACGACACGCCGACCCGGGAAACCGGGCTCGATAGCCATGTTGCCGATCTGCCGGTTCAAGATGCAGGCGTGGGCGCGAACATCGTCTTCACCCTCTTCTGGCGCGAGGCCGGACAATGGGAAAACAGCAATTTCACCGTTCGCATCGGCGAATGATGCCTGGGCCTTCGGCCACACAAGATGGAGTATCTACATGCAGATTGGTATGGTTGGACTTGGCCGCATGGGCGCGAACATGGTGCGGCGTCTTCTGAATGAGGGCCACGACTGCGTGGTGTTCGACGTCAATCCGGACAATGTCGCAGCGCTCGTTAAGGACGGAGCGACGGGCGCAAGTTCGGCGGACGATCTCGTCGCCAAGCTCGCAACGCCCCGCGCCATCTGGCTGATGCTGCCGGCGGCGATCACGCCGAAGATCGCCCGCGAGTTTGCCGCAAAGCTTGAAAAAGGCGATACGATCATTGATGGCGGAAATTCCTTCTATCGCGAAGCGATCGATCTCGCGGCCGAATTCGCCCCCAAAGGCATCGACTATATCGATACCGGCACATCGGGCGGTGTCTGGGGGCTGGAGCGCGGCTATTCGCTGATGATCGGCGGGGCCAAACCCGCCGTTCAGCGGCTCGACCCGATCTTCGCCTCGCTGGCGCCCGGCGCCCGGCAAGACATCGCGAGCGACCCAGTCACAGGTACCGCGCCGAAGGGCTATCTCCATTGCGGCCCGGCGGGTGCGGGCCATTTCGTCAAGATGGTGCATAACGGCATCGAATATGGCGTGATGGCCGCCTATGCCGAAGGGCTGAATATCCTGAAAGCCGCCAATGCCGGCACGCGCGAGCGTGCGGTCGATGCGGAAACTGCTCCGCTAGCCAATCCGGAATATTACCGCTTCGACATCGACCTGCCGGCCGTGACCGAGGTCTGGCGGCACGGTTCGGTTATCGGCTCCTGGCTTCTCGACCTGACGGCGGAGGCGCTGAAGGACGACCCGCATCTCACAGGCTATGACGGTCGCGTTTCGGATTCCGGCGAGGGCCGCTGGACGCTTCAGGCGGCCGTCGAGACCGGCGTTCCGGCGCCGGTTCTCGCCTCGGCGCTGTTCGAGCGCTTCTCCTCGCGCGGCGAAGCCGAGTTTTCCGGCAAGGTTCTATCGGCCATGCGGCACGCCTTTGGCGGCCACAAGGAAAAGGCGAAGTAAGGGGAGGACAATAGCATCATGGCAGACCAGAAATCCGATGTTCTGGTGGTGTTTGGCGCCACCGGCGATCTCGCCCACAAGATGATCTTTCCCTCGCTTTACGCGATGGTGAAGCGCGGTACGCTGACGACGCCCGTCATTGGCGTCGCCTTTGACGACTGGTCGCGCAACCAGCTGATCGACCGCGCCCGTGATTCCGTTCAGAGCCATGTCAGCGACATGGACGAGGCGGTGTTTGAGAAGCTCGCCTCGCTGCTCGTCTATGTCTCCGGCGACTATCGCAGCCATGCCACGTTCGAAAAGCTGCGCGAGGCGCTGGGCGGGCACATGCATCCGCTCTACTATCTCGCCATCCCGCCGTCGCTCTTCGAAACCGTCGCGGACGGGCTGGACAAGGCGGGCATCGCCAAGGGTGCGCGCCTGATGGTGGAAAAACCGTTCGGGCGGGATCTTAAGTCCGCGCAGACCCTCAACAAGGTGCTTCATGCGGTCTTCGACGAGGATGCGATTTTCCGTATCGACCATTTCCTCGGCAAGGAGGCGATCCAGAACCTCCTTTATTTCCGCTTTGCCAACAGTTTCCTCGAGCCTGTGTGGAACCGGAACCATGTGGAAAGCGTCCAGATCACCATGGCAGAGGATTTCGGCATCAAGGGGCGCGGCAAGTTCTATGACGAGGTGGGCTGCATTCGCGACGTGATCCAGAACCATCTGGTCAACGTCCTGCTTCTGCTCGCGATGGAGCCGCCTGCCTCCGGGGCATCCGATGATCTCGTGGACGAGAAGGTGCAGATCCTGAAAGCCATGCCGCTGCTGAGCAAGGACGACGTGGTCCGCGGCCAGTTCGACGGCTATCTCGACGAGCCCGGCGTTGCGGCCAAATCTGCAACCGAAACCTTCGCGGCCGTGCGTTTCGAGATCCGGACATGGCGGTGGAACGGCGTGCCCTTCTACATCCGCGCCGGCAAGAACCTGCCGGCCCATGCCACCGAAGTCGTGGTGCGCATCAAACAGCCACCCGTTGCACTCTTCGACGAGGTCGAGAAGGCGGAGGGCAACTATGTGCGGTTCCGGCTGGGGCCGGATATCTCCATCGGCATCGGCGCACGCCGCAAGCTTCCCGGCAACCGGATGCGCGGCGAAGCGGTGGAACTCACCGCCGTTGATGACGGCCACGGCGACATGGCGCCCTATGAGCGTCTGATCGGAGATGCCATGGCGGGCGACCGGCAGCTCTTTACGCGGCAGGACGCAGCGGAACTCGCCTGGAAGATCGTCGAACCCATTCTCGACGATCCGGCAAAGCCGCCGGCATACAAGCCCGACACCTGGGGCCCGGCCGAGATGCAGGATTTCGCCCCTTCCGGCGGTTGGGTCGATCCTGTGTGAGGGCGAGGAAAAGAGTGATGAACCACGACAATTCCCTGAGGGAAGACCGCACCGTCCTCGCCATCGATATCGGCGGCAGCCATGTGAAGATTCTCTCCAGCGCCGGCGGAGAAGAGAAGAAGGCCGATAGTGGCAAGGCGATGAGCGGGGCCGACATGGTGGCGGCCGTGAAGGCCATGGCCAAGGGCATGACCTATGATGTCATTGCCATGGGCTATCCCGGCCCGGTAGCGCATGACAGGCCGCTGCGTGATCCGGTCAACCTCGGCAATGCTTGGGTGGGCTTCGACTACGCGGGCGCCTTTGGTTGCCCCGTGCGCGTTGTCAACGACGCGCTCATGCAGGCGATCGGCTCCTATCAGGGCGGGCGGATGCTGTTTCTGGGGCTCGGAACGGGGCTTGGCGCTGCGATGATCCTCGAGAATGTCGCGCAGCCGTTGGAGATTGCCCATCTGCCTTATCGGAAGGGCAAGAGCTACGAGCATTATGTCGCCGAAAGCTACCGCGAAAGGAAGGGCAACAAGAAATGGCGCAAGCGCGTCTTCGACGTGGTGGAGCTTTTGATCGCAGCGCTCGAACCGGATTACGTCGTCCTCGGCGGCGGCAATGTTGAAAAGCTGAAGAAGCTGCCCCCCAGGTGCCGGCGCGGCAACAATACACTCGCCTTCGATGGCGGCTTCCGCCTCTGGAAGGACGAGGACCTCATCGTCTGACGCTGTAAGACCGTTCGCCGGCATGGTGCGGAACGACGACGAGCCGAGTGTGATCCGTGATCATCCTATATCGGTGCTACATGAACCTGAGGGAGCTGGGCCGGCAAGCCGGGCTCACGGTGCTCGCCCTGGGAGAGGGCGAGAGACTCGAACCGGGTTGGCGGCCTGTCTCTCGTCATCGAAGACCGTAGCGGCCACGACCATCAAAGCGGTGACACCATCTATCTGTCGCCGTGTGACGGAAAGACGTTCTATTTCAATCCGGATGGTGAGCGCATCCGAAAGAAACGCGCCAGATCGAAAGCTTGACCGTTTCTAAGAGGCCAGGAGAGCGCCGCCGCCTATCCGGCGGCGGAGGCGTGGACAGGGCTATTCGTTTCCGTTTCTGCTGGAAAGCTTCTTGATGGCGCTCGCCAGATCTTTCTCGTCATAGGGTTTGCGCAGGATCGCGCTTCTGGGCAGCGGGACGTCGATATTGCCGCCGGTTGCGAAGATGATGGGCAGGTCGGGGAACAGCTTGCGCGCTTCTTCGGCGAGATCCAGCCCGCTTCCATCGGGCAATTGGAGGTCACAGATCAGGAGACTGATCTCGGCCGTCAAGGCCGCCAGACATTGTGCAACGGTGCCGGTTTCCACAACGGGATGGCCGAGATCGGCAAGCATGTCGGCCACGAAGACGCGAATGAGGGGCTCGTCCTCGCAGAGCAGGATTTTCCCGAGCGGCTCGGCGGGCGGCGGGGCTGTCGCCGATTTCTCATCGAGGACCTGCCTGACCTTCCGCGCGAGTTGCTCTCGCGTATAGGGTTTGCCGAGGAAGTTCACGCCGGTGTCCAGCTTGCCGTCATGGACGATCGAATTCTCCGTATAGCCCGAATTGAACAAAACGGCCGCGTTCGGCCGGTTTTTCTGAACGATCTGGGCGAGGGCGGTACTTTTGACCGGCCCTGGCATCACGACGTCCGTGAACAGCAGGTCGAAACGGATCCCGCTTTCGACAATCGCCACCCCACTCTGGCCGTCGCGGGCTAGCAGAACCTGATAGCCAAGCTCGCGCAGGAGTTCTGCCGCGGTCTCGCGAACGGCATCATCGTCTTCCACGACGAGAATGGTCTCGTTGCCACCGACGATGGCCGTCGAAGGCGCCTGCACCTCATCTTCCGCCGCCTTCGCTCTGGGAAGATAGATCCTGACGGTCGTGCCCTTGCCGGGCTCCGAGTAAATGTTGACGTGTCCGCCGGACTGCTTGACGAAGCCATAGACCATCGACAGACCAAGGCCGGTTCCCTTGCCTTCGGCTTTCGTCGTAAAGAAGGGATCGAAGACCTTCTCCAGAATGTCCGGCGGGATGCCCGTACCGGTATCGGTGACGGCGAGCATGACATATTGTCCCGACTTAACCCCGAAAACCTTGCGGGTGTATTCGTCGTCCAGATAGGCATTGCCCAACTCGATCGTCAGCTTGCCGTGACCGGACATGGCGTCCCGGGCGTTGATGGCAAGGTTGAGGAGCGCAGTTTCGACATTCGTCGTGTCTGCCTGCGTGTTCCACAGCCCCCCCGACACGATTGTCTCGATCTCGATGCCCTCGCCGATGCTCCGCCGCAGGAGATCGTCCAGATCGCGCACGAGCCTGCCGAGATTGATGACCCTGGGTTCCAGCGGCTGCCGTCTTCCGAAGGCAAGCAGTTGCGAAGACAGTTTCGCGCCGCGGGTCGTGGCCATCATCGCGTTGTCGAGAAGCCGCAGCGACTTGTCATCGGTCAGCCGTTTGCTGAGGAGTTGCAGACTGCCCTGGATCACCTGCAGAAGATTGTTGAAGTCGTGGGCGATACCGCCGGCCAGATTGCCGATCGCATCCATCTTCTGCGACTGGCGCAGCATGTCCTGCACGCGGGCAAGTTCCTGCGTGCGCGCTTCCACGCGTTCTTCCAAGGTGCTGGTCAGATCTTCGAGCCGCGCCTGGGCCAGCTTCTGCTCGGTGACGTCGTAGCCCTGAACGAAGATGCCATCGACTTTCTTGTTCGATACGATCGGCTGGTAGACGAAATTGAGAAAGCGGATTTCGCCGGCGCCTCCAGGTCCGCTGTTGAGCAGGACCCGGGCACCATCCGCTACGAAGGGCTCGCCCGTCTGGAAAACGCGATCCAGGATGTCGACGAACCCTTGCCCCCTGATCTCCGGCAGGGCTTCCTCCAGCGGTTTGCCAATGATGTCCCTGCGCCCGACAACTTCGAGATAGGCATCGTTGGCAAGGTCGAAGACGTGCCGGGGTCCGCGCAGGACGGCCATGAAGCTGGGGGCCTGCGAAAAGAGCGTGCGCAGATATTCGCGCTCCTTGGAAAGCTGCAGGTTCTGACCCGCGACCTTCCCGGCGCGCTCCATGATCGCTCCCTCCACGGCGATGTCGCGGCCATCGGCGCGATGTCGCAGGCGCTGCAGCTCGGTGACATCCATCGTGTTCTGCAGAATGTAGAGCGCTCCGTCGTCGCCGCGGATCGGAGTGTGGGTCGCACTCCAGTAGCGTTCTTCGATCGTTCCGTCCCGGCCGGCAATAGGGTAGGGGATCAGCGCCAGATGGTCCATCTCGCCTGTCTGCGAAACGGTGGTGAGCGATCGTCTCAGCATCTCCTCCGGCACGGAGCCCGGCTCGCTCGGGAATGCGTCGAAGATATTCCGCCCTATGATATCGGCGCGCTCGCGCATGGTGGCAGCCAGGTAGGCCTGGTTCATGCCAACGATTGTGAATGCGCTGTCCAGAAGAACAAAGGGCGTGGGGGCCTCATCGAAGAGCTTCCCCAGATCGATATTCGGCATGGTCACTGCCTGCATGTCCGTCGTAGCCCCCTCGCTCAATCGAAGTCCCCAAATGCTGCGTCCCATGTCCTGTCGCGCGATGAAGGCCGACAGGCTCCGGAAGGTTGCCCAGCTACGTCCGTGCCGTACTTGCTCGAAATGGAGCGGCCGAGTCAAGGCGGAAAGACGCCGCTTAAATCAACGTTCCGGCGCACCCTCCATCGTTGGGCGCGCCGGGAAATTTCCTCATACAGTTCCGGCAGTTGACCTGTCGGCGATGTTCATTCGGACCCCGTTTTGGCGCGCTTCAGCAGCCGGGAAATGACATTCCTGCGGCTCCTGTAATTTGCCAGGTGAACGTCGCTGACGAGTCTTGCGCCACCGTCCTGTCTTTCCAGCGTGATTTTCCGGCTGTGGAACTCCTCGAGTTCGGCCCGATGGCCAACGCTGAGGATCGTCGCGGAGGGCAGTTCGCGGAGAAGCATGTCCATCATTTCGTCCTGTGTCTTTTCATCAAGCGCGGAGGTTGCCTCGTCGAGCACGACGATATCCGCGTCGTGGAGAAGCAGGCGGGCGAAGGAGACGCGCTGCTTTTCGCCGCCGGAGAGGATGTGATCCCAGGGTGCCTCGTCATCGATCTTTTCCTTGAGTTGGCCGAGCCCCACTTTTTCAAGTGCGGTGGCGAGATCGCTGGCCGTCCACCAGTCGCCGCCACGCGGATAGGCAATGGCGCGGCGGAGCGTGCCGGACGGGATGTAGGGACGCTGCGGAAGCATGAAGAGCCGGCTTCCTTCACGGAAGCTGACGCTGCCGTCGCCCCATGGCCAGAGGCCTGAAATGGCGCGCACAAGCGTGCTCTTGCCCGAGCCGGATTCGCCTGCCACCAGAACACGCTCGCCGGGTTCGATCTCGACTTCAGTCTCTTTCACGACGGCCCGGCCGTCGCCAAGGGTCACGGAGAGATCGTGCAGGCTCAGGATCGAGCCCTGCTTCACCTCGCCGCGCTGGATCCGCCCGATCGTGTCGTTTTCTTCGGCGCGCTGCAGTTCGTCCAGCGACGTCATGAGCGAGGCCACGCGCCTTGCACAGGCATTCCAGTCAGCCAGCCGCGGATAGTTGTCGACCAGCCATCCGAATGCGCCCTGAACGATCGTGAATGCGGAAGCCGCCTGCATGACCTCGCCCAGCGTCATCTCGCTGGCGAGAAACTTCGGCGCGCAGAGCAGCACAGGCACGACGCCGGCGACCAGCATGGAGGTGTGGGAGACCAGTGTCGTGCGCATGTACTGGTGGGACAGCAGACGCCATTGCCGCCGCACATTACCGAAGGTCCGGTCCAGCTCGCTGCGCTCTTCCTGCTCTCCGCCCAGAAGCGCAATGCTTTCGCCATTCTCGCGGACACGGGTCAATGTGTACCGGAACTCGGCCTCGACCTGGTTCTTCACCTCCGAAACCTGAACGAAATTGCGCCCGATCACCGCGATCGAGGTCGAGGTGATCACGGCATAGAGAACCGCCGCAATGACCAGGAAGCCGGGAATCACAATCGTGGATCCGCCGATGGGCAGCGTCAGCGCCCCGCCGATCGACCAGAGGACCACGATGAAGGTCGAGGCCGAGAGGAAGGCTACCAGCACACCCGAAACGAAATCGACCGGAGATTCAGTGGCGATCCGCAGGTCTTCGGAAATGCGTGCCTCCGGGTTCTTGTGGTCGCCGTCGATCAGGTTCAGCTGATAATAGCGGCCATGCGCAAGCCAGCGTGCGATCAGTTCCTTCGTCAGCCATGACCGCCAGCGGCGCTGGATCAGCATGCGGACATAGACCTGTGCCGTGACAAGGGCGACGCTGCCGACGACCAGGACCGGAAAGACCTTGGCGAGAAACATCACCGTGGAGGAATTGCGCTGCTCGATGGCATCGAAAAGCCGGCGATTCCACACGTTGAAACCGTATTGAAAACCGAGATTGGCGACAATGAGCAGCAGAAGGCCGAGCGTGCAGATCCATGCCACCTTCTCGCCCGACAAACCCCAGTAGCCTCGGGCACTGCTGAGGAAACGCCGAAGAAGAAAAGCCTTGCGGGCCTTCTCCATCTCTTCCGGTGTCAACTTCGGAGGATCCTTGACGCCTGAAGACATGTTGTATTGATCCAAGTCTTGCCCCCTTGCAGAACGATACAAGCAGATCCCAGAGGGGGCGCGTTCGTCGTTCTCGTCCTCAATCAGTCGTTCCCGATGAAGGACGACAAACCGTTTAATGCGTACCCTGCCGCGACGGTTCCTCGGGAGAATGGGAGAATTCTTTTGCCGTGTGATGCGGAACGATGCGCGGCCATGAACGGGAGTGGATGTGTTTCCGATCGCGCCCGGTCGAACCGTCGATGCTTCGGATTGAGTTCATGGATGGCAGGGCGGCGCTTTGGCAGAAACGAAATTTGCCACTACGCCGCGACGATTTCTGGTTCCCGCCGAATTCTCTACGTCCTGCAACAAAAGCGGGCCGGAACAGGATGCTGAGTTCAGGCGCAAACTTCGGTGGTGGCCGCTTGCGGCGGCGATAACCAAGACGTGTGCGACGGCCTGAGGCGAGGTGGCGCCAAAGCTCGGCCGCTCGACCTTCCTCCGAATAGACGAACTGGCAGATCGTCTCCTGGCTCGCGCGAGTTATCGCACCTTCGAACCGCATCCTCCCGGCAATCTGCTCCGGGCTCCAGCCAGCCTTCAGGCAGACGATGATCCGCTGCCGTAACTCCGCATGACGAACGAGCTTGCGGTGCCGAGACCGCCGGCCAAGCGCCAGCTTCTGAGCGAGCACACACCAGTAGCCCGTCAGCTCGGGGATCTCGACGTCGTTGTGCCGGTTTCGTCGGAGCTCGCGGAAAACGGTCGAACGGTGGCGTCCCAGCCGCTCAGCAATCTCCGTCGCGCTCATCTTCATCAGCCGCCAGCGTTCGATCTGACGCCGATCGGCAAGGGTGAGGTGGCTGTATCGGGTCTTCATTCAGGATGTCCTTTCGTTCTTCAACATCCTGCCACACTTCAAAAGTCGCAGTTCGGTATAGCGCGTACCCACCCTACACACCACTATCTGATAAATATGCTTATGGAACTCTTTCGCTGAAAGCTGGCTGAAAGGTTGGGCTGTTAAGACGGACTTCATGCTTGAGGAGAAGGCGGTCGCCATGACTGTCTGGGCATGAGATCAACAGGGAGGAATTCATGATGTTTGACGTCAAGGCCGTGCGCGCAGTTGCGGGCTCCACGCTCACCGTTCTTTCGCTTTTTGCGGCCACATCGCTGGCGAGCGCTGCCGACAAGATCACGATCATGGTTGGTGGTTATGAAAAGCAGATCTATCTGCCCGCAAAGCTTGCCGAAGGTCTGGGCTATTTCAAGGACGAAGGTCTTGATGTCGAGCTCTTGAACGAGGCGGCCGGCGTCGATGCCGAGAACCAGCTTCTGGCCGGGGCTGTCCAGGGTGTTGTCGGCTTCTATGACCATTGCGTCGACCTGCAGGCCAAGGGCAAGTTCGTCGAATCCGTGGTGCAGTTCAGCCAGGCACCGGGCGAAGTCGAACTCGTTGCCAACAAGTATCCCGACATCAAGGGCTTCGCCGACTTGAAGGGCAAGAATCTCGGCGTAACCGGGCTCGGCTCCTCCACCAATTTCCTGACGCTCTACATGGCCTCCAAGGCGGGCCTCAAGGCTGGGGACACGGTCTCCGTGCCGGTCGGCGCCGGTGGCACCTTCATCGCCGCCATGCAGCAGGACAAGATCCAGGCCGGCATGACCACGGAACCGACAATCTCGCGTCTTCTGAAGACCAACGAAGCCCGCGTGCTCGTCGACATGCGCACGGTGGAAGGCGCCCGTGCGGCACTCGGCGGCACCTATCCGGCCGCTTCGCTCTACATGGAAACCAACTGGGTCAACGCCCACAAGGACGAGGTGCAGAAGCTCGCCAACGCCTTCGTCAAGACGCTGAAGTTCATCAATACGCATTCAGGCGCCGAAATCGCCGAGAAAATGCCGAAGGATTTCTATGTCGGCGACAAGGACGGCTATATTGCAGCACTTGACGCCGGCAAGGGCATGTTCACGGCCGATGGCGTGATGCCGGAAGACGGGCCGAAGACGGTTCTCGCGGTGCTTTCCGCCTTCTCCAAGAACGTGCAGGGCAAGCAGATCGATCTCTCCAAGACCTACACGACCGAATTCGTGAAGGCCGCCAAGTAATACCCCAACTCGCCCCTGCCGAAAGGCGGGGGCCACTCCAACGCATTTCGTCTGCGCGACCGCGCGCGGAAAGGAAGAGCCATGTCCGATCGACAGACAAACCCACCTGCCATCGAGCTGATCAACATCACCCGCCGCTTCGTGTCGCCGACCGGCAAGTCGCTGACCGCGATCCGCGATTTCAACATGACGGTGGAACGCGGCGAATTCGTCGCCGTCGTCGGCCCGACCGGCTGCGGCAAATCAACGACGCTGAACCTCGTCACCGGCCTTGCGAGGCCCTCCGCCGGCGAGGTCCGGCTGATGGGTGCGCCGGTCAACGGCATCGACCCGCGCGTCGGCTTCGCGTTCCAGAAGGATGCGCTCTTCCCCTGGAAGAACGTCATCGAAAACGTCATGGCAGGCCCCCTCTTCCGTGGCCGTTCCAAGGCAGAAGCCGAAAAGATGGCAAAGGACTGGCTTGCCCGCGTCGGGCTTTCGAAGTTCCTGCATCATTATCCGCACCAGTTGTCCGGCGGTATGCGCAAGCGCGTGTCGCTGGCGCAGACCTTCATCAACGAGCCGGAAATCCTCTTGATGGACGAGCCCTTCTCGGCGCTTGATGTGCAGACCAGAACGGTGATGCATGAGGAGCTGCTGAAGCTCTGGGCCGAGCGGCAGGCCTCCGTCGTCTTCGTGACGCATGATCTGGAAGAAGCCGTGGCGCTGGCCGACAAGGTCTATGTGCTCACTGCCGGCCCCGCGACGGTCAAATCCGTCTACACGATCGACCTGCCGCGCCCGCGCGTCGTCTCCGAAATCCGCTACGAGCAGGGCTTCATCGACTATTGCAAGACGATCTGGGAAGACCTGCGCCAAGAAGTCGAAACCAGCTACCGCCGCGCCAGCGAAGCCGCGTAAGAAAGAGGGAAAAGACCATGACCGATACGACCATGGACAGCGTCAACACGCTCTTCCGCCCCGGCACGTCCGACAAGGAAATCGAGGCGGCAGCGCTCAAGGCCATTGCCGCGCGCAAGCGCACCGTTCTCTTCTGGCAGGTCACGATCCTGGTGGCCATCGTGGCGATATGGGAGATCGGGGCCCGCACGGGTTTCATCGATCCCTTCTTCTATGCCAGCCCCTCGGCCATTGGTTCGCGCCTCTATGAATGGGCGACCGAAGGCACGACGGAAGGTTCGCTCTGGTTCAATCTCGGCGTCACGATGGAAGAGGCGCTCATCGGCTTCTTCACCGGCTCGATTGCCGGCATCGTGGTCGGCGTCGGCCTCGGGCAGAACAAGCTGCTCTCCGACATCCTCTCCGTCTATATCAAGGCGATCAACTCGATCCCGCGCGTCGTTCTCGCGCCGATCTTCATCATGATCATGGGCCTCGGCCTCGCCTCCAAGGTGGCGCTGGCCTTCATCATGGTCTTCTTCGTCGTCTTCGCTAACGCTTTTCAAGGTGTCCGCGAAGCAGACCGCGACATGATTGCGAACGCCCGCATTCTCGGCGCCTCGGACTGGAAGGTGACGCGCGAGGTGATCATCCCGTCCGCCATGAGCTGGATCTTCGCGAGCCTCCACGTCTCCTTCAGCTTCGCCATCATCGGCGCGATCGTCGGTGAATTCGTCGGAGCCCGCTACGGCATCGGCCAGCTGATCTCCATCGCCAAGGGCACGTTCGACGCCGCCGGCATGTTCGCCGCCATCGTTCTAGTGATGCTCGTGACGCTGGTCGCGGAATACCTGATGACGCTGGTCGAGAACCGGCTGGCCAAGTGGCGGCCGCAGCAGAGCCTCGATACGCATTGAGGCTAGAGCTTCGATAAACAAGGCGGGGGACGCAAGCAGCGTCCCCCGTATTGTTTTGAAAAGGTTTAATCGCCTCACAGCGCCGGCGTGCGCGGCGGCACCGTACGCCGATCTCCGGTCTTCTCGAAGGCGGCGGCGAGCGTCAGCAGGCGGTTATCGTCATAGGCGCGGCCGGCGAAGGTGAGACCGATGGGCATCCCCGTATCCGCCATAGTCCCCATCGGTACGGTGACCGTGGGAATGCCGAGATGCCGGATGACGAGATTGCCGTTGGCGACCCAAACCCCATTGCGCCAGCCGAGATCGGCGTGTTCCGGGTTCACGTCCATGTCGGCATGGCCGATATCGGCGACAGCGGGAAAGAGCACCGCGTCGAGACCAAGCCCGTCCATCCAGAGTTCCAGATCCTGCCGCCGGGTCTCCTCGAGCCCCCGCAATCCGATCTCAAGCGTCGGTATCTCTTCGATCGATCGATAGGGCCGCGCGGCAACGAGCGCCGGATATTGCGTGATGTCGTCGGAAAAGCCGGTATAGCGATCCGGAAGCGCGCCGGGCGGACGCGGGAAGATATGCATCGCGTCGATGCAGGCGAGACTGTCGAGTGCGGGATCGCCATTTGCCTGCAGGAAATCCTCCCAGGCCCAGGCGGAGAGATCGTTGATCTCACGATGCAGGAAATCGGGGCTGACCAGCCCGCGCGTGGCGATGGACGGCGCGCCGGGCCGATCGGCCTCGTAATTCGTCACGACCGGGAAATCGACCTCGATCACCTCGGCACCCGCCGCTTCGAGGTCGCGCCGGGCCCGTTGCCAGAGAGCGATGATGGAGGCACGGGTTTCGATCGGTTTGCCCGTGGAACCGCCAATGCCGCCTTCAGGATTCGAGCCAGCTTCCGGGTCCGCGTTGATATACATGCGCGGAATGCCGAAGCACTTGCCGGCGAGCATCCCGCGGGCAGCATCGACATCAGCAGGCGCGAGCGCGCGGTAGTCGGCTGGGCGCAGGGCGGATGCGGACGGTAGCGCAATCCATGGCTGGGCCCGCCAGAAATCGCCGCGCGTTTCAGGATCGTCGGCAACAATGACGTCGAGCAGTTCCATCATGTCGGCCATAGACCGCGTGTGCGGCACGACGACATCCATGGTGGGCACAAGCGGCCAGTTGCCGCGAACCGAGATGACGCCGCGCGACGGCGTATAGGCACAGAGCGCGTTGTAGGACGCTGGCGCACGGCCGCTCGACCAGGTTTCTTCGCCGAGACCGAAGGCGGCAAAAGAGGCTGTCGTTGCCGTACCGGAGCCGTTGGACGAGCCTGAACCGAAGGCGCTGGTCAGCCATTCCGGATTATATGGGCTTTCGGCACGTCCATAGAGCCCGCGCTGCATACCGCCATTGGCCATCGGCGGCATGTTGGTCAGGCCAAGGCAGATCGCGCCGGCCCCACGCAGGCGCTCGATGGTGAACGCATCGCGCTGGGCGGTCAGTTGCGCGAAAGCCGGGCTGCCGGCGGCGGCGGTCAACCCCCGCACCAGATAGCTGTCCTTGGCTGTGAAGGGAATGCCGTCGAGCGGCGAGAGGACTTCGCCGCGCCTGCGTCGATCGTCGGAGGCTTCCGCCTCCGCCAGCGCATCCGGGTTCATCACCACCAGCGCATTAAGCGCGGTCGGCGTCCCGGGCGCATCATAGGCCCTGATGCGCGCCAGACAGGCCTGAACCAGCTCCATGCTCGTGACCGCGCCGGCCTCGAGCGCTGCCCGCTGTTCGGCGATCGACTTTTCCACGACATCAAAGCGGCGCATGTCATGCGGTCCTTGCGGGTACGGCGGGCTGCTGCTGCGTGATGCAGTGAATTCCGCCGCCGCGTGCAAAGATGGGACGCGAATCCACCATCACGATCTCACGGCCGGGATAGGCTTCGCTGAGCACCTCGCTGGCCGCAGCGTCTGCCTTTTCATCCCCGAAGCCGCAGGCGATGACGCCGCCATTGACGACCAGATGATTGACATAGCTGAAGTCGACGAAACCCTCGTCGTCGCGGATCTGGGCCGGTGCCTCAAGGTCGAGAATGGTAAAGCGGCGGCCCGCCGCGTCGGTAGCCTCTGCCATGAACGCGCGCAGGTCGCGCATGACCTGATGATCGGGATGCTCAGGATTCGGCTGGCGGTGCAGGAGGAGCACGCCGGGTGAAGCAATGGTCGCGACGATGTCGACATGGCCGCTGGTGCCGAACTCCTGGTAGTCCCGCGTCAGGCCGCGTGGTAGCCAGATTGCCTTGGTCGCCCCGAGAGTACGCGCCATTTCGGCTTCCACGCGGGCGCGATCGGCATAGGGGTTGCGGCGCGGATCGAGCTGAACGGTCTCGGTCAGCAGGACGGTGCCTTCGCCATCGACATGAATGCCGCCGCCTTCATTGACCAGCAGACTGGAAACGAGCTCCGCGCCCGCATGGGCCGCAATCAGCCGGGCAATATCGGCCGACTTCTTCCATTCGGACCAGTCGTGGTCGCCCCAGCCATTGAAGATCCAGTCGACAGCACCCAAAACGCCGGGCCTATCCTCATCGAGCACAAAGGTGGCACCCACATCGCGCATCCAGAATTCGTCCAGCGGTGCCTCGACCTGTTCGATATGACTGCCCAACATCCGACGCGCGCGGTCGCGCTCGGAAGGATCGACCACCATGGCGACGGGCTCGAACTCCGCGATTGCGTGCGCCACGGCGGTCCAGGCCTCGTAGCCGGTTTCCCGCCAGGCCTCCCCCTCACCCAGCGTGGTGCCCTCGCGGGGAAACGCCATCCAGGTGAGGTCGTGCGGGGCGGTTTCGGATGGCATTCGCCAGGTCATCGCTAAAGTCTTTCCCAGTCAAAGATTGGCTGTCCCTCGGCCTGCCGAGCGGGATCGTCGCTGCGACCAGCCAGAACCGATGCCATCTAGGCGCCGCGCACGACAGATGTCCAGCAGGATACTGGCACATCCCGCAAATTTGATCAAAAAATTCCGGCGTGATCTGGCGAAGCCTCGCCGAACGCGCCTCCTGATGAAATGCGGGGGTCGAACACGTCTTCAGGTTGCAGCTGGCAGATGAACCCTGACAGAAAGCCCACCGGCGGGAGACGTCCCAAGTGATACCATCCCGCCTGCGCCCTCCACCACCTCGCGCACGATCGCCAGGCCAAGTCCGCTGCCTTCGGCCTGCGTGCCCATGATGCGATAAAAGCGCTCGAAGACGTGGTCACGCTCGTCTTCCGCAATGCCGGGGCCGCTGTCGTCGACCGTCAGGACGACCGCGCTATTCGCGCGCACGACGCGCACTGTCACCTCCCCGCCCGACGGCGTATATCGCAGCGCATTGTCGACGAGGTTGACGACCATTTCGCGGAGCATCGTGCCGTCGCCGATGACGGGGGCTTCGCCCTCGCCTTCAAGACCAAGATCGATTCCGCGTTTCAGCGCAGTCTCGGCCTGCGCTTCCAGAACGAGGCGGGCAACCTGCGCCATGTCGATCCGTTCGGCGCGCGGCGCGCGGCTTCCGGGCTCGGC
>DATMTA010000209.1:0-57257 GCA_035565055.1 Ensifer sp.
CGGATTATTTCATCGGAATTGACGGGGGAGGAACAAGCTGCCGCGCCGCTGTTGCGGACGCTTCCGGCCGCATCCTGGGACGCGCGCGTGGGGGCGCTGCCAATATTCTCTCCGACCTCGACGGTGCGCTGAACAACATTACTGCCTCCGCTCGGGATGCCGTTCGCGACGCAGGGCTGACCGCTGAACTGAGCGATATACCCGCCTTCCTTGGACTAGCCGGCGCGAATGTGTCGGAACGCGCCGATTCACTCGTGGCGCAACTGCCTTTCAAGGCGGCCCGGATCGACACGGACGGATTGATCGCGCTGCAGGGTGCATTTGGCGACGACGACGGCGTCGTCGCGATCCTGGGAACTGGCTCTGTCTACATCACCCGGCACTCGGGCGTTGTTTCCTATACGGGGGGATGGGGATTCATGCTGGGCGACCTTGGCGGCGGGGCGCGCATTGGACGGGCGCTTCTTCAGGAATGCCTCCTGGTTCACGACCGTGTGCGCCGCAACTCGCCGCTGATCGAAGCGACGATGGAAGCCTTCGACCACGAGCCCATTCGGCTTGTAACCTTCGCGCATGACGCAAGCCCAAGGGATTTTGGCCGCTTTGCGCCCTCCGTCTTCGAAGCTGCGGCGGCAGGAGATCTCGCCGGAACGGCGCTTGTCAAAGGCGCTGTCAGCGCAGTTGATGAGGCACTGGACGCTGCCACGGACCAAAGCGACTGCAAGATTTGCATCTTGGGAGGCCTTTCGGCATTTTATCCGAATTGGATTGCCGAACGGCACCGATCGAGGCTGATTACGCCCCGCGACGACGCCCTCGGCGGAGCGATTTCTCTCGCGATCGCGACCTTTGGCATAGGAGCACAGTGATGGCGGTCCTCTCGATGATCCTGCCGCTGGAGGGATTGCAAGCCAATGGCGCCGGTCCTCTTTACGTGAAACTGCGCCAGTCGCTTGAAAAGGCAATCCAAAGCGGCGCGCTGAAACAGGGCGAGGCCCTGCCCGCCGAGCGGGACATAGCCGACTACGCCAGCATCAGCCGCGTAACGGTCCGCAAGGCTGTGGACGAACTTGTGCAGGATGGTCTGCTTGTTCGCCGTCACGGCTCCGGAACATTCGTCGCAAAGCCCGTCTCCAAAGTGGAACAGCCTTTGTCTCGTCTCACGTCGTTTACAGAGGATATGGCACGGCGTGGACTTTCGACCCGTTCGGAATGGCTGGAGCGCGGCCTATTTGCCCCCTCGCCTGACGAGATGATGATGCTTGGCCTCGGACCGGGCGCGCTCGTCGCTCGCTTTGCCCGCCTGCGCCTTGGTGATGACAACCCTCTGGCCATCGAGCGAGCAAGCGTGCTTGCGGAATATGTCCCCGATCCGGGCATGGTGACGACATCGCTTTATGCCGCGCTGGAAAGGCGAAATGCGCGCCCGGTGCGCGCCATCCAGCGCATCTCTGCCTGCAACATCAAGAGCCAGGACGCCGAACTGCTCGGCGTCT
Organism: Ensifer sp.; assembly: GCA_035565055.1. Taxonomy (GTDB): domain Bacteria; phylum Pseudomonadota; class Alphaproteobacteria; order Rhizobiales; family Rhizobiaceae; genus Ensifer_A. Next base: position 1,497 of record DATMTA010000209.1, read on the forward strand.
CGGAGGGCGCTGCAGGCCTATCCATACAGCGCATTTCCTACCTGCCCTCCGGCAAGGTGGTGGAACTGACGCGCTCGCTCTATCGCGGCGACGCCTATGACTTCGTGGCCGAGCTGACACTGGGTTGATACAGGGGCAGGCAAGACAGGAAGGACAAGACATGACCGCCACGCACATGCGTCAGGAAATCAACGAAATTCCGAACGCGGTCGCGCGTCTGCTAGAAGGCTCGCGCGCAACGCTGGCGGATGCGGGTGCAGCCTTGAAGACCGCCGATCCAGCCTTCGTGGCAACCATTGCGCGCGGTTCTTCGGATCACGCGTCGTTGTTCCTCAAGTATGCGACAGAACTGGTCGCAAGTTGTGCCGTTGCCTCGCTCGGTCCTTCGCTTGCCTCGATCTACGGGACCCGGCTTCGCCTCGAACATGCAGCGGTCTTCGCAATTTCCCAATCTGGACGAAGCCCCGACATCGTCTCCATGCTGGAGGCCGCCCGTCAGGGCGGAGCGCTGACCCTGACGCTGACAAATGCCACCGGCTCTCCGCTGTGGGATGCCGCAGACATCCGCATTGACATCGCCGCAGGCCCCGAACTCGCGGTTGCCGCGACCAAATCCTATGTCAGCTCCGCCGTGGCAGGACTGTCGGTCCTTGCGCATTGGGCGGAAGATCAGCAGCTTCTGACCGCCCTGGACGCACTTCCGGGGCACCTCCAAAGGGCGCTCACGCTTGAGTGGGACGGCATGACGCCGGTCCTCGAAAGCGCCCGCTCGCTGTATGTGCTTGGCCGCGGGCCCACGCTCGCGGTGGCCTCCGAGGCGGCGCTGAAATTCAAGGAGACATCCGACATCCACGCGGAGGCCTATTCGTCTGCGGAGGTCATGCACGGCCCTGTTGCGCTCGTCAGCCCGGGCTTCCCGGTTCTTGTCCTTGCAGCACGTGACGCCGCAGAACATTCGGTCGTCGATGCGGCGGACAAGCTGGCGGCCAAGGGCGCTCAGGTTTTCGTGACGTCAGAGCTCGCACAGCGCGCCCATCGCCTTCCCTTTGTGGACACAGGCCATCCGCTCACGGACGCCCTGGCGCTGATCGTGCCCTTTTACGGTTTTGCAGAAGCGCTGTCGCGCCGACGCGGCTTCAACCCGGACCAGCCCGTGGCGCTGAAGAAAGTGACGGAAACGCAATGACCTCCACGACCGCGATCCGGGGCGCGCGCATTTTCGATGGCCACAAGTGGCATGAGAACAAGGTTCTTGTGCTCGACGGTGACCGCTTTGCAGGTCTCGTCGAACCGTACGACGTTCCGCCCGGAGCCGAATACGTGGATTATGACGGTCAGTGGCTCGTTCCCGGCTTCATAGACCTGCAGGTCAACGGTGGTGGCGGCGCGCAGTTTGGCGACGTCACATCGCTCGAGGCGATCCGCACCATCACGGCGGCCCATGCGCGCTTCGGTACGACGAAACTCCTGGTGACCTTGATTACCGATACGCCAGAAACAACCGAATTGGCGCTTCAGGCCGGACATGCGGCGCAGGCGGCGCGCGTGCCGGGCTATCTTGGCCTGCATCTTGAAGGTCCGCACCTCTCGCTCGCGCGCAAGGGCGCGCACGACCCCGCGCTGATCCGTCCCATGCAGGCTGCCGATGTCGAGCGCTTGCTGCGCTACCACTCGGGTGTGGGCGTGCTCCTCACGACGCTCGCTCCGGAAAATGCGACCCTGGAGCAGGTGAAGATCCTGACGGAGGGCAGCATTCTGGTCAGCATCGGCCATACCGATACCGACGCAAAGACCGCCAAAGCCTATTTTGCGGCCGGCGCCTCCATGGTGACGCACCTGTTCAATGCGATGAGCCCGTTGACCCATCGGGAGCCGGGTCTCGTCGGTGCAGCCCTCGATTCAACTCACGTCTTCGCCGGGATGATTGCCGATGGCTACCATGTTGACCCCATCGCCATGGGTATTGCGTTGCGGGCCAAGGCGGGTCCTGCAAAAATCTTCCTCGTGACAGACGCAATGTCGCCCATCGGCACCGGCATGACCGGTCTCATGCTCAACGGCAGGCAGATTTTCCGCCGCGATGGCCGCCTCACCCTTGCCGACGGAACGCTGGCCGGCGCTGATATCGACATGCTGGGTTGCGTGAAGACGGCAAGTAACCTGCTGGACCTGCCAGTTGAGGAAGCGTTGCGGATGGCGTCGCTCTATCCGGCCGAAGCTGTCGGCATTGCTGGCACGCATGGCCGCATCGCGCCGAACTTTGTTGCCGACTTCGTGGTCCTTTCCCCAGCGCTCGACCACATTGCGACCTGGATCGACGGCCGGCTCCATTCTCCTGCGTAAACCCGAGCCAACCAGGTATTACCCTCGATTGACCCCGACTGACGGAATGGACGCTTGATACAGCGGTCGGCGTCCCAAAATCCCGCGACCTTACCGCTTGAACAGTACGGGGACCGCGAAGGGCCACTGCCGCCGCCCCGCCTCTGCCGGGATTGGCGGGAAGGGAGAGGCCCTGCGCACCGCTTCCACAGCGGCCTGATCCAGGGCGGGAGAGCCAGAACTCGATACGACGCGAATGCCGGTCGCGCTGCCATCGGACTGCACAGTAAAGGCCACCTGGGTTTCGCCGCGGCTTCCTGCAACCGCGCTCTTGGGATATTTCAGCGCGCGGCGCAATTTGGCAGCGACTTTGCCTGGATAGTTCGAGACCGCGGCATTACCGGGTTCAGCCGATTGCGCGCTATGCGCATTTTCAGACGCCCCGCGCTGGGCGTTTGCGGTCGATTCGCCAGCTTCGCCCTTACGCTTTTTCGCCGCTTCGCGTCTTGCCTCCCTGTCGGCCTCCGCCTTCTTGCGCGCGGCTATTTTCTTTTCTTCCGTTTTGCGGTCGTCGATCTTTTTCTGCACCGGTGCCTTTTTCTCGACGGGTGTAGGATCGGGGCCCACCTGCGGCTTCACGGCCTCAAGGGCCTCTTGAGGCTCGACCGGCGCGGCCTGCGATGTTTCGACAGGCGGTTTCTCGTGAGCCTCTGGAGCTGCAATCGGCTGCTCGGGCGTCAGCTCGCCGGCATCCGAAACAGCCGCCGGATCGATCGCATGGTTTTCAGGCTGCGGAGCCACCTCGGCAACCGTCTGGCTCTGGATCTCGGCGGGCGCCTCCGCCGGTTGCTCGGGCGGGGTATCGGCCGCAGCCGGCTCTGCAGGCGTTTCCGCAACAGGCTGCAGCGCCGGGGTCACTGGCTCGGAAGGCGCACTTTCCTTTTCGATAGGCTCGACCAGCTCTTGCGCGGTTGTTGCCTCGACGGCCTGCTCGGCGGTTTTGACCTCTTCGGTTGGCAAAGTCGTTTCGACACCCTCGGTCGTTCCGGCGGCCAGACTGTCGACATTCTGCTCGCCCACCAGGACGACCGAAACAGCACCGCCCCCGGCAATTTCGACATGCTCCGCCGCCGGTAACGAGATCAGGAAGACTGCACAGGAGAGATGCAGCGCAACGGAGCCCAGCAGACAGGCTTTGAGAAGCCGGGACCGCCTCCCGGCCTGCTTCTGCTCCGCACTGTCATCCCAGGTCGGAGACTCCGAAGTGGGAACGAAGTCACGGCGAACGCGCTCATCTACCCTGTCATGCAACTCGTCGCCGCCGAGGATGGTCCCTCCCTGCGGCCATTCGACGGTCGGAGCGACCCGCGTGTCTGCGCCGCCTGAAAGCGCCGGGACCGGAAGCAGCGGCCACGCATGGAACGTCCGGCGCCGGCTACGCAATTCCCGCCGCCGAGCGGCCTCCCCCGCAACAGAGCCGACGGATCGGCGATGTGTCTTGTCGATATGCAGATCGTTCATGTCCTGCAACTCCCAGCTTGGCGGTTACAGGCCGAATTCGATGCCCGACTTGTTGGACGTCGACAAAGCCGCCTCGCAGGCGTCCGCGTCCCCGGCAACGCTCTCGCAACTCTTGACCGCGTTGACGAGAATGCGTGAATAGGAGGTGCATGGCGCGGACGGAATGTCGAACTGACGCACGACCGTGCGCCCCTTTTGCAACCGGCCGAAGTTCAGAACGGTCAGCCGCTCTACTCCGCCTGCCTTATTGAAAAAGGCAAATTCGAATGCGGCCTTCGAAATCTCCGATGGCATCGCATTGGTCAGCAGGAACGTGACCCGGCAACTGTCCTTCGCATCGGCCACGGCGTTGAGCTCGATCTTCAGTTCCGTCTTTTCCTGCGCCAAAGCCGGGAGGGGAAAGACGGCCAAAAGCAGTGCGGTTCCATAGATTGCTCTTGAGAAGGTCACGGCGAAAACTCCTTTCACTCGGCAGCCAGCGCCGGCATCGGCGCGCCAAGCACCGATTGCGGCAATACGAAAACCCCTTTGCCGGGGGCGATATTGGGATGAAGAGGGCAGTCAAAAACGTCGCGCAGCCGGCCGGCTTGCAACACCGCATCCGGTGCGCCGGAAGCAGCGACCGCGCCCGCCTTCATCAGCACGATCCGGTCGCCATACATGGCGCTGAGGTTGAGGTCATGCATGACGGCGATCACGCCGCCGCCGGCGCGTGCATAATCGCGCGCCAGCTCCATCATCGAGATCTGATGACGGATATCTAGGCTCGCGACGGGCTCATCCATGATCAGCCAGCGTGGCCCCTCATCGCTCACGGGCTCCCATATCTGGCAGAGCACGCGCGCGAGCTGCGCGCGCTGCCGCTCCCCGCCCGAGAGCGTGTGAATGCGTCGACTGCCAAATCCCTTGAGACCCACCCGCTCGAGCGCCATCTCGATCCGCAGGGCCGGACGTTCAACTCGTGCCGCTCCCGCGCTGACACCAAGGTTCACGACTTCCGCCACAGTGAACGGAAAAGCGACGGAGGTCTCTTGCGCGAGAACCGCACGCTGGGCGGCGAGTTGCCATCCTTTCATGGCGCGCATGTCGTGGCCGTTCATGCTCATCGCGCCAGATGCGGCAATCTCGCCTGAAACGGCTTTTATGAGGGTCGATTTGCCAGACCCGTTCGGGCCGGCAATGATAGTCACCTCGCCGGCCCGAGCCGTAAAATCCACGCCATTCAGGATCGTCCGCGCTCCATAGCGAACGACGATGCCATTTGCGGAAATCGTGCTCATCGGCGCGCCCTTTTACAAATCAAGCAGGCTGCGGCGACGCAGCAGGAGCCACAGGAAAAACGGAGCGCCGGCGAGCGCCGTTATGATGCCAATTGGCAATTCAGCGGGAGCTACGACCGTTCTGGCCACCGAATCTGCCAGCACCAGCAGGGCACCGCCCAGGAGCGCGGCGGCAGGAAGGAGGAAACGATGATCCGGCCCAATGGCCAGCCGCAGGACATGGGGCACCACGATGCCGACAAAACCAATGCCGCCGCTCGTCGCAACCGAAACCCCGGTCATGGCCGCAACGAGGACGATCGCAACGCGCTTGAGGCTCTCAACGGAAACGCCCATGTGCCAGGCGGCCGCTTCGCCCAGCGCCAGCGCGTTCAGTCCACGCGCCATGAAAGGCAGGAGGGCGAAACTCAGCAGATTGATGATGGCCAGGACAGCGATCTTCGGCCAGGTCGCTCCGCCGAGGGAGCCCATGCTCCAGAAGGTCAGGTCGCGAAGTTGCTTGTCATCCGCAAGATATGTCAGGAGGCCAATGGCCGCGCCCGAGAGCGCCGCAAGGGCAATGCCGGCGAGCAGCATGGTTGCGATGGAGGTCCGTCCGAACCGGGTGGACAGGCCGTATAGGATAAGCGTGGTCAAAAGGCCGCCGCAAAAGGCGGCGACCGGCAGCGCAGCGTATCCGAACGAGCCGGCGATCGGTAGCGAAAGGCGGCCGCCCAGCACGATCATGAGGGCCGCCCCCAATCCGGCTCCCGCCGAGACGCCGGCCAGGCCGGGATCCGCCAACGGGTTGCGGAAGATGCCCTGCATGACAGCCCCTGAAACCGCCAGCGCCGCACCGACCAGCAAACCCATGACGACACGGGGCAATCGGATAGACTCGATGATGAGCAGGTCACGGGGTGAGATCGCATCAGCAGTGCCCAATCCGAACCAGTGTGCCGCAACGGCGAATGCCGACGCATCGGACGCCCCGGCTGTCAGTGAAATGCCCGCCGCTGCAACAACGCAGACCGAGAGCACCGCGATAACGATCTGCGGAAGGCGCGCATGGAGGCTTCTGCGAAACCTGCTTGCCTTGTCCGTCATGTCATCGGTCGCGTGCGTCACCTCGGCCATGCTCACTCTCCCGGCTTGCGGTCGCCGTAGAGCGCCTGATGCAGAGAGAGGATCGCGTCTGCCGTGCGCGGGCCGAACCCGAGCAGATACATGCCATCCATGCGGACGATCTTCTTCGCCTTGCCGGCCGGCATTTCGACAATTGCCGGCAGTGCGAGTACCGTCTCATTGCTTGCCGCATGGTCTCCGACGCCGTTCATCATCAGGATCACATCCGGAGCCGCCTTGATGATCGCCTCATCACTGACCGGCTTGTAACCCTGGATGTCAGTGAGAACATTCTCACCGCCCGCGAGCGTGATGATCCCGTCCGCCTGGCTGTTGCGCCCGGCGGCCATCACACGTCCGTTCTGAGGCGAGAGGACGAACAGGACCCGAGCCTTTTTGCCCTGCGGCACGGAGGCGACCACGGCCTTGTCGAGCGCGGCCTGTACCTTTTCCGAGAGCCCCTTGGCTTTCTCTTCGACGCCGAGCGCCAAACCAACCGCCATGATCTTGTTCAGGATAGCCTGGCGATCGAAACCTTCGGGGATCATGACCGTCCGGACGCCCGCAGCCTTCAGCGCCTCCAATGCCGGCGGGGGACCGGCGCCCTCCAGTGCGAGGATCAGATCGGGATTGAGCGACAGCACGCCCTCCGGCGACAGCGCGCGGATATAGCCCGTATCCGGCAACTTCAAAGCCTCAGGCGGGTAGACGCTCGTGGAGTCGCGCCCGACAAGCCGGTCCTGTTCACCAAGTGCATAGACGATTTCCGTAACCGAGCCGCCGATCGCGACGATCCGGCCAGGCCGTTCCTCCGCCGCCTGCGCGCCTGTAAAGGCGAGTGCGACAAGCGCGAATGTGGCGGCACGCAACATGGGTAGAAGCTTGCTCATCGTCATGCCGCCTGCGAAGCGTTGGCGACCGGCAGCCCTTCAACGAGCGTGCGCCATGGGCCCCGTTCATCCTGGCCCTCGATCCGTTTGCCGAAGAACTGGATAATCAACTCGCCGTTCGCGTCGAAAGCTTCGACCGACGTCACATGTCCCTTCTCTACCGGTTTACGTACAGCCCAAACCTCGGCAACGCGATCCTGCCGCAGATGCAGATGGAAGGTCTCGTCCATGACGTTCAGCCAGGGGCCCATGGAGGCAATGCGCTCCACAGGACCGGAATGGATCTGGATGCAGCCACGATTGCCGACAAAGCACATGATCGGCAGCGCGGTCTCCGCCGCACCGTTGAGAAGCGGCTCGATCGCCTGGCGCTCCAGCTTCCACGCATAGTCGGAGCCGATACTCGAAACGGCCCTGTGCCGCGACAGCTTCATCTTGTTGAGCAACCCGGGAAACTGATGGGTGTCGGTCATTGCCGACCAGCGGGTTTTCAGCTCCTCGACGGGAACGTCCGCATCGTTCTCGAAAGTTTCGACGCTGGCGGGCGTTATGGCGAGCGGCGCAACCTCGCCATCCAGCGCCAGTTCTGCGGCAAGCCGCTTCCAGGCTTCGAAATTGCTGTCTGCGCGCAGGTGGATCTTGTGCAGCGCTTCTCCATGCCCGTCGAAAAACTGGAAACTGCGCTTGACCATCTCGCCGGTGTTGTTTTCCACCGCGAAGCCATAGGCCCAGTGGCGAGGAAACATGCGCATGTCGATCTGGTCGCCCAGCATCATGGCAGCGTGTTTGCCGGCGCGGAAATTGTCGTAGACGCCTATCTTTTCGTGAACCGCATTCTCGTTGCGGGTCAACGCCGTAACCGGCCCCAGAGCCTCGATCCGCGGGAAGATCCGCTCGAAATCCGTCGTGATCCGAAATACGCCGTGGCCCTGCCAGGCATCGACATATTCCGCCTCGGAGATGCCGAGCTCAGCCGCAATGTCGCGCTCGCGCTTCTTCGGATTGTCGATCTTCGCCTGCCGGATTGCGACGGCACTCAGTTTTGCCCCAGTCATCAAAGCCTCTCTCACTTGTTGAGGATAAGCTTGCCTTGGCGGGTGATGCGCAGCCGGTAGATCTCGCCATTGTGGTCGATGGCGATCTCGCGCGCCCCGCGAAATAGGGTCGCCGTCGAATAGGCCGTCATCTTCTCTGAGGCTTCTCGGCGGTCTTCGGGCTCGGGATCGACCTTGTCTGCTCTGTGCATTGCCTAGCTTGCTTTTCCAATGGCCTGGCTCGCTTCTGGCTGGCTGGGCACGTCCTTTCTTCAATACTTGACTCGTATATTCATATTAATTACACGGCGCAATACATGAGTTAAAAAATCATGTTTTTCCACTCGCCAGCCAGCCTCTTCCGCAAGCCAGCGCTTTCACGTCAAGGAGAGAGGTTCATGGGGACGATTTATCACCGCAAGACATGGCTGCTGACCTGCGTCGCGATTCTCGCAGCACAGGGCGCCAGCGCGCAGGATGCCGCAGCAGATGCATCCGCGAGCGCGGACAAGAAGAAGGGGCGCGTCACGCTCCTGGAAAGGCTGGTCGTCGGCGCCGGCAAGGAGAAGGTTGCCATCGATACGCCGCAGGCAGTGACCGTTCTCGACCAGGATGATCTCGACCGCGACCAGGCGGCAACCATCGGCGATTTCTTCAAGAGCGTTCCCGGCGTGACCGTTGTCGGGTCCGATCGCGTCGCCGGGCAGGCTTTCAACATTCGCGGTATCGGCGCGTTGGAGGCCGCCGACGAGTCGAAAATTCTTATCAATATCGACGGGGTCAACAAGTTCTTCGAGCAGTACCGCATGGGCTCGCTTTTCACCGAGCCGGAACTTTACAAGCAGGTGGAAGTCCTGCGCGGCCCAGCCTCATCGACGCTTTACGGGTCTGGCGCCCTGGGCGGCACCATCAACTTCACGACCAAGGATGCTTCCGATTTCCTTGAGCCCGGACAGACAACCGCCATCCGGACGAAAACGAGCTACGACTCAAACGGCAACGGCTTGCTCGGTTCACTCACATGGGCGCAGCGCATGGGCGAGAACACCGAGTTCCTGTTCTCCGGCAACTACCGCCAGTCCGACAAGATCTCGACGGCCACGGGAAAGACCATTTCGGGCTCCGACTTCAACGCATGGTCGGGCCTCGCCAAGGTCACGCATCACTTCGCCGACGACAACGAGCAGGTTATCCGCCTCTCCTATCAGCAATGGCAAAGCAACCTGAACGATACAGACTATTCGCAGACCGGAACCTTGACCTTCGGCACGATCGACCGCGACACGACCGACAGGACGTTCAACTTCTCCTATGAAAATCCGGCCAGCGACAATCCCTGGCTCGACCTGAAATTCTCCGTCGCCTATTCCGACACGTCGGTTGAACAGAAGGATGCCAAGCTGCCCGCAAGCCTGGCCTCCCTGGCGACCAACGCGCTCTTCCTGCCGTCGAAATACGCCTACAAGACCTTCAGCACGCGGCTCGAAAATACGATCGATACGTCAGGCGAGAACTTCAGCAATCACCTGACGGGCGGTATTCAGCTGTCGCACCAGACCCGCGTCGGGGAAACGACGACGAACGGCAGCGGAATCGCATTCCATCCGCAGGGAACTGATGGCCGCATGGGCCTTTACCTGCAGGACGAATTCGTCTGGGCAAACAAGCTGACGATCACCCCGGGCATCCGCTCCGATTTCGTATGGCAATCGCCCGACAAGCGGATTCCGGGCGCGCGCGATGTCAACGACGTCGCCTTGTCGCCGAAGATTGCCGCCCTCTACAGCGTCAACGACACCGTTTCCATCTTTGGGTCGGTTGCCCATACCGAACGGATGCCGACGCTGGATGAGCTTTACTCCTGGTCATCCGCTACGGGGGTTGGCACATATCCGGGAGGACGCGCACCCAGCCTCACGCTGGAAAAGGAGAAGTCGAACAATTATGAACTCGGCTTTGCGCTTTCGAGTGACGACCTCGTTCAGAACGGTGACAGTGCCCGGCTGAAATTTACGGCCTTCCACAACAATCTCACCAACATGATCAGCACCAACCCGCTGACCACGAGCACCTCGGCGGTGCCCTATTACGTCAATATCGGCAAGGCGCTGATCCGGGGCGTCGAGGTCGAGGCCGCCTACAATTCCGACTATGCCTTTGCCTCCGCCGCGTGGAGCGTGATGACGGGTACGGACCTCGTGAATCACAAGGCGCTGACCACAATCCCCGCCAACAGCGTCAGCGCCACGCTGGGAGCCCGGCTGCCGGAAAAGAACCTGGAATTCGGCTGGAACGCCTTCTTCGCAGCGCCAATCATCACCGGCGCCACAACCGGCCCATTCAAGGCCTATCAGCTTCATGGCGTGTTTCTGGCATGGAAGCCCGATGAGGGCATGTTGAAGGGTCTGGAACTCAGAGCAGGCATCGATAACCTCTTCAACCAGCCCTATCAGAACAACCTTTCGGGCGACCCGGGCAAGGGCCGCACGTTCAAGGTTTCGCTGGCAAAGCTCAGCGGCTGGTAACAGCCTTTCTGGCATTAGAGCGCTTCAGCGTTTCATGGAACACTGAAGCGCTCTATCTAATTGTTTTAACACAATTCCGGACGAGAGACCGGCATCCACTTTCGCGGGGATTGCTTCAGACACGGGCGCCGGGGCTATTTCATTGCACCCGGCGCCTATTTCGAAAGAGCTCCGCCAAAAGTTAGCGGCCCGCGTTCCTTTGCGGTGCCAAACGAGCGTTTTTGACGGCCCGATGACGCCCTCTTTACAATTATAGTATTTACTATAGTGTGTCCCCCAACAAGAAATGCGAGGGGGACGTTATGACCAAGACAGCATTGCCGTGACCTGCCTTTGGGACCGCTGTGTCCAGGAATGAGAGCAACCATGGCAATACCGGTTTGCAGATTGAGCACACCGGAGGGATGCCCGGTTTTTGAGCTGACGAAATCCCCGCAATAGATCCGCCCCATGGGCGAGTTCAGAACCTTGCCATGAGCCGCCGCCCTCGATCGAAGACCGTTCGAGGAATACCCACCCGTGCCAACTTTTCGGATTCCAAAGGAGCCACCCCCATGACTTCATCGGCCTTGAAATGGATTGCCCGCGCAGCCTGCAAGCTGCCGCTCCCGATCATGAAGCTTCTCAGCGGCAAGCCGCTCGAGATTGACGGCCAGCGCCTCGACCCCGTCGTCCAGTTCATGGTGCGCTATTTCGCCGATCCGCCGGGGACGGTAGCCTCCGTAGAGGAAACACGTCGCGGCTTTGATGTGCAGGGCCACTGGCTGACGCATTCACCGGAGCCGAGCGTGAAGATCGAGCCCTGGGTCTTCCAGGGACCGGTTGGGCCGGTGCGCTGCGAGATCCACCGGCCGGCTTCGCTGCCGCGCAAGGCTGCCCCGGTTCTCGTCTTCTATCATGGCGGGGGGCATGTGGGCGGTTCGCTCGACTCCCACCGGGACGTGTGCCGCCAGCTGGCCCATGACGGGGGCTGCGCAGTCGTGGCGGTCGATTATCGACTGGCACCGGAGCATCGATTCCCTGTCGGCATCCAGGATTGTCTTGCTGCCTATGACGCAGTCGTCGCCCAGGCAGATGCGCTGGGCTTCGATCCGGCGCGAATTGGCGTCGGCGGGGACAGCGCCGGCGGCAACGCCGCGGCTGTGGTGGCGCAGCAACACCGCAACGCACCTTTCCCGCCGCGCCTGCAGATGCTCTGGGTTCCGTGGGTGGACATGAGCAAGCAGTCCCGCTCTTATCAGCTTTTTGCGGAAGGCTTCTTCCTTGAGAAGGAAAAGATGGAATGGTACACCAACCTCTATCTCGGCAAGCCGGAGGATGCACTCGACCCGCTGGCCTCCCCACTTCTGGGCGATGTCACCGGCGTCTGCCCCGCCGTCCTGTTGATGGCTGGTTTCGACCCCCTGCGCGATGAAGGCATTGCCTATGGCCAAAAGCTCAAGGCAGCCGGCGTACCGACTGATGCCAAGGTCTTCACCGGGCTGGTTCACCCCTTCATCAACGTCGCGGGCTACGTGCCGGCCGCCAATGCAGCCTTTGCCGAAGCCACGCGCCTGCTCAGAGAAAAGCTCTGAACCTCGCCGTGTTTTTGCAGCGGTGCCAGAGCGTTTCAGCATTTAGCGGAAACACCGAAACGCTCTATTACTTCGTTTTCAGGCAATTCCGGACGCGAAACCGGTTTCAGCTTTCGCTGAAATTGCTTTGAGGCAGGCGCCCGGGCGGACACGATCAGGTATCGAGGTCTTTGACCTCATACGCTGGCCGGTATAAGGGTGCGGATATCACCGTACATCGCTGCCCGCACCGCGCCTCCATCCTCCACGCGGCCCGGCGCGCCGGTCTGGCCTGAGATCCGTTGATGACAAAAGACGCTGACACCAAGAAGCGGGTCCGCCAGACGAAGGGCAGACGTCCCACGAATGCGCGTTCGACCGCAAGCTTTGAGAAGCTCTTGCAGGCGGCGGCAGAGGTCCTTGCGGATACAGGCTTCGAAAAGCTGACGTCCAACGAGATCTGCGCGCGCGCGGGGCTGACGCCGCCCGCCTTCTATCATTATTTCAATGACAAATATGAGGTGTTGGAAGAACTCGCCGACCGCCTTGTGAGAAAGCAGCACGAGACTTTCTCGGCATGGCTTGCCGAATTCTCCGAGAACGGCCGCAAGCTTCCCTCTTCTGCTGCGTTGGAAAAACTGTTCGAGGCGGCGGTCCATATCGCAACGCAGGAGCCGAGCGGCATGTGGACCATTCGGGCACTCCGCGCGCTGCCGAACCTCACGCATCTGAGGCTGAAATGGCAGCGAATCTATGCCGACCAAATCTTTGAAGCCGCAAGGCAACTGGCCCCGGATGTGCCGCCTGATGTCCTGTGGATGCGCGTGCGCATCATCGTCGAATTCGCCTATATTGTCGGCGAACTGGCGATTGAGGAGGACCGCATTCCCCGAGACATGCTTTTCCGGCAGGTCAGCGTGCTGTTCGACGGGATCCTTGAAAAGCTGGTCATACCTGAAACGTGATCCCAGGACCGTTCATCGCATCATGAACCGCGCCAGCCACTTCGCCACTGCCCCGAAAGGCGGAGAAGCCAGGACAGAAGGATTGAAAAGCCGAACCTTGGCAATACCGCGGGCATGGGAGAAGCGAACGAAGCCTTCATACCCGTGATAGGCTCCCTGACCCGACGGGCCGACGCCACCGAAGGGCAGATCGGTCTGGGCAATATGCAGCAGCGTACCGTTGATCGTCACATTGCCGGATATTGTGTTCATGAGCAGGCGCCTCTCCGTCTCGCGATCATGCGTGAAGATATAAAGCGCCAGTGGCCGTGGCTTGCGGCCGATCAGGGCAAGGGCATCATCGATGCTGTCATAAGGCACAACCGGCAAAACCGGCCCGAAAATCTCCTCCTGCATCAGAATGCAATCATCCGGCGGATCGAGAACCAGCGTCGGCGCGAAACGGCAGCCGGCCCCGGAAAGATCGATGTCGCAGACAACAACCCTGGCCCCCTGCTGGCGGACCTCCTCGAGAGCATTCGCGAGCCGCGTCTGGAACCGCTGAGCGATCAGGCTCGAGAAGTTCGCAGCCTGTGACCCTTCCGGATAGAAGGCCTCGATCTGCCTGACCAAAGCCTGGGTCAGTTGCTCCATCTTGTCGCGCGGGACCAGCACATAATCGGGCGCGATGCAGGTCTGTCCCGCATTCATCATCTTGCCGAAAGCGATTTCCCGAGCAGCGGCTTCGATAGGATAATCAGGCGCGATCACCACCGGCGATTTGCCCCCGAGCTCAAGCGTCAGCGGCGTCAGATTCTCGGCTGCAGCCGCCATCACGCGCTTGCCGACAGCGGTCGAGCCGGTGAAGATCAGATGATCGAACGGCTGAGCCGCAAAGGCTTGGGCCACATCGACGCCACCTTCCACGACAGACACTTCGGCCGGGTTGAAATAATCGGGAATGACTGCGGCCAGCAGAGCCGATGTCCTCGGCAGAAGCTCCGATGGCTTGATCACCGCGCGATTTCCGGCGGCAAGCACATCGACAAGCGGCCCAAGCGCCAGAAGGACCGGATAGTTCCACGGCACCATGATCCCCACCACGCCGAGAGGCTGGTACTGCACCCAGTTGGAAAGCTGCAGGAACTCGAGCGAACTGCTGCGCCGCCGGGGTCGCATCCAGCGACCGACATGCGCACGGGCATGGCGCAGTTCGGCCAGCAGAGGTGAGATTTCGAGAAGCATCGTCTCGTGTTGAGAGCGGTTGCCGAAGTCGGCCGCGATTGCTTCACAGAACGCCTGCGCCTGCTCCTTGACGAGCCGACGAAGGCGATCGAGCCTCTCCAGACGCACGAGGCGCGAGGGAAATGGTTCAGCCTGGAAAGCCGAGCGCTGACGCTCGATCACCACTTTCAAACTGTCCGCGACCTGATCCAAGACCCTGCTCCCCGAAATTCGTTCAGCCCTGCCCGAGGGCGCGCAACGTGTGTACTCCTATCACTACAATAGGATCACGGCGCGTGTTCACAAGGGACCAACGCGGAAAACAAGGGATCAGATCCGGCCAGATCAGCCAAAGCCTGACGCCGTTTGCAGGCCGGGCTCCTCACCGATAGAGTAAAGGTTTCGAACGGAATGAACGGAGGGTCAGATGAAACAGGTCGATGCGCGTTACCTGACGGCAAACATCCAGGCCTTCCTGATCCGCAGCCTGGTCGCAACGCTCGAGGATTTCGGCCTCAATGCATCGCGGCTCACCGTCGGTCTGGGCGTCACGATGGCCGATCTCGCCGACCCTGCCTGCCGCATCTCGTTCCGGCAGGGGCGCGAAATCGTGCTTCGCGCGCTCAAGCTTGCCAAGGGCCGGGCCCTGGGACTGGAGACAGGCAGCCGCGAGAAGATCACCTCGGTCGGGCTGGTGGGCTATGCCATGCTGACGGCGGCAACGGTTGGAGATGCGGTCAATATCGGCCTGGCGCTGCAAAAGGATACGGGCAGCATGCTCGAATTCGATACAAGGCACGTCCCGGAGGGGCTCGCCTACACCGCCACAAGCCGTTTTCACGACCCCGAGATCTATGTCTTTCTCGTAGAAGAGGCCTTCGCGAGCTTCATGGTCATAGGCCGGGAACTGGCCGGCGAAGACTTCAGGCCCATCCGCGTCGATCTGGCCTATCCGGCTCCTTCTCATGCTGAGGACTACGAGCGAATCTTCGGCTGCGAGATCCGGTTCGGACAGCTCGAAAATGTCTTTATCTGCGAGCCGGGCCTCTATCGCATACCGCTTGCCAGCGCCGATCCCTACAGTCACCGGCAATTGCTCGAATTCCTCGAATACAGCCGGCAACGAACGCGGGTTGCGGTCGAGATCATCGAATCAGTCGAACGAATCCTGCGACAAAGGCTGCGCGAGCGCAGCCATATCTCCGACGTGGCGAAGGAACTCGGCATGAGCGAGCGCTCGCTTCGGCGACGACTTGCCGAAAGCGGCGTCTCTTTTCAGGCATTGCTGGACGGCATTCGCAAGGCGCGTTCGCTGGAACTCCTCGCCAATCCGGCCATGTCCGTCGAACAGATCGCCCATGCAGTGGGGTTCACCGACCCCCACAATTTCCGCCGCGCCTTTCGCCGTTGGACAGGCGCGACACCGGGTGCAATGCGGGCGGATGTGGCGACCATTTGGCCGAAATAGACCCCTTATCGGACACTTCCGCCGCTTCAGTCGGGGGCCTTTTCCCGGTACCTTCGGCATAAATGGGTAAATGGCGCAGATAAGCGCTGACCCCGACGGGAACGTGCAATGACAATGTCCGATCAACATATTCTGGCGATCGACCTGGGGACCAGCGGCTGCAAGGTCGGCCTTGTTTCCTCCAGGGGGCAGGTCGTGGCCTGGGCCTTTCGGCCGGTCGAATTGCTTGTGGTTGACGGCATCGGCGCAGAGCAACGTCCCGATGATTGGTGGACGGCGTTTATCGAGGCGAGCCGGGAAGTTCTATCGAAGGGCACCGTGGCCCCAAGCCAGATCGCAGGCATCTGTGCCTCGACACAAGGTGAGGGCACGATCGCGGTGGATCGCAGCGGACAACCGCTTACCAACGGAATTACATGGCTCGACATGCGGGGCGCACGGCACCTGAAGAAGTCCATGCGCGGATCGCTGAAGGTCGCCGGCTACAATGCCATCAAGCTGCAGAAATGGCTGCGGCTTTGCGGCGGCGCCCCGGCGCTGTCCGGCAAGGATCCTGCCGGCCACATGCTTTTCATCCGCGACGAACTGCCCGGCATTTATGAAAAGACCTACAAGTTCCTGAACGTTCTCGACTTCTTCAATCTCCGCCTCACCGGCCGTTTCTGCGCGACGCAGGATTCCATCCTGACGTCTTGGGTGACGGACAATCGCGACGTCAACAATATCCGCTATGACGCCGGCCTGATCGCGGCGAGCGGGATCGACAAGTCGAAATTTCCCGACCTCGTGCGCTGCACCGATGTCATCGGCACGCTTCTGCCGCAGGTCGCCAACGACCTGGGCCTTTCACCCAAGACACCGGTCGTCGCGGGGGCCATCGACAATTCTGCGGCCGCCATCGGTGCCGGGGCCTATGAAGACTTCGAAGCTCATCTCTACATGGGCTCGTCCTCATGGGTCGGCGCACATGTGCCGTTCAAGAAAACAAGCGTTTTCGACCAGATCGCCTCGATCCCCTGCCCGGCTCCGTCGAAATACCTGATGATGGCCATGCAATCGAGCGGCGCGGCCAACATCGCCTTCCTCAAGGACCGCATGGTCTATCATGACGACGGGCTCTATCGGGGCGAACCGACACCGGATGTCTACGCCGTGCTCGACGAGATTTCCGCACGCACGCCGGCCGGCGCGCAAGGTATGGTCTACCTGCCCTGGCTCTTCGGCGAGCGCAGCCCGGTGGACGATGCCTCGCTTCGCGCCGGTATCTTCAACATGAGCATGGAGCATAATCGCGAGACGCTGGTGCGCGCCGTCTTCGAAGGCGTCGCACTCAACACGCGGTGGATGATGCGCCCGGTCAACAGGTTTCTGGGCCGCAAGATCGAGGAACTGACCATCATCGGCGGCGGCGCCATGTCCAATTCCTGGTGCCAGATCTTCGCCGATGTGCTGAATGTCGGCATTCGCCAGCCGCGCGACCCGATGAAGGCGAATGCACGGGGCGCAACCTTCATTGCGCTTCACGGATTGCGGATCATGGACATGCGGGAGGCGACGAAATCCGTCGCCATCGAGCGGGTCTACGAGCCGCAAGCGGTCAACCGCCAGCTTTACGACGAGCGTTTCGGGATCTTCACCGAATTGCACAAGCGTCTCGCCCCGCTCTACCGCCGCCTGAATGGCGCGAAAGGATGATGTGATGATCAGTTTCCGAAAAGAACGTCAGGACGTCGCCGACATGTGCCGGACGCTGGCCGATGCGGGTTATTTCGCCGGCACGGGCGGCAATCTCGGACTTCGTCTGAACGACAGGCTGATGGCCGTGACCCCATCGGCGCTTGACTACTATCTCATCCACGCAGAGGACGTGGTTGTCCTCGATATCGATACGCTCAAGGTTGTCGAAGGCGAACGGACCCCGACGGTGGAAAAGGCCCTGCATGCCGCGATGCTCAAGGCGCACCCGAACCATGGCGTCAGCATTCACACGCATCAGCCGGTGGCGAGCGCCGTCGCGCTCTCCCACGAGATATTGCCGTGGCCCGCCGACATGGATCGGGCCGACCTCGGACCCCATGTTGCCGTCATCCCCTATCGTCCTTCAGGCACGGGCATGCTGGCCAAGGTCTTCCGCAAGAACCTGCGGCCCGACATCAATGCCTATCTGATGGCAAGCCATGGCGCGATCTGCTCCGCACCGGACTTTCAGACCGGGCTTGGCATGATCCGAAAGATCGATGCGGCCGCCGCCGTCTTTCTCCGCGAACGCCTTGGCAAACGCGCCAACCTCGACGCGCAGCTTCAGGCAAACCTCCTGAAGACCTTGAACAAAATTGAATTGATGGGAGCTTGAGACATGAACATGAGCGCAGACATCTCCACCAATGCCTATTCGATCAGCGCCTGGCCGGACTATCCGGACCTGATGGACCGTCTCAACGCGCTCCTCAAGCAGCCGGTGCGCGGGATCGCGCGCCAGAACATGCCGCAGGTGCTCGATTACTTCGAACAGAAGTGCAAGACCTCGAAGGCGCTTGCGGAGCGGGCCAAGCAGGTCATCCCGGGCGGCGTGCAGCACAACCTTGCCTTCAACTATCCCTTCGCCATCGCCGCGGCCAAGGTGGACGGCGCATACATGTGGGACGAGGACGGCAACCGCTACATCGACTTCCTCCAGGCCGGCGGCCCGACCATTCTCGGCTCCAACTATCAGCCAGTCCGCCAGAAGGTGCAGGAAATCATTGAAAGCTGTGGCCCGGTCACCGGCCTGCTGCACGAATATGAGATCAAGCTGGCCGAGATCATCCGCAAATACATGCCCGGCATCGAGATGTTCCGTATGCTGGGCTCGGGTACCGAAGCCGTCATGGGCGCAATCCGTCTTGCCCGCGCGCATACCGGCAGGAAGTGGGTCATCAAGGTCGGCGGCGATTATCATGGCTGGTCTGACCAGATGGTCTATGGCATGCGCGTTCCCGGCACCGGCCGGCGCGAGGCGCACGGCATCCCTAAGGGCTCGACCGCCTATACGCAGGAGGTTTTCCCGAACGAACTGGGATCGCTGCGCCGCAAGTTGATGCTGAACAGGATCCGCGGCGGCACGGCTGCCGTCATCGTCGAGCCGCTTGGGCCCGAAAGCGGCACGCGGCCTGTCACGCTCGAATACAATCGTGAGGTCCGCAAGCTCTGCGACGAATTCGGCGCGCTGCTGATCTTCGACGAAGTCGTCACCGGCTTCCGCGTCGGCATGGGCGGAGGCCAGGGCTATTTCAACGTGAAGCCCGACCTCACCGTCTTCGGCAAGGCGATCACCGGGGGCTATCCGATGGCTGGCGGCATCGGCGGCGCCAAGGAGATCATGATGACGCTCGCTGGCGGCATCGGCGGCAAGGGCGGCAAACGGGCCTTCGTCGGCGGAACGCTGTCGGCCAACCCGCTCTCCTGTGTGGCCGGCTACTACGCCATTGAGGAAATGGCCCGCACGGGTGCGCCGGTTCTGGCCGGCCGCGCCGGCGACCGTCTGACGGCAGGTCTCAAGGAGATCATGAACCGCCTTGGCCTGCCTTATGTTGTCTACAATATGGGCTCCATCGTTCATCTGCAGACCTCCGCCGTTCTGCTGATGAGTATGCGCAATCCGATCAAGCTCATGCGCGAGGCCGATGCCCGCAAGCATCTGATGGAGGAAATGGGAGCGGCCTATCTTTCGCGCGGCATCCTGACGCTTGCAGGCAGTCGCATCTACACGAGCATGGCGGATACGGACGACGTCATCGACGATGCACTCAATCGTTTCGAAGACGTCTTCAAGCTGGTGTGATGTGATGAATCCGGATCGCGCAACCATCGAAGGAACCCTTGGCCTTGCGGCTGCAAGGCTCGCCGGCAAGGCTCTCCTCAAGCCCGGGGACACGCTGTCCCAGCGGATACCGGAGCAGAACGCCGTGGTTCTGACCCGCATCACCGCCGGACAGGACGTGCCCGACGTTTTCGAGTGGTCGAACCTGTCTAGCTCTTCGTCCGACCTTCACCACGCAATCTACGCAGCGCGCCCGGATGTCGGCGCCATTGCCGCCGGGCAATTCACCTGGACGAGCATGTTGGCGCGCCTCGACCTGTCGCTTCCGCCGATCTTCGACGAGCAGATCCGACAGCTTGGCGTCGGGGCGCGACGCGTCGCCCGCCGCTCGACCGATTCCGGCGCCTTCCCGGCGCTCGCCAACGGCGCAAACGGCTATTGTCTCGACGATCTCTCGATCTGTCTCGGCATGGGTCTCGAACGCCTGCTGCTGAACATAGAAATTCTTGAGAAGTCAGCGGAGAGCTTCGTTCTTGCGGCGAGCGCGGGCCTGAAGGTGAAGCGCATTCCGTGGCTCATTAAATACATTGCCAACGGGCGTCTGAAAAAGGACCAGAAGGATGCTGCAGATCGGCACCTGCGCGGTGAGCGTTCCATCCTGAAGGCGGGGTACTGAATCAATACCAACGCATTTGGACATGGGATTCGCGTGCCCCAATGCGCAAGAAACAAAGAGACCGAGTGCTTCCAGCTAAAATGGGGATCGATGCAGATGCAAGAAACAGTTCTCGTGACCGGCGGAACCGGCTTCGTCGCCAGCCACATCATCCTTCAGCTTCTCGCGGATGGAACAACCGTACATGCCACCGTCCGCAGCCTGGCGAACAAGGCCAAGGTCAAGCCGCTGCTCGATCTGCAGGCGCGCTATCCCGGCCAGCTTAAGCTGTTTGAGGCAGACCTGTTGAAGGAAGGCTCGTTCGACACGGCGATGAGCGGGTGCTCCGTGGTCTATCATGTCGCCTCGCCCTTCAAGCTGCCCGAGAAGATCAAGGACGGGCAGACAGAAATGGTCGATCCCGCACTCAAGGGCAGCCGTAATGTACTTGGCGCCGTGAACCGCACCGAAAGCGTCACCCGCGTCGTCATGACTTCCACGATCGGCGCCATATTCGGCGACTATATCGACGTCTATGCGATGAAGGACCGCACGCTTTCGGAAGAGTATTTCAACACGACGAGCAACGTGAAGAACAACCCCTATCATTATTCCAAGGTGCTGGCCGAGAAGGAAGCCTGGAAGATGAACGCGGCACAGAGCCGCTGGTCTCTGGTGGCGATCAATCCCGGCATGGTGCTGGGTCCGTCGATCACGCCCGCCTCCGAGTCAGGCTCGCTCTTCCTGCTGGACGAGATGTTCAAGGGCTATTTCTTTTACGGGATGCCGGACCTTTCGCTGGCCTGCGTGGACGTTCGCGAGGTGGCAGCCGCCCATATCCGAGCCGCGAGGAACCCCGACGCGCACGGTCGCTACATCGTGGCAGAGGATCACACCCGCACCTTTGTGGAAATCGCAAGTTATGCGCGACGGGTCCATTCCAGGCCCTATATACTCCCGTCCTGGCAGATACCGAACGTCGTTGTCCGGGTGATCGGCCCCCTTTTCGGATTGACGCAGGAATACATGTCCCATCATCTCGGGATCCGGTTCTC
This sequence comes from Ensifer sp., assembly GCA_035565055.1. Taxonomy (GTDB): domain Bacteria; phylum Pseudomonadota; class Alphaproteobacteria; order Rhizobiales; family Rhizobiaceae; genus Ensifer_A. Next base: position 22,871 of record DATMTA010000209.1, read on the forward strand.
GCTCGACAACAGCCGCAGCCGGACCGAGCTCGGCATCGTCTACAGGCCGATCGCGGAGACGATCGAAGATCATTACAGGAGCTGGGCGGCGCAGCGCCAAAGGGCTGCCGGTGGTTGACCGATGCCTCTATCAGCATCGCACGATGAACCGTGCCTCGCAAGTCGCCGGCGCGGTGCCAAAAGTAGCCGTGGCGGCCGCCATCCCCCGGGCGGTGGCAGCGCCCCAAGATCGTATCTTGTGCGCCCCTGATATGTATGTATACATTGCGTTCATCATGGAGTGATCGCTCGAGGAAAGTGCTTGGAGGAGCGCCTTTCCGTCACGGCTTGCCGTCAGCGATCTGCTTATCGGAGCGACAAACGGGAGGAAGTACACATGATTACCAGACGTCAACTCATTGCGAGCGCAGCCGCAATCGCCACGCTGTCGGCCGCAGTGCCGTCAATGGCAGCCGATACCGTCAAGATTGGCCTGATCCTGCCCATGACCGGGCCGTTTGCCTCGACAGGCCGTCAGGTTGAGGCAGGCGTCCGTGCATACATGGCACTCAATGGCGACACCGCCGGCGGCAAGAAGATCGAAATCGTGCTCCGCGACGATGCCGGCACGGCGGATCAGACCAGGCGCATCGCGCAGGAACTGGTCGTCAACGACAAGGTATCGATGCTTATGGGCTTCGGCCTGACGCCGCTCGCCATGGCTGTGGCACCGGTTCTCAATCAGGCCAAGGTCCCAGCAATCATTACCTCGGCAACGACCTCGGCGATCATGTCCAAGTCGGACTATTTCGTCCGCACCTCCATGGGTGGCCCGCAATCGGCCGTGCCGATCGCCACCTGGGCAGTGAAAAACGGATTGAAGCGTGTTGTCACGCTGGTGACCGATTATGGCCCGGGCTACGATATCGAGAAGGGCTTCACCGACGAGTTCAAGAAAGAAGGCGGCCAGATTGTCGAGGCGGTGCGCGTGCCGCTGCAGAACCCTGATTTCGCGCCCTTCCTGCAACGCGTGCGCGATGCCAAGCCGGATGCGGTCTTCGTCTTCGTGCCGGCCGGCGTCGGTTCGCTGTTCATGAAGCAGTTTGTCGACCGCGGCCTGGCCGATGCCGGCATCAAGCTGTTCGCCACGGGCGACGTGACCGACGATGATCTGCTGAACGCTATCGGCGATCCGGCGCTCGGGGTGATTACCGGCCACTTCTATTCCGCCGCCCATGACAGCCCGGAAAACAAGGCCTTCGTCAAACAGGTGAAGGATGCCACGAAGACCCGGCCCAACTTCATGGCTGTCGGCGGATATGACGCCATGCATCTCGCCTATGCTGCACTCGCCAAAACCAATGGTGATACGGACGGAACGAAGCTGATCAATGCGATGAAGGGCATGGAATGGATGAGCCCGCGTGGACCGATCTCGATCGATCCTGCAACGCGCGATATCGTGCAGGACATCTATATCCGCAAGGTCGAGAAGAAGGACGGCGAACTCTACAATGTCGAGTTCGACACGTTCAAGAAGATCCACGACCCCTTCGCCGCCAAGTGACCACCGGTCATTGATCTTTTCGAAACCGGCGGCGGGGCATTTCCGCCCCGCCGTGTAACCGGGAGAGACCATGCTGACGATCCTGTTCGACGGCATCGCTTATGGAATGCTGCTCTTCATCCTCGCGTGCGGGCTGTCGATCACCCTCGGGCTCATGAATTTCGTCAATCTCGCCCATGGCGCATTTGCCATGGCGGGAGGCTACGTCACCGTGATTTTCATGAACCGCTACGGGATCTCCTTCTATTGGTGCCTGCCGGCCGCGTTTCTCATCACGGCGCTCATCGGCGTTGTGCTGGAAGTCACGCTCTACCGCAGGCTCTACCGATCCTCGCATCTCGATCAGGTTCTCTTCTCCATCGGCCTTGTCTTCATGGCGATTGCTGCGGCCGATTATTTCATGGGCGGCCAGCAGCAACTCATCAACCTGCCTGCGGAGCTCAGGGGGCAGTTCCAATTCCTAGGCATCGGGATTGGCCGCAGCCGCCTCTTCATCATTGTCATCTGCGCCGTGCTGACCATCGCTCTCCAGCTTGCTCTGACGCGCACTCGTTTCGGCAGCCAGCTGCGCGCCGCAGTCGATGACGGCCGCGTGGCACGCGGGCTGGGTATCAGGGTCTCCACCATTTTCGTCCTGACATTTGCTCTCGGCTCGGGACTTGCCGGCCTTGGCGGCGCGCTTGGTGCCGACATGTTGGGGCTTGATCCGAACTTCCCCCTGAAATTCCTGATCTATTTCATGATCGTGGTCACAGTCGGCGGCACGTCCTCCATCACCGGCCCGTTTGCAGCGGCCCTTCTTCTGGGCATAGCCGATGTTGCCGGCAAATATTACCTGCCGCAGGCCGGCGCATTCATCATTTACGCCGTCATGATCCTCGTGCTGATCCTCCGGCCCAATGGCCTTTTCACCCGTGAGGGCGGTCGATGAACAATCACTCGCACGCCCTCGCCCTGCTGAATGCCAAGCGCCGCTGGCGGATGTGGGAATTCGCACTCTGGATTATTGCGTTTGCCGCGATCTTCATCCTGCCGTCGCAACTGCTGATCCTGACGGAGATCGCGATCCTCTCGCTCTTCGCCGTCTCGCTGGACCTGATCCTCGGCTATGCCGGAATCGTGTCGCTCGGCCATACAGCCTTTTTCGGATTGGGTGCCTATGCTGCCGGGATCCTGGCGCGCGACTACATCGCCGAACCTGTCACAGGCCTGGTCTTCGCTGGCCTTGTCAGTGGCCTCTTCGGCCTTGCCACCAGCTTTCTGGTGCTGCGGGGCTCAGACCTCACCCGCCTGATGACCACCTTCGGCGTTGCGATGCTGCTTGCCGAACTGGGCAATCAGGCGGCCTGGCTCTCCGGCGGCGCGGACGGGCTCTCCGGCATTTCAATGAACCCCATACTTGGTCTCTTCGAATTCGACCTCTATGGGCGCAATGGTTATATATACTGCCTTGCGGTTCTGATCGTCCTGACATTCGTCGCGAGGCGCATCGTCCAATCGCCCTTCGGGCTTTCGCTGATGGCAATCAAACGCAATCCCCGACGCGCCGCAATGCTCGGCATCTCCCCGAAACGGCGGATCGTTGCGATCTATGCGGTGTCGGCGGCCTATGCGGGCATGGCTGGAGCACTTCTCACGCAGACCACCAATTTCGTCTCGCCGGACGTTCTCGCCTTCCATCGGTCTGCCGATGTGCTGCTGGTTCTGGTCATCGGGGGCGCGGGCTATCTTTATGGCGGCATTTTTGGCGCGATCGTCTTCACGCTGCTGCGCGACTGGCTGTCTGTGGCGACTCCGCAATACTGGATGTTCTGGATTGGCCTGATCCTCGTCGCCATTGTCATGATCGGACGCGAACGATTGACGGGCTGGCCCGCTCTTCTTGCTGCCAGGGTCCGAGGCGCCAAGGCCGGGGAGGAAGCAGAATGACGGCCCTAGAGACTCGGCACCTCGTCAAGCGTTTCGGCGGTTTCACCGCCACGCATGACGTATCTCTTTCGATCCGCAAGGGTGCGCGCCATGCGCTCATCGGTCCCAACGGCGCGGGCAAAACTACGCTGATCAATCTGTTCACTGGAGTTTTTGCTCCGACCAGCGGCCAGATCCTGCTCGATGGCGAGGATATTACGAGCCTGCCCGCCCACGCTCGCGTCGCGCGCGGGCTGTCGCGCACCTTCCAGATCAACCAGCTCTTTGGCGACTTTACGCCGCTCGACTCCATGGTCCTCGCCATCGGCGAACGGAAGGGCCACGGAGGCCGCTTCTGGGGATCGCTTGCCAGCGATCACGCGGTGGCCGACGAAGCCGCCGCAATCCTGGAACGGTTCAGGCTGGCGGATGTCATGGCCGCGCCCACCCTGCGTCTGCCCTATGGCAAGCAGCGGCTTCTGGAAATCGCGCTCGCCATCGCCGCAAAACCCAAGGTATTGCTGCTCGATGAACCGGCGGCGGGCGTTCCGGAAGAGGAGCGCGAGGAAGTGCTTTCCATTGTCCGCGCGCTGCCGGAAGATGTGACCGTTGTGCTGATCGAGCACGACATGGATCTGGTCTTCTCCTTCGCCGATCGCATTTCAGTGCTCGCGGCCGGCGCGCTGTTTGCGGAAGGGACGGTCGAGGAAATCGCCCGCGATCCCCGGGTAAAGGCCATCTATCTCGGGGAGGACGCCTGATGACTGCGCTTCTCCGTATCGAAAAGCTGGTCGCAGGCTATGGCGAGGCCCGTGTGCTCTCGCATGTCGATCTGACGATTGAAGCGGGCCGGTCGCTCGCCCTGCTCGGACGGAACGGCGCCGGCAAGACCACGCTGGTCGACACCATAGCCGGCGTGACAACCCACCACGCGGGCGCGATCCATTTCGACGGGCGCGACATCAGCCGGCTGCGGCCGGAGCAACGGGCGCCCCTCGGCATCGGGTGGGTGCCCCAGGAACGGAACATCTTCGCCTCGCTGACGGTGGAGGAAAATCTAACGGCAACCGCCCGCCCCGGACCATGGTCGCTGGAGCGCGCCTATCAGATGTTTCCCCGTCTGAAGGAAAGACGGCGCAATATGGGGAACCAGCTATCGGGCGGCGAGCAGCAGATGCTGGCCGTTGCCCGCGCCCTGATGCTGAACCCGAAACTTCTGCTCCTGGATGAGCCGCTCGAGGGGCTCGCGCCGATCATCGTCGACGAACTGCTGGCCGCGCTACGCCGGATCGTGACGGGCGAAGGCATGTCGGCGATCATCATCGAGCAGAAGGCGCGTAAAATCTTGCCGCTGACCGACGAAGCGGCCGTTCTGGACCGCGGCGCGGTCAGCTATCGCGGCAAGTCGCAAGCACTGCTGGACGATCCGGAAAGACTGGATTCACTGCTCAGCGTTTCCTGAGCCGACCTTCTTGAATGGCTGTTGCGTCAAAAAAACCGAAGGCGCATGGCGCCTTCGGTCCGACTGTTCATTCATTTCGAAGATCAGGCCCCGGCACGGCGACAACGCCGCGCCGGGATTGTGCGCATCAGCGCTTGGTACGCCAGCTGTCCGCGTAGTTTTCGCGAGCTTCGCGAGCATACGGCGTCGGCGAAACGCGAACGCGGATCTTGGCCTGCTTGTGGCGCTCGGTGGAGGTCTTGGCAGACCCGCCGTCGGGCTCGCCCCAGATGAGGGTCAGAACGTCACCTTCGTTGATGTCCGGATCGACGATGCCCAGCGAAAGCAGGCAGCGCTCGTTGTAGGAATAGCCGTTGAACATCGACATGCCGACCTGCTTGCCGCTCTGGTCGAGGATCAGGTCCGCGCTGGTGGAGGCATAGTTCGGCTGCGGGAAGTCGATCCACTTGTAGTGGTCTTCACCCGGCTTGAAGGCGGAGGAGATGACTTCGACAACGTCTTCGGCATTCCACTCGAAGGTCACCTTCTTGCGGTTCTTCTGCTCCTTCATCTTCAGGAGCGCCTGCTTGCCGATGAAGTCGTCCTTCTTCCAGCCGATATAGAAATCGTAGCCGAGTTCGAACGGGTTGACGTAATAGTCCTCGATGTTGTTCGAGACATAGCTGCCGCCGATGGCGCCGGTCGCTTCGTAGGAGTCTGCACCCAGCCATTCGCGATAAGCCTGCAACATGCCGTCGCCGGTATAGATGCCCGGCAGCGGGGACGGGATCCAGCCGGATTCCAGCGTGTTGGTCGAATAGGCACGGCTGCCGCAGCGCACGAGATCAACATTGGCTTCCTTGGCGGCTTCAAGAATGCAGCTCAGGATATAGTTCTTGTCGTCATAGGGACCCCAGATTTCGAGGCCCGGCGCGCCGGACATGCCGTGACGCAGCGCCTGCACCTTCTTGGAGCCGACATTGATCTGGTCGACATGGAAGAACTTGATGTCCGGGATCGGACCGCGGTTCAGCTTTTCGAAGATCTTGTTCGCCTCAGGTCCCTGGATCTGGTACCGATAATGCGTGCGGAAGACGCGTTCGCCTTCAGGGCGCGACGGCGAGCGCGGGTCGTGCTTGATGCGTACATTCCACTTGCCATAGGCAGCGCAGAACATCAGCCAGTTGGAGGTCGGCGCACGGCCAACGAGAATGAACTTGTCCTGGCGTTCGCGGAAGATGATGTGGTCGCCGATGACGTGACCGTTCGGCGTGACCGGCACGAAGTGCTTGGCACGGTTGAGGCCGAAATTCGAAAATGCGTTGATGCCGTGATAGGCAAGGAAAGCCTCGGCATCCGGACCCTCGACGATCAGTTCGTCCATGTGATGCGACTGATCGAAAAGAACGGCGGAATGACGCCATGCAGCCTGCTCGGTCCGCCAGTTGGCGAATTCCGGCGCGACGACCGGGTATACATACATCCCGATCTTTGAATTGCGGAGCCTCCCGACGATGTCGGGGTTTTCTTTGAGAATGTCAGACAGACTGGACGCAGCCATAGTGGTTCCTCCCTTGGCAAAATCGGTTATGTATACATTCATGCCGATTGACGCACGGAATGCAAGCCTCTTTTTGAGATGACGGGGAAGCTCGGAGGGGGAGCCGCGAGGATGGTGTCGCCTTAACGGCGTGGTTGGGATCGACTTGATATTCGGATTGCTATGCCTGAAGCTCCGTACTCGGACATGAGACGTCACCGCCTGGAACAGCCCCGAATTTCGTAGACGCCCTCCGGTTAGATTTTCTGCTGCTTTTCGAACTCCACGCGCGACAGCGTTCCATCAGAAGAAGATCGGTCTGCCACCTGTCGTCCTTGAACCGCCTGCTCAGCGGGTGCTTCAGCCAGGCGTGGAGTCCGGTCTGGCGCACATGGAGAAGCCGACACATCGTCGGCACGGAGAACCGCAGGCGATGAAGTACCCCTTCATTGCATCAAGTCTGGCCGTGCTCCAGGCAATGTTGCAGTTGTCTGACGGTTTCCAGCAGGGCATCGCCAACCTTTCCGACGCAATCTTCCCTCGGGAGCAGGTCGACGATTCCGCCGCATGTGAGCGCCACCAGCTGGGAACCGTCCGTGGGGCGGAAAGCGACACCTACGGCGTTGATGTAGCTGTAGTAAGTTCCGAAGCTGCAGACAAAGCCGTGCGCATGAGAGCTTGTCATTGCATCATCAAGGGAAGCCCTGATTGCCTTTTCATTGTCCGGCTCGTGTCTGACAAGTTGCTCGACGAGCTCGTCGCGCGCCGAAGGCAACATCGCCACCATGTAGGCGAGGCCCATGGCGGTTTTCCAGATGGGCAGATGCGAGCCGACATTGAGCTGAAGCGTGACAGGTCCCATCGCGCGCGCGTTCGCAAGATAGACCATTTCCAAACCGCTGCGTGTTCCGAGCGCCGCGGCCACGCCAGTCCTGTCCACAAGGCGCTGCAGAAGCGGTTGGGCAACTTTCACGACCGGCATCGAACTGAGAGCCGAATATCCCAGCGTCACCGTGGATGGCCCGATACTGTATCGCCCGAGCTCCTCCTGATAGATCAGGTATCCCATGTTGACCAGCGCATAGGTCAGTCTCGAAACCGTGGCTTTCGGCAGTCCCGTCCGCTCCATGAGGTCGAAATTGCTCAACGTGGGATCGGACGCACGGAATGCACGCAGGATTTCCAGGCCCCGCACCAGCGAACTGGCGCTGACGCTGTCGTCGGACTGGCCTCCGAGGGCTGACTTCGATCGCTTTCTCATACTTACATTCGGCTTCCATCCGGGTTGTGCCAGCCACCTGGCACAGGAGGCAGCCCGCAGAAAATAAAACATGATTTCAGAAGTTCATAGGCGTGCCGTACGCACACGTCAAATTTCTGGAATTAAATTCCATAAATCTGTTGCACCGCTGCATTTTCGATGGCACACCCCTTCTGGAACAAGGTGGCATCGCGACTGCAGGCAAGCGAGGGACGAGATGAAGCTTGGAAGCGACATGAATGGTGCCCACAGTCTGGTGCATACCCTGGTCGCGGCCGGCGTAGACGTCTGTTTTGCCAATCCCGGCACCAGCGAAATGCATTTTGTTGCGGCACTGGACCAGGTGCCGGGGATCCGGTGCGTTCTGGGTCTTCAGGAAAATGTCGTCACCGGAATGGCCGATGGCTATTACCGCATCGCGGGCAAACCGGGGGCCAGTCTCCTTCATTGCGGACCGGGTTTGGCGAACGGTCTGGGAAACCTCCACAACGCGCGTCGTGCCCGCAGCGGGATCGTCAATATCGTCGGCGACCAGGCGACATGGCATCGCCCGTTCGACGCGCCGTTGACCGCTGATACGGAGGCTCTTGCGCGCACCGTTTCGGACTGGACCAGGACAAGTACCCGATCCGCGGATGCCGGGCGCGACGCCGCGAGTGCCGTGCAGATCGCCCGCCGGGTGGGCGGCGGCATTGCGACCCTGATCCTGCCGTCGGACGCCTCCTGGGACGCTGGCGGCGCCGTTGCCGCACCCCTGCCCGATATTGAGCCTGCGTCCGTAGACCAGCATCTCGTCGAGACGGCGGCGCGCATCCTCCGCGAACACGGCCCCTCGACGCTGATCTTGCTGGGTGGCGCCGGAATGCTTGAACCGGCGCAGAACGCCGCCTGGCGAGTGGCGCAGGCGACGGGCGCCGAACTGATGGGTGAATATGTCTGCGCCCGCATGTCGAGAGGCCGCGGCCGCATCCCGCTCAAACGCGTGCCCTATGCGCAGGCGCCTGCCCAGCAGGCACTTTGGCGATTCACGCATATCATCCTCGTTGGCGCGAAGCCGCCTGTCGGCTTTTTCGGATATCCCGGCCAGCCGTCCATTCATCATAATCCGGCGACGATCTTCCATACGCTTTCGCGCGCAGATCAGTCCGCCGACGACGCCTTGAACCTGCTCGCCGACGTGTTGAATGCGCCAGCCGCAGATATCAGGGATCCGGGCGAGCGGCTGGCGCCGGCAAGCGGCGCGCCGACCCCGGAAGGCCTTGCCCGCACACTTGCCGCGCTCATGCCCGAGAACGCGATCGTCTCGGACGAAAGCGTTTCCTACGGGCGCGGCTTCTATGAGCACACGTTCGCGGCACCGCCCCACGACTGGCTTCATCTGACAGGTGGGGCAATCGGAGACGGCCTGCCGGTCGCCACGGGGGCCGCCATCGGAGCCGGAGGACAGCGCCGGGTGATTGGCCTTCAGGCGGATGGTTCGGCAATGTATTCGCTACAGTCGCTGTGGACACAGGCGCGTGAGAGACTGCCGGTCACAACGATTATCCTGTCGAACCGGAAATACGAGATTCTGATCAATGAATACGCGAATGTCGGGGCGTCCCCCGGTGCCACGGCCATGAACATGCTTGACCTCGCAAACCCGGAGCTTGATTGGGTACACCTTGCCAACGGAATGGGCGTGGAAGCGGCTCGCGCAGAAAGTCTCGACAGATGCGCGGATCTTATGCGCCAGAGCTTTTTGCAACGGGCGCCGTTCCTGATCGAGCTCTGCATCTGAATCCGTTGAAAGCTGCGACACGATAAGGCATTTGGCCGCAAGACGACGGGGCGTCTGGCGGTCCATCGAACGACTTGATAGTCTTGGCGAGTGAGAGATTCCGCGACGGGGTGCATATTGTCCAAGCGACCGACTATCGCCGACATCGCTGCGAGGGCCGGTGTGAGTGTTTCGACCGTGGATCGGGTGCTGAACTCGCGGCATCCGGTGCGCGGGAAGACAGCAGAGCAGGTTCTCGCCGCCGCGCAGGACTTGCATTACCATGGTGTCAATCTCCTGGCGCAGCGGGTCGAGGGAGGGCGGCAGGCGGTCTCGCTCGGGTTGTTGATCCAAAGCCGAACCACGACCTTCTTCAAGGAAATGGCCGAGCAGATCAACCAGTATGCCCGCTTCAGTCGGCCGGATTGCCGCAGCATTCTTATCGAGGAATTCGAGGAGATGACGCCAAAGGCAATGGCGGCGTCCATTCGGAACCTGTCGCTGAAGGCCGATGTCATCGGGGTCATGGCTTTCGATCATCCGCTCGTCAACGAGGCAGTCTCGGAGGTCGTTGCGCTGGGAAAGCCGGTCATCGCCTTCCTGTCCAACCTGTCCTCGCCGGCGGTTTCGGCCTATGTTGGTATCGACCAGAGGATGGCGGGCCGCACCTGTGGCTGGGCGCTGGCAAAACTTCTCAATCATTCCGGCAAGATCGCGCTGCTCATCGAAAGCTATCAGTATCGGGCCTTCCAGGAGCGGGAGATCGGCATCCGGAGCTACATGCTCGAGCATGAGCCGGGGATCGAATTCTGTGAAGGCGTCTACGGGATCGCCAGTACGTCCGTCGTCGAGCGAATGTTCGAGGAACTTCTGGCACGTCATCCGGATCTGAAAGGTGTGTACTTTGTCGGCGCCGGAATTGCCGCTGCTCTCAAGGTGCTCGAAGACATTCCGAAAGAGAGGTGGCCGATCATCGTGTGCCACGAACTGACGCCGGTCACGCGCAGCGCGCTGTCTGCCGGAACGGTCGGCGTGGTCCTCGATTCACCCCGCCGCGAACTTGCCCGCGAAATCGTCGATCGCATGATCGAAGCCGCGACCGGCCAGGCATCTCGGCGCGATCATCCCCCTGTCGAGTTCAGGTTCTACTGCCCGGAGAATATCATCTGATCCGGACGGACGCGTTCAAGCTGCGAGGAGCTTCTTGAGGCTCACATCGGGGCGGCTGAGCAGTTCCGGTTCGATCGATTGTCTGCGGCCGATCAGCATTTCAGCCAGGCGCACGTCCTTTGCCAAGGCGGTGCCTTTGCCAAGCGCGCTTACGGCCATGAGGCGGTTCATGGGATCGAGATGAAAGAGAAGCTGTCCGTGGACGCCGTCCTTTGCGACGGTTTTGCTGCCCAGGCTGTGGATACCAGCCACCTGAAGAGTGAGATCGTATTGATCAGACCAGAACCACGGGACCGCCTCGAAATTAGCCTTCCCGCCGAGCATGTTTTCCGCAGCAAGACGCCCCTGCTGTTGCGCAGACCGCCAGCTCTCCAGCCGGACGCGGTGTCCATCGTAGATCGGCAAGGGGAGCCTGCAGCAGTCTCCCGCCGCAAAGATATCAGGATCAGCCGTCCGCAAAGTGCTGTCGACGACGACGCCGTCCGATATGTCCAGCCCTGAACGCTCCGCAAGATCGGTCTCGGGTTGCGACCCAATACCGACCAGAACGACATCCGCGTCATGGCTGAAGCCGTCTGCAAAGCGAAGCGTTCGAACGGCTCCGGAAAGCGAGATCCCGGTCAGCGAATGACCGCAGAATATCCTGACGCCCTCGCTGACGTGTCGTTCATGGATCGCTCCAGCAAGATCCTCATGAACCGCGCGGGACAGGATTCTGGGAGACGCTTCGAAGACGGCAACCTGGCACCCGGTCGTTGCGGCGGACGCGGCGACCTCCAGCCCGATCAGGCCCGCACCGACGATCGCAACACGCGCTCCGGGGACAAGAAGCCGGCGCAGAGCGCGCGCTTCGTCAAGGGTTCGCAGATAGAGACAATGTTCGGCTCCGGGCACTGGAAGCCGTCGCGCGATCGCGCCCGTTGCAATCAGAGCTTTGTCGTACCCGATGGATGTCACGGCGTTGCCATCCGAAACGATGGCCAACTTCTTGTCTCGATCAAAGGCCGTGACCTTGCGGCCGGGGTGAAATCGGATGTCATTGGCGACGAAGTCCTCGCCAGTCCGAATGGCGCGGGCGTCGGCCGCCTCGCTGGCGATTCCGAACTTCGAAAGCGGTGGCCGCTCATAAGGATGATGCGGTTCCGCGCCAAACAGGTCGATCGTGCCGTCAAAGCCATTTTCCCTAAGCGCGAACGCTGCGCTGACAGCGGCTTCCCCGGCGCCGGCAATGACCACGTGCCTCACGCGCCGCCTCCAAGGCTGACGAACACGCGCCCGCCTTCCACCCGGACCTCATAGGTGGCGAGGTTGACGCAGACGGGAGCGCCCTTCGCCTGCCCGGTCTTGTAGTTGAAGCGCCCGTTGTGCTTTGGACATTCGATGATGTCGTCCATCACAAGGCCGTCGGCGAGATGGATACGCTCGTGTGTGCAAAGGCCGTCAGTGGCGTAAAATTCTCCTTCTGGGCTATGGAAGATCGCATACGTCTTGCCATCGTGGTCGAAACGCAGAACGTCCTCCGGATCAATCTCGGAAACCGAACACGCTTCGACCCAATTATCAGAACTCAAGATCGCCTCCTTTGGCTTCGACGACGTCAGCAATTCACTCGGCGGGAACAGCGGTCGCGCCGGATGTGTGAATGTGCGGCTTGTAGGTTTTCGCATCTGCCGGCAGTTCGCGAACGATGAACCAATCCGGCTCGCGCCGCTGGCGGCGGATCGCGGGAATGATCTCGGCATAGGCTTCGAACGTGCTCCTGTAGGGCCGCGGCATGTCGTGAAGCGTCAGTTCATGCAACTCCGGAAGCCTGTGGTATGGCACCATCGGATACATGTGATGCTCCACATGATAGTTCATGTTCCAGTAGATGAAGCGCAGAACCGGATTGACGTAGATCGTCCGGGCGCAGAGCCGGTGGTCCAGAACATTCTCCTCCAGCCCGGCGTGCTGCGTTATCGCGAGATAATAGGAGAGCCAGCCGCCATACATGCTCGGAAGCGGTCCGACGAGCAGGACGAGCAGCCAAGATTGAAGATAGATTGCGGCTGCCACGACCGCCACATGGATCAGCAGCAGAACGCGCGCAGTGGCATAGATGCTGCGCCGCTCCATCTCCGGAACGAAGGCCGCCTCCTCGGCAGTCAGCTTCCCGAGCGCATGCAGGACGAGGGTCTTGAAGAATAGCGGAGCTCTGCGAACGCCGAAGACCGCCATGGCCATGCGCGCGAGGTCTGCCGGCCGCATGGTGCCGATTTCGGGGTCACGGCCGACAATGATCGTGTCGGTGTGGTGCCTTGCGTGGCTCCAGCGCCAGATGCGCGGTTCGCGCAGCATCATGAAGCACGCGATGTTGTAGACGAAGTTGTTCAGCCACCGGGTTTTGAAAGCTGTTCCGTGGCCCGTCTCGTGCCATCGCGCATCGGAGGCCGATCCGTAATAGACCCCGTAGGCCGCCAGCACCGGTACGCACCACCATGTCCCCCAGGTCAGATAAGCGAGACCTGCAAGCCCTGCGAGAATGGCAAACCAGAGGAGGGTATCGCGAATGGCCGGCGCGTCCGACCGCTTCATGAGTTCCTTGAGCTTGGCCCGCGGGATCTCGGTTCGGTACCATTCGGCGGCGGTGATGCCTTCCTCGGTCGCGGCGGCGGCGTCACGCCCGACCAGACTGTAGTCTCTCTTGAATTCTCGGATACGTGCCACGGCCACCTCCATCACTTTCGCAGAGGATGCCCGGAATATCTCGATGCTTCAATGAGTGTGACATATAATCTATCAGTGCTATCATCGCCTACGCGTCTGGAATGACATATTTTCTTTCATTTCCGTCTACGGGCGAGCCACCAAAGAAAGCCCCGACCAAAGCTCTCGCCTTGGCCGGGGCTCCATGCACTAAAGGCACGCTCGATCTCAGAGAGGTGCCGGATCCAGGAAACGCTGCAGGACGTTGCCGGTGATGCGGCTCACGTTGTTGTTGTAGCCCTCGTGAGACAATGAGCAACTCCAGGCAATCGAGCCTGTCGAGAACACGGCGCCACCGTTCGCGGTCGGGAAATAGACCATGTCTGCCCTCACCAGGGCGTTTTCCTCTCCGGTGAACCCGCGGTAGAGCGCAGGCAGTTCCTCCGGTGTGGGAACACCTCCGGGGCCGGTTCGGTCAGCCGTGGCCAGAACGACCATGTCCGGCGGAGAGCCTAGGGTGAAATCCGCACGGTCGATTTCAAGTCCCGCTGCACCACCCAGACGCAGCCCGAAATTCCCGATGATCTCGTCGTCGCCCACTCCTTCGAAGATGAAGCGTGTATGCGGCTCGAAGCTTCCGGGCAGTCTTCGATACGATGCACCGAAGTCCCAGATCTGGGCGCTGAAGCCAACGCCGCACAACCGCTGAGGCGCGCGGCCGTTGCTTCTCCAAAGCCCGCTCGGTTCGCCGGTGAAGGACAGATTTCCCTCGCCAGCTTCCGCCTCCCAGCTGCGTGTGCCGGCGATCCCGCGGCGGAGTTCGATAATGCCGTGCTTCACGGGGTGGAAAGCGATGCGCCAGTAGAAGCCGTTTCCGCCGAGATACATATGCCGGCCGCCGCCGTTCTGGTACGTCTCCAGCGCGTCGAACATCTCCTTGGAATAGTATTCCGGGTGGGTCATGTTGATGACGACCTGGTACGGCTTCAGAAGTCTGGCGCCTTCGCGATGCATGTCCTCGTCCGTGATCACGTCGTAGTCATGCCCCTGCTCTTCAAGCCAGTCGAGGAAATGCGTATCGTTGACGTAGTTGAACGTATTGGCGCGTGGTCTCGTGTTCAGGATCGGCCGGGCACCGGTCGAGTAGCAGTTTCCGCTGCCGTCGAGATGCGTGTCATAGGTCGAGTGACCGAGTTCACGGTGCTCGTTCAGATAAATGTCATCCTGGCTGATGATCAGGAGGCTGTCGGCCATCACTTCAAAGTGTGGCTGGTCCAGACGGGCATGGTTGTTGGCATAGGCGAGATAGGTCGCTGTCGGTGCGATGACCGCAATTTCAGCTGTCCGCGTGCCAGGTGGCGGCCGAACGAAAAACGTCGCGTAACTCTCCACCTCGGTCTCGCCATTATGTCCCTTGATCTGCAACGCATAAAAGCCCGAACGCCAGTCGGCCGGCACGGTCAGGCTTGCGTTGGCGGTCCAGTTCGCGTCTTCGAGGTCATCTTCGTGGAAATGGATCGCGCCATACTGGTGCGGCGCCTCCGTCCAGCTGTGCTTGCTCCCGTCCCAGTTCGCGCCGGTCGCGGCACGCATGGGCAACCGGTGAACACGTCCCGTCAGATTGTAGGCGGACAGATCGTAGAGGTCATCGGTGTCGATCCCGCGGCTGAAATCCCAGGCGCCGATCAGCAACGGATCGGAAGGCGAAGGCTGCAGCGCCTCGACAAGCCGCCGCATCTCCGCGCCGGAAATGCATTTGCCGTAGAGACGCGGACGATCGATCTTCCCGTTGAAGTGAAGTCCCGTCGTTTTCGCGGGCTCTGCCGCTCCGGAGTGATCGGCGGCGAAGACAAGCGGGGTTTCCGCCGGCCACTCGACCTTCCGAGGGCCCGGTTCCGTCACCGAGAAGCTTCGATAACGCCCACCATCCTGGTAGAGGCTGTCGCCTTCGATCCTGATTTCTCCCGTCGACAGAGAAACCGAGCCGTTGACGAAGATCCATTCGCGGACGAGTACCGCCACGGGTGAACGCGCGGTAAAGGTCTGCCCGCCAAAAGAGACCGTCATGGCAACCCGGCCGTCGGTATCGATCTCGAGCTTCCAGCCACTTTCGCTACGCGCGTTCCAGCGCGACACGATCGTCTGGCGCGACCCGCCGACGAGGGTCGGGAATATGAAGCCGCCAAACGAAAAGTCCGTCAGATCCTGCAGAACCGGGCAGTCTGCAACGCTTCCATAAGACCCGATATGAATTTCCTGGTGAGCGATGGACAACTGTCCGTCAACCGCCGAAGGGGTGTGAATGAGCTTGAGGCCGGGCCCGTTGAGATCAGGATCCGCGCATCTGACGCGGACGATCCGGACGTCAGCGGACGAGACGTCCTGACTGCTCAGGAAGAAAGATATGTCCTGCCCGGCATAAACGCTCATCGGCTTCGCGTAGCCTAAAACACTTGTGGAGTTAATCATGGCTTTGCACTCAGTTCCTCTGGAATCTTTCTGCCGGTGATGGCTTCCCACCGCATCTTGAAGGCGGCCCATTCGGCGTCTTCGAGACTTGTGAAGATGCGATCCGGAAATTTGACGACCGGCGCTCCGCGCTTTGTGGGAAGCGCGGTCAGCATCCATGTCTTGCCGGGAACGACGGGCATCAGCGCGAACCGTCCGCCTTCGCCAGACCATCGCATCCGGTGCATCACCTTCTGCAGTTCTGGACTGTAAGGCCCCTTGGGTGCCCGCCGGAACTCTTCCACGAGGTCGAGCCGATCCGGATCGATTTGGTAATGAGCAGTAGTCGGGTCCGTCCCGAGCATGGTGGAATCCTAACTGATGGTTGCATTGTGTGCCGGCGGCGCCTTCAAGAAGACACCGCCGGCCCGCCGGATCAAACCCGCTTGACGTTCCAGAAAAGCGAGATTCCGTCGAGCATACCAGTCAGGTTCGACCGGTATGCTGTCGGCAGGTAGTAGAGGCCAAGCGGAATGTAGGGCACTTTCTCCAGCGCGACCTGCTGGATTTTTTTGCCGATCTCGGCCTTTGCCTTGTCGTCGGCGGCATCAAACCACTGCATCCGGAGGTCTTCGATTTCCGGAATGTCCGGCCAGCCGTCGAAGGCCTTGTCGCCGTTGCTGCGAAGCCATGTATGGGCTGCGGGGTTGTATGTGCTCAGGGCCGCGGTAAAGTTGCAGATTGCGCTCCAGCCGCCGCTTTCCAGACTTCCCTTGTTCTTCATCCGCGCCGAAACGGTCGCCCAGTCTTGAACCTGCAGATCGACATTCAACCCGATCTTGCGGAACAGGTCTGCGCCGACTTCGCACAATGCGCTGATGGTGGGGTAATCGGCGGTCGACATCAGGACCACACGTTCACCATTGTAACCCGCTGCCTTCAGTTCAGCCTTGATCTTTTCGTAGTCGGGCTTCTTCGTAAACGTCTCCAGGCCTTCCTTGCTGGCCATGATCGAGTCCGGATGGAAATATCCGACGGGAACACGCCACATGGATTTGTCTTCGCCTGCGACCGCGAGCATGAAATCGGTCTGGTTGATCGCGGACAAAACGATACGCCTGATCTTCGGGTTGTCGAACGGCTTCTGTTTGAAGTTGAAACGCATCAGGCCCAGGTTGCCCGACTTGTCCTTGATCTCCACCTTCGTGTCGCCGCCCTTGAAGAGGGGCAGAAGATCCGGCGTCGGCTGTTCCCACCAGTCCACTTCACCGGCCTGCAGCGCGGATGCCGCGGTCGCCGGGTCGGGAATGGTGTGCCACTCGACACGGTCGAAATAGGCGATCTTTCCACCGGAAAGGTAGTCAGCCGGCTCCCTGCGAGGAACGTAGTCCGCGAATTTCTCGTAGACGTTCAGCGAACCAGGCACCCGTTCCGAGGCGACATAGCGATACGGTCCGCTGCCGACGAGTTCGGTCAGCGCGGTCGTGGCTTCCGTCTTGGCAAGGCGCTCAGGCATGATCGCGGTGCTGTACGAGCCGATCTTGCCGAGGAGATCCGGCAGCAGCGGGAACGGCTTTTTCAAGGTGAACTGGACGGTCTTGTCGTCCGGAGCAGAGAGATCGTCAAGAACGGCGACCAGAGCCTGGGAGAAGGTGTCCTTCGCCATCCAGCGCTTGAGGCTGGCGACGACGTCCCTGCCCCGGACCGGCTGGCCGTCGTGGAACTTCAGGCCTTCGCGCAGCGTCATCTTCCACACTTTGCCATCGTTCTCGATGACGTGTTTTTCGACCATCTGGGGCTTCGGCTGGAAATTGCTGTCGACGCCGTAGAGGGTGTCGAAGATCATCATCGCGTGGTTTCGCGTGACATAGGCAGTCGTCCCGAGCGGATCGATGACGGCCAGATCAGCCTGGGGGATGAACTTGAGCACCTTCTTTCCGTCTTGTGCGGCGGCCTTCTTGAGAAGTCCGGGTGACAGGGCCATCCCGGCCAATGCCGCAGAGCCAGCGATGAAGTTTCGGCGTTTGATAATCATAATGCTCCCCTTGTTGAGTTTGATTGACTTCAAAATCTGCGGACTTAGCCGGTCAGATGGCATGATGCCGTGTGCCGTTCGGCAACGGTTTTGAGGACCGGGGCCTCTACGCGGCAACGGTCAAAGGCAACCGGACAGCGCGTGTGGAACGCGCAGCCGGATGGCGGATTGGCCGGGCTTGGGACGTCACGCTTCAGGATGATGCGCTCGCGCTTGATCCCGACATCCGGCGTCGGCACGGCGGATAGCAGCGCCTGGGTGTAGGGATGTCTCGGATTGGAGAAGAGGCTCTGTCTGGGACCGAGCTCGACGATCTTGCCGAGGTACATGACGGCCACACGATCGGTGATGTGATCGACGATCGCCAGGTCATGGCTGATGAAAAGCAGGGACAGTCCAAGCCGATCCTTGAGCTCCTGCAGAAGATTGACGACCTGCGCCTTGACCGAAACGTCGAGAGCGGAGACCGCCTCGTCGCAGATGATGATTTCCGGCTCGGCGGCCAGCGCCCGACCGATCCCGATGCGCTGGCGCTGACCGCCCGAAAACTCGTGCGGCAGGCGGCCGCCCGCGTCTTTCGGAAGCTGGACCATGTCGAGGATCTCCGCGACCCGTCGGTCGACGTCTGCCCTGCTCTTCGCCAGGCCGAAATTCCGCATGGGTTCAGCGAGAATGTCGCGAACGCGCATCCTCGGGTCGAGGCTCGAATATGGATCCTGGAAGACGACCTGGATTTTTTTCCGCCGTTGCCGGAACTGGGATGCGGACAGCGTGTCGATCCGCTCCCCGTTGAGAAATACCTCTCCCTGTGTCGGCGACAACAGGCCGGCAATCGTCTTGCCAACCGTCGACTTGCCGCATCCGGACTCTCCGACGATCGAGAGTGTCTCGCCGCGAAAAAGGTCGAATGTGATCCCGTCAACAGCCTTCACCTGCCGTGTCGGACGCCCGAACAGGCTGAAGTTGATGTTGTAGTGCTTCTTCAGCTCCGCAACAGAAAGGAGCGCGCCGGATTGCTCTACAGCCATGACGTTTGACCTCCACGGGCAGAAAAGTGGCAAGCTGCAAAATGTCCGGGTGCCTTCTCTTCCAATGCGGGCGCAATTTCCTTGCAGACATCTGTGGCCCTGGGACAGCGGTTGAAGAACACGCAGCCCTGAATCCGGCTCTTGAGGCTCGGAACAAGACCCGGAATTTCCGCCAGCTTTTCCTTGCGCGTCTCTTCGCCGATCCGGGGAACGGCGCCCAGCAGGCCCACGGTGTAGGGGTGGCGCGGTGTGTTGAAAAGATCGGCGGCAGAGGCTTCTTCCACCTTGCGGCCCGCATACATGACGACGACCCGCGTCGCGATCTCCGCCACAACGCCGAGATCGTGCGTGATCATGAGAATGGCCGCGCCCGTCTTGCGCTGGAGATCGGCAAGCAGGTCGAGGATCTGCGCCTGGATGGTGACGTCGAGAGCCGTTGTCGGCTCGTCGGCGATCAACAGCTTGGGCGAGCAGGCGAGCGCAATGGCGATCATCACGCGTTGCCGCATGCCTCCGGACAACTGGTGTGGATATTCGTTCAGACGCCGGCCGGGATCTGGAATGCCGACAAGGGTAAGCAATTCCTCCGCCCGCTGTCTCAACTCCGATCCGGAAACCTTCTTGTGAAGGGCAATGGCTTCCCTGATCTGACGGCCGACGGTCATGACCGGATTGAGGCTAGACATCGGCTCCTGAAAGATCATGCTGATCTCGTTGCCGCGCATACCTCGCATCTGCTTCTCCGAGAGACTGAGAAGATCGGTCCCCTCGAAGCGGATCGATCCGGCCATGGCGGTCAGGGTGTCCGGGAGAAGCCTGAGAATGGACATGGACGTCACCGACTTGCCGCAGCCGGATTCACCGACGATCGCGACGGTTTCGCCGGCGCCGACCGTCAGGGACAAGCCGTCGACTGCGCGGTTTACGCCATCCGGGGTTCGAAAGTGGGTCTGAAGGTTCTCGATTTCGAGCAGAGCCATGATCAGGTTACCTTCGCCAGTCGGGGATCAAGGGCGTCACGAAGTCCGTCACCGAGCATGTTCACGGAAAGGACGGTCAGAGACAGGAAGGCTGCAGGGAATAGAACGATGTAAGGTTTCACCTGCCAGAGGGCGCGACCATCCGCCATGATATTGCCCCATGAGGGCGTGGTTGGGGGCGTTCCCGCGCCGATGAAGGATAGCGTTGCCTCAACGATCATCGCGGACGCGCAGATATAGGTCGCCTGCACGATGATGGGCGCAATCGCGTTCGGCAGGATGTGCCTTGCGAGAATGAAATTGGTCGACGACCCGCTGGAGACGGCAGCTTCCACATAGGCCAGTTCCCGCAAGGAAAGCACGATGCCGCGAACAAGCCTTGCGACACGCGGTATTTCGGAGATCGCGATCGCGGCAATCACATTGCTGACAGACGCCTTGGTCAGCGCCACAAGGGCGATGGCTAGCAGGATGGAGGGGATCGACATGACGGCATCCATCAGGCGCATCACGATGCTGTCGACCCAATCGATAAAGCCGCAGGCGAGCCCGATGACCGTTCCCGCGACCGTCGCAATGATCGCGACCGCAAAGCCGACTGTCAGAGACACCCTCGTTCCGTAGATGACGCGGGAGTAAAGGTCCCGGCCGAGCATGTCGGTGCCGAACCAGGCTTCCGCCGATGGCGCGCGCGCCCTGAGCGCCGGCGCGATCGCAATGGGATTTACCGTTCCCAGATAGGGCGCGAAAATGGCAGCAAGAATGAGAACAATCAGCAGCAGGGCGCCGGCAGACGCCGCCTTGTGGCGCAACACGACCCCGAGCATCCCCTTGCGAGGCGGCCGGTAGGAAATGATATCCGGCAGCTCCGGGGCGGCTTTGAATTCCATCTTTTCGGACTGGCTGTTCAATTGCGTATCCTCGGATCGAAGAGCGGATATAGGAGGTCAACCGCGAGGTTCACGAGCACGTAGGTGAAGGAGAAGAGCAGAACGATCCCCTGGATGACCGGGTAGTCGCGCCTCAGGATCGAATCGGCGGTGAGCCGGCCCAAGCCCGGCAAGGCGAAAACCGTTTCGGTGACGACCGCGCCGCCGATCAGCAAGCCGACACCGATCCCGACGACCGTGACCAGCGGAACTGCCGCGTTTTTCAATGCGTGCTCGAAAAGGACACTGGTATTGCTTGCCCCCTTGGCCCGCGCGGTTCGGATGTAATCCTGCTGCAGGATCTCGAGGAGAGCCGCACGGCCAATGCGGGAGATGAGAGCGACATAGGAACTGCCGAGCGCGACCGCCGGCAGGATCAGACTGTTGAGCCAGGGCCACACGCCCCGGGACAGCGGAACGTAGCCCTGAATGGGCACCCAGTGGAGCTGGATCGCGAAAATGTAGGATAGACAATAGGCGAACACGAAGACCGGAATTGAGAAGCCCATGACGCCAAAGCTCATGACGACGCGGTCGACGATCTGCCCCCTTTTCCATGCGGCAAGCACTGCCAGGGGCACTGCGACGATGACCGACCACAGAAGGGTGATCACCATGAGGGAGATTGTCGGCTCCATCCGCTGCATGATCAGGGTGGTCACCGGGACATTGCTGATCAGCGACGTTCCGAGATCGCCGTGGAGAATGCCGAGAAGCCAACTTCCGAAGCGGTACCAGAACGGCTCGTTGAGCCCGAGGTTGGTCCGGATCTGCTCGATTTGCGCTGCCGTCGCCTGGTCGCCCGCAATCACGAGCGCAGGATCGCCTGGTGCGAGATAGAGAAGGCTGAAGACGATGAGCGCGACAAGGCCCATGACCGGGATTGTTGCGGCTACGCGCCGAACGATGAGATTGAACAACAAGCGCCCCCTTCGTTAATTGGTGTATATGATATTTCAAAATCGCTCTTGTAAAGCGACTTATGCGCCTGACGTCATCTTGAGAACGATTTCTCGGTCGACCCGGACGATCATCTCCACTTCGACCGTGATCTGGTTCGGCAAGGAACCAACTCCGATCGCGGATCTGGCATGGCTGCCCCGATCATGTCCGAAAACGGCAAGCATCAAGTCGGAACAACCGTTTATGACCCTGGGATGGTCGGTGAATTCCGGTACCGCATTGACGAAGCCCAAAATCTTCACGATCTCGGCAATCGCGGAAATCGAGCCGAGCGCAGCGCTTGCAGCAGACAGAAGATTGAGCCCCGTCAGCTTCGCGTGCTCGTAAGCCTCATCGACGGAAACGTCAGCGCCAACCTTGCCGGTAAAGCGGCGACCATCGGCCGTCACCGGTCCCTGACCCGAAATATAGAGAAGATGGCCGCATAATTTGGTCGCCGAGAAGTTGGCAATGGGCTTACGCGCCGGAGGTAGCGTGAGGCCCAGCGCAGCAAGGCGTCCAGCGGGATCGAGACCGTCCTGGATCATCGCAACAAGCCTCAATCCGCCAGACCGTTCGAGCCGGACCTGATCTGCTTCACGGTCTCTGCGGCGATCTTTCCGAGCAGCGTCGCGTCGCTCGTGATGGTGACGATACGGAACCCGAGCTCGATCATTCGCGCCGCATAGGCGGGGGAACCGTTATGAAGGCCGCAGATCTGGCCTCGCTTCTTCGTCTCCGCGACAATACGCTTGTAGATATCGAGGATTTCATCCTCTTCGCGATCAAGGGTCGGCGACAGCCCGAAGGAGAGCCCCATGTCGCTCGGGCCCACATAGGCTCCGCTGACACCGGGCACATCCAAAATTTCCTCAAGATTATCAACGGCCTGACGAGTCTCAATCATCGGCAGGATAATGAGCTCGTCATTTGCAAAGCTCTGATACAGATTGCCGGGCTCGCCATACCCGCCGGATCGGATCGGGCCATTGGACCGAGTTCCGGCCGGCGGATACAAGCAGGCTGAAACGAGCGCGCGCGCCTCGTCTGCGGTGTTCACCATCGGGCAGATGATGCCCCACGCGCCGCCATCAAGCACCTTGCCGATGATCCCCGGCTCATTCCACGGGATCCGGACCATCGGCGTGACCGGATAGGCGCCCAGCGCCTGAAAGCACTCGACCATGCTTCGGTAATCCTGCACCCCGTGCTGAAGGTCGACCGTCACGCTGTGCCAGCCTGCGCGGGCCATCACTTCCGCCGACAGGCCGGACGGGATCGCGAGCCATCCGTTCATACATGCCTTACCGCTGGCCAGCCGCGCTTTCAGAGCGTTACGCATTGTTCGTCCTTTTGCGATTTCGATGCTTCAAAATGATTTTTGATTCATCACGAAGACAGTTATTGCCATTTTTGATATATCATTCTAGCCTTATTGCAAATGAAAAACGCGGGCCAAAGCATGGTAGTCATCAAAAACGAAAACCTTCAGGCGGAATTCACGCACTGGAGGGCGGAGCTGGTCGGTTTGCAGGATCACGAGGGGCGGCGCTTTGTGTGGGATGGAAATCCTGCCGTATGGAAGGGCCACGCCCCCATCCTCTTTCCGATCGTCGGGATGGTGCCGGACGACGAAGTGTTGATCGATGGCAAGCCCTATCGGCTTCAGCAGCACGGGCTTGCGCCACGGACAGACTTCGAGCTGATCCATTCCGACAAGAGTTCCTGCACCTTCCGCTTCGCTTCGAGTGATGACACGAAGGCGTCATACCCCTTCGATTTCGCACTCGATATGCGTTACCGACTTGAAGGACGGAGCTTGAAGATGGTCGCGACCGTCTCCAACCGCTCCGACAGGGTCATGCCATACTCATTCGGGTTTCATCCCGGCTTCTGCTGGCCGCTCCCCGGCGCCGGCGCGCGGCTTGACCATTATCTAGAGTTCCTGGAGGACGAACCCGGTCCGTTGCGGCGTCCGCAGGACGGGTTGTTTGATACGAAGCTCTATGACAGCCCGATCAGGGACCGGAAGATCCATCTGCGTGACGAGTTGTTTGAAGACGGCGCAATGATGTTTACAGATCTTCGCTCCCGGGGACTGCGTTTCGGCTCCAACCACGGGCCGTTCCTCGATATCCGCTGGGAGAACCTGCCGGATCTCGGCATCTGGACAAAGCCGGGTGCAGGCTACCTCTGCATCGAACCCTGGCAGGGATATTCCGCACCGGTCGGATTTGAGGGAGAACTCTCGGAAAAACCGGGAGTTCTGTTGCTTCAACCGGGTGAGCATCGCGATTTCACAATGACCGTCACCGTCGAATACCCACATCGCAATCCCAAGTAATCGAGAAGGACCTGAAGATGAGCCACGATCAAAGGGCAGAAGACAATTATCCGGACGTCCTTCTCTGCATCGCGGGACGCTGGAGGCCCGCGACGTCCGGCAAGACGATGGACATTCTCAATCCGGCGACGGAAGAGGTCATCGGAACGCTCGCCCACGCAGCGATTGCCGATCTCGACGAGGCCCTGACTGCGGCACAGGAAGGCTTCAAATCCTGGTCTCGCACCTCGGCGTTCGAGCGCTACAAGATCATGCGGAAGGCTGCCGAACTGCTGCGCGAACGCGCGCCTCGGATCGCCCAGTGGATGACGCTGGAACAGGGAAAACCCTATGCTGAATCCCTGGCCGAAACTCTGGCCGGCGCGGACCTGATCGACTGGTTTGCGGAAGAAGGGCGCCGCACCTATGGGCGCATCGTTCCCGCTCGCGCTGAAAACGTCCGCCAAATGGTCCTCAAGGAGCCGGTGGGCCCGGTCGCTGCATTTGCACCGTGGAACTTCCCCATCAACCAGGTCGTGCGAAAAGTCTCAGCGGCGCTGGCATCCGGTTGCTCGATCGTCGTCAAGGGGCCGGATGAGACGCCCGCGTCTCCGGCCGAGCTGATCAGGTGCTTCATCGACGCCGGTCTGCCGGCGGGTGTAATCAGCCTTGTCTACGGTACACCGAGCGAGATTGCCAATCATCTGATCTCGCATCCGGTGATCAAGAAGATCACGTTCACCGGCTCCACGCCCGTTGGCAAGCAGCTGGCGGCTCTTGCGGGCACCCATATGAAGCGGGCGACCATGGAGCTCGGCGGCCATGCGCCAGTCATGATCCTGAAGGATGCCGACATCTCCAGGGCAGCGACCGTCCTTGCGGCCTCCAAATTCCGCAATGCCGGCCAGGTTTGCGTCTCCCCCACCCGGTTTCTGGTCGAAAAGCCCGTCTACGACGAGTTCGTCGGACGTTTCGTGGAAGCGGCTTCCAAGATCAAGGTCGGGTTCGGGCTCGATGAAGGCGTGACCATGGGCCCGGTTGTGAGCGCCCGGCGCATCGATGCGGTGGAGAAGCTCGTCCAGGACGCGACCGGCAAGGGTGCCGAACTCGCTCTGGGCGGCGAGCGCATCGGCAACAAGGGATACTTCTTCAAGCCCACCGTTCTTTCCAACGTGCCCCAGTCTGCTGACGCCATGAACGAAGAGCCGTTCGGGCCCGTTGCCCTCATGGTGCCGATGCAATCCGTCGGCGACATGATCACGGAGGCCAACAGGCTGAACTACGGTCTGGCATCCTACGCCTTCACCCGTTCCGCATCCTCGGCGGCAAGATTGAGCGACAACATCGCGGCGGGAATGCTGTCGATCAACCATCTTGGTCTCGCGCTTCCCGAAGTGCCTTTCGGCGGCATCAACGACTCCGGCTATGGGACGGAAGGCGGCGCTGACGCGCTCGAAGGCTATCTCAACACGAAATTCGTGACGCATCTTCAGGCAGATTGAACGGCAAAGCCGGCGGTTCACGCCGGCAACGCCTCTCGATACCCGCAAACATATCCACGCCGCTCATCAAAGGACCAACGAGCATGGTTTCACCAATCCAGCATCCCGGCGATGCCGCCCTGTCTGCTCTCGAAAAGGGCGTTCCTCCGGGCGTGGCGAATCTCGCCATCGATGACGTCGCAGGGCAAAACTGGAATATTCTCGCGGAAGACATTCCCCTGCCCGTCGCGGTGCTGAAGGAAAGCGGGATAAGGCACAACAGCGAATGGATGAAGAGCTTCCTCGCCAGAAGTGGCACGCTGCTTTCTCCGCATGGCAAAACAACCATGAGCCCCGCCCTCTTTGACCTGCAGCTGGCGGACGGCGCATGGGCAATCACGCTTTCCACGCCCCATCAGGTTCAGGTGGCGCGTCATTTCGGCTACAGCCGGATTTTCCTCGCCAACCAGCTGGTTGGCGCCAAGGCGATCGACTACATCATCTCCGAACTCGAGAAAGACCCCACGTTCGAGTTCCTGTTCCTGGTGGACGACATCGACAATGTCGAAGCGATCGTCAGCGCCGCCTCCCGCAGCGGGCTTTCTCGACCGCTTCAGGTGCTGGTGGAAATAGGTTATCCCGGCGGGCGCACCGGCTGCCGGAGCATCGAGGCTGCGCTCGATCTGGCTCGTGTTGTTGGACAACACCGCCAGTATCTTTCGCTTCGCGGCATCGAGGGCTTCGAAGGGCTGTTGAAGGGCGAGGATGAGGCGGCCACGCTGAACCTCGTCACGGGTTTTCTCGACAAGATGGTCAGCCTCGCCCGCCTTTGCGATGAAGAAAACCTCTTCGGCCCTGAAACCGTCATTCTCAGTGCCGGCGGATCAGCCTTCTACGATGTGGTCGTCGAAAAGCTCGGCGCGGCAAAGCTGTCGCGCCCCTCCATGGTGCTGGTTCGGTCAGGCTGCTACATCACCCACGATTCCATCCTCTATGCGAAGGCGGTCAAGGCATTGCGTTCACGCAATCCCGAACTCGCCGACCACAACGGAGGGCTCACGCCCTCGCTTGAGGTCTGGGCCTATGTCCAGTCCCGCCCGGAGCCGGCCAAGCTGATCGCCGCTCTCGGAAAGCGCGACATTTCCTATGACGATCAGCCGATCCCGCTCTTCTGGTTCCGTCCCGGATCCGGAATGAAGGCCCCGGAGCCGTTGCCGCGTTCGCACATCGTGACAAGGCTGAACGACCAGCATTGCCATGTCGAAATTCCCGCCGACAGCCCGCTCAAGGTCGGCGACATGGTTGGCTTCGGGATTTCCCACCCCTGCCTGACCTTCGACAAATGGCGGCTGATGCACGTCGTCGACGACCAGTATCAGGTCAAGAGCTCCATTCGCACATACTTCTAATCCGACCAAACTCATCATCCCGAGGCTGAAATGAAAAACCCGAACCAGAAAACCTTCCTTGTTACCGGCGGCGCAAGCGGCATCGGAGCGGCTCTCGCCCGGCTGATCGCCGAGAAGGGAAACAGGGTGGTGATCGCCGATATCAACCTGCAAGGCGCGGAGACCATGGCCGCCAGTATCGGCCCGTCCGCGACTGCCGTCCGGCTCGACATCTGCTCGGAGCAGCAATGGGAGAGTGTGCTTGATCGGGTCTGGGCCGATTTCGGCGGTCTCGATGTCCTGATCAACAACGCGGCCATCGTGCACACGGGCTTCGTGCGTGACGTTGCGATGGATAAGCACCAGCACACGATGGACACCAACTTCTTCGGGCCCGTAAAGGGGATGCTCGCGGTTTTGCCGCGGTTCAATGCGCAAGGCCACGGCCATCTGGCCACGGTTTGCAGCATGACCGGCTTGTTTCCTTTCCCCGGGATTGTGAGCTATGCGGCAGCCAAGCACGCTCTTCGCGCCTTCCACCTCGGCCTGGCTGTCGAAGAGCGTCACGGCCCACTGAAGTTCACGATCGTCCATCCGACATCGACCGAAACGCCGATGCTCGACAAGGAGGCGGAAGATGATGCGATGGCACTGTCGTTTGCCGGAACGCCCGTCACGCCCGAATTCGTCGCAAACGTCGTCCTTGAGTCGATCGAGAACAATGTCATCGAAGCCTTTGCGCCGCCCGAACGTGGCGAAGTGGTGAAAGACCTCGGCATCAACCCGGACAAGCTCTGGGCGTTGATGGATCGCAACGCCGCCATCGGTGCTGAAAAGCTGGCGGCGCGCCGGGCGGCAAAGGCAGCCGCCACATCCTGAGTGTGCGCTGCAGCGCCGGTAGATGCCGGCGCTGTGTTACGCCTGGAGTATTTTGACGGCAATACTCTACGACTGTTGGGGCTCTTTGCTGGACCGGCGACGCCGCGGCTCGACCTCGGCAGCCTTCTTCAGTTTCTGCAGGATATTGTAGGAGCCTTCCCTGAGGTCGCGGACGACAAGTTCACCGACCTCGGCCGGCGCCCGGCGGCGCAACGCGTCCGCAATCAGCGTATGCGGATGAACGGCCGCGGCCGTATTTCGGACGATCGGATACTGGTTGTTCACGAACGGTCCGGCCAGCAGCCAGAGGTTTTCTATGAACCGGACCAGGACATCGTTCTGGGAGGCACGGTAGATCGTGAAATGAAATTCCTGGTTTGCGGCCAGCGCGTCCTTCCAGCGTGCGTTTTCTTCGCTGTCGATGAATCTGTCGTGCAGTTTCTCCAGATGATCGATGGACGCCTCGTCGATCCTGACCGCTGCCAGTTCGGCCGCCAGTCTTTCCAGCGGCGCGCGGGTTTCGCGAATGTTCAGATATTGGGGAATTGAAAGAACCGGAACCCGTGGCTGATGTCCCAGCCGGATTTCCAGCGCCCCCTCGCGAACCAGCTGGAAGACCGCCTCGCGCACCGGGGTCGGGGACGTGTTGTAGGTTGCTGCCAATCCCCGGATATTCAGCCGGCTGCCGGGTTCGTATTGGCCGGTCATCAACGCGACACGCAGCCTTGCATAGATGCGCTCGGACAAGCTGTCGCGGGACAGGGCCGTTTCGTCACCATCGGCTTCAGTGTCTTTGGCAATTTCATCACTTGCTATCATTGCTACTGTCGCCGCTGCGTTGAGATTCATTGCCGATGATCTAAATGTAGTGGATATCAATTACGAGAGTATACCGCAAATCTTCGCGTCTTCCTCGCTATTCGACGGCGTCTTCCATAGGGAAGTAACAGGCAAAGGCCGTTTTTGCTGACTGGGCCAGTTTTGGCTCGTCCGTTTTGCAAAGCTCCTGCGCTCGCCAGCATCGTGTCCTGAACCGGCAGCCGCTCGGCGGATTGGCCGGGCTCGGCAGATCGCCGCTCAAGACTATACGCTTTCGCGCACGTTCAAGCTTGGGATTGGCGGTGGGCACCGCTGACAGCAAGGCGCGCGTATAGGGATGGCGGGCGGCTGAAAATATGTCATCACGCATCCCGATCTCGATGATCTTTCCAAGGTACATGACCGCGATACGATTAGAGATGTGGCGCACTGTCGAGAGATTGTGCGCGACAAAGAGATACGACAGGCCGAACTCCTGTTGCAGGTCCTGAAGGAGGTTCAGGATTCCGGCCTGAATACTGACATCCAGGGCGGAGACGGGCTCGTCCAGGATCATCACCTTCGGGTTGACGGAAAGTGCACGGGCTATCCCGACACGTTGCCGCTGGCCGCCTGAAAGCTCGTGCGGGAACCTCGTCAGATGTTCCGGGCTCAGCTTTACCAGCTCCACCAGTTCCCTCACCCGATCACTTCTTTGCCGTTTCGTCAGGTCCAGCAGGCGAAGCGGCTCGGCGATGATTTCGTCGATCCTCATTCTCGGATGAAGCGAAGCGAACGGGTCCTGAAAGACGACCTGCAGGTCACGTCTTCGCAGTCGCATCTCTTCTTCCGGCAGCTGACAGAGATCCGTGCCCTCCATCAGAACCTGTCCGCTGGTCGGCTGCATCAGGCGCAGGATGCATTTCGCCAGAGTCGACTTGCCGCAGCCAGACTCCCCCACGAGCCCGAGCGTCTCGCCCTTTGCAATATCGAAACTCACGCCCGCCACAGCCCTTATCGCAGGCGCTGCAGACAGGCCTCCAAGACCAGCAGCGGTCCCAAAGTCCTTGGTCAGGTCACGCACAGAAAGGAGCGGCGATGAGACAGGCTGCTGCAAGGGCAGCCCTGCCCTCTCCCCGGGCTTGAGATCAAGCTCTGCCGCCGTCATGCGGGTTCCCCTTCCAACTGGTACTCGGGCAGCCTTTCTGCGAAATGGCAGGCGACATCCCCCCCTGCAAAACCGTGAAGTTCAGGCTTCGCCGTGCGGCACAGGTCCTCGGCGAAAAGACAGCGCGGATTGAAAGCGCATCCCGGCGGGATGGTGGCCGCAGTCGGTGGGGCACCGCCGATGTCGTTCAATCTCGAGATCGTCCCGGTGATCTGCGGCAAAGCACCCAGCAAGCCACGCGTGTAGGGGTGCCGCGCGCGCTCGAACAGCGCATCGACGGGTGCCTGCTCAACGATCGACCCCGCATACATGACCGACACATTCTCGGCCATTCCGGCGACGACGCCCAGATCGTGGGTGATCAGAACCAGCCCGGTTCTGTTCTTCTCGCAAAGTTCGCGAAGAAGCTCCAGAACCTGGGCCTGCACCGTCACGTCCAGCGCCGTCGTCGGTTCGTCGGCGATGATGACATCAGGTTTGTTGGCAATGGCAATTGCGATGACAACCCTTTGCCTCATGCCGCCGGAAAATTCGTGCGGGTACTGATCGACCCGCTTTTCGGGATAAGGAATGGCAACCGAACGGAAGAGCTCAATGGCCATTTCTCTGGCCGCTTTCGCTGAGACCTCCGGATGATGGATTCGGATCGCTTCCATGACCTGTTCCCCGGCGGTCAGGACCGGATTGAGGGCGGTGAGCGGGTCCTGGAAGACCATCGACATCCGGGCTCCGCGCACACGCCGCATCTCGCTTTCCGGCGAGCCCAGCAATTGCCGGCCGTCGAATTCCACCGAACCCGTCACCAGGGCGGTTGGGGGCAAGAGCCCCATGACCGCGCGCATCGTGATGCTCTTGCCGGACCCGGACTCGCCGACAAGGCTCATGATCTCGCTCCTCGCGAGGGAGAAGTTCACGCCGCGAACGGCTTCCACATAGCCGCCGGGCGTCTGAAACGACACGCGCAGATCACGAACGCTGAGAAGAGGTTTTTCCATGTTCACGCTTTTCTCGGATCGAGGATGTCGCGGACCCGGTCACCAATGAAATTGAGGGCGAGAACTACACTCAAGATCGCGAGACCCGGTGCGGCGGCGATCCACCAGTAGTAGAAATTCACGGCACCGTCCGAAACCATGGCGCCCCATTCCGGAGCAGGTGGTGCGGCGCCCAGACCGATGAAGCTCAACGACGCAGCCAGAAGCACGACTGCCCGAAGTCCATCGTTGCGTTGATGAGGATGGGCGTCCAGCAGAGCGGCAGGATGTACTTCCGCAGCAGCCGTCCGCGCCGGACACCGGAGGAAATGGCCGCTTCGACATGTTCCATCTGCTTGACGCTGATGACCTGCGCCTGCATCAGACGGGCGTAAAGCGGCCACCACACTGCGATCATGGCGATGGTGGCTGTCCAAAGTCCGGGCCCCAAAGAGGCTGCGACCGCCATCGCCAGCAGCATCGGCGGAAATGACAGGGTGACATCGACCAGCCGCATGATGATCGTATTGGTCCAGCCCCCGAAGAACCCGGCGATCGCGCCGAGCAGGCTTCCCAGAAAGGCCCCGACCAGGACGACCACCAGAGCGATCGGGATCGAGTAGACCGCTCCCGACATCGTTCGCGAGAAAACGTCGCGACCGAGCCCGTCCGTGCCGAGCAGATGGAGCCAGCTCGGCGGCTGCAGGCGCCGACCGACCATGTCAAGCGGCGCGTAAGGAACCCAGAACTGCGCCGTCAAAGCCGCAAGAATCCAGAAGACTATGATGGCAAGGCCAATGTATCCCGGCACGACGGACCAGAGATTTGCCCTTCGTCTCTTTCCGGCAAGCCGGCTGTTTGCGACTTCGATGCTGGCCATCCCGTTGATGCTCCGGCTACTGCAGTTTGATGCGGGGATCGACCAGAACGTAAGTCAGATCCGTCAGCAGATTTGTGAGAAGGAATGCCGCCCCGCCGAGCATCGTGACGCCCATGATGGCGGGATAATCGAGCGCCCTGGCAGATTCCACCGCGTAGGAACCGATCCCGGGCCACGAGAAGATGGTCTCCGTGAGAACGGCGCCGGTCAGAAGGAAGGCGAAGGAATAGCCGATCACCGTAATGGCAGGTATCAACGCATTTCGCAGGGCATGATGGAAAAGGACGGCGCGTCCGGTTGCGCCCTTCGAGCGCGCCATCAGGATGTAATCCTGCCCCAGGACGTCCAGCATACTCGCCCTCACCAGTCTCGAGATGATGCCCGTCACCGACCAACCCAGAACGCAGGCAGGAAGAATGAGGTGGCTCGCCGCCTCGAAGAAGAGCGGAATGTTGCCGCGCAGGAGCGCATCAATCGTATAGAGACCGGTAATCGCAACCTCGGGCGTGGTCCGGGGATCGAGCCTGCCCGGCCCCGGAAGCACCCCGAGCTCCACGGAGAAGATCGCCAGCACCGCCAGTCCCGACCAGAAGACGGGGAGTGACGACCCCAGCAGTGCGAACAGCCGCACCCCATGGTCGACGATCGTATCCCGCATTCGGGCTGCCAGCACACCGAGAAGGATCCCGGAGATCGATCCGAGACACAGGGCCGCGATCACAAGTTCGAGCGTCGCGGGCAGCCGCTCCGCCAGATCCTGCGCAACGGGCCGTTTCGTCCGGAAGGATGTCCCGAGATCCCCGGTCACGACATTCTTCACGTAGATGACATATTGCTCGAAGACCGTTTTATCGAGACCCCATCTTGCCTTTGCGGCAGCGACCGCTTCGGGGTTGCTGAGCTGCCGCTCAGGCAGGATGGAGGTCAGCGGGTCCGCCTGCGAACTGTGGGACAGTATGAACGCCACGGTCAGCACGCCCAGGAGAAGTGGAGGAAGTCCAACCAGTCGGCGCAGGACATATTTCCAAGCAAGCATAGTCCATCCCTTTTGGTCAGATTTCCTCTCTCCGTCCGATTGGTCACTTCGCGAAGCTGAGGTTCTGCAACGGAAGGATCGAAGTCAAGCTGTAGGACATGCCGACGACCTTCTTGTTATAGGCGAGGATCGAGTCCGGGCCCACCAGCGGAATAATGACCCGGTCCTTGATCATTTCGTTGGCGATCTCCTTGTAGAGCTGATCGCGAACATCCGTGGGTGCGGCAACCGCCTTGTCGAGAAGTTCCTTCTCCTTCTTGTTCTCGATCCCCTGAACCTTGTCGCCACCGGATCTTGCGAACCAGCGTGTTCCCGGGATCATGCCGAACGTCTTCACGTACTGATCGGTCCCGAAATAATCCGGTCCGTAGAATGATGCCGTAAGCGGGATGTGATCGCCCTTGACGTTGTCCAGCCAGACGGCGAACGTCACTGGCTTGAGCTGGAGGCGAATGTTCACCTTGGCGAGGGTCTGCTGGAGGAACTGCATCAGCGTCGACATGTCGACGCCATAATAGTTCTCGTTGGGGAACATGGCCTCCAGGTCGAAACCCGCGGACAGTCCCTCTTCTGCGAGCAGTGCCTTCGCCTTCTTGAGGTCGAATTCGGGCGCGGGGAGCCCGTCCGTGCCGGGGAACCCGTTGGGAATGGCCACGGGCACAAGCTTGCCCGCGCCACCGATCGTAAAATCGATGAGGGACTTGTAGTCGATGGCATAGCCGATCGCCTGGCGAACCTTCAGGGACAGCGGAGCCTTGTTGGCCTTAGCTCCGGGGCTGAGGGCCATGTAGATGAAGTTGTAGGACGGGACGGTCTGGACTGTGACGTTGGGCGCCTTGATAGTCTGGGCCGTATCGGGCGCGATCTGCATCGCGATATCGACTGCGCCGCTCTCCAGCGCCTGGGCCTGTGCGACCGAGTCCTTCGTCTGCTTGACGACAACATTGTCGATCTGCGCCGGTTTTGCCCAGTATTTGGGGTTGCGCTTCAACCGCAATTCGTCGTTGGGGCTATACGCTTCGAGCGTGTAGGGCCCGCTTCCGGCTGAATTCTTCAGAAACCAGGGCTCCGCGGCGTCCGTCGCTGCGTCTTCCTTTGTCGCCTTGGCGCCTTGGGCGGATGCGACAACGCTGTTCACGATGCCCGCGTAGGGCGCGATCACCTTTCCAAGGAATTCGGAATCGGGCGCTGTAAGGTGGACTACCACTGTGTGAGCGTCAGGCGTCTCGATCGATTTGACGCCCTCGAAAAGCCAGGCCATCCCGCCCTGCAGGTTCGCCAGGCGCTCCCAGGACCACTTGACGTCCTTGGCCTCGACCGGAGACCCATCGGAGAAGACAGCCTTGGGATCCAGGTGGAAGGTGAATTCCGTGTTGTTGTTTTTTGCTTCCCATTTGTCCGCCAGAGCGGGCGTTATCGTCTTGTTGTCGTCGCCGAGCCGCACCAGGGTTTCGTAGACCGCGTACATGTACATGTTGCAGGTATCGCAGGAGGTTCTGGCCGGATCGAGCGAGTTGATCACCAGGTTGCGTGCGATGATCAGCGGCTTCTGCTCCTGCGCGTTTGCGACTGTGGACAGAGCGCTGACTGAAGAAAACAACACTGCGCCCAGTGTGAGGATCTGCAATTTTCGTGTCGCCGAGAAAGGCTTCCGTAGCTGTGTCATGACGCTGTTCCCTTTTTTGTGAGCTGCCGCGACTTTTGTCGTCTATCATATATCAAAAATTCTTTCTTGCAGGAAATGTCAATTGTTTTTTGTCACCCACAGATATCCCCACCCCCTTCCAC
>DATMTA010000210.1:0-14076 GCA_035565055.1 Ensifer sp.
CACCATGTATTACTGGCTCCAGCAGATGAGCATTTCGCGCGGCGTGTCGGAGAGCTTCGCGCTCGCCAATCTGGAACTGCACCAGATTTTTCTCACCGCCTCGCAAAACCCGCTGATGCGCGCAGCCCTCGGCGTAATCGAATTCACCCTGGCGGCCGCCATGCCGACCAGTGAATTCACCGATGGAACCTCGCCCTACTACGAAACGTCGATCTTTACCCAGCGCGCGCTGGCGCAGGCCGTCGAGGCGGGCAACAGCGACAGCGCACGCGAATATCTCTTGCGCATTCTCGAGCTTGAAGAGGCCAGCGCCTCGGCAAACCTCAAATAGCCGCCTCAGATCGCCTTCGTGTACATGAGCCTGTTGTTGCTGAGCGCGCCGCGCAACTCCATCGAAAAGAGCGTCGTGCGATTTCTGCCGCCGTTCTTTGAGGAATAGAGCGCCAGATCCGAGTTCTGGTAGAATTCCACGCCATCCAGCGCATCATCCGCCATGCTGACGCCGAGAGAGATGGTCACCGGATCGATTTTTCCGCCGCCCTTGATTTCGAAACTGATCGAGGCGACTTCCAGACGCACCAGCTCGGCGAGCCGTCCCGCCTCTTCTGCCGACATGTTTTCGGCGATGAGGGCAAATTCCTCCCCACCCGGGCGCGCCACGAATATGTTGCGTCCCGCAAACTTGGCAAGCGACTGCCCGACTGCGGTCAGGACCCTGTCGCCGACCGGATGACCATAGGTGTCATTGAAGCGCTTGAAATGATCGATGTCGGCAATGATCAGCGCGCAACCGCCGATCTTGCGGTATTTGGCAAAGGCAGACGCCATGCGATCGTCGAAGGCGCGGCGATTGAACAGCCCCGTGAGACTGTCGATATAGGCGATGCGCTTGTATTCGTTGAGCTTGCGACGCATCTCCTGCAGGCTTGCCGACTTGTTCTCGGCCTCGGCCATGACATTTCCGTTGGCAGCCAGGGTCTTTTCGGTCACCGTCTTGATGTCGGAGATCGCCTGCACGATCTTGGTCAACGACTTGTCGTCATTGGAGGCCAGCGTATTGCGTAACCCCGTAAGAGACGCGCCGTGGTTCTCGAGCTCGTCCTTCTCGCGTCCGAGCAGGCTCAACAGCGCAGTGAGTTCGGCAGACAGGTTGCTATGGGCCTTGTCGACCTGCCGGTTGCGGCGCAGTTCGCCCAGATATTTGTCGAACAGACTGTCGAGCTGCACCTGCATTGGCTGAAGACCAAGTGCCGCAAGCTCGGAAGACAGCTTCGCATTGGAGCCGATGACCGCCTCGTAAAACAGCTCATAGTTGCGAGGCAGCGGCGGCACCTTGCGGCGGCGCATCAGCTCTGTCACCGGGTTGCTCACGACAACGGCACACATGCTCGATCATTCCCTTTGATCTCAAGTCCATTCACATGGGGAAACTCAGCCGCCGCATTGCCTCATCGTACGCGTACGTATGAGAAACAGACGGTGCAAAATCGTTCTGGCGGCGAGCCGGCATCCCCAAACTTCGTTCCCTATTTCTTGGGGTAATGTGTTGAGATATTGCTAATGTTAAGCTGCTCATTTTGGGAAAATTGCAACTTCTGGCAATCTTTCCAGCCGAGATTCGCTCCGGCGCGATCTCAGATTGACAAAGGACATGGATGCCTTTGATAGTGGGGCATCAGCAATTGCCGGACAACGACTCACGGCCGTCCGACCACAGCAGCACCCCTGGTGCGCCGCCTGCCTGATCCCGGAGGAAAATATGAACGTCTACACCGCGAAATTCGGCTTGGGAGCTTCTGTTCTGCGCCTTGAAGACAACGCCTTGCTCAAGGGCGAAGGGCGCTTCACCGACGACCTGAAGTTCGAGGGCGTGCTCCACGGTTATGTCCTGCGCTCTCCGGTCGCCAGTGGCACGTTCAAGATCAATTCCGTCGAGGCTGCCCGCGAGGCGCCGGGCGTTCATCTGGTTCTCACCGCAGAAGACATCACCCACCTGCCCGATCTGCCACCGCAGGCCCTGCTGCCGGGCGAAGACGGCCAGAAGCCGGTACCGCACGGTATTCCGCTGCTCTGTCGCGACCGCGTGCGCTATGTCGGCGATGCGGTCGCCTTCATCGTTGCCGACAGTCGCACGCTGGCGCAGGACGCTGCCGAATTGATCGATATCGATTTCGACATGGAGGACGCTGTCATCGGCGCGGAAGCCGCCCTTGCTGAAGGCGCGCCGAAGGTGTGGCCGGACCTTGCCTCCAACGCGGCCGTCACCTACCGCATGGGAGATCGCGCCAAAGCGCAAGCGGCGTTCGACAAAGCCGCCCATGTCAGCCGCATCGAATTCATCAATAATCGTCTGGTCTGCAACTACATGGAGCCGCGCTCCGGCGTTGCCGAATGGAAGGGCGAGGATGAAGGCTTCGTGCTGACGACGGGCACCCAAGGGGTTCACGGCTTTCAGGGTATTCTGGCCAATGATATCTTCAAGATCGCGCCAGAGAAGATCCGCGTTCTCACCTTCGATGTCGGCGGCGCCTTCGGACCGAAGGGCTTCGTCTACCGTGAATATCCGCTGATCATGGAAGCCGCCCGCCGGCTTGGGCGCCCCGTGAAATGGACTGCCGACCGCACCGAGCATTTCCTGACCGACGCGCAGGGGCGCGACAATCTCTCGGTCGCCGAAATGGCGATGGACGAGAACGGCAAGTTCCTGGCACTGCGCGTGCGGACCAAGGCGAGCTTCGGCGCCTATATCTCGCAGTTCGGCCCCTACATCCCTTACGTCGGCGCAACCATGCTGACGGGCGTCTACGACCTGCCCGCCGTCGATATCGCCGTCACCTGCTATTATGACAACGCCTGCCCGGTCGATGCCTATCGTGGCGCAGGCCGCCCGGAGGCTGCGCTTCTCCTCGAAAAGCTGGCTGACCAGTGCGCTCGTGACCTGGGGGTGGGCGCGGACGAAATCCGCCGCCGCAATTTCGTGCAGCCCGAGCAGTTTCCGTACAAGACGGTGCTGGGCCGCTCCTACGATGTCGGCAATTTCGAGCAGCATCTGGATGCCGCACTCGAAAAAGCCGGCTGGTCGGATTTCGATGCGCGTCTCAAGGCCTCGAAGGCGCGAGGCAAAATCCGCGGCATCGGCCTTGCCACCTACATTGAATGCTGCGCCTTCCCGGGCGGCGAGCCGGCGCATCTGACGCTCGAGCAAGACGGCACGGTCACACTCGACATCGGCACGCAGACCGGCGGCCAGGGACATGCAACGGCCTATACGCAATTTGTCTCCGACAAGCTCAACCTGCCGCCGGAGAAGATCGTCGTGCGGCAGGGCGACACGTCGCGGCTCTCGTCCGGCGGTGGCACGGGCGGCTCGCGCTCCATCCCGCTCGGCGGTGTCTCGGCGGCTCGCGCGGGCGAGGATCTGGCAAAGAAAATCCGCAAGATGGCGGCCGAAGAGCTGGAAGCGGCCGAAGCCGACATCGAATTCGACGACGGCATCGCCCGCATCGCCGGCACCGACCGGCAGGTGGATTTCGCCACGCTCGCCGGCAAGGCGAAGAAGCCGGAAGACCTCAAGGGTCTTGGCGAGTTCACGGCAGAGGAATGCACCTATCCGAACGGCACGCATATCTGCGAGGTCGAGATCGATCCGGAAACCGGAGCGCTGGAGATTGTCGGTTATACGGTGATGGACGATTTCGGCGTGGTGGTGAACCCGATCCTGCTGCAGGGCCAGGTCCACGGCGGCATCGTGCAGGGTATCGGTCAAGCGCTGACGGAAGGCGCGGTCTATGCCGAAGACGGGCAGCTCTTGACGGCAAGCTTCATGGACTATGCCATGCCCCGCGCCGACAATCTGCCAATGTTCGACTGGAACGGTGCGCATGTGCCTTCCACCATCAACCCGCTTGGCATCAAGGGCGCGGGCGAAGCCGGCACGATCGGCGCAACGCCAGCGGCACTGAATGCGGTGACGGATGCGCTCTATCGCGCCTATGGCATCAACCATATCGAAATGCCAACGACGCCGCAGCGCATCTGGCAGGCGATTGAGGCGGCGAAATAGTCCTGCTTGGCGTTTGAGGCCCCCCTCTGGCCTCACCGCTTCCCATGCATCAGCATGGCAATGACAAAAAACGCGCCAATGGAACTCGTCACCACGCCGACCGGCAATTCCTGCGGCGGGAGCAGCGTGCGGGCGAGCAGATCGCTGCCGAGCATGAGCGCGGCGCCGATCAGGCTGCAAACGATGGCGAGGCGCGCATGGAGCGGCCCCGCGAATGCCCGCGCCACATGCGGCACCATGAGGCCGATGAAGCCGATGACGCCGGTGATGGAGACGAGCAGCGCCGTCGAGAAGCTGGCAACGAGAAAGGTCACGTTGCGCAGGCGTTTTACAGGTACGCCGAGGCTTTCGGCCGTCTGCTCGCCGCCTAGCAATGCATCGAGCTGGCGATGGCGGGCGAGAGTATAGGCAAGCGCCAGCCCCGCCCCTGCGAGCCCGATGCCGATATTGTGCCAGCTGGAGAGCCCCAACCCGCCCATGGTCCAGAAGAGGACCGAATGGGCCGCGCGCTGATCGCCGGAAAAGACCAAATAGTTGGTCAGTGCCGTGAAAAGAAACGACACGGCAAGCCCTGCCAGCACCAGTCGCTCATTCCCCTGCCCCTCCGTGCGCCGCAGGAGAAACAGCACCGCACCCGTCGCACACATTCCGCCGGAGAAGGCCGCGATCGGCAAGGTAAAGACGCCGAGCTGGTCGCCGACGCGGGTGATCACCGCAACGGCCCCCGCCGCCGCCCCCGCCGAGAGGCCGAAGAGGAAGGGATCGGCCAGATCGTTGCGGGTGATCGTTTGGAGTAGCAGGCCGATGACCGCAAGCCCTGCGCCCACCGCAATCGCCACCAGCGCCCGCGGCAGGCGCAGGTCGACGATGATCCGGTCAATCGGCGTCGCCGCGCTCGCATGGCTCAGGCCCATGGCGCGCGCAAGCGCGCCGACCACCTGATCCAGCGGGATCACGGTCGAGCCGTAGGCCACCGAAATGCAGGCGAGAACGACGACGGCGAGGATCGCCGCCGTCACGCCGAAGGCAAAGCGCGCTGTCACGCTCAGAACGCTTCCGGGTGCAGCGCGCGGGCGATCTTGTCGATGGCCTTGACGTTATCCGGGCCGGGGGTGAGCTCTTCATAGCGAAGGGCCACAAAGCGGTTGTTCTTCACCGCATCCGTTTCCTTCATCGCCGGATGGCTCTTGAGGAAATCGAGCAGCTTCTTGTAGCCGGCGCCATCCTGGTAATCGAGGAGGACGAGGAATTGCGGATTGCGCGCGGCAACCGTTTCCCAGTCCGTATTACCCCAGCTTGTCTGCATGTCGGCCATGATGTTCTTGCCACCCGCTGCCTCGATCATCGCGGTGGGAATGGCAAACTTGCCGGCCGTGAAAGGCTTGTCCTCGCCGGAATCGTAGAGGAAGACGCGCGTTCCGGCATTCTTGCCGACCTTGGCGCTGATCTCGGCAAGCTGCGCCTTCCAGCCATCAACGAGCTTTTTGGCCTCAGCTTCCTTGCCGAAGATCTTGCCGAGCTTTTCCATGTCGCCGAACAGCAGGTCCATGGAGGCGGCCGGACGGTTCTTGTCGAGATGGACGCAGCTTTCGGTCAGCACCAGCGTCTTGATGCCATGTTCGGCCAGCGTGTCCGGCGTCACCTCGCCACCCGGCTTCATGCCGTAATACCAACCGGCAAAGAAGAAATCGGGATTGGCCGAGAGGATGTTTTCCATCGTCGGATATTTCGGCGCCAGCTCAGGAATGGAACCCTGTTCCTTCTTGAACTCGTCATCCAGCTTGTACCAGCCGGAAACGCCGGTAATGCCGACGATCTGCGGCTGCAGGCCGAGCGCGAAGGCCATCTTGGACATGTTGATGTCGTTGATCACCGCACGCTTTGGCGCGGCGTCAAAGGTCAGCGGCTTGCCGCAGCTGTCGACCGTGACGGGAAAGGCAAAGGCGGAGCTTGCGGCCAGCGACAGCAGGAGGCCGAGGGTCAGGCGTTTCATGGTGGTTCTTTCAGTCAGTGAGGGGTCATGGCAAGGTCGAAAACCGTCAGCTCGCGGTTTTCATGCGGGTGCGGCAGGCGCAGGAGATCGATGCCGAAGACCTCGCGTACGAGATCGCGCGACAGGGTCTCATCGGTGGAAATCAACCGCCCCTCGCGCATGACGGCAACGCGGGTCGCAAAATCCGGCACGAGGTTGAGATCGTGCAGCACGGCCACGACGGTGAGATCAAGCTCCGCGACCAGCGCCAGCAGAGCGCCGCGGGCGCGCGGGTCCAGATGGTTTGTCGGCTCGTCGAGGAAGAGAATTCGCGGCTCCTGCGCCAGCGCGCGGGCAATCTGCGCCCGCTGACGCTCGCCGCCGGAAAGCAGCCCCATTTCGCGCTTTGCAAGGCTTGAAAGCCCCGTGCGCTCCATCGCCGCGTCGATCAGCTCTGCCTCTTCGGCGCGGGTGCGGCGGGCAGCGTGCGGGATGCGGCCGAGCGCCACGTAGTCGCGCACGCAAATGCGGCGGTCCGGCTGGTCGGCCTGTCCGACGACGGCGATCTGACGCGCCCGATCAATGGGTTTTAGCGCATGAAGCGGCTGGCCATCGAGCAGGATGGAGCCCGAAGACGGGCGGCTCATGCCGCACATGAGCTTCAGCAGCGTCGTCTTGCCCGCCCCATTCGGGCCGATGATGGCGAGACGGTCGCCGGTGCGGATATCGAGCGACACGGCATCGACGATGGCGGCGCCACCGGCGGCGTGGAAGGTCAGATTCTGGGCTGCAAGCGCGGTCAAACTCATCTCATCTCTCGGCAATCGGCGCTGGAGAAGGATGATCGGCCATGAACACGCCAAATCGCGCGTGATGGTCATCAACGCTTCCCGGCACACCCCGTCCGGTTGCTACGTGTCTTGACGGCAGGTCTCCTGGCTTGCGGGTCGAAAGCTCTGCCAGCCTTCCCGGCCTTGATCAGGCCAGTGGCGTCGTTGACAGAGCCTCACCGCTCACAGTTGCGGGGGCAGCCATGGTATCGGCCCCATTCGGGTCGTCCTCACCATGTTCCCTATTAATCCTTCCGGCTTGGCCTTCAGGAACCGTCACCCCCAGTTATGCGCCAGCACGAAGGCTTGTCAAGCGCGCATCATTCTGCCGCCTGTTTGAACAGCCGGCATTTGTTGAAGCCATCGATGATGATGTCCTTCGGCAGGTTGCGGCCGATGAAGACGAGGCGGCTGATGCGGGCTTCGCCGTCGCGCCAGGCGCGCTGGTGGTCGCCTTCCATCAGCATATGCACGCCCTGCACGACATAGCGGTCATCGTCGCGGTCGAAGCTGATGATGCCCTTCATGCGCAGGATGTCGGTGCCGAAGTGCTTCACGGTCTGCTCAATCCAGGGGAAGAAGCGCTCCGGATCAATCGGATCATGCGACGTCAGCGAAATGCTGGAAACATGGTCGTCATGCTCGTGCTCATGCGCCTCGTCCAGGAAGTCGGGCTCGACTTCGAGAATGCGGGTGAGATCGAAGGCGCGCCGGTCGAGAAGGGCGGCGATATCCACGTCGCAGCGCTGCGAACGGATGATCGCGGCCGTCGGGTTCAGGCGGCGGATGCGCTCTTCCACGGCAGCAATGTCGTCTGCATCGACCAGATCGACCTTGTTGAGGATGATCGTGTCGGCAAAGGCAAGCTGTTCCTGTGCCTCATGTGCCTGGTCGATTTCGCCGAGAAGATGTTTCGCATCGACCACAGTGATGATGGAATCGAGCCGCGTCTTGGCGCGCACATCCTCGTCGACGAAGAAGGTCTGCGCCACCGGGGCCGGGTCCGCCAGACCCGTGGTCTCGATGAGAATGCCGTCGAAGCGGTCGCGGCGGCGCATCAGCGTCTCGATGATGCGGATGAGATCGCCGCGCACGGTGCAGCAGATGCAGCCGTTGTTCATCTCGAACACCTCTTCATCGGTGTCGACGATCAGGTCGTTGTCGATGCCCACTTCGCCGAACTCGTTGACGATGACCGCGAACTTGCGGCCATGCGGCTCGGTGAGGATGCGGTTCAGAAGCGTGGTCTTGCCCGCGCCGAGATAGCCCGTCAGCACGGTGACCGGTGTTGCTTCGCGTTCCATCGGATTGTCCTCTTCGCGTTAGGGGCTTCGAAGCGGCTTGCGCCGCCACGGTCTCGCCATGTATGTAATGTTATGACATTACTATAATCGACGTAATAACATTACATCTGTGCCCGTTGTCAACCCCGGATCGCGACCGTATGGAAAAGCCGAACATGTCCCAGCAACGATCCTCTGCCACCGGAGCGAAACAGGGGGATGGACGCATTCCTGTTACCCTGCTGACCGGGTTTCTCGGCTCCGGCAAGACGACGCTGTTGAACGATCTTCTCGCCCACCCGGCGATGGCCGGAACCGCCGTCATCGTCAACGAATTCGGCACGATCCCGGTCGATCACGATCTCGTCCAGTCCGGCCGCGAGACCTATCTGCGCACCTCGACCGGTTGTCTCTGCTGCACTGCAACGAGCGATATCCGCGCCTCGCTCTATGAGCTCGATCAGGCCGTTGCGGCAGGCCATGTGCCGCCGGTCGCCCGCGTGGCCATCGAGACGACGGGGCTCGCCGATCCCACCCCCATCGTCAACAGCCTGATTGCCGGTGGGGCACCGGCGATGGGTCTGCGCGATCATGTCGTGGCGCGGCGCTACCGCCTCGCAGGCGTCGTCACGGCTTTCGATGCGCTGGACGGGCTCGCGACGCTGGAACGCTTCATGGAAGGCTGGAAGCAGCTCGCTTTTGCCGACCATATCGTGCTGACCAAGACGGACCTGCCGCATCTTGCCCGCAACTGGGCGGACGAGCTTGAACATCTCAACCCAGCCGCCACGCTGCATGATCGTCATGCGCCGGGCTTCGATCTGATGCGGCTCTTCTGCGCCGGATCCTATGCACCGGAAGGCAAGGCGGAGGATGTCGCCGGCTGGCTTGCAATGGAGCGGCTGAAAGACGCGCACGACCACGCGCACGACCCTGCCCGCCATGGCCAGATCGAGGCGGTATCGCTGATACATGACGTGCCGCTCGACCGCCGATCGCTCGACGTTTTCCTCAAGGTCGTGACCAGCAATATCGATTCCGGGCTGTTGCGGATGAAGGGGCTCTTCGCCATCTCGGACGACCCGGAACGTCCCGTCGTTGCCCATGCGGTTCAACACCGGCTCTATCCACTTACGCAGCTCGAGCGCTGGCCGGACGACAACCGGCAGAGCCGCGTCGTGCTGATCGGCCAGGACATGCCGATCAGGCAGATCCGCGAACTGTTCGCCGCCCTTGCCCCCCGCCCGCGAAAGGGCTTCGGCTGGGGATCGGGGAGAAATGCGTGAGTTCCGCCTTCGTCAACCCGCTGCAGCGGCGCGCGCCGGGGCTTGTCGAACAGGCCCGCGCCATCAAGCAATGGACCCGCGCCTGCCTCGCCCTTCCGGATGAGAAAGTGGTGTCCGTCAACGAACTCACCTGCCACATCCCCGGCTGCCCGCCGAAGGAGACGGTCATTGTGGTGATGGGCGCATCGGGGACGATGCAGGCGTCCATTCACAAGGCTCTGGCTGACATATGCGAAGCAGATGTTACCGAAGCTGGTTGGACCGAACCCGGTAGTCAGGACCCGGCG
Source organism: Ensifer sp. (assembly GCA_035565055.1). GTDB lineage: Bacteria > Pseudomonadota > Alphaproteobacteria > Rhizobiales > Rhizobiaceae > Ensifer_A. The sequence goes on from DATMTA010000210.1 coordinate 9,722, forward strand.
CGTGGCGGCTGAAGTGACTTGCCGGGCACAAAGCTCAGCGGCACGATCTCGCCGCGCCTCCGGCTGACTTCCTCGTCAGGCGACAGGAGATCGAGCACGGTTTCGCCGAGCCGCGTGCCCAGCGCATCAAGATCGAGCCGGAAGCAGGCGGGCGCAGGATTGAGAAAGCGCATCAGCGGGTTTTCGCGGAAGGCGACGATGGAAATGTCCCGGCCCGCCTCGACGCCCATCTCGCCAAAAGCCGCATAGACGCCGGCGGCGGTCACTTCCGAGCAGAGCAGCAGCGCCGTCGGCTGCTCCGCCATGCCGGCGACCTGCTTGCCAAGACTGAAGCCGCCCATTTCGCTGGTGGGCACCCGGATGATCAGGCTCTCGTCCACAGCGATTCCGGCCTCCGCAAGACCCTTCAAATAGCCCGCCTTGTAGTGATAGCCGAGCGCGACATCGTTATCCGGCAAGCCGACGGCGATGCGCCGGTGGCCGAGCTTCACCACCTCCTGCACCGAGCGGCGCGCCACGCCCTCGAAATCAAGGTCGATCCAGGAATAGTTGCCCGGCGTCTCGCTGCGGCCCAGTGTCATGAACGGGAGCTTGGATTTGGCAAGCTGTGCAATACGGTGATCGATGCGGCGCGTGGCTGTCATGACCAGCGCGTCGACAATGCCGCGGGCAATGACCCGCGAGAGGAATTCGACCGGATCGTCGGCCGAATGGCAGGGCAGGATCACCAGATCGTAGCGCTGTTCGGCCAGATAGAGGTTCATCGCATCCAGCACGACATAGAAGAACTGGTCGCCGGCCTGATGGGCGGGATGGCCGGTTTCGATGACGAAGCCGATCGTGTTCGTGGCGCCGCGCCGAAGACTACGCCCCGACTGGTTAGCCACATAGCCGAGCTCCGTGGCAGCTTTCAAAACCTTTTCAAGCGTTTCAGGGTGAACGCCCGGCCGGTTGTTGAGCGCACGCGACACCGTTCCGATGGAGATATTGAGATGATCGGCCAGCCGGCGGATGTTCATTGCGCGCGCCTCGTAAACGTTTCCAAGGAATCTCTTGACACGTCTCAAGTCCCGTGACAACTTTCGTAAACGTTTACGAGACGACCGCGACGGAGGAAGCGCGGCGTTCTGGGAGGAGATCTGGTATGCTGACCGCCGTGATGGCGGGGTGCGGAGCTATGTCCGATGGCTGGCTCGCCGCGCTTCGTGAAATTCCCTTTCTGCAAGACAATGTGCGCCTCGTCGGCATGGTCGATCTCGACCCCGAAGTGGCCGTGCGCCGTGCCGAAAAGCATGGGCTTGGCGGCATTTCCGTCAGCGCCGACTTGTCTGACATGCTGGCGAAGCTGAAGCCGGACCTGCTCTTCGATCTCGTCGTGCCGCCTGCCCGCTTCGCCGTGGTCGAGGCCGGCCTTGCCGCCGGTTGCCATGTGCTTTCGGAAAAGCCGATGGCCAACACGCTCGATGAAGCCAAGGCGCTGGTCGAACTGGCCGCGAGATCCGGCAAGATCCACGCCGTCATCCAGAACCGCCGCTTCCTTGCGGGAATTCGCCGTGCCAAGGCGCTGATCGAAGCCGGCACGCTCGGCGATCTGACCGCAGTCCATGTCGATTTCTTCATCGGCGCGCATTTCGGCGGCTTCCGCGACGCGATGGACCATGTGCTGCTGCTCGACATGGCGATCCACACATTCGATGCCGCCCGATATCTCATCAATCGCAAGCCCGTCTCCGTCTATTGCCGCGAAACCAATCCCAAGGGCTCCTGGTATGCGCATGGCGCAGCCGCCGACGCGCTGTTCGACTTCGAGGACGGCGTCGCCATGACCTATCGCGGCTCGTGGTGCGCGGAAGGCGCCAACACCGCCTGGGAAGCCACGTGGCGGATCATCGGCACGAAGGGTACGCTGCTTTGGGATGGCAATGAGGGCTTCGAGGCCCATGTGGTCGCCGGCAATGAAGGCTTCTTCCGTCCGCTTCAGGCCGTTGAAGTGCCGCCGCTCGCCGAACCGCTGATCCAGGGCCATGGCGGCGTGATTGCCGATTTCGTCAGCGCGGTTCAGTCCGGGAACACGCCGCTTACCGTCGGCTCCGACAATATCCAGAGCCTCGCCATGGTGGCTGCAGCCATCGAGAGCGCCACTGCGGGCGAAAAACGCCGCGTCGATTTGACTTGATAAAGGAACCTCCCATGACCAATCCCGCAAAATCGATCCGCATCGGCACCATGGTCGCCGCCCATGGCGGTCAGGCCGCCGAGCGGATTGCCCAGATTGCCGATCTCGGTTTCGAAAGCTTCGAGCCCTTCTTCTGGCAGACCACCAACGGGCAGAACCTTGCCGAACTCGGCAAGCGTTGTGTGGATGCGATCGGCGACCGCGACATTACGATTTCGACGCTCGGCATGTTCGGCAATCCGCTGGAAACCGAGAAGATGGACCTTGAAACGCTGCAGGGCTGGAAGGATTGCATCGACAATGCCCATCATTTCGGCGCGACCTGCGTTGCCGGCTTTACCGGCCGCATCCGTAACAAGCCGCTGACCGACAGCCTGCCGCGCTACCGCGAAATCTGGAGCGATCTTGCCAAGCGCGCCGCCGACAAGGGCGTCAAGATTGCCTTCGAGAACTGCGCCATGGACGGCAACTGGCAGACCGGCGACTGGAACATCGCGCATAATCCGGATGCCTGGGAGCTGATGTTCAACGAGACGCCGGACGACAATCTGGGCCTCGAATGGGAACCCTGCCACCAGCTCGTCTATCTGATCGATCCGCTGCCGCAGATCCGCAAATGGGCGGCCAAGATTTTCCATGTTCACGGCAAGGACGCGACGGTGCGCTGGGATGTGGTGCGCGAGCACGGCATTTTCGGCAAGCATCCGTTTGTCTTCATGCGCACACCGGGCTTCGGCGACAGCAACTGGACCGACATCATCAGCGAGCTTCGCCTCGGCGGCTATCAGGGCTCAATCGACATCGAGGGCTGGCATGACCCGGTCTATCGCGATGCGCTGGAAATGACCGGCCAGGTCCGCGCGCTCAACTATCTGAAGGATTGCCGCGGCGGCGATTTCGTCGACATCACCGCGCAATATGAAGGCGGCGATCCGTCGCTTTTGTGAGGAGGGACGCCGGTAGGCCGGCAACATCGTCATCATGATCAAAGGAGGAGTATCATGACTATCGCAAAGCTGATGGGCGCGGTCGCGCTTGTAACGCTCTCGACGCCCGCCTGGGCGGAGCCGGTGACCATCAATCTCTGGACCGTCGACCGGCCCGGCGAATATCACTACAAGATGGCCGAGGAGTTTTCGGCCAAGAACCCGGATATCAAGGTCAATGTCCGCTCGGTCCAGTTCCCGGACATGGTCAACGAACTGGCCAAGGCGATGGCGACCGGCGAAGCCCCGGACGTCACCTATATCGACAATCCGGACGTCGCACTCTTTGCCTCACGCAAGCTGCTGCTCGACATGAAGCCGATGATCGACAAGAGCTCGGTCATCAAGCTCGACACGATCTATCCCGGCCCGCTCGCCTCGGTGAGCTACAAGGGCGGCATCTACGGCATTCCGCGCGGCGCCAACACGATCGCGCTCTACTACAACGCCGACATGTTCAAGGCCGCCGGTCTCGATCCGGCCAAGCCGCCGAAGACCTGGGACGAGCTTTATGCGGCCGCCAAGAAGCTGACGAACAAGGAAAAGGGCGTCTATGGCCTGGCCTTCTCGGCAGCCGCTTCGGAAGAAGGCACGTTCCAGTTCCTGCCCTGGCTGCAGATGGCCGGCGGCGACTATAACAAGGTCAACGTTCCGGGCGGCGTCGAGGCGCTGACGCTGTGGAAGAAGTTCATCGACGAGGGCCTCGCTTCCAAGGACACGCTGATCCGCGGCCAGTGGGATTCCACCGGCACGTTCAATGCCGGCAATGCCGCCATGGACATTTCCGGCCCCTGGGAACTGCCGCGCATGAGTAAGGATGCGAAGTTCGACTATCGCGTCGCACTGCTGCCCGTGCCGAAGGAAGGCGCACCGCGCGCCTCGGCTCTCGGTGAAGGCGACAACGTAATCGTTGCGAACTCCAAGCATCCGAAGGAAGCCTTCAAGTTCGTCGAATACATGTACGAGCAGATGCCGCGCGTATGGAACGAGTTCGGCTACATGCCGGCTTACCCGGTGCAGGTCGAGAAGCCCAACTATCCGCAGGCCTATGAAGTCTTCAACGAGTCGATGAAGTTTGCACGCAATCGCGGGCCGAGCCCGGATTGGGCAAAGGTCTCCAAGGCGATCCAGACGGCCATCCAGACCACGCTGACCGGCCAATCCTCCCCGGAAAATGCGTTGGCGGCGGCCCA
>DATMTA010000211.1:0-29404 GCA_035565055.1 Ensifer sp.
GCGCGGCCCCCAGCCTGCCCGCGACGAAATCCGGCGGGCAAACGAGATTGCACGGCGGCAGGACAATGCCGCGGCCGGCCTTGTGCGGCTCGGCGACAAGAAGCTCGTCTTCTCCGACTGCGGCCAGGCCTTCATCATGTATGGCTGTCGCGGCCGCTCGATGGTGGCGCTGTTCGATCCGGTCGGGCCACGCCATCTCTGGGCGCCGCTGGTGCTGAAATTCCGCGCCGAGGCCGAACGGCTGATGCTGAGCCCGGTTTTCTACCAGGTCTCCTCCGCCTTCCTGCCGGTGGCGCTCGAAACCGGCATGAAACCCTACAAGATCGGCGAAGAGGCCGTCATCGACCTGACCGCCTTCTCGCTCGCCGGCGGCGAGTGGGTGAAGCTGCGCCGCTCGATCAACCGGGCCGAACGCGACGGGCTCTGTTTCGAGATGCTGGTGCCGGAGGCGGTGCCGGCCGTGATGGGCGAACTGGCTCTCGTCTCCGAACAATGGCTTGCGACGCAGAACGCCAAGGAGAAGGGCTTCTCTCTCGGCACCTTCCGCAACGATTACGTCGCCTCGACGCCGGTGGCCGTCATCCGCATCGACGGCAACATCGTTGCCTTCGCCAACATTCTGACGACCGAGGCCGGCGGCGCCTTCATAGATCTCATGCGCTCGCTGCCGGGCGTCCATCGCGGTGCGATGGACCTGCTGTTCGTGCGGATCATGGAACACCTAAAACAGGCGGGCTATCAGACGCTCAATCTCGGCATGGCGCCGCTGTCCGGCCTTTCCGACCACGCCCGTGCGCCCTTGTGGAACCGCATCGGCAACCAGGTCTTCGAGAAGGGCGAGCGCTTTTATAACTTCAAGGGCGTAAAGACCTTCAAATCGAAATTCGACCCGGAATGGCAGCCCCGCTACCTGATCGCCGGCGGCTTCGGCCTGCCGGTCTCGGCCATGCTCGACGTCACGCTGCTGATCGGCGGGGGCTTGCGCGGGGTGTTCGCGCGGAGGTGAGACAGGGCGAAGGGCGGCAGGCGCAGGCCTGCCGGTTCACCGATCGCTGACCTCCCAGCGTGGATTGATCCACGGCTGCTGGTTGGAGCGGGCCAGCCGGGGCTTGCCGAGGATATGGTCGGCGGCCTTTTCGCCGGTCATGATCGAGGGGCCGTTGAGGTTGCCGTAGGTCAAGCGCGGGAAGATGGAGCTGTCGGCGACGCGCAGGCCTTCAACGCCGATGACCTTGGTGTCGGGATCGACGACGGCCATGGGATCGTCCTTGGAACCCATCTTGCAGGTGCCGCAGGGGTGATAGGCGCTTTCGAGATGTTCGCGCAGGAAGGCGTCGATCTGCTCGTCGGTCTGCACGCCCTCGCCCGGCTGGATTTCCGGGCCACGGAAGGGATCGAAGGCCTTCTGGGAGAAGATCTCGCGGGTGAGCCGGACGCAATGGCGGAACTTCACCCAGTCTTCCTCGTGGCTCATGTAGTTGAACTTGATGACCGGATCGGCCATCGGGTCGGGCGAGCGGAGCGTGACGGTCCCGCGCGATTTGGAATGATTGTAGCCGACATGGACCTGGAAGCCGTGGCTCTTGGCCGCCGCGCGACCATCGTAAGAGATGGCCACGGGCAGGAAATGGAACTGGATGTCCGGCTGCTTGACGCCGGGAGCCGAACGGACGAAGGCGCAGGATTCAAACTGGTTGGATGTGCCGAGCCCCGAACGGGCGAACAGCCATTGCGCGCCCGCGACGCCCTGCCAGAACCAGGGCAGCCAAGAATAGAGCGAGACCGGCTTGGTGGCGACCTGCTGGAAATAGAATTCCATATGGTCCATCAGGTTTGCACCCACGCCGGGACGATCCGCCACGACCTCGATGCCCATTTCCTTCAGGTGTGCCGCCGGGCCGATGCCGGAGAGCATGAGGAGCTTGGGCGAATTGAAGGACGAGGCGGAGACGATGACCTCGCGGTTCGCCCGCACGACTTCGATCTTGCCGCCGCGATCGATTTCGACGCCGACCGCACGCTTGCCTTCGAAGACGACGCGGCGGGCGAAGCAGCGCAGAAGATCGACATTCGGGCGCTTGAGCGCGGGCTTCAGATAGGCCGAGGCCGCCGACCAGCGCTTGCCCTCATGGATCGTCTGCTCCATCAGGCCGAAGCCTTCCTGCTTCTCGCCGTTATAGTCCTCCGTGGTCTCGAAACCGGCCTCGCGGCCCGCCTCGACAAAGGCGCGCACCAGCGGGTTCTTCGCCGGGCCGCGCTGGACATGCAGCGGCCCATCCGTGCCGCGCCAGCCCGCCTGCCCGCCTTTCGAATTCTCCTGCCGCTTGAAATAGGGCAGCACATCGGCATAGGCCCAGCCGGTCGCGCCGAGTTCGTCCCAGGTGTCGAAATCCTCAGCGGATCCACGGACATAGACCATGCCGTTGATCGAGGACGAGCCGCCGATGACCTTGCCGCGCGGCGCGGTGATGCGGCGATTGTTGAGGTTCGGTTCGGGCTCGGAGAGATAACCCCAATTGTAGCGCTTCATGCTCATCGGCCAGGCGAGCGCCGCCGGCATCTGGATGAACGGGCCGACGTCGGAGCCGCCGTATTCGAGGACGAGAACCGTGTAGCGGCCATCTTCCGAGAGGCGGGCGGCGAGTGCGGAACCGGCGGAGCCGGAGCCTACGATGACGTAATCAGCTTGCATGGTAGTTGACCCTCAAACCCAAATATCTTTTGTCTCTCAAGGGTCGCGCGGGGCGCGACCCGGTCTCTCCCCTTGTGGGAGAGAAAGCAATTTCGGAGGCTTAGCCGATGCGCCCACCGGCCTTCACTCAGGAACGAGACGTCCGGCGCATCGGCTAAACTCCAGAAATTGCAAGCGAGGGGGTGCCTTCACGAAAGCCCCCTCACCAAGCTTGCCTAGCCGATCGGCTTCGCCTCTCGGGGCAAGCTATCCTCTCCCACAAGGGGAGAGGACACACCCATCAATACGGCGCCTCGCACGCGCCCATGGCGACATAGACCGTCTTCAGCTCGGTATAATGGTTCAGCGCGGCCAGTGAATTCTCGCGGCCGAAGCCGGACTGCTTGACGCCGCCGAAGGGGATTTCGACGGGGCAGAGGTTGTAGGTGTTGATCCAGACGGTGCCGGCCTCCAGCGCATCGACCACGCGATGCGCGCGGGCCATGTCGGCGGTGAAGACGCCGCCGGCGAGGCCGAATTCGGTGGCGTTGGCGCGGGCAATGACCTCGTCCTCATGGTCGAAATCGAGAACGCACATGACGGGGCCGAAGATTTCCTCGCGGGCGATCACCATCTCGTCGGTCACGTCGGCGAAGACGGTCGGCTGGACGAAGCAGCCTTCGGAAGAAACATTGTTGGGGATGCCGCCGCCGGTGAGAAGTGTTGCGCCCTCGCCCTTGCCCTTCTCGATATAGGAGAGCACCTTTTCGCGCTGCGAACGGTTGACCAGCGGTCCCATCTGGGTCGCCTCGTCCAGCGGCTCGCCCATGCGGATCGCCTCGGTGCGCGCCTTGAGACGCGAAAGGAACTGGTCCTTGATGCCCTTCTGCACGAAGACGCGGGTGCCGTTGGAGCAGACCTGTCCGGCAGAATAGAAGTTGCCGAGCATGGCGCCAGAGATTGCGCTTTCGACATCGGCATCGTCGAAGACGATCATCGGCGACTTGCCGCCGAGTTCCATCGTGACATGCTTCAACTGACCGGCGGCGGCCCCCGCCACCTTGCGCCCCGTCGGCACGGAGCCGGTGAGCGAGACCTTGGCGATCTCGGGATGATTGACCAGCAGCGGCCCGGCGTCGCGATCGCCCTGCACGACGTTGAACAGGCCCTTGGGCAGGCCCGCCTCGATGAGGATTTCAGCAATCTTCAGCGCGCCGAGCGGCGTCACTTCCGAGGGCTTGAAGATGAAGGCGTTGCCGGCGACGAGCGCGGGGGCGGCCTTCCAGCAGGCGATCTGCTGCGGATAGTTCCACGCGCCGATGCCGAGCACGATGCCGAGCGGAATGCGCTTCGTATAGGCCCAGTCGCCGCCCAGCGGGATCTGCTCGCCGTTGAGGGCCGCCGGCGCGACGCCGCCGAAGAATTCCATCGCGTCCGCGCCGGAGGTGCTATCGGCCACGATGGTTTCCTGGATCGGCTTGCCGGTGTCCAGCGTTTCGAGCTCGGAGAGTTCGCGGTTGCGCTCGCGGATGATCTGCGAGGCGCGATAGAGGATGCGGCCGCGCGCCGTCGGGCTCATCTTCGCCCAGTCCTTTTGGGCAGCCTTGGCCGAGGCAATCGCCTTTTCGACGATGGCGGGGGTGGCCGAATGCAGCCGGGCGATCACCTCGCCGGTCGCCGGATAGACGCATTCGATGACATTGCCGGCGGTGTCTTCGACATATTCGCCGTTGATGAAATGGCTGGCTTTCGGTTGGGCGCGCATGGCTCGCTCTCTTTCTTTTCAGGAGTCGCTTCAGCGGGTTACCGCGTTCAATTTCAAGGTTACGTAATCTTCCACCAGGGCCACCGCGCCACTGACATCAAGACGGGCAGCATCGAGCGCGCGACGAATGTAGAGGCCGTCGATAAGTGCGGCAGCGCCTTCGGCGATGTGATGGGCTTCTACCCTGCCACAGAGCGGCGACAGGGCAGCGACAAGGTTGGAATGCAGGCGGCGGGCATAGACGGTCAGCAGTCGGCGCGTCTCGTCGGAGCGCTGTGCCTCGACATAGAAGGCGAGCCAGGCGGCGACCGTGGAGGCAGCAAACTGTTCAGCGCCGAAGGAGACGGCGATCAGCGCGCTCACCTTGCCTCGCGGCGTTTCGGCCTGCCGGATGGCGGCAACCGCCTCCTCCTTCAGCTGGCGCAACAAGCTGCGCATGGTGGCGAGCAGCAATTGATCCTTCGAGCCGAAATAATGGAAGGCGAGCGCGGGCGAGACTCCTGCGCTTTTCGCAATTTCCTGCATGGTCACATCGAGCGAGCCGTGATCGCCGATCGCCTTCAGCGCGGCATCCACGAGCGCCTTGCGGCGAACTGGTTCCATTCCAATTTTCGGCATCCCGTTTCCCCTTGATGGAAGCCAGTTTAATTTTGATTGATTCATCAATCAATAAAAATCCGACGGCAGGCGCAAGATTCGCCAATCGCTCGTTTGCCGCTGGTTAACCATGCGAAAATGCAACGATTTCAAATGTATCCGTTGAGGGCACTGTCACGTAAGTTTCATATTGGGTGAAGGATTTGTTCAGCATTTGCGCCTGAAGTCCTGCTCGTATCCTTCCAGGACCCCCGTTCGCCCCCGTCGGAGTTTCCCATGCCCGCAATCCTTCCGCTGACCAGCCACGATCCGGCGGCCTATAGCCGAATGGCGCTCATGCCGCTGGCAAAGGCAGCCGTCGACACGGCATTCCAGCCGATCGTCGAGACCGTGTCTGGCAAGATCCACGGTTACGAATCGCTGATGCGCGGCCACGACAAGCTCGGCTTCGATGCCCCACCTGCCCTTCTGGACGCCTTTGCGCTGTCTGGCGAACTGATGGAACTCGAGCTGTTCACGACCTCGCGCTCCTTTGCCAAGTTCACGTCGTTGGCCGAATTCGAGAAGCGCACGCTGTTCCTCAATCTCGATCATCGGATGCTGCAGGCCGGCCAGCGGCTGTTGCCGCTTCTACTCGCCTATCTGCAGAAGAATGCCATCTCACCTTCTTCCGTCTGCATCGAACTGTCGGAGCGTTCCGACAATTCCAGCGCACCCGATTTCCCCGACCTGATCGCGCAGATGCGGCGCATGGGGTTCAAGCTGGCGATCGATGATTTCGGCACCGGCCATGCCGAGATGAAGCTGTTGAGCGACTACGATCTCGATTATCTCAAGATCGACCGGCATCTCGTTTCCCGGATCGATACGGTGGCGCGCAAGCGGCATCTGACCAAGACGGTCGTCGACATGGCGCATGTTCTGGGCGTGCGGGTGATTGCGGAAGGTGTCGAGACCGAGGGCGAGTTCCTGGTCTGCCGCGATCTCGGCATCGACCTGGTGCAGGGCTGGTTCGTCGCCTATCCGTCGCTCGAGCCGTCAGAATTTCGCGATGGCTTCCCGCATTTGCGCGACCTCGGGCAGAACCGGCGCGTGCGCCGCTCGGTCGACGAGGTGCTGGTGCGCCAGCAGGTGGAGGCGGTGCCGACGATCCGCGAGGATGCCGCGATCGAGACGCTGTTCGAGATTTTCCGCCAGCATTCCGACCTGCCTTTCATTCCGGTCGTCAACGCCCATAGCGAGCCGCGCGGCATCGTGCAGGAAGCGCGGCTGAAAAGCTACATCTACCAGCCCTATGGCCGCGATCTCCTTCAGAACCGCTTCTATGGCGGCACCATCGCCCGCTTCATCGACCCCGCCCCCGTGGTCGATATCGGCGCCGATTCCAGCCGCCTGATGGCGGTGTTTTCAGGCACGGAAGACGCCAAATGCGTGATCCTCACCGAGAACATGCGCTATGCTGGCGTCATCTCGGCCGCAGCACTGGTCAAGATCATCAATGCCAAGCTGGTGCGGCAGGCGCAGGACCAGAACCCTCTGACCGGGCTTCCCGGTAACCAGGCCATCCATTCCTATCTCGAGGAAACCATGGCCGATGGCGGCGCAACGCGGCATCTCTGCTATTGCGACTTCGACAATTTCAAGCCGTTCAACGATCATTACGGCTTCCAGCGCGGGGACGAGGCGATCTCGCTCTTCGCCCGCCTGATGAAGCGCTATTTCTTCTCGCCCTCCATCTTCCTCGGCCATGTCGGCGGCGACGACTTCTTTGCCGGCATGACGGGCTGGTCGAACGAGGAACTCGAAATGATCTTCGAGCGGCTGCTGGAGGATTTCGAAAACGACGCGCTTCGTCTCTATGCGCCGGAGGACCGCGAGCGCGGCCAGATCGAGGGCGTCGATCGCGCCGGCATCCGCCGCGCCTTCGATTTCCTCAGTTGTTCGGTTGCCATCATCGAGGTCCCGCCCGGCCGCGTCTTTGGCGATCCGGCCGTGCTTTCAGCCCATATCGCCGGCCTGAAGAAGCGGGTGAAGTCCAACAACGAGGGGATCCTCTTCGAGACGATCTGAGCGCGAAGAAGACTATGGGCGCTCCTGCTCGAAACGCCCGGAGCCTGATTTGCCGCCTGATCCGGACGCTTCGTCAGCGCCATCTCACCAGTGGTGGTGATGGTGGTGATGGCGCCTGTAATATCCGCCATAATAGTACCGCGGCGCGTAATATCCACGGTCACGATAATAATAGCCGCCGCGATAATAGCCAGGGTCGGAGTAGTAATAGCCGCTGTGGCGGACCACGACCACATCGCCGGGATAATCGACGCAGCCTGTCAACGTTCCGGCTCCCACGGCAATCATCGCCATAACCATCAGACGCTTCATGTGACTGTCCCCCAAGAAATTGCTGACATCCCCATGGGTGAGCGCAGTTTGCGGCAAAATTTGGCTGAAACGCGCGGCCCCATGGACCGCTTCGGAAGTGTGGCAGAACGCCAACCACGCAGACGCCTTCTCGAACCATCATGAACGGGTTCACCCGAGCGATGTGCTGGACGGGAGCGTGTCGGACGCCTATGTCAAAGGGATCGGAAAAAGACAATTGGAGGACGCCCATGACCGCCCTGCCCCAAACCATGCGCCATGTCGATCTGCCGGCTCCAGGCGGACCGGAGGCGATGAAGATCGTCGAGGGTCCTGTGCCGCAACCGAAGGCCGGAGAGGTTCTGGTGAAGGTTCACGCGGCCGGCGTCAACCGGCCGGATGTGGCGCAGCGGCAGGGCACCTATCCGCCGCCGCCGGGCGCGAGCCCGATCCTCGGACTTGAGGTTGCTGGCGAGGTCGTGGCGCTGGGTGACGGCGTGACGGCGCTGTCGATCGGCGATCGCGTGGCGGCGCTCTGCAATGGCGGCGGCTATGCCGAATATTGCGTGGTGCCGGCAGGACAGGCCCTGCCCTGGCCGAAAGGCTATGACGCGGTGCGCGCGGCAGCGGTGCCTGAAACCTTCTTCACCGTCTGGGCCAATGTCTTCGACATGGCAGGCCTGAAGGCGGGTGAGAAGTTCCTCGTCCATGGCGGCACGAGCGGCATCGGGACGGTGGCGATCCAGCTCGCGAAAGCCTTCGGCGCCGAGGTCTACACGACCGCTGGCTCCGGCGAGAAGTGCTTGGCCTGCGTTCAGCTCGGGGCAAAGCGGGCGATCAATTACAAGACGGAAGATTTCCTTGCCGTCATCAAGGAAGAAGCCGGCTCCGTCGATGTCATTCTCGACATGATCGGCGGCTCCTATTTCGACAAGAATATCGGGGCACTCGGCAAGGATGGACGGCTTTCGATCATCGCGCTTCTGGGCGGCGCCGTGGCCGAAAAGGCCAATCTCGGTGCGATCATGATGAAGCGCCTGCGCGTCATGGGCTCGACCTTGCGTCCGCGCAGTGCGCAGGAAAAGCAGGCCATTCGGGATTCGCTGCGGGAAAAGGTCTGGCCGAAGCTCGACGCCGGAGATATTGCGCCCGTCATCCACGCGGTGTTGCCGCTGGAAAAGGTGGCCGAGGCGCACCGGCTGATGGAAGACAGCGGGCATATCGGCAAGATCGTGCTGACGCTTTGAGCAGTCCCGCGTCTCAAGAGATCGGCGGGGCGGCGATCCGCGAGGAGTTCCGCCCCGCCTCCTTGGCCGCATAGAGCGCCTCGTCGGCACGGCGCAGCAGGGTCTGGACATCATCGAGAGGCGCCATGCGCGCAATGCCGGCAGAGAAGCTGTAGTCGTGCCCGAGCGTTGGCATCGCCGACATCGCGATCTTCTGGCGAACGCGGTCGATGACCGCCAGCGCCTCTGGCTCGCCCGCAGAGGGCATGATCAGCAGGAACTCCTCGCCGCCATATCGGGCGAATGTGTCGCCTCGGCGAACGACCTGGCTGACTGCGCGGGCAAAGTGTGACAGGACCTCATCTCCGGCGAGATGGCCGCGCGTGTCGTTGATTTTCTTGAAGTGATCAAGGTCGAGGAGGACGATGGCGAGGGCGGTGGCCCTGCGCCGCGCAACGTTGATCTGGTGATCGAGCTCGGAGACGCCGTAGCGGCGGTTGAAGAGGCCGGTCAGCGTGTCGGTATCGGCTTCGCGAAGGGCTGTATCGCGGGCCATCAGCAGCGTCTGCTCCTTGGATTTCAAGGAGGTGATGTCGGTGTAGAAGCTCCAGAGCCACCCGCCTTCGATGCAGCTTTCGGTCACCATGTACCAGGAGCCGTCAATGAAATCGACCTCGAAGGAGCGCACCTCGCGCACCCGCCGCCGCTTGGCGGCCATGGCGAGCCATGCATCGGGTTCCATCGACAGAACCGGCCCCCGCGCCGACCGATGGGCGTGGCGCACGATGTCGCCAAAGCTTCGGGCATCCGGGGTCACGTTCATGAGCGTCCGATATGCATCATTGGCAAAAGCGATCGTGTCGTCGGGCGCGAAAAGCGCGACCGGAATGGCACAGGCCTCGAAGCCAAGCGCGATCAGCTGCGTCAGCTCGGCGGAGCGGACGGACTGGAGGCCGCTCAGGCCGCCCGTCAGGGCTTCCAGCGCCGAACTGTTCCCGAAGTCACCACGCGTCATTCATCTCACCCACCCAATCGACAGCCGAACTTTGGCCGTGCGGCGTTAAATTAGACTTAAGTGATATTCACAGACTCTACTAGGATGACCTGCGGCAACAAGGCACGTTGCGGCCCGGGCACCGCCTCACGCGGGCCGCATCGGCACGCGCCGTTCCACCAGGACCAGCAGAACGGATGCCGCGAGCGTGACGCAGGCGCCGACGATGGCAGTGCCCTGATAGGATGTGAAACGGGTGGCGACGGCGAAGAGGCCGGCGGCCACGCCGGTGCCCAGAAAGGTCTGCATGGGGTAGAGCGACGTGCCGAGCCCCGGCCGGTCCGGGAACATGTCCTGAAAGTAGGAAATCGGCACCGAGAGGATCGCGGCCGCCCCCGCGCCCGCGACGGGGATCAGGGCATGGACCTGCCAGACGCTCCCCGCAAGGCCCATGCCGACGAGATAAACGGCATAAAGGACGGCGCCGGCCACCAGCGTCCGAACCGCGCCGAGGCGGCGAAGCGCGGACGCCCAGGCAAGCATGAAGGGAATTTCCATGAGCGCGATGCCGCTGGCCATGAAGCCGGCATCACCGAGCGAGCCGCCCAGCGTGGTCTTGATCGTCAGCGCCTGAACATAGCCGTTCAGCCAGTTGACAGAGGTGAGCAGCGACAGGGCGACGAGCCGCAGGAGGATGGCGGGATGGACGAGCTCCCGAAGCGCGGCGCGGAAGCCGGCGAGCCCGCCGGGCGCAGATCCTGCACGCGCGATATCCGGCAGGAACACCAGCACCAGCGCCAAGCAGAGCGCGAAGAGAAGCGCCATGACCAGCCAGACATTCATGACGCCGAGATCACCGGCTTCGAGCACCAGCGCGACGGCGACCGGGATGAACACCCATGCAGCCGACATCGTGGTACGGACCACCGCATTCACCGACGCCGCCTCGCCCGGATCCAGGTCGGCAGCCTCCATGCGCGTGCCGGCATAGATCAGCGGGGTGATGTTGGCGAAGGGCAGAAGGCAGATGACGACCAGCGCCATCATCCAGGCCGTCTCGACCGACCAGACCAGCAGCGCGGCCGCAATGCCGGTGGCCATGAGCATCGCCATCAGCCGCCGCCGATTGCCGGCGAAGTCGGAAACGATGCCGATGCAGACACCGAAGACGAGCGCCGTCAGCGTCGACAGCAGCATCATCGCCGCAAAACCCTGCGGGCTCATGTGAAGCGTGTCGATGGCGATCAGTGCGCGGTAGGGCTGGATGCAGGCATTGGCCGAAGACGCGATGAACATCAGCAGGCCATAGACGCGCAGCACCGGATGGTGCGCGACAAAGCGGATGGTGGATAACATGAAGACACTCCCAGAACCCTTGGGCTAGACCCTTCAAAGAGTCGGTTCAAGGCCCTTGCAAGCTATTCGCGCGGCACGAGCCGTTCGACGACCACCAGCATGACGGCCGCCGCCGCCATCACGCCCGCGCCGATAAAGGCCGTACCCTGATAGGTCGTGACATGCGTGCCGATGGCGAAGATGGCCGCCGAGACGCCGGTGCCGATGAAGCCCTCGATCGGCGAGAGCGATGTGCCGAGCCCCGGCCGCCCGGGGAAGAGATCCTGGAAATAGGAAAGTGGAATGGACAGGAGCGCGGCCGCTCCCGCCCCCGCAAGCGGGATCAGCGCATGAACCTGCCAGACGGCGGTCGCCGACCCCATCAGCATGAGATAACCGCCATAGAGTGCTGCGCCCGCGAGGATCGTGTTGACCGCGCCGAGACGGCGAAGGGCCGCCGCCCAGGCGAGCATGAAGGGGATCTCCATCAGCGCCACGCCGCTCGCCATGAAGCCGGCATCGGAGAGCGAGCCGCCGAGCGTGGTCTTGATGACCAGCGCCTGCAGATAACCGTTCAGCCACTCGCCGGCCACGATCAGCGATACCGCAAGCAGGCGCAGGAAAATGCCTGGATGCGTCAGTTCCTTCAGCGCCGAGAAATAGACGGCAAGACCGCCCTGCGCGGAGCCAGCGCGGGCATTGCGCGGGAGAAGCAGCAGAACCACGCCGAGGCAGAGCGCAAACAGCAGCGCCGTCACCAGCCAGACATTCATCACCCCGAAGCCGCCCGATTGGAGCACGAAGGCAACCGCCACGGGGATGACCACCCAGGCGGCCGACATGGTGGTGCGGATGATCGAATTGACCGAGGCCGCCTCATCCGTCTCCATGTCCGCCACTTCCATACGCGTACCGGCAAAGACCAGCGGTGCGATATTGGCAAACGGCAGGATGGCGATCAGCGACAGCGCCAGCATCCAGGCAGACTGCACCAGCCAGACCAGCCCCGCCCCCACCACGCCAAGCAGCATGAGGACCGCCATCATCCGCCGCCGGTTGCCGGCGAAATCGGAGACGATGCCGATCGTCACACCGAAAACGAGACTCGTCAGCGTCGAGACGAACATCGTCAGCGCAAAGCCCTGCCCGCTCATGTTGAGCGTATCGATCGCGACCAGCGCCAGATACGGATGCATCGCTCCGCCCGCGCAGGCAGACACGAACAACAGAAGGGCATAGATGCGCAGCACCGGATGGTGCGCGACAAAACGGATGGTGGACAGCATGGGAGATCGCTCCAGAAGCCACCAGCGCTAGATGCTTCGCCGGGCGTGATCAAGGGGAGACGCGCATCCAAAAGCGGTTAATCCGGGCCCGCGATTTTATTCTCGCCCTGATTGTGGCAGACTTGCCGCGCGAATGCTTCTTGACCATATATCTTTAAAGATATAAACTTAGGTTAATTTGATGACGTTCAGGGTTCTTTTTCATCCTGAGTTCGTACCGGAATGGAAAGCTCTGGACCTCAAGCTGAAAGAGCTGACAGGCGAGATTCTGGATATATTGGAGGATGAGGGCCCGATGTTGGGCCGACCTTCTGTTGATACGCTGCATGGCTCACGCCACGCGAACATGAAGGAAATGCGAGTGCGATTTGCCGGCCATGTCTGGCGCTTCGCCTTCGCATTCGACCCCGGTCAACGGGCGGTTGTCCTTTGCGGCGGCGAAAAGCAGGGCAAGAACCAGAGCCTCTTCTACAGGACATTGATCGCCAAGGCGGACAGGCGTTTTGATGCATGGCTGACGGAGCATGAGCATGGACGTTGAATGGAAAACACTGCGCGCCGAGCTACCGACCGAGGTGCAGGCAAGACTTGACGCCAGGCGTGCCGCGCGGCGTCTTGGCAAGGCCTTGGCCGAGGTACGAAAAGAAATGAACGTCACGCAGAGGGAAATTGCCACGCGTGCCTCCATGACGCAGAACACAGTTTCAAAGATTGAAAACGCCGAAGATATTCTGCTGTCGTCCGTCGTGCGTTACATGCATTCTCTCGGCGGCAGTGTCGAACTGACCTTGAAGACACCCGACGGCGGGATGCGCAAAGTCGATCTAGAAGCAGAGATGACACTCAAGGGTTGACCTTGCGTCCCCTTGCCTTCGCCCCTCGATTCCTCCCATAAGGCGTGACAAGAAGGAAACACGCAGGAGGCAGGTCATGGCCAATCCGGTTCTGGTGGAAGTCACGCGCGGCGACGTTGTCGAGAGCCGGCATCGCGGCATGGTCGTCGTGGTGGATGGCGACGGTAAGGTCGTGTTCGAGGCCGGCGATATCGATCATCCGGTGTTTCCGCGTTCGTCCTGCAAGGCGATGCAGGCGCTGCCGCTGATGGAAAGCGGGGCGGCGGACGCGTATGGTTTCGGAGACAAGGAACTGGCGCTCGCTTGTTCCTCGCATTCCGGCGAGGATGGACATGCCGAGCTTGCGCGCGCCATGATCAGGGCGGCGGGCCGTGATGAGGACACGCTGGAATGCGGGTCGCACTGGTCGTTCCAGCAGCCGGTCCTCATCGAGCAGGCTTCGCATGGGCCGAAGCCCGGCCAGCTCTACAACAATTGCTCCGGCAAACATGCCGGCTTCATCTGCGCCTGCTGCCACACGGGCACCGACACGAAGGGCTATATCGGGTACGATCATCCGCTGCAGGCGGAAATCCGCGGCATCATGGAGAACCTGACCGGCTCCATCCTCGGCCACGACAATTGCGGCGTCGACGGCTGCTCGATCCCGACCTATGCGAGCCCGCTCAAGGGTCTGGCACATGGCTTTGCCAAGATGACGACGGGCGTGGGTCTCGAACCGATCCGCGCGAAATCGGCGAAGCGCCTCATGCAGGCCTGCATGGCCGAACCCTGGTATGTCGCCGGCACCAAGCGCGCCTGCACCGCCCTCATGCAGGCCGCCCCCGGCCGCATCTTCGCCAAGACCGGCGCCGAAGGCGTCTTCGTCGCCGCGCTGCCCGAACAGGGCATCGCCATGGCGATGAAATGCGACGATGGCGCCACGCGCGCTGCGGAGAGCATGGTCGCAGCGACGCTGGCGCGGTTCTTCAAGGGTGAACCGGAGGTGCAAGACAAACTGCTGGCGATGGCCGACTACGAGATGCGGAACTGGAACGGGATCAAGGTGGGCGATGTGCGGGTGACGGAGGCATTTCTCTGACCCCTCATCACGGCATCACGGATTGCGGAGTTCTTTTCCATGGCCATGCAACGCGTCACTTACCTGGATGGCTGGCGCGGTCTTGCCATCCTGTTCGTGCTGCTTGACCATTTCGGCGATATCGAGCGCTTCCATTTCGGCAATTTCGGCGTCGAGCTTTTCTTCGTTCTCAGCGGGCGGCTGATGGCGGAGCTTCTGGTCGTGCAGGCAACGCCCTGGCGGACCTTCCTGTGGCGGCGCTTTTCCCGCATCTATCCCGGGTTGCTGGCATTCTGCCTTCTGATGCTGATCGTCTCCAACTTGCGGCCGCTCTATCCCGCCTACGCGCCGAGCATATCCATCCGGGAATTTCTGGCAGGCATCCTGTTCGTCATGAACTATGCCGCGCCGCGCTATCCCGATATCCTCACCATCGACCACATCTGGTCCGTCTGCGTGGAGGAGCACGCCTATCTCATTCTGGTCCTGATCGCGCTTGCCGCCCGGCGTTGGGCTGCTCCTCGCTCAGAACCCGAAGGGGCCAGCCTGGACCCGGACGCCGGGACGTTGCCGAGCAAGGCGGGCGCCGAAAGGCTCTTCCCGATCATCGCGGTCTGTCTTGCCGCGGCCATGATGGTATCCGGCATCGTACAGGCTCTTTTCACGCAGCAGAACGAGCATGAGCTCTTCTGGCGCACGGATGTGCGAGCCGCCTCCGTACTGCTTCCCTTTGCCGTCTATCTGACCGTACGGCCGCTGGACAGGCTGCGGCGCGGCGCAGCGCTTCCGCCTTGGCTGGCTACCACGACCTTTCTTCTCGCGCTGATCCTGTCCGACCAGATGTTTCCCGCCTGGATGCAATACACGCTCGGAACGATCGCTCTCGCCATCAGCGTCAGTACGATCGATTTCGCAGCGCCCTCTCTGCTTCGGGCCCTTCGCAGCCCATGGCTGACCGCGTTCGGCCTGCTTTCCTATTCGCTCTACCTGTGGCAACAGCCGTTCTATAAATTCTCCAATATCATCGGCACCGGCCCGGCGATGGCGGGAACCGCACTCGCCGCAACCGCAAGCTACGCGCTTGTCGAGAAACCCTGCCGCTCCGCCCTGAACAGACTGTGGAGACAGCGCATGAGGAAGCACGGGGTGGGATGTCATAAGAGTAGGAGGTGACGCGACGGCGGGGCGCCCCGCGCCATAACACGCGACCCTTCACCGCAGTTGCGCCTGTCATCCCCACCCACTAAGACTTTCGACAGGAACACCCAAGCTTCGGGGGATGGCGCATTGGGCGAGCAGGCATTCAATTTTCCGGTTGCGCCGGAGCGGGCAAGCGCGCTGGGGGAAATCCATTCGCGGCCCTATGCGCTAGTGACGTCACCGCGGGTCATCCTGCAGCTGGCCTTCATGTCGGATGGCGGCTCGGGCGTAGATCACGCCGTCATGGCGGGGATCTGTCGTGAGCGTGGCGCTGCCCTCCCCTCGCGCGAGGCGCGCCATCATGCGATTTCCTGGGGTGCCGGGACGCTGCGCTGGGAGCGGCATACGGAATTCTCGACCTGGTTCTGGGACGCGCCGCCTCCGGAGATGTTCGGTGGCGAGGTGCCGGTTCATCCGTTTGGCAGCAGCTTTTCCGCGCCCGGTTCGCTGATCTCCGGCATCCGGCTTGAGATCCGTCCCGATGACGAGGTGGCGCGGGCGGCCATTGCGCAATTCGAGCCGCAGAGCCTCTGCCATTCCATCGTCAAGGACGGACAGGCCGAGATCTTTACCGACTTCCGCCAGAACGGCGACGGGCTGACGCAAATCCTCGTCATCGACAAGGGCATGACGCAGGCCGGCACCGGCGCGCTGGTGCAGCGCGTGCTAGACATCGAGACCTACCGGACGCTCGCCATGCTCGGCCTGCCGCTCGCACAGACGCTATCGCCGGAAATCCGCCGGATCGAGGACGGGCTGACCGGGCTCACGCATGACATGCGGACCGAGGCGCGCTCGAAGGCCGACCGGATGCTGGCCGAAGTGACTCGGCTTGCCGCCGAACTCGAGGCCAATGCGGCGCTGAGCCTCTATCGTTTCGGCGCGAGCCGCGCCTATTACGGCATCGTGCAGGAGCGCATCAAGGCGCTGGGCGAAACCTCGGTGGCCGGCTTCGAGACGCTGGGCTCGTTTCTGGAAAAGCGCCTCGCACCCGCCATGCGCACCTGCCAGTCGATCGAGGAGCGGCAGGCGAACCTGTCGCGCAAGTTGGCGCGTGCCACGAGCCTCATCCGAAGCTGGATCGACGTGGAGCTGGAGCGGCAGAATTCCGACCTGCTGACCACCATGAACAAGCGTGCCGAAATGCAGCTGCGCCTGCAGCAGACGGTCGAGGGGCTCTCCGTCGCCGCGATCTCCTATTATGTCGTCGGGCTGTTCGGCTATTTCATCAAGGCTTTGCCGCATGACACGCTGCCCATCGACCCGGTGATTGCCACCGGACTGTTCGTACCGCTTGCGGTGGCGGGGGTCTGGTGGACGGTTCGGCGGATCAGGCTGAGCCACGGCGAGCATTAAGGCGGCACCAACGTTCTTAATGCGTCAGAGCAATTCCGAGCCGGCAATGGAAACCGGTTTCGCGTGCGGAATTGCGTGAAAACAAAGAGATGGAGCGTCTCGGCGTTTCCGTTGGATACTGAAACGCTACAGGCGCTTGGGCGAACTGGAGCTTGTGCGGTTCCGTTTGAGCCTGAGATCCATGGATCGCTGCCGCAGCGAAATGCCGATGTTTCCTTGCCCTGTCGAGCGCCACCAACCCACGCCTTGATTGTCGTCACGATTGATACATCCTATGCGTGAATATTTTCCTTTATAAACTATAAAGGTGTGTTATTTTCCTCCCGCAACCAGAGGGGGATAGCTATGCCGATCTATTTTGATGTTTTCCGCGACGGGAGTGCGTTTTCGGCCGCACCCGATCAGGGGCAAAAATTCCCGGTCGGTCAGAGGGTCCGGTACAAGTCCAGGAAGAGCGGCGTCGATCACTTTGGACTGAGCAACGACGGCGGCTTTTTCGGCAACAGCTATGCCAGGCAATTTCTCTACAAGGCCGCCGATTTCAAAGCCCAATATGCCTTCATGGCGGAGTTTATCGAGCCGACCGCGCAATGCGAGGGGCAGAGTTTCATCTCGCTCAACACCTATGACCGCGCCCGTTTCACCTTCGGCTTCGGGCAATTTGCCGCTCATCTCCCGAACGAGGATTTCATTCGCTGGTTCAAGGACATGCTGGGGCTGGCCGAAGCGAAAGACTATTTCCCGGATCTTTCCGTGTCGGGAGACAAGATCGTCCGGCACGGATCAAGCGGCGATACGATACTGGCAGATGCGGCCTCCACAGCCGGCCTGCAGGCCTATCTCAATCCGAGCCTTGTCGAGGTCGAAGATTCCGAGGTGCTGGCGGCCGCACGGTTCATTCACTGGACCGTCAACCACAGGAACGCGCGGGAGTTGCAGGTCCGACACATGGTGGAGACCGCATTGCGGCGGCTCCGCGACGTCGATCGGGCAGCCAATCTCGATGGAAGGACGGCCGACCTCTGCTGCATCGTCTTCGACATCAGGCATCAAGGTCGGGGCGGCAATTCCGACATCAAGGAGGCGCTGCGACAGGCTGACGCCTTCGAGGCTCTCCTGACGATCGGCAAGGTCAGCGAACCGGAACGCGTTATCAACCTTCGCAAGGCGCTGACGCCGAAGCGCGAAGCGTTCAAGGCCTTCCGCTGGTCCAGCAAGGACAAAAAATTCATCTGAAGCGCGCCGGACCGTCCCGGTCAGCGTAACCCTTGGGAGAAACGAAAATGGCAAAAACCCTGCAAGACCTTCTCGATGCCGCCAACAAGGAGTGGAACCATTGGGGAAATTCCACCTGGAACCTGACGACCGGCAAGAAGAAGATCGGTCACACCGACGATGAAGACAAGTTCGCGGATTATATCATCGCGAATTATTGCTCCATTGTGAAAGACAAACCGAGCGCTAATGACATCTCGAATGATGAATACTACTGGTCTGCCGTGGGAATGAGCGCCTTCTTTCACGGCGCCAAATTCACGAAGAACGAGTTTCCATTCGCCAACGCGCATTCCAAATGGATCAGACGCTTCGTAAAGGCAAAGAAGGAGAATCAGCCGGCTCTCTATTGGGGGTACCGGCTCAAGGACGAGGCGGCTAAACCCGATGTCGGCGACCTGATCGGCTATACCTACTCCAAAGTCAGCTTTGACGAGGCACAATCCTTCTACGACAAGACCGGAAACTATCAATCGCATACCGACCTGGTCGTGGCCAAGAACGGCAACAGCATTGATGTTATCGGCGCCAACGTGCTGGATTCGGTGACCAAAAAGACTCTCGACCTGACAGCCGACGGGCATATTGCAGACAGATCGCACAAGTGGTTCGTCGTTCTGAAGCGCAAGGGGTTCTGATCCGGCTTGCCGATCGAGCCAGTCAGGCCCGATCCGGCATGGCCCTATCGCCGAAGGCGAAGCTCACCTCAGTTCGACGCCACCCAGCGGTGCCAGTCCTCGGCGCTGCCGTAGAAGGTGTTGAGGTCGATGCGGCCCTGGACGCCGTGGGAGAGGCCGGAGCCGGAATATTGCCAGAAGACCCAGCGGCGGTTCGGGTAGACCTTGGACGGGTGCTCGGCCACGGCGCGCAGCCAGAACGGATATTCGGCGAAGGCGCCCTGGAGGTTGTCTTCATAGAAATCCGGCGCGGTGTAGATGATCGGTCGCTTGCCGTAGTGGCGTTCGACCTTTTCCATGAAGACCTTCATCTTTTCGCGCACGAGCTTTGGGCTCAGCTTCTGCCGGCAGGCGGAGTCGTGGTTCCATTCGACGTCGATGACGGGCGGGAGCGCTTCCGGATCGCGCGGCACATTGCGGATGAACCAGTCGGCCTGTTCGCCGGCCGTGCGGCACCAGTAGAAGAAGTGATAGGCGCCGCGTTTCAGGCCCGCGCCCTTGGCGCCGTTCCAGTTGGTGCGGAACATCGGGTCTGTATGGTCGCCGCCATCGGTGGCCTTGATGAAGGCGAAGTTTGCGCCCTGTTCGCGCAGCTTGCGCCAGTCGATATTGCCCTGCCAGCGCGAGACGTCGACACCGTGGACCGCATAGGCGCGCGGCGAATGCCGGCCGAAATTGATCGGCTTGGCATCGCGGAAGCGCTGGCTGTAGATCGGCATCCGGCTACGCGGATGCATGGAGCCTGCCCCGGTTGGGCTCGACGGAATGACGAAATTGACCTTCTCGGCTGTCGGCCGCGCCATCGGCTCGGCAACAGCGGGGATCAGCTGTGGCTGGACATCCTCAAACGGCACCGGCTGCTGCGGGGGTGTCGCCATGGCCAGCGCCGGCGCTTCACTTGGCCCGGGAACGGCTGCCGGCGGCGCAATCGGCGCCCGTGCGGTCTTCCTGGCCGAAGCGGAGGGAATATTCGTGGATGGCATGGCGATGGCGCCCGTCTTCTCCGACGAGGTGCCCACCGAAAGGACATCGCTGGTAGATTGGGACTGGCAGCCGGCAAGGGTTGCCAGAAGGCCGAGATACAGGAGACCGGCGGGCAAACGCA
Source organism: Ensifer sp. (assembly GCA_035565055.1). Lineage (GTDB taxonomy): Bacteria > Pseudomonadota > Alphaproteobacteria > Rhizobiales > Rhizobiaceae > Ensifer_A. Next base: position 19,763 of record DATMTA010000211.1, read on the forward strand.
TGAACATCGTCACTCTATACAAACAGGACATTCGGCCCGCCCCGCAGCATCGACAACGCTGGCATGACGGAATTGCTAACAAAGTTTTACCGGGAAAAGCTGAATCGAATCTTTACGCAGCACGGGAAAACGTCCCTTCATGTGCCGAAACCGAAAGGCTGAGGCGATGACGGCACATATTCTGATCGTGGGCGGGGGCATCAACGGGCTCGCGAGCGCATGGACGCTGGTCCGCAAGGGCTATCGCGTCAGCCTGTTCGATCAGGGGCCGATCCCGAACCCGGTCTCCAGCTCGTTCGACGAACACCGCATCACCCGCCACGCCTATGGTCCGATGCATGACTATGCCGCGCGGATGCCGCAGGCCTTTGCGCTATGGGAGCAACTGTTTGCCGACATCGGGGCGCGGCATTTCGAGGCGATGTCGATGATCGCGTTCGAACGCGAGGAGACCGGCTGGATCGGATCGTCGCTTCAGGACATGAGCGAAATGGGTGTCGGCTGGCGCGAGCTCGATCCGGCACGGTTCGGCGCGGAGCACCCGCTGATCCGGACGGAGGGCGTGTCGCGCGCGGTCGAGCTTTCCGGCTCCGGGATGCTGTTCCCAAGCCGCATCGTCACCGATCTCGTGGTGCATCTCGCAGCGCAAGGCGTGCGGTTCTATCCGCATACGAAGGTAGAGGAGATCGGTTTCGAGACCGGCCGCGTGAGAGCGGGCGGCATGGTGCATGTGGGCGATCATGTCATCATCGCTGCCGGCGCCTGGGTCAACCGGCTGCTGCCCGACACGACCGGCGAGCTGGTGCCATCGCGGCAGACGGTCCTCTTTCTCGCCCCGCCATCGGAGCTCGCAGCACTCTGGGCGACGGCGCCGATCTATCTCGATCTCGATGCCGAAACGGGTACCTACGTCCTGCCGCCGCGTCCCGGCACGCGGCTGAAGATCGGCGATCACCGCTTCTCCCGGACAGGCGATCCGGATGCCCCGCGTCTGGCCGGTGAAGAAGAGGTTGCGGATCTGATTGCGGCCGGCCACCTCGCGTTTGCCGATTTCGATCGCTACACGGTGCTGGAACGCAAGGCCTGCTATTACACCGTCACAGAAGACGAGCATTTCGTCATCCGCCCGGCGGGCAAACGAGCGACGCTGCTCTCGGCCTGTTCGGGACATGGTTTCAAGCTCGCGCCGCAGTCGGCGGCTGAGGCGGTAGAGGTGGTGGAGCGGGCGTTGTGATCCTTGTCCTTATGGGGAGAAGCGCAGGGCGGGATAAGACATAACCTTTGATGCTGTGCCACCCCCGCCCCTCCCCCCGCCTCCGCTTCGCTCGGCGGACCTCTCCCCAAGGGGCGAGGAGGCCATCAACGTCGCGCCCAGCCCTCTTCTCCCCTTGGGGAGAAGATGCCGGCAGGCAGATGAGGGGTTCACTTCGCACAGGCGATCAAATTCTTCGTCACATCAACTAATGCCGCTGCCGTCTTGCCTTCCGGCTTGCTCCCTGCGGCGTGACTGTTGCCTGCGTCAGCAACCCAATCAGCCGCGCACGCTGATCCGCCGCGATCTCGATGCGGTCCACGCGGGCGATCTCGAGCCTTGCGGCGGACGGAATATCCGTCCCCGACGGCTGGGCGAAGAGCCAGGCGAGGAAGAGTGCTTCCGGCGTATCAGCGCGCCTGCCAGTCCCCTCGCCCATCATCGTCACGCCTCGATTTCGAGCGCGCTCAAGGGGCGCGAGCAGCAGGCGAGGATATAGCCTTCGTCGATCTCGCGGGTCGTGATGCCGCCATTGTGGTGCATCTCGACCTCGCCGGAGCGCTTCTTCACCTTGCAGGTGCCGCACATGCCGCTTTCGCAGGCCGCCGGAATACGCACCTGGACCGAGCGGGCTGCCTTGAGGACCGTGTCACCCGGTTCGCACGAGACGTGTTCGCCGGTGGAGAGGAAGTCGATGGTGAGGCCTTCCTTGGCACCCCCCTCTGTCGGCTTTGCCGACATCTCCCCCTCAAGGGGGGAGATGGGCGTTGGCGCGAGGCCGAAGCTTTCCTGGTGGTAGTGGCCCATTTCGAAGCCCTCGGAGCGCAGCAGGCCGCTCACGGCTTTCATGAACGGATCGGGGCCGCAGCAGAAGGTTTCGCGCGACAGGAAATCGGGCGCGAGGAGCTGCAGCTTGGTGCGGTCGATGCGGCCTGTGAGCCCCGCCCAGGGCGAGACGGTGGAGGCCGCTTCCGGGATGAAGCCGAGCTTCAGGTTCGGCATCCGCGTGGCGAGCAGCTCGAGTTCGGCGCGGAAGACGATCTCTTCCGGACGGCGCGAGGCATTGAGGAAGGTGACATCGGTCATCGGCGCGCAATCGGCCAGCCAACGCAACATCGACATCATCGGCGTCACGCCAGAGCCGGCGGAGACGAAGAGGTATTTCTGCGCGAGCGGCCGCGTCAGCGTGAAATGGCCGGACGGGCCATAGGCGCGCATACGGCTGCCGGGCTTGATGTTGTCGAACATCCAGCGCGTGCCGATGCTGGCGGCCTGAGCCTTCACCGTGATCGACAGCGCATAGGGTCGCGAGGGCGTGGAGGAGATCGTGTAGGTGCGATGCAGGTCGCCGCCCTTGGCGCGCAGTTCCACCGTGATGAACTGGCCCGGCGCATAGCGGAACCAGCCGCCGCCCTCGACGGCGAAGGTGAAGGTCTTCACATCCGGCGCTTCATCGGCCACGGAGAGGCAGACCAGCATCTGCCGCGCCGAGTTCCAGGGCTTCAGCTCGTCGAGATGAAGCGCATCGGGCGTCTGCCCCATCAGCGGCTGCATGTTCATAAGTGAAACCTCTTATGCAACCGAGCGCAGGCGCGGACGGCCGGTCAACCGCTCGACCATGAAATCGGAATACCATTCCACGAACTGGGCAACGCCGCCCTCATGGACCTCCGAATATGGGCCCGGCTGATAGGCCGGCGAGGCGATGCCGCGGGCATTTTCCTCGACGATCTGGCGATCCTGATCGTTGGTCTCGGTCCAGACATGGGTCAGCTCTTCGAGGCGGTAATCGATGCCCTCGACGGCGTCCTTGTGGACGAGCCACTTGGTCGTGACCGCCGTTTCCGTGGCGCTGATCGGCAGCACGCGGAAGGTGACGGCATGGTCGGAGAGCACATGGTTCCACGTCGTCGGGTAATGGAAGAGCAGCAGCGTGCCGATGCGGTCCATGTTGACGCTATCCGACAGGCGCATCTGCACGGCCTTGCGGCCCGAGATCGTGTAGCTGACGGCATCGCGCAGCAGCGGCATCCGGGCGGCGCGATACTGGCCGGCCTGATCGATGACGAAGCGGCTCGGCAGGCCGATCTGCTCGCACTTTTCCCAATGCTCGACGGTCTCCGGATCGTCATCGGCGCCAGAAACGCCGGTCGCCGAGGGGGCTTCCGGATAGGTCTTGCAGAGTTCCGGATGGTTGCCGGCACAGTGGTAGCATTCGCGGTTGTTTTCCCAGACGAGCTTCCAATTGCCCTTTTCAATGATGGTGCTTTCATAAGCCACCTTCGCCTCGCGCAGGCGGTGCGGCAGGAAATAGGGCTCCATGAGCGCGCGGAAGGGGGCGAAATCCATCGGCTGGTCGGCGAGCGACACGAAGATATAGCCGCCGGCCGTCTCGCAGGCGACGCGCTTCATGCCGAATTCCGCGCCATCGAAATTGTCGCCCATCTGGCGGGCGAAGAGCAGCTTGCCTTCGAGATCGTAGGTCCACTGGTGATAGGGGCAGACAAGCTTGGTGGCCGAGCCACGATGTTCGGTGCAGACGCGCGAACCGCGGTGGCGGCAAGAATTGTGCAGCGCATTGATGCGGCCATCGTCGGCGCGCACAATGACGACCGGGTATTCGCCGATCTGCACGGTCATGTAATCGCCGGGCTTTTGCAGCTCGCAATCATGGCCGACGAAGAGCCAGTCCTTGTACCAGATATGCTCGAGGTCGAGCTTATGGAAATCCGCATCCAGATAGAAGGGACGGTCGAGCGTGAAGCCCGGGCGGCGGCCCTGAAGGCGCGAAAGCATGTCGGCGCGGATATCCATCGTTTCCAAATCCTGATCAGGGACCTGCGGTGAAAAAAAGGAAACGTTGCCGCGCGCGAGACCGGCGTGAAACGCCGTCGCTTCAGCATCCGCCTCCCGATCGCCCACCGCGATCAGTCCGGGTTAACTACGCCTGTGGCTGGTTTCCGGGCTCCAGAACCGCCCCCTTCGGGGCTGGCGCGACACCTTCCCAGACTTGCCGTCCAGTGGCTCCCGTCGCGTCCTTCAGTCCTGCTACCGTTGCGGGGGCAGCGCCGGGTTGAGGTTTTGCAACCTTCACCGGCTTCCCAATTCTCCGGAGAGTTTCCTCACCTCCCCGGCACCTCAAGCATCGCGATATGACCACAGGAGAAAGGGCCGCGCGATGTCGTTTGCGACATGGCGATGGCGTGGGAGGACAAAGTTTTGGTGGGGTGATTATCGGCCGAACAATTCGGAATGGCTGCCGAGACGAACGAATTCCACGAATTCATCATCTGCCGAATAGATGAGCAGGAAGTCGCCGCCGATATGCGCCTCGCGCGCGCCATCCCATTCGCTGCCGGACAGTTGATGATCCGACCATTCGGGTCCGAGAGGCGATTTCAAAATGATCAGGGTCATCAGTTCGATGGCGCGGCTCATGTCGACTTTGCCGGCCTTGTTGTAACGCTCCCAGTCCTTGCGGAACTGCTTGGTGTAATCCGACGCGCGCGGCAGAGAAGCGCGGCGGTCGTTTGCAGGCTTCCTCATTTGCCGGAAAGGTCATCGAAGAGTTCATCGGGCGTCGCAAACCGCGCCTTGCCGGCCCGCCGCATCGCCCGCGCCTCTTCAAGAGCCGCCTTCGTCTCCTCGTTCGGGACTTTCAGTTCCAGCGGAAAGCTCTGCGTTGCCGCCACACGGTGCAGGAAAATCCGCACAGCATCGGACATCGACATGCCGAAGGATTCCAGCACGGCGGACGCCTCCTCGCGGAGATCGTCATCGACGCGGACATGGATCATCTTGGTGTGGGCGGTCATTGTAGGAGTTCTCGATTTCGTCCGAGCAAATATGTATCTCAATTGCGATGCAGTCAAGCCACCCCTGTCGCGCTATGGCCATTGCGTGGCAGGACCGCCGGAAAAACCGAGGATGGTTTTGTTACCCCAAAGCCCGCTCAAGCGCCGACATCACGCATTTCTTCAAACTGGCGCCGTCGCGGCGCGCGGCAACATTGAGCTCCTTGCAAAGGCTCGGATCAGTTCCGACGACGAACTGGCCGGAGAAAGACTTTCAGGCTCTTCCCCGCGTTTGGCGCGCTTTAACTTCTATTTACATTTCGCTCTGAAAGAGGGTCTATAAGTTGGTTGACAGAAAGGCTGAGCTCCAATTGGGCGTTTTCAACCAAGGTGACATCAAACTTTACGGTGTCGCATCTAGGTCCACATATCTGGACTTCAAAACGTCTATCATCCTGCCTTAAAACGGTTAATTCCCAAGTCTCGCCTTCCATAGGTTTGTAATATGTGTTGATGATGGAAAGTACAGTCGGCCCGGCAAGCATATAGAATGCTGCGGTATTCGCGAAACTTTCAAGTGATGCGACCTGAAACATGCCGTCGCGGTAAACAAACTCTGCTGGTATGTCTAGCCCGATGGCGACTTCAACGCCTTGCGCTCGGAGATTCTCAAGTTCCCGGTAGAGCCTTTCAACCTTGACCTGTTCCTCCACGTTGGTTTTGGCCTCTTTGTCAGGGAAAAGTTTCGACCAAAGTGCGTCGAAACCCTTATCAAATAATTTGTCCCCTACCTTGTCGACGATTTTCCACCAGATTGGAAAGGCAATCGCAGCGATTGAAGCCCACCCCTCCGGCGAAAGAAGGAGGTAAAACACACTATTGTCGCCGGCCCAGCTTGCTGTCTGCTTTCGCACATAAGTGCTTCCGGCAAGGGCTACTATTGCCGCCGTTACAGCTTCATCGTCAACTTCTTCGATTGTTACAACTGCAAAATCAGTTCGTGAATCAGGCATACAACTCCCCATGATTCAGGACCTAATCAACTGGCCTGGTGCGTTAAAGGCTAACACTGCGGAATAATTTTAATCTGCACAACCCCGTTTCCTCAACTAAAGCATGTATTTCAATTCACTCCGCCGCCTCGCTCACCGGAACATAGTTCAGCACTGGCCCCAGCCAGCGTTCCACCTCGCCGACGCTCATGCCCTTGCGCGCCGCATAGTCCTCCACCTGATCCCGCTCCACCTTGGCGACGCCGAAATAATAGCTTTCGGGGTGGCTGAGGTAGAGGCCGGAGACGGAGGAGCCGGGCCACATGGCGTAGCTTTCGGTGAGCGTCACGCCGGTGGTCTTTTCGGCGTCGAGCAGGCGGAAGAGTGTCACCTTTTCGGTGTGGTCGGGCTGGGCGGGGTAGCCGGGGGCGGGGCGGATGCCCTGGTAGGGTTCGCCGATGAGCTGCTCGGGTGCGTAGGTCTCGTCGGGGGCGTAGGCCCAGAACTCCTTGCGGACCATTTCATGCATCCGCTCGGCAAAGGCTTCGGCGAAGCGGTCGGCGAGTGCCTTGACCATGATGGACGAGTAATCGTCATTGGCGCGTTCGAAGCGTTCGGCGATGGCCACTTCCTCGATGCCGGCGGTGACGACGAAGCCGCCGATATAGTCGGGCTTGGCGGTCTCTGCCGGCGCGACGAAGTCGGCGAGCGCGACATTCGCCCTGCCCTCGCGCTTGGCGAGCTGCTGGCGGAGCGTGAAGAGCGTGGCGAGCTCTTCATTGCGGCTCTCGTCGGTGAAGAGGCGGATATCGTCGCCTATCGTATTGGCCGGCCAGAAGCCGATGACGGCGCGGGGGGCGAACCACTTCTCGTCGATGATCTTCTTGAGCATCGCCTGCGCATCGGCATAGAGCTGGCGGGCGGCCTCGCCCTGCTTCTCGTCGTTCAGGATATCCGGATAGCGGCCCTTCAGCTCCCAGGTTTGGAAGAAGGGCGTCCAGTCGATATAGCGGGCGAGATCGGCCAGATCCCAGGTCTCGAAGACCTTGGTGCCGGTGAAGGTCGGCTTCGGCGGGGTGTAGCCGGACCAGTCGATCTTGTGGGCATTGGCGCGGGCGGCGGCAAGGCTCGTGCGCTTCTTGGCGGCCTCGGCCTTTTCATGCGCTTCGGCGACCTTGCGATATTCGGCGCGGACATTTTCGACATAGGCGGGCTTCATCTCGGCGCTCAGGAGGCTGGAGACCACGCCGACGGCGCGGCTGGCGTCGGTGACGTAGATGGCCTGGCCCTTCGTGTAGCGCGGGTGGATCTTGACCGCCGTGTGGACGCGGCTCGTGGTCGCGCCGCCGATCAGCAGCGGGATATCGAAGCCTTCGCGTTCCATCTCGGCGGCCATGTGGACCATTTCATCGAGCGAGGGCGTGATCAGGCCGGAAAGCCCGATAATGTCGACCTTCTCGGCCTTCGCCGTTTCGAGGATCTTCGCCGCCGGCACCATGACGCCGAGATCGATGATCTCGTAATTGTTGCAGGCGAGCACGACGCCGACAATGTTCTTGCCGATATCATGCACGTCGCCCTTGACGGTCGCCATCAGGATCTTGCCGGCCGTCTCGCGCTCGCCCATGATGCCCTTGGCGGCGTTGGCGGCCTTCTCGGCTTCCATATAGGGCAGCAGGACGGCGACGGCCTGCTTCATCACGCGGGCGGATTTGACGACCTGCGGCAGGAACATCTTGCCAGAACCGAAGAGATCGCCGACGACATTCATGCCGGCCATCAGCGGGCCCTCGATGACATGCAGCGGGCGTTCGGCGGCCTGGCGCGCCTCTTCCGTATCGGCCTCGATGAATTCGGTAATGCCGTTGACGAGGGCGTGTTCCAGCCGCTTTTCAACCGGCCAGTCGCGCCATTTCAGGTCGCGCTCCTTGGCCTCCCTGCCCGCCGCGCCCTTGAAGCGCTCGGCAATTTCCAGCATGCGCTCTGTGGCGTCCGGGCTGCGGTTCAGCACCACATCCTCGCAGGCTTCGCGCAGCTCCGGCTCGATCGTCTCATAGACGGCAAGCTGGCCGGCATTGACGATGCCCATATCCATTCCCGCCTGGATGGCGTGATAGAGGAAGACCGCGTGCATCGCCTCGCGCACCGGCTCGTTGCCGCGGAAGGAGAACGAAAGGTTTGACACGCCACCCGACACATGGACATGCGGGAGGTTCGCGATGATTTCGCGCGTCGCCTCGATGAAGTCGACGCCGTAATTGTTGTGTTCCTCGATGCCGGTGGCAACAGCGAAGATGTTGGGGTCAAAGACGATGTCTTCCGGCGCAAGGCCCGCCTTTTCGGTCAGCAGCTTGTAAGCGCGGGCGCAGATTTCCACCTTGCGCGCCTTCGTGTCCGCCTGCCCCTGCTCGTCGAAGGCCATGACGACGACGGCGGCGCCATAGGCACGCACCAGCTTGGCGTGATGCAGAAACGCCTCTTCGCCCTCTTTCAGCGAGATGGAATTGACCAGCGGCTTGCCCTGAACGCATTTCAGGCCGGCCTCGATGACCTCCCACTTGGACGAGTCGATCATGACCGGAACGCGCGAAATGTCGGGCTCGGCGGCGATGAGGTTGAGATATTCGATCATCGCCTGCTTGGAGTCGATGAGGCCCTCGTCCATGTTGATGTCGATGATCTGCGCGCCGTTTTCCACCTGGTCGCGGGCGACGTCGAGGGCGCTAGCATAGTCGCCGGCGGTAATCAGCTTGCGGAACTTCGCAGAGCCGGTGACGTTCGTGCGCTCGCCGACATTCACAAACGGGATGTCCTTGGTGAGCGTGAAGGGCTCGAGGCCGGACAGGCGCATGAGCGGCGGACGTTCCGGGATTTCGCGCGGCTTGTGCTTGGCGACCGCTTCGGCAATCGCCTTGATATGCTCCGGCGTCGAGCCGCAGCAGCCGCCGACGATGTTGACGAGGCCTTCGCGGGCGAAGCCTTCCACCTGCTCGGCCATGAATTCCGGGCTTTCGTCATATTGGCCGAAGGCGTTGGGCAGGCCGGCATTGGGATAGGCGCAGATCAGCGTATCGGCAGCCTCGGACAATTCGGCCAGATGCGGGCGCATGGCGGTGGCGCCGAGCGCGCAGTTGAGCCCGATGGTGAAGGGCTTGGCGTGGCGCACGGAATGCCAGAAGGCGGTCGGCGTCTGGCCAGACAGCGTGCGACCGGACAGGTCGGTGATCGTGCCGGAAATCATGATCGGCAGATCGACGCCCTTTTCCTCGAAGACCTCGAAACAGGCGAAGATCGCCGCCTTGGCGTTCAGCGTGTCGAAGATGGTTTCGATGAGGATGATATCGGCACCGCCGTCGATCAGGCCGCGCAGCTGCTCGGCATAGGCGATGCGGAGATCGTCAAAGGTCACGGCGCGGTAGCCGGGATTGTTGACGTCGGGCGAGATGGAGGCTGTGCGGTTGGTCGGGCCGAGCGCGCCGGCGACGAAACGCGGCTTGCCGTCGATCTCTTCAGCGCGGCGCACCGCGCGCTTGGCGAGGCGCGCGCCATCGCGGTTCAGCTCATAGACCATGTCTTCCATGCCGTAATCGGCCTGGGCGATGGT
>DATMTA010000212.1:0-52841 GCA_035565055.1 Ensifer sp.
ATTCAAGCGCCTGACCAGTCTCTTCTGTCGGGACTAAAGTAAGGGGACCGACGTTACAGAGGAGACGCGAGATTTCTTATATGACGTGAAAAAGTTCAGGCCTGAGCATTGCCTCGTTCGCATTGACAGCCCGTGGTTTGATTAACAGCCCCCCGCAGTCCTTGAAAACGGACCGCCCTCGAATGGAAACAAGCACTCCCGTCCATCGAACAGTTGCTGCCCCAGATGATCTCGCCGGCAATGCCAAGTTGTTTGAGGTTGCCGTCTCGGATATGAAGGCGCCATTCAGTCCGCTGCGACGCCGACCACGCAGAAAGAGCCTCAATGTTGTTGATTATGGGATGGCCCGCCCTTCCGAGAACATCGAGTATGATGTCTCTCTTTTGAAGGGAAAGGAGCCGAGCCATAATCAACAGTATGGAACCGTATGTCATGGATGCTGGCGGGCTTGCGCGAAAGCTCACGGTGCAGCGTCTGCCTGACGCCGGGCTCAAGCGCAATATCGAACTGACGGCCGAAGTTGAGGTCAATGAGGCTGGCGACACACCCGTTTGGATCTGCGTGACGCTTGAGGACGGAAACCAAGCGTGGACCAGCCCGATTTATCTCCATCGAGATTGAGCGCAAGGTAACCGACGGCGTTGCCGCAAAGAGAGACAGCGCCGTCCGAACTTCCCCTGTCCATGGAACTCCTATCACGTCTTTGCGACCGCACCTCTGTTTTTCTGAGGGTGGCCGATCGCAGCGTACTGCTTAGTAAGCTTCGTACACCTCGCCCACTTGCCGTCTCTAAATTCGCAACGCCTTGTTGGCTCTACCTTTCGGGCCGTCCTGTTTCCAGCTGTTACAAACAATACGGTCATCAGCGCAAAGCTGCCGAAACCTTTAGCTCTTGAGCTTTGGCCTGCTGCCGGTTTCGTGGACACCGAGTTAAGGTGTTTCCAATGAAGCTGGAGCGACGGAATGCAACGAAGAAAGTTCAGCCGCGAATATAAGCTTGAAGCGGCGAGATTGGTGCGGGAGCGCGGCGTCAGTGTTGCGCAGGCCGCCCGCGATCTGGATGTTCATGAGAACGTCCTACGCAAATGGGTCAAGGAGTATGGTTCTGATCCAGTGCAGGCCTTTCCAGGCCATGGGCAAATGAGGCCCGAGCAGCTTGAGATTGAGAGGCTGCGCAAGGAAGTGGCAAAGCTGAAAGCGGAGCGTGATATCTTAAAAAAGGCCGCCGCCTACTTTGCGAAGGACGTGATATGAAGTTCGCGTTCATTGCAAAGCACCGTTCGATCTGGCCGGTGGCATGGCTGTGCGAAGCGCTAGGTGTCTCTCGTTCCGGCTTCCATGCCTGGCTCAATCGTTCTCCGAGCCACCATGCCCGGTATGACGAGGTTCTCCTGGACAAGATCAAGGGCAGCTTCAAAGATAGCGACCGCACCTATGGTGCCCGGCGTGTCTGGCACGATCTTCTTGCTGAAGGCTTTTCCTGCGGTCTGCATCGTGTCGAACGGCTGATGCGCACGAACGCACTGAGAGCAAGGCCGAGAAGACGTGGCTTGCCGAAGGACGGCGGCGAACGCTCGGTCGTCATGCCGAATGTTCTGGATCGCCAATTTGCGGCGGACAGGCCGAACCAGAAGTGGGTGGCTGATTTTACCTATCTATGGACAGCAGAGGGCTGGCTGTATGTTGCCGCTGTCATCGACCTGTTCTCCCGCCGCGTTGTCGGCTGGTCGATGAACTCCAGCATGACCTCTCAGCTCGTGACCGATGCCCTGATCATGGCGATCTGGCGCAGGGGCAAGCCGGATGCGTTGCTGCATCATTCGGACCAGGGCTGCCCAATATACCAGCGAGCAGTTCCAGCGCCTCATGGCCGACCACGGCATCACCTGTTCGATGAGTCGGTCGGGCAATGTTTGGGACAATGCCGCAATGGAGAGCTTCTTCTCATCACTCAAAACGGAAAGGACGGCACGCAAGGTCTACAGAACCAGAGACGACGCCAAGGCAGATGTGTTCGACTACATCGAGCGCTTCTACAATCCCAAGCGCCGCCATTCGACACTGGGTTATCTCAGCCCGATGGAATTTGAAAACAAGGTCGGATTAGCTTAACTCGGTGTCCAAAAAACCGGCAGCAGGCCAAACCGAGCCAATCTTCAGCGTCAAAAGGGGGAAACTTCAACGTTAACCACATCCTCAGAGCCCAAGGGTTAGACCGAACATTTTGCCTCCAGATTTGGTTTGAGTACGACGGCCGGACGTGTTTGAGATGATCTTGTGATACGTGCACCTGTATTTGCAGCTACGGGGTGAGTTAGCGCGGTGTTGAACAGATTATGGACGAACGGGGCGTGGTCGATCGTTCTATGGTCTATCGATAGATGCGGAAATTTGGGAGGCGCCTCATCCTCCCCCCTTCTCAATGAAGAGTTTCAATTTTCAACTAGTTTGCCGCTCAGCAACGATTGCAAATTCCCGTCGGCGGCAATGACATCGGCCTGGCGCGGCGCGGCTTCGAAGGCCAGAAGCTTGCGCGCGGCCATATGCAACGCGGGCGCATTTAGCGTTTCAACGGCCTTCAACTGCCCGGCTGCGAACCGGCAGGCGACATATCGACCGTTGCCCAGATCCATAGTGAACACATCGCCAGGCGGGAGTTCCCGGCGTCCATCGAAGCCTGCGATCTGCAGCTTCATATCGCCCTGATCGCTCCAGAACCAAGGGAGACTGCGGTAAGGCTCAGGCTTGCCGGTCAAACGGCGGGCAATGGTGCGCGCATGGTCGGTGGCGGCTTGTACACATTCAAGCCGAATGCGTTCTCCGCCTGTGTGGTCGGGGAAATTCGCGCAGTCGCCAAGAGCCGATATGTTCTCATCTGAAGTCGAAAGAAATTCATCCACGACCACACCATTCGAGACCGCAAGTCCGGAGGCTTCGGCAAGCGCCGTGTTCGGCCGAATACCAGTTGCGAAAAGCAGGATATCGGCTTCGATCGTCTCGCCGGTTCTAAGCTGAACAGCGTGCGCATTGCCTGATGCGTCCGCATGGATACAGTCAAGAACGGCGTTCAGCCGCAAATCCACCCCAAGCGCCCTGTGGCGTGCTTCGACCTCGGCCGCGAGGGCAGCGCTGACTGCGCGGCCGAGAACGCGCGATTCGGCTTCGATTACCGTGACGTGCAAACCGATTTGCCGCGCCTTGGCGGCGAACTCCAGACCAATGAAGCCGGCTCCGATGACGACCGCTCGTGCTGCCGGCTGCAGCCGCGCGCGGAGCGACACCGCGTCATCCAGACGATGCAGCGACACGATGCCGGGCAGCTTTGAGCCGGGGATTGGTGGCCGAAAGGGCTGGCTTCCGGTCGCCAGGATCAATTGACCGTAGCTGATGGACTTACCATCAGAAGTCGTGACTGTACGCTGGCCTGGGTCTATCTCTATGACGGCGAGCCCGGGACGATAGTCGATAGCCTTCTCGCGGAAAAATGTGGCCGAGCGCAGGAAAATTCGCTCCGGGTCGCCGTGTTCCATAAAAGACTTGGACAAGGGCGGCCGGTGATAGGGTATGCCGGGTTCGTTACCTATCAAGACCACCGCACCGTCAAATCCCTCCTCGCGTAAGCTGGCTGCTGCTTGAGTGCCGCCATGGCCGGCGCCCACGATAACGACCGAACTCAATAGGTTTCCTCCGGCACATTAAAGATCATGCCGTCCATTGCCTCGCAGAGCGTCAATTGGCATGTCAGCCGGCTTTCAGGGCGGCGTTCGGCCGTCGTGCAATTTAGCATCTCGTCTTCTACTGCGCCGGGCACCTGCAGAAGGTCGCTACTCCCATCAGCCACATAGCAGTGACAGGTTGCGCAGGCGAGCGATCCTCCACATTCGCCGATCACACCTGGTACGCCGTTGGCAACAGCAACCTGCATCACAGTATCGCCTTTCCTGCCGCTCGCGCGCATCTCCTGTCCATCAAATTGCCTGAAAACGATCGTGATCAAGCTTATCTCTCCTCTCAATTGTTCCAGTTCTGTCTCGCAGGCGCTGGCGCCGGAGAGTTTAGCTAGTGCCGCTCACATTGGTGACAGAACGCCAAGTGGCTAGAGTAGAGCCTTCTGCGTCTCTCTTGAGGTGCCGCACCTGCACCGGCTTTACCGGTGCAGCCGCAGAGCGCAGTCCGCGCGATCACCTCATGCGTCGGCGGGAGGAAGCTCATGGCCGGGCACCCACCAGCCATGAACCTGCGGCGCAAGACGGAAGGGTAAAACCACCCGGGCAATATCGCCCTCGTCGGGCCTCTGCGCGTCGAGAACCACGAGCTCCGACCTCATCTCGGCATAGTTGGAGGCGACGCCGATCAAATAGCCCTCCCCTTCCGGACTGTCCGCCCGACGAGGGATGAACTGTACCTCCTGGAGCGCGCAGGCTTCGCCCGCGAAGTAAGAACGTGCCTCGCCCGTGTCGAAGTCGAAGCGGGCGTAACAGTTTGTAATCCTTCCGCGCATTCCGGCAGCCGCCGCGTGCAAAGGCCGCGATGGGTCGGCATAGCCCTGGAAACCATAGCGATGCCGGAGCGACCAGAATCGCTCGTCGATCCTCGGCAGAAGGCCAGGAAAATCGGGGAATAGAGTATCTTCGGTCCAGCCGTCGTTCTTCGAGTTGAGGTCGAACGTCCATCGGCGCAACACTGTCCTCGCCGCATGTGGGTCCCATGGATTGCCATCGACGGCATGGAAATGGGGGAACGGATTGCCGTTTGAGACCGGCGCATCGACGATGACTTTCTCGCCTACAGTGACGGCGTTGAGCAGATGGATAGCACCCCTCTCGGGGCCCTTGAACCACCGAACATCTTTCGCTTCACCATCTCGTGGTAGGATCGCAACATAGGTCGGAGCCGAGGAATCCCATCCCCAATGCACTTTACCCGCATCGATGCGTTGCTGATTCGTCACGTAGCCGCAGGTATTGAAGACGATGTGCTTCTCGGTGATCGCGATATCATGCATCATGCTGATCAGCGGAGCTTTAAATCTCACCTCACGCGTGACGTGCCCGTTGCGATCCACGAAATAGACGAACACGTCGTCTGAAATTTCACCGCGAGCTTCGTAACCGTAGCAGATCATCTCGCCTGTGTGCGGGTCGGTCTTCGGATGCGCGGTGAACGTGCGGCTGGTATACTTCCCGTGAAAATCCCATTGTCCCTTGGTTTCGAGCGTAATTGGGTCAATGATCGTCGGCAGGGCATCTTCTTTTAGCGCCCACAACATGCCTCCGTGGTGGTAAATAGAGGTGTTGGCAGTCGTGCGATCGAGCCCGTGGGCCGCTGGATCGTCAGTCAAGGCGTTGCGGTATTTGCCGAAGAGCTGTCGCCGCGCCTTGCGGTTAGCGAGATAGCGATCCGTTTTGACGTAGCGTCCTCGATAGTCCACGTTACCTTCGCGAAAGCGGAACATGCTGATATAGCCGTCGGCGTTGAACAAGCCGGCGTCGTCGTCGTGCAGGGCCGGGTAAAACCAGTCTGGGGCGGCGCGATAAAAGGCGCCGTCCAGATCTGACGGGATATCGCCGATCACTTCGCAGTCGAAAATGTCAGCTTCGAAACGGGCTGGTGCGGTAAATCCGACCGCCGAGGGATCGGAGGCAAATTTAACTGTCATGACTTATCCTCTGTTTGTCATTTCGGGGGAGGTGATCCGTTCGTCCTGCTGGACAGCAGCCTCGTTCTCGTGCCGGATCAGGCTCGAGATCAGACGGCGCATTGCAAACGGACCTTTGTCCGATGGAAGAAACGCCATGCGCCGATCACGCGAAGTTGCATCGAGGATACGCTGCTGTCCCTCGATAATCATTCGATCTTCGGCGAATGCATTTTGGATCACTTCGAAGATACCCTCCATGGCCTTGGGGGGCATATTCGCTTCGAAACCGGTGGCGAAGAGATAACGCGTTCGTCGCTCGTCAATCGGCGTGACTGCCTGCTGCTCTATACGGTAGCTGACTGGCGGATCGACGGGGGCTTTAAAGTCATTACGGGCGGCAGTACCATGAGGATACGATCGGTTTTCCATAACAAAAATGCCCGGCACATGGTAATCATAGGTGCACCATCGATCGACAAGCGTTGGTTGGTTCGGCATGGCCTTGCCAACAAACCAGCGTTCAAAGCGCAAGCTCCGCTGCTGAGGCTTCAAGCGTGGCAACTCGTCCGACCACCCGCCACCGGTAATAAACCCGAGCGTGCCCTCGTGAACGAAATCCACGTGCGACAGGTCACACAAGTTGTCGTTGATGAGTTGATAATTGGCTTCGTAGTCGAGTTGCCCGGACTGCATGACCCATGCCGGGTTGTCGAGGCCGAAGGCCGGGGGAATTAATTCCGGATCGGCTCCCGAAACATCGCCCATCCACACCCAAAGCCAGCTGTCCCGCTCGACCACGGGAATACTCCTCACGGCGGGAATACGGGCGCCGACTTGCGGACCGGGGACATGCTCGCAGCGGCCGTCCGCCCCGAACAGCAAGCCATGGTACATGCAACGCAGCAGATCGCCTTCTTGACGACCTTTTGAAAGCGGTGCGAAACGATGCGGACAGCGGTCCTCCAAGGCATACGGTTTTCCGTCGGATTGCCGCGCTAGAACTATAGGTTCCCCAATAACCGTTCGCGCGATCGGACTGTCATGTTTCAACTCGTGCGACCAAGCAGCCGCGTACCAGCAATTGCGCAAGAACATTGCATCTTTCCTCCCGAAAGTGTGCTTAAGCGTTGTTCGCCCCGTTGCACTGACAGGATCCCATGCCTCCCGCGCCGCGACCTTTTGCTGGTCGCAGTTGGTGCGCATTTGCCTCCCTTGTGCTGCCGGATCGCTCCAAGCTTGTCAAAAGCTAAGCTTTGAGAGCCCTTAACCGCAAATCGAATTCTTATATTGAGGATATGACAAATCCGGTATAAAGGTTTTTGAAGAACCGAAGTGACCCTTGCGTTCTCGTGCGACCTTCGAATTCTTTTGTTCCTTCAGGAATGTCTCCACGAGGGCATCATGCAGCGACTTAACCTCCTGAACATCGATCTCAACCTTCTCGTGGCCTTGGACGCCCTCGTCGAAGAGGAGAACGTCTCCCGCGCTGCAGCCAGGATCGGGGTAACACAGCCGGCGATGAGCAGAACCTTGCGCCAATTGCGTGAGCTGTTCGGCGATGAGCTGTTACGCCGTACGACCTTGGGAATGAAGCCGACACCAAAGGCCATGATGCTCGCACAAGCCATCAGACCAAACTTGGAAAATATCGCCGCAGCGATTGGGCAACGTCTCAAATTCGACCCGGCAACAGCCTCACGTCGTTTCGTTCTCGCCTTGCCAGATCAAGCTGCCCGGCTTGCTCTCCCCAGGGTCGTAAAACAGATCAGTGCGCAGGCGCCCGGCGTTGAGTTGGCGATTGTCACGACCGTGAACCGAGATGCCTTGCACAAACTGGAAACCGGCCAAGCCGAGTTGGCAATGGGCGTGTACGACCACCTGCCCAGAACGCTGCGCGCGCACAACCGCCGGGCACTGCGTGAAGTCTGCGTCGCGGACCCTGCCAATCCGCTAATACGGAATGGGGTGCTAGATCTGGAAACCTTTCTTGCGCTGCCTCACGTCGCCGTTACCATGGCGGAAAATGAAGGAACGCCGCTGGACACGACGCTTGAGACGCTCGGGCTGAGGCGAAGAATAGTAATCACGACTCCCTATTACAGCTGCGTACCATCGTTAGTCTGCGGTACCCAAAATCTTGCCGTGGTTGTGGAAGACCTTCTCGACGTATTGCCGGAACGGAAGTCACTCGCACGATTCCCTATCCCAATTACCGTTGAACCCGTCATGTCGAAAATGGTCTGGCATGCGAGATCGGACGAAGACCTTGGGCACACTTGGCTGCGCAACCTGTTCATTAACTCCACGCCTGTCAGCGATCAGGCCAGAGATTTGTAATCGCAGAAGCTTTGCCGCCCCGTACACCGTAGATGCGCGTGGCGACGGTCGCCTCCGAGGCCACTTCGACGAAAGTTGAATGTTACCTCATAACCACAATCGCGTTTCGTAAAGGGTCCCCAAGGGATCGGCTGAGGGTGGAAATCAACACTTGGGCTACAGATGTTATAATATTAAGAACTCCGCCCAGCTCGCGAACGCGGTTCTGTCATTTCGCTCCTGATGGGATTCTTACCGACGATCAGGAAATTCCGGCTCTCAGTTCCCGACGTCAAGCTCGAAGAAGTGCTGTGTCGCCAGGGCCGCAGCACCGCGCGCCCATGAGCCGGCCACCCAGTCCGGGAGGATGTCGGGCGTGTTCAGGAATACGTATTTCGCCATCGACTCGCGGATCGGTTGGAGAATGGCATCTCCGAACTCCATTGCCTCGCCTCCGGCGACGAGCACCTCCGGATCGAAGAGATTGACGAGATCGGCGAGGTGCCGGCCAATCAGCGCGCCGGCATCGGCCATGGCACCCAGCGCTTCGGCGTCCTCTGCCTTGATCGCCTCGGCAAATTGATCACGGGTTGCAGGCGCACCACGTTTGGCACTCCAGGCCTCGATCATCGCCGCCTCGTTCGCGTGTGCCTGAAGACAGCCCCTGCGCCCGCACTCACACAGTCGGCCATTGGGAACGCTGAGCACATGACCGAGCTTGCCGGCAAGTCCATGGGCGCCGTGATACACCTCGCCCCCGATCACGAGAGACGCCCCCACACCGGTGCCGACGGCGAATGCTGCAAAATTCCGGTGATTGCGACCCGCTCCGAACAGACGTTGCGCCACGGTAAACGCGCTGATGTCATCATCTATCCAGACAGGCAGGTGGACGAGCTCGCCCAAAAGCCGGGGAAAATCCAGATTGTACCAGCCAAAGCGCGGGCTCTGGACGCAGATACCGTTGACGGCATCAACCTCGCCGGGGATCGAGACGCCGATTCCCAGGATGGGCAGGCCGGTGCGTCCTGCTCTCTCCAGCAGCTTTGGGATGGCCGTGACGATGGTCTCCACCATTGTCTCCGGACGCGTATCTGCCACAGCCATGTCGAAGGACGCCAGCGGTGTGGTGGCAAGATCGGTGAGGATGCAGTCAATCTTGTCATGGCGCAGCTTGAACCCCACGGCCATGTGACCATCATAGTTGATGTCCACCGGCACCGGCCGCCTTCCGGTCGCCCCCACCTGAGCTGCGCCCTCGATAACCAAGCCTTCCGCAATTAGTTCGGTCACGACGAATGTCACGGCTGCGGGACTCAATCCTGTGACGGTCGCGATCTCCGCGCGCGAAAGAGGCCCGCGATTGCGCAGCAGATTGAGGATAAGCTTCCGGTTCAGAGCTCGCGATGTACTGGGATTGCCGCGCACTGTCTTCCCTTTATTAATTTTGTAAATTAAGTATTGCGGTGAGCCCCACCCTACGGTATGAAATCGGGTAAGGCAATGGAGGATTGCCCGTCGGCGACGCTTGCTGACGGAGACACTGATTGTTGAATAATTTCTGAACCTTATCGGCTGTCCATCGGCTTGGACTGGCCAGGATTTGTGCGCCTTGGGAGGAAGCAAATGACACTGAAGAACGAACTCTCGCTGATCGATGCAATCAAGGCTTCACGCCGCCAGTTCCTCATCGGAACGGGTGCAGCGCTGGCCGGAACCGCCTTGTCCCGTCCGGCGATTGCAGTCGGCGGCGAAGTCACGATCATATCCGATTTGGGCAATGCCGACCAGCGCGCCGTTCTGGAACGTCTGGCTGGCGAATTCACCAAGAAGACCGGCGCGAAGGTCACCATCAACAACATGGACCACGAGGCCCACAAGACGGCGATCCGCAGCTATCTTGTGGTCGGAGCGCCGGACATCTGCTTCTGGTTTTCGGGCAACCGCATGAAGGCCTTTGTCGACCGTGGCCTCTTCGACGACATTTCCGATCTGTACCAGAAGGAAGGCTATTCCGAGAAGCTCGGGGTCACCAAGGGCGCACTGACGGTTGGCGGCAAGCAATATGGTCTGCCGCTCGGCGGCATTCTGTGGGGTCTGTTCTATCGCAAGGACGTTTTCGCCGAGAAAGGCTGGACGGCACCGAAAACCTGGGACGACTTCCTGAAGCTCGGCGCTGCGGCAAAGTCCGCCGGCATGATCCCGATCAGCATGGGCACCAAGGAAACCTGGCCGACTGGCGGCTGGTTCGACCACATGAACCTGCGCATCAACGGCCTCGAAAAGCACATGGCGCTGATGGAAGGCAAGGTACCCTACACCGACCCGATGCTGAAGCCCGTCTTCGACAAGTGGGAAGAGCTGATCAAGGCCGATTTCTTCTCGCCGAACGGCCCGTCCTTCGGCTGGGAGCAGGCAGGCGCCGCACTCGCCCAGAAGAAGGCCGCGATGATGGATCTCGGCAGCTTCATCAAATACGCCTTCCCGGCCGCCGACCAGGCGCAGCTGGCCTTCGCGCCCTTCCCGGAAATCGTGCCCGGCATCGAACGATATGAAGATTTCTCGGTCAATTCGGTCCATATCCCGGCAAAAGCCAAGAACAAGCAGGGTGCGCGCGACTTCCTCGCCTACATGTACCAGCCGGAAAATCTCGGCGCGTTTCTTGAGGCCGAAGGCACGATCCCGCCGCGTAACGATTGCCCGCCGAGCAAGGACCCGATGGTCAACGCCGCCGTGGAATCGCTGAAAACCGTCAAGGGAACCTCGCAGTACTATGACCGCGACACCGATCCGGACATGGCGCAGGACGGCATGAAGGGCTTCCAGGAATTTATGCAGAAGCCCGATCGCCGCGACCAGATCCTCGCCCGTCTCGAAAAGACGCGCGCCCGCGTCTTCAAATAAGCCTCCCGGCTGATGCGGCGGGGCGCGATCTTCGGATCGGCCCCGTCGCAGACCGCTTCAACACGTGTTCGAAGCTTTCACGTCCACCTCCCAACGAAATGACGCATCATGTCGGACCTCTGGAAAAGACACCGGAATTGGCTGGCGCCGCTCCTCTTCATTGCGCCGGGCGCGCTGCTGTTCGGCACGATCATCATCGCCTCGTCCTTCGAATCCGTCTGGATTTCCTTCTTCGACTGGGACGGCGTCGGACCGAAGACGTGGGCGGGCCTTGCCAACTACCGCGAACTCTTCGCCGATCCGCAATTCTACGTCTCGCTCAAGAACAACATCATCTGGCTCGTCATGTTCATGGCGGCTCCGCCGCTTGGGCTCGCGCTTGCGCTGCTGGTCAACCAGCAGGTGGCCGGCATGCGGTTCCTGAAGTCGCTGTTCTTCATTCCGCTGGTTCTGGCAACGGTCACCGTCGGCGTTGTCTTCGGCTGGGTCTACGATCCGAATTACGGGCTGCTCGCGTTGATCTTCAATCTCTTCGGCGCAGCAGCGCCGGCGCTTCTTGCTGACGAACATGCCGTAACCTTCGCGGTCGTCATCGCAGCGCTCTGGCCGCAGATTGCCTTCTGCATGGTGCTCTTCCTGGCCGGCCTCAACAATCTCAACCCGGAGATCATCGGCGCAGGCCGTGTCGATGGCGCGCGGGGCTGGAACATGCTCTGGCATGTCGTGCTACCGCAGTTGAGGCAGGTCGGCTTTATCGCGCTGGCCGTCACCGTCGTCGGTGCGCTTCGCTCCTTCGACATGATCGCCGTCATGACCTCCGGCGGCCCGTTCGGCTCTTCCGAAGTTCTGGCCTACCAGATGTACGAGCAGTCGATCTTCTCATACCGCTTCGGTTACGGCGCGGCGATTGCGACGGTGCTCTTCGCCATCATGATCGTCTTCATCACCTGGTATTTGCGCATGATGGTGCGCCTCGAAAAGGAGACGCGCTGATGTTTCCGCAACCGCTCGCCGAGAACAAACGCCTCCAGCGTGGCCTCTACACCGGCTTTGTTGGCCTGATCCTGATCCTCTGGCTTCTGCCGCTTTTCGCCGTCATGCTGACGGCCTCGAAAACTGCGGATGAGATCATGGCCGGCCAGTACTGGACTTGGCCGAAGCACTTCAATCTCGTCGAGAACTTCCAGGCCGTCTTTGCACAGACGAACATGTGGGGCTATTTCATCAACAGCCTGATCATCACCCTGCCTTCCGTCCTCCTGGTACTCGTCTTCTCGACGCTGACCGGCTATGTGCTGGCGCGCTACAACTTCAAGGGCAATGCGCTCGTCTTCGCGCTCTTCGTCGGCGGCAACTTTCTGCCCGCGCAGATCATGATGATCCCGGTGCGCGACCTCATGGTTTTCGTCGGCCTCTACGACACGTATCTGGCGCTGATCATCTTCCACGTCGCCTTCCAGACCGGTTTCGCGACGCTCTTCATGCGGAACTTCATCGCCGCGCTGCCGGACGAACTCTTCCAGGCCGCACGTGCCGAAGGCGCCTCGCCCTGGCAGAGCCTGCGACATGTAGTGATCCCGCTGATGCGCCCGGCGCTGGCGGCCCTTGCCATCCTCACCTTCACCTTCGTCTGGAACGACTATTTCTGGGCGATCGTGTTGACGCAGAGCGATACGGTCAAACCGGTGACGGCAGGCCTCAACAACCTTCGGGGTGAATGGACGTCGGCCTGGAACATCGTAGCCGCCGCCACGCTCTTCGTCGCGGTGCCGCCGGTGACCATGTTCTTCCTGATGCAGAAACACTTTATCGCCGGCCTCACCATGGGCGCCGTAAAGGGTTGACCCCGCGGCTGACCCCGGCCAAGCGCCGATCGGAGTATCGAAAAATGAGCCATGTCCGACTGATCGACATCGACAAGTATTACGGCACTTATCACGCCCTGAAATCCGTCAACCTGACGGTCGACAAGGGCGAGTTCATCGTCATGGTCGGCCCTTCCGGCTGCGGCAAGTCCACGACGCTGAAGAGCATCGCGGGCCTTGAGGCGATCAGCTCCGGCGAGATCTGGATCAATGGCCGCAACGTGACCCGTGAGGAACCCGGCGATCGCGGCATCGCCATGGTGTTCCAGTCCTATGCGCTCTATCCGCACATGACGGTCGCCGAAAACATGGGCTTCGGCCTGAAGATGGCCAAGCGCCCGCGGGCAGAAATCGACGCCGCGGTGAAGCGCGCCGCCGAAATCCTGCGCATCACAGATCAGCTGGACAAGCGGCCGAAGGAATTGTCCGGCGGCCAGCGCCAGCGTGTCGCCATCGGCCGCGCCATCACCCGTTCGCCGGAAGTCTTTCTCTTCGACGAACCGCTGTCGAACCTTGATGCCGCGCTGCGCACGCAGATGCGCGTCGAGCTGACGACGCTCCACCAGCAGCTCGGCTCGACCATGATCTATGTCACGCATGATCAGGTCGAGGCCATGACCATGGCGAGCCGCATCGTCGTCTTCAACAAGGGCGTGATCGAACAGCAAGGCGCGCCGCTCGAACTTTATCACAACCCGGTCAACCAGTTCGTTGCCGGCTTTCTCGGCGCTCCGCGCATCAATTTCGTCGCGGCTACCCTCGTCAATCTTCGTGACGGTGTCGCGGAAGTCGGGCTCGAAGGTGCGGCATCCACCGTCCACATTCCCGTCGCCGATCCGGCCGGGCTGACAAATGGTGCAAAACTGGTTCTCGGCGTCCGCCCGGAAGCGCTGAAGATCGGCGATGCCTCCGACGCTGCACTCGCGGTCGACGCTCAGGTCCGGCTTGTCGAGCAACTGGGCCGCGAAACCGTGCTCCATGTCGATGCCAGCCCGCTCGCTGCCATCGGCTCTGAAAGCGGAACCCACAATTTTACGGTTCAACTCGGCACGGCAGCGCCCTATGCCGCCGGACAGTCCGTGAAGATTGCGGCGCGCGCCTCCGACCTTTATCTCTTCGGACCGGACGGCAGGGCCCTCAACCGACCGAAGCTCATCGCTGCCTCCCTGTAAAGAAAGCATACGACCCCATGAAACTTTCACCGCGCAAACCGCTCTCCGTCTGGCGCCCGCTCAATCTTGACGACTTTCTGATGGGAGTCCCGCATTATCCCGAACATGTGGATCGCAGCTATTGGGACCGCGACGCCGAGCGCATGGCTGCCGCAGGCTTCAATGTCGTTCGCATGGCGGAATTCGCCTGGCACATCATGGAACCGCATGAGGATCAATTCGACTTCTCGCTGTTCGACGAGGCGATCGAGGGACTGGCCAAGCACGGCATCAAGACGATCATGTGCACGCCGACTGCAACGCCGCCGCGCTGGCTGACGGACAAGTATCCGGAAGTGCTGCGCGTCGATGCCCATGGTCGGCGGGCGAGCCACGGCTCGCGCCAGCATTGCGATACGACGAGCCCTGTTCTGCGCACGCACAGCCAGCGCATCACCCGCGCCATGGCAGAACACTACAGGGACAACCAGAATGTCATCGGCTGGCAGACCGACAATGAACTGAACACAACGACGTCCGAGAGCTATTCGCCCTCGACGCTGATCGAGTTCCAGAAGTTCTGCCGCGCGAAGTACCAGACCATCGAAGCGCTGAACTTCGCCTGGGGCGGCGATTTCTGGGCAACGGCTTACCAGACCTTCGACCAGGTGGTGTTGCCGCTGCCATCTAATCCGTCCTTCTGCGGGCCGGGACATATACAGGACTACCACCGCTTCCTCGCCTTTGCGACGGCGCGTTTCCAGCACGACCAGGTGGAAATCCTGCGGTCAACCAATCCTGACTGGTTCATCTTTCACAATCTCGGCAATCTCGCCGATATCGATTTCCGCGGCGAGTTCGGCCAGGATCTCGACTTCATCGGCTTCGATATCTATCCGTTCCTCTATGACGAGATGCGCCGCAATGGCGGCCACACGATTGCCCAGGCGCTGCATCTCGACCAGTGCCGTTCCTATGCCGGCAATTTCATCGTCCCTGAGCAGGCGTCCGGCCTCGGCAGCCAGCCGGGCTTTTCCTCCTCCGTTCCCGAACCCGGCGAAATGCGCCGCATGGCGATGACATCCGTGTCGCGTGGTGCCGATGGTCTCATGTTCTTCCGCTGGCGTCCCGCCCATTTCGGCGCGGAAATCTACTGGAACGGCGTCATTGATCACGACAACGTTCCGCGTCGGCGCTATGAGGAGGCCAAGCAGTTCGCCTCGGATATCGCCAGGATCAAGGACAAGCTTCTGGGCACGACGGTGCGCATGGATGTCGCCATTGCAGGTGCCGATTTCGACAACCAGGAAGCCTACAAGACCTATGCGATCGGCCTGCCGAGCCCCATGCAGGACGCCGCGCATCTTCACAGGGCATGCTACGAGAGTGGCATCGCCTGCGGCTTCATTCACCCGGAAGATGACCTTTCCCGCGTGAAAGCGCTCTACGTGCCCCATTGGGTCATGTGGAAGGAAGAATGGTCCGCCGCGGTCGAGAAGTTCGTCGCCGACGGCGGTACGCTCATCGTCTCGGCAATGACCGGAACGCGCGATGAGAATAACCACATCATCCGCACGCAGGCCCCTGGCACGGCGCTCTCGAAGCTGACGGGCGTTCGCGTCTACGAATTTGGCCCGCTGGCCGCACCCGGCGCCGACGGTCTCTTCGCCGGCTTTCGCGAAGGCGGCATCGGCAGTTACCAGCCTTCGCCGCGTCCGGCTGCAAGCTCGGCCTCGCGGATCTACACCTACACGATCGGCAACCGTCAGTTCGAGGCGGGGCATCTTTACGAGAAGCTGGAGATAGAGGCGGATGTCCAGGCAGTGGGTACCTGGTCAAACCGTTTCCTCGAAGGCACGCCGATGCTGACGCGGCGCAAGCATGGCAAGGGCCAGGTCTATTATCTCGGCACCTACCTCACCGCGCCTCTGGCAGATGCCATGCGTGATCTCCTGGCCGCCGATGGCGTCGCAACACCTCTGGTCGAAGATCTGCCTGTCGGAGTGGAGGTGTCGCTGAGAGAGGCCGATGATCGCAAGCTTCTCTTCGTACTGAACACGACGCATGAGGAAAAGTCTGTCAGACTGCCAAAGGGTACAGATCTCCTGATGGACCTAGCGGTCGAAGGCGACACACGTCTTCCACCCTACGGCGTTCTAGTCGTCAGCCTGTAATTCGGGCAACGCAATCAGCGGGCCGGATTCTCCGGCCCGGGAGTGGCAAGCCTAACTCCTTCGGAGTGTTCAACTCTGAAAGAGAGATTGGCAGCAACACGCCAGTACCAGTGAAAGCCACGCTACCACTCAAAATCGTGGCTAGAAGTCAATTCATGACCGGCCAAATGGTCGCGCGTTTTGGATTTAGTCGAAGCCGCTCTGAATCCGAATCGTGATGCCGCGCCGTCAAGCTCACCAAGTCCAAGCTGAAACGTACGCTTCTTGGTGATGGCAGAGTCTAGCTGAAGGTCCGCGATGAAGACGCAAGGCTGCCTCAGTGAATCGCGTCGCCTTGAGTAGATTCGAACCTTGGCTCCTTAGTCGGGCTGCCCAAGGCGCTGATAAATCTTGGCTTTGCGGCATAAGGGGCATTTATGGAACTCCACCTGATGTGGCATTCTGGCAATCCGCTTATGGTCCGCCCAGCTTGACCTTGTCGGCTTCAGAGGCATAAGCGATGTGATCTGCCACTGCCAGCGAAAGACCGGACCCGATGAGCGAATCGCGCAGGGCCATTGCCAAGTGGAGGGCGGGCATCAGCGGGGCGCATGAGCACCATTCGAATGGCGTGCGCCGGATTCCGACACAATGTTTCGATAAAGGGGGTCGATAGCTGCTTGGACGTAAGCAGCACATAGGTAGATAGATCGGCATGGGTCACGAAGCGCCTGCCCTTCCGGTGGCAGAACCAGCCCCCCTTCTGCCATTCGAGCGTCGAGTGCTCGCGCGTCGCCAAGATTCGGCGACACATAAGCCATGACGAAATCTGTCTCGACATCGGGCCTATTGACCTCGAGACCGGCCTCCACCAACTGATCGCTGCGCTTCTCAGAATTGAAGCGAATAGGAGACGCCCATTCCGAATGCCCAGTCCGCATGGGACGTTGCGTCGTAAGTCGATCCGGCGCTCACGGACTGGGATCCGGCGGCGAGATGCGAGACCGCTGTTCCGATCCCGAATATACCGATTTCGGCTTTGTACTGCGCGCCGAATCCGAGTGTCCAGGTATCCGTATTGGCTTCACCACGCGAAAAGCCACCGGCAGAAGCTGTTGCAGCAGTACAGAAGAGTGCTGCTGTGGTGGAAAGAATCAGTTTGTGCGTAAACTGCGCCGCATTTGCAATCATCCATTTGTTCCCATTTTATTGTTTGTAGCTCATTGTCGTTCCGCATTGCTCGTCAAGACTGGCAATGCGGAAGGCACGCTGCTAGAGACCTCAATATCGTTGAAAGAGATCGCAAGATTTACCGAAGTGACTGCTGAGTAAGATATCTTCGAAGCGGTGGCACAATATGTGACGCCCGATTAGTCACCGGTGCGAGGGGTCGCCGACGACACTCCCGGTCCACGCCAAACTCCCCTAAGGCTCCCCTCCCCAGGGCATGTTCGATCCTCACCTTTCAATGCGCTTCCTTCTGAAAAAGAAGGAATATTACCGTCTTCGGTCGAACATCAGGATATGATTGCAGATCATCAGAGCAAGGGAAAAGCAGGCCAAAAACGTGTCACTATCGGCCAACTCGTTAGCCGGAGCACAATTTCGTCATATTGGAAACGCTGTGATTTTTACTGATGGATCATCCGCTCTCATTGCCGTCAAAGATACAAGATTGGCCGGAAATGATCGTTCGCACCCTCGATACGGCATTTATCATTTTAGACCCGCCTTTCGATCATTCGCGGGGCTAACGTCTAAATGAAGGGGACTGCAAATGCTGACCGGAAAATCGATAATGGCTGTGGCCGTTCTAGGGCTTTTAGCCTCTGCTGCATCGGCCGCCGAGCCGATCGAAGGCAAATGGAAAAATGGCCCGGTGGAGATCATCGCGATCGCACCCTGCGGCGACGGTTTCTGCCTCACGTTGACCAGCGGGGAATTTGCCGGCCAGTCGATCGGCAAGCTGAGCGGCAAAGGCGCGAATTACGCCGGGGAGATTACCGACCCGGAGGACAACAAGACCTATAGCGGTTCGGGAACGGTCAGCGGCAACACCCTGAAACTGAAGGGGTGCGCATTGAAGATTTTCTGCCAGACCGTGACGTGGGACAGACTGTAAGCCAACACTAACTCTTAGGTAGCGGCCCGGAAACGCTCGCCGGGCCGCACGCATCCGAAACCGGTACGCGACTATACGCAAGCCACGCCGCGCATTTTTCCTGTGGCAGGCCTTTCATGCAGTTTGCTGATCGAGATTTGGCACATCAGGCATGGTTTTCAGCAAAATCCAGAGAACCACCGGTTTTGGCAAGATGTGCGCCAGACGGATGAGCCAGCGCATGGATAGGGGGAACAGGTAATCCCGCTTTTCGCGCCTCAGGGCGTAGATGATGTGGTCGACCGCCTTTTCAGTCGAAATCTCGAGCGGCGCGGGCATGCCGTCATTGGCGGTCACTTCCGTGGCCACGTAACCTGGATAGACCGTGGTGAAGCGGATGCCGTAGCGGGCGAACTCGACCCTGCACGTATCGATCAGCAGCATCGCAGCGCCCTTGGCTGCCGAATACGGCCCCTGCAACGGCACCCCAAGGAAGCCTGCCAGAGAATTGGTGTGTCCCACATGGCCACCGCCCTGCCGCACCATCTGTTTTAAAGCCGGAAACAGGTAGTTGACCACGACGTCGTAGTTGGATCGCATATAGGCGTTGACGTCTCCGGCGGTCATCAACCGCATGTCGAGGGCGGGTGCGCCTCCAGCATTCAGGTAAATCATGTCGAGCCGGCCGTAACGCTCGACCGCAGCGCTGACGACGCCGGCCGCAGCACTTTCGTTCGTTGCGTCGGCGGCAATCGGCAGGCATTCGCCGCCGGCCGCTCGGATTTCCCCGGCCAGCGTGTCCAGCATGTGCTGGCGTCTTGCCGTCGCAATGATTTTCGCGCCTTCACGTGCAAGGCGCAGCGCCAGAACGCGTCCCATCCCGGAGGATGCGCCTACGATCAGGATCGTTTTCCCATCGAATTTCATGCTCGTCGTCCTCACGCTGCCTTGGCCCGGCGCTGTTCATCCCAGCTGCTGTAGTGGTCTTTCATGGTCTGTTCGAACGGTCTGTAGACGATGCCGAGTTCGTTCCGCCTGCGGGCATTGTCGAGCGCGAAGCGGATTCCAAGGTGATTCGTCATGTATTGCTGCGTCAGTCCGAACAGCGGCCCAAGGACCCGCACTACGAAGTTGGGGATCTGCCACGACGGCAGCAGATAGGGTTTGGGATGAGATTGCCGCGCATAGCGCGCTATTTCCAGAAATGTCCGGGTACGATCCTCCGAGAGGATATAGCGCCCCTTTGCCTCAAGGTTCTGGGCTGCGCGGATGTGCGCTGCGGCCACTTCCCGGACATCGACGCATGCAAGGCTGAGATCGGGCATTCCGTAGAAGAAGTATCCCTTGAACATCTCGTCCAGCAGGAAAAGCGAACCGGACTCCGAGGCCCGGACCAGCGAAGGGCCGAGGACAAGGCCGGGATTGATCGTCACCAAGCTCCAGCGATTCTGCTCCCGATGGATTTTCCAGGCCGCCCGTTCAGCCGCCACCTTTGAAAAATGGTAGGGATTATTGTGCACGTTGCTGGACGTATTGAAATACTGCTCCGCCACGGTGCGGTTTTTCATGGCGTAAACGTCGATGTAATCGCCGAAGATGGCCCCGATCGTCGAGGTCATCACCACACGCCGCACGCTCTGCGTTCTGTTGACACTACTCAGAACGTTTCGCGTCCCCTGAAGCGCAGGCTCGACCATTTCGGACTGCCCGTCCTTGATTTTTTCCGGTAGCTTGAAGGGCGATGCGACATGAAAGACGATGCTGCAGTCGGCCATCGCGGTATCAAAGGAACCTTCGGCCAGCAAATCGGCCTCGAACAGCTTCAACCGGTTGGGAAAGCGCGTCTGCATGTCCGTTAGCGGGCGCAGCTTTGCGCTGTTGCGGACGCTTCTGACCGTCGCGTGCACGGTCGCTCCGGCTTCGAGCAGTTGAAGGACGAGATGGCTTGCGACAAAGCCGCTTCCGCCGGTGACCAATACGGTTTCTTGCATTCGGAACCCCTGTTTTCTTTATGGAAGATACTGTAGTCAAACCACCAAAAGCAGCGGAATAGGGTGTTTTCCAGCTGGCCCCTTTAGATCAATATATGGCCGGGAAAGACCCATCAGCGCTCCCATGCGAAAGCCCGTTCTCACCGGTTGAAGGATGGACGGGCTTTCAGAGATGCGGCTCAACGGGTGGAACGAACGCCAGCGCTCTGCAAATCGGCAATCGTTGGATAACCGTTCACGGCCATTAGAAGATCGGTTTCGGCCAGGATTGCCCGGAGATGGTGAACAACGCCCTCGGTAGCGCCTGCTGCGAGCGCGTAGGCATAGGAGCGACCTATTCCGACAGCGGCAGCACTCATGGCGAGCGCCTTTGCCACATCGGTCCCGCTTCTCACCCCGCTGTCGAAAAGAACCGGCATTTCAGGAACGGCGGAGATGATGTCTTGCAGCATGGAAATCGCAGCGATACCGCCATTTGCCTGCCGCCCTCCGTGATTGGAGCAGTGGATGGCATCGATGCCCGCATCGGCGGCGCGCCGGGCGTCTTCGGGATGGCAGATGCCCTTCAGCACGATCGGCAGGCGGGTTGCCTCCCGCAGCCACTTCAGGTCGTCCCAGGTCATGATGTGCCCAAAGACATTGACCCACTCGTAGATCGCGGCCGCCGGATCTTCCGCGATCGGCTTCTTGAGCCGCTTCAGGAAATGCGGATCGCTGAAATAGTTGGCGAGGCACAGGCCGCGCAGTTGCGGGAAATTCGCCGCATTCAGATCGCGCGGCCGCCACCCCGTTACCCAGGTGTCGAGTGTCACCACGAGGGCTTCGAAGCCGGCATTTTCCGCGCGGGCGATGAAGCTCAGTGCCAGGTCGCGGTCGCGCGGCGTGTAGAGCTGAAAATAGCCCGGCGTGCCTCCCAGTGCCTTTGCGACCGCCTCCATCGGAGCCTGCGAAAGGGTGGATGCCATCATCGGCACGCCGGTTTTCGCGGCGGCCTCCGCCACGCGCAGGTCACCTTGATTGTCGCTAGAGCATATACCGATTACACCGATTGGACTGAGGAAGATCGGGGCCGGTAGGGTGCGGTCGAACAGCTTTACGCTCAGGTCGCGCTTGGCATGGCCGTTGAACATGCGCGGCACGATGCCGTATCGGTCGAACGCCTCGACATTGTTGCGCTGCGTAAACTCGTCGCCACAGCCGCCAGCAACATAACTCCAGACCGATGGCGACATGGCCCCCTTGCCAAGCGCCTCGAGCGAAGCGAAATCGACCGGCCATGGCGGCGTTTTGCCATTCAGGCCGGACAGATAGATTTCATTCTGAAAATCTCCGAAATTCGACAGCATCATAACCCTCCCAGGATGCTTATTTTTAAGGGAACGCCGCGAAGGCGTTCCTGTTTTTCAATACCCGGCCTTCATGATCGACCGCTCGCCCCGAAGGTGGCGTGCCGCCGCATCCTTCTGGTCCTTGCGCAGCCTGCCATTGGCGACGAACTTGATGAGCCAGGGAATGCGCTTGACCTTGCCCGTGGCACTGTGCGCCAGCACAAAGCATTCCGCGCATTTCTCCAGGATTTCGATGTTGAGCAGCAACCGCTCCAGACCCGTGCCAAAGCAGAGCGCCATATCGTCGAGGCAATAGGCATTGGCGCTGTTCGACAGGGCTCCTATAGGACCATCCATCGACCGCATCCCCACGCGTTTTGCTTCAACGCCGAGCATGCGGACCTGTTCGTCGAACATGGCCGGCATGGAAAGATCCATGCGCGACAGCAACGACGTCCATGTGAGGTTTCCGGCCGCAATCGCGCCGACATCCGGACGGGCGGCATAAATGCGGTGATGCAGATCCTTCGGACTGTCCGACAAGGCAACCCACTCGAATTCCTCCGGCACATCCCGCCCGGACTCGATCCGTACCCGGACGAATGCGTTGCGTTCGGGAATGCGCTGGGAAAGAACATCTCCTGGTTTCAGCAATCCCTTGCCCGCGAGACGCGCGGCGGCAAAGCCGAGTGTGTTTTCCAGATGGGCATTCTCGATTTTCTTCAACATGTCACACCAGCCGGAAAACAGATTCGAACCGCTCGAGCGCATCGTCGATTACCTCGTCCGTATCGGCCATGCTGGTATAGATGCGGCTGCCTGCCAGCGTCAGGATGCCATGGGCGAGATAGGCGGCCCCCATTTCCTCCATCAGGTGCTTGCGGGCATTGGCTTCGCGCATCAGCTTGATGGGCGTTCGCATGCTCATCAAAAGCACGGCCGAAGTCTGCAGATGGACGATGGAGCCCAAATTGTAGACCACATAGGGAAGCCCCAGGCGGTTCATGATTTCCTTCAGTCCCTTGGCCAGCCGGTCGCCGGCGCTGCCCGCGATGACGGGCGCCTTCGTCCGGGCCATCTCTTCAATGGCGTAATAGCCGGCGACGCAGGAGAGCGGGTTGGCCGATAGCGTGCCGCCGACGAAAGCGCGATTGCTGGAGGTGCCTATGCCCCCGACCAGCGTCATCATGATCTCCTTGCGACCACCGATTCCGCCCGCCATAAGATAGCCGCCGGTCAGGCATTTGCCGAAAACGGTGATATCGGGATTGACGTTGAAATAGCCTTGCGCGCCGCCCATGCCAACGCGAAAGCCGGTAACGACCTCATCGAAGATCAGCAATGCGCCGAACTCGTCGCACAGCTTTCTGACCTCGCGATTGTATTCAGGCGTCACCGGGCGGGTGCCGCTTTCCGGTCCGAGCGGCTCCACAATAACGGCGGCCGTTCCACCGCGGATACGGTTCAGCACCAGCTTGCGGCGCAGGGTCCCGAGCTCGTTTGGAAATACCTCTTGGGTATGGGCAGTCGCCCCCTTTGGAATACCGGTTGCCTCGCGCCGACCGGTCCCGGGCACGCGCATGCCGTAGACCATCTGGTCGCTCCAGCCGTGATAATCGCCACCGACCTTGATCACCCATTTCTTACCCGTGTGGGCACGCGCCAGGCGGATTGCGCCCATGCAGGCCTCGGTGCCGGAGCCAAGCATGCGGAACATTTCGATGCCAGGCATGTGCTGCCGGATGATTTCCGCCAGCTTGAACTCGTACTCATGGAGAAGGCCGGTCACCGGGCCGCATTCATCGATGACCTGATGCGCCTTTTGCCTGACAGGCAGGTAGTTCGAGCCGAGCACTGTCGGGCCGCCCGCCTGAAGGAAATCGATATAGCGGTTGCCGTCGGCATCCCACATATAGGCACCATCGACCTTGGTGGCGGCAATCGGGAAGGGATGGTTGAAGGCAAGATTGTGCTGCACGCCGCCGGGAATGACTTCAGCGGCCCGCTTCGCCCAAGCCTTGGAGGTCGCACATTTCTGCTCGAAGTAGTCGAGTACCTTCGGCATGTTCGTCTTGGAGATACCGCGCGGCGGCTCTTTGAGGAGGGCATTGAGCCTGTCCATCAAATCCTTGTTATCCGGCCAGGCGCTGATGCCGTAGGACGCTGCTTCTGTCGCTCGGGTTGCCATGTTCATTTCAAGCTCCTTTGGTCTCGGCCTTGTCCAGAACATTCAAAAGAAATGTACGGAGCTGCTTGTCGAGGCTGGTGCGTTTTGTGATGCGGTTGCGCAAATGGATTGCGGCGGAAGCCTCAATCCGGCGGATCATGCTGGCGGCGGCCTTGAGATTTTCGCCCGCGCAGATGACGCCGTGGCTTGCCAGGAGATAGGCGTAGATGTTCGGGCGCAGCGCCTTTTCGAACACCTTGGCAAGCATCCCTGTGCCCGATGGCCTGTAGGGAATGAGCGCCGCATGCGGACCGAGACCAGTGAGATCGCTCCCCGGCGCCCAAGGCAGGATTTCATGCAGGAGCGCGACGGAACTCGCGATCGGCTGGTGCGTGTGAACACTGGCACGGCGAGACGGATGCATCCGCAGCATACGAGCATGGAGGCCCTTCTCGACTGTCGGCGTCTTGTCGCCTTCGACCACCTCCAGCGTGTCCAGCCGCAGGATGGGCACATCTTCGGCGCCGATGGCGTAGTAGTCGGTCGCCGAGGGCGTTACCGCCATCAAATTATCATCGACGCGCACGCCGATATTGCCACCCGTTCCGGCGAAATATCCGTTGTCCGTGAAATAGCGGCACATATCGGCAATTTCCTGCCGTTCTGCCGTGAATCTAGTCATGTTTCCTGCCCCTCGAACCGTTGAGTTTCTGGTAAAGCGGCGCCAGACGCCGATGGAGTTCGGTGAAAATGCCAAACCGCTCGTTGTAGAACTGCCGCGCGGACGGATCGGGCTCGTAGCACCGCTCGATCTTCACATGCCGGACCGCCTCATCCAGCCGCATCAGGCCGAGACCATGGGCGCCGATGAAAGCCGCTCCCCGCGCGTTCGCCTTCATCGGGTCGTGCGGCTGCTTGATGGTGACGTCGAGGACATCCGCGTAAATCTGGCACCAGGCGTTCGACATCGCACCGCCGCCGATCATGGTGATCACTTCGGGTCGGCGCCGCATGAAGCGGGTGATTGGCTTCATCATCCAGCGCGTATTAAGCGCGACACCCTCAAAAACCGCGCGCACGATGGTCTCGCGATTGTGCTCCATGCTGAGATTGAAGATGCCGGCCCTGAGTGATTGGTCGTCCACCGGGCAGCGCTCTCCGAACAGCCAGGGCAGATACATTGCGCCATCTGCGCCCACAGGCATGCGCGCGGCAATCTCATCCAGCACCCGGTACGTATCGGCGGAAGGTTCAGCGTCAATCAACCCGTCGTCATGAAACACGATGCGGTCCTTGAGGAAGGCGATGTTATTGGCTCCGCTCGACTGCAGCGCTATCATCAGGTAGCGCGATGGTACGGCACAAGGGACCGAACCGATCTGGTCGAGCACGCTCGTCTTCTTGAAAGGCACATGCGCCGCGATCCAGGAGGAGGACCCAACATAAAGGTGGCAGTCGTAATCGGCGAGCGCACCCGCGCCGAGTGCTGCCGCCGTATTGTCGATTGCGCCGGCGACCACCTTCGTCTTCGGAGAGAGACCAAGCGCCTCTGAAACTGCCGGAAGTATGGTTCCAATAACGTCGGTGCACCGCACCAGTTCCGGGAACTTCGCCTTGTCGATGCCGCTTATGCCGATCAGCCGGTCGTCATAGCGGATATTGTCGACATCCCGGTTGTCTGTGACCCAGGAGGTGAGGATCGAATCCTGGGTAGCGACAAACCGCCCTGTCAAACGCAAATTGATGTAGTCGAGCACATTCAGGAACTTGTAGGTTCGCTCGTAGATGTCGGGAAAGGCGTCACGGATCAAGAGCATGTGGCCGGCGGGATCTTTTCCCGACAAGGTCGGTGCGCCGCCGCATAGCCTCAGCCATTTCTGCAGCTTGATCGGATCATAGCCCGCCACCTTCAGCGAACTGCGCATCTCCCGCTTGAGGTGCCGTGCGCCGCGCATGTCGAGCCAGAGCACAGCATTCATCAACGCCTTCCCGTCACGATCCACCGCAACGGTGCCCTCGCCCTGCGTCGAGGAACAGATGGCGACGATGTTCGAGCGCGGGACGAGGTCGAGCGCCAGCACTTCGCGGGCGGCCTCCAGAAAAGCTGTCCACCAATCGTTCGGATTTTGCTCCGCCCCGATGGTATCGACGACGGCAAGCTGCACTGGCCGAAAAGCCCAGGCCACCACCTCACCGAGGATCGAAACCAGGCCAACCTTGCAGCCACTGGTGCCCAAATCAATCGCAAGTATATGTTGGTCAGACTGCCCCATTGCTGCGTTCCGTCATCGACCAGCAACGGCTGGTGCATCATGACAACAAGGTAGCGTCGGCGAGCTGCATCGAATAAGCGGCAAACCTGTCCTAAAGCGGGTCTATCGCGGCCAAATCGCCGACATATCGGCTCTAAGAGCACCTGGAGTCGTTCCCGTCCATCGCCGAAAGGCGCGGCGAAAATTATGGGGGTCCGTGAAACCCACAGCAAAGGCGATCTGCTCGACCGACATCTGCGCATTTGTCAGCAACTCCAGGGCCCGGTTTTTGCGCAGCGCGTCGAGCAATACCTGGAATGACACGCCACTTTCGGTAAGTCTTCGACGCAACGTTCGCTCGCTCATACCGAGTTCACGTGCGATCTTCGCGATATTGACACGATCCTGGAGCTTCTGCCGAAGCACCCGCTCGACGGACTCCGTAATCTCCGCTGCTTCAAGGGTGCGGTCGCGATTATAGGCCAGGAATTTGAGAAGTTGACGGTGCGTAAAGGGGTCTGATGTTGCGAGCGGCTGTTTGTACCAGGCGGCATCGTAGAGAAAAGCGTTTTCCATCCTGCTGAAACGAACGGCGCAACCGAACACCCGATCAAAGACAGCGAAATATGCCGGTGCCGGGTAGGCAAAATCCACCCTCAGCGGCCGGAAATCATTGCCTACCAGCCCCACGGCAATCCCCATGAAGCTGGCGAACGCTTCTTCCACCAAAAACGCATAAATATCCGGCTCATGGAAGCGGCTCGACGCCGTCACGACAATGCCTTCACTGGTTTGGCGGGCATCGAATTCGAGCATGCTCCCAGTGTCTTTCTGAAGTTGCAGACCCAGCCTCACTGCGTCGCCAACAGTCGGCGCGGTGAGCATCGCATAGCCAACAAGGCCGACCGATGTGATTTTCTCCCGGATACCAGTTTCCAGCCCGAGCGCCTTGCCTTTGGCGATCTGGAGCGCCCTGAGAATAACCTCTCGACCCTGTCGAAATGAAACCCGGCAAGCCGGGTCATCCAAATCGCCAATCGTCAGCCCCAGCCCGACAAGCAATCGGGGCGCATCATGGCCGAAATCGGAAAGCGTCGCTACAAGACTGCGAATAAGAAAAGCAGGGATGTTGGCTGCGACATAGCGCGCATCTACTGGTTTCATTCAAGCCTGCCCCTTCCGTCTTCTGCTCCAGATTAGTCTGTTCATATTGCCGGAGGCCCTGCGAATTGTCTAATATTCGTGCAAAGGGAGGTCTGCTCAGGGACCATGACGGAAAGCGTGTTGGCCACTTTGCCTGGTTCGTCCCATATTCCTCGCGGTTCTCGTGTGCCCATTCCGCAGAACGAAATCTCGGCTTGAAAGAAGGCACTCGAATAGAAAGTTTTCGTCAAGTCAGCCTGACTGACGACAAAGACGAATGGCCGCGTATGACCCCAAAGAGGCTCTAAAAATACCTTGCCCGGACGCGCCGTACCTTGAGAATGATGGCGCGACAAAACCGGATCAGCGGCGCGGCTTTAACCATCACTTGGACAGGCCTTCAACATCTACCGCCTAACAGCCCTGTGTGCGACTTTCGTGTTTGGGCACCTTTCATCGCAGTGCCAATGGTTGCCGAAAACGGGACAACGAAGTGAATGACTGACACTGTCCTCCAAAACCTGGAATCCATGCTGTCGATACAACAGCAGGGATACCAGCGCGAGCCCTACCCATCCTTGTCTACCCGACTGGACAGGCTCAATCGGATCCGCCTGCTTCTGAAAGAAAATCAAGAGACGCTGTGCGCAGTTGTCTCAAGGGATTTCGGGCATCGGTCGTCCCATGAAACGACGCTGCTCGAAATCGCACCGCTTATGGGGTCGCTTCGTCACACGCGCTCACATTTGCGTCGCTGGATGCGCCCGCAACGACGGGACCGTTCGATCGAGTTTCTCCAACTTGCGAATTGGGTGCTATACCAGCCACTTGGCGTTGTCGGCATCATGGCACCCTGGAATTATCCACTTCTTCTGGCACTGGGGCCGCTTATCGAGGTTTTGGCTGCCGGAAATCGGGCCATGATCAAGCCTTCGGAGCTCTTGCCGGAGACCTCCACATTGCTTGCGAGGCTCATAGCGCAATATTTCAAACCCGACGAAGTCACTGTGGCCGAGGGCGGCGTTGATGTCGGAAGCGCATTTTCAAGCCTCCGCTTCGATCACCTGCTCTTTACGGGATCGACAGGTGTCGGGCGCAGGGTCATGACGGCAGCGGCAGCCAATCTTACGCCCGTCACACTGGAGCTTGGCGGTAAATCGCCCGCGATCGTCGCACCTGATTACCCCCTTGCCGGCGCGGCACGCGACATCATCTTCGGCAAGCTGATGAACGCAGGGCAAACCTGCATCGCACCGGACTATGTCCTGGTCGAAAGAAACAAAATCGATATGCTGGTCGCTGCGCTCTCGAAGGAAGCCTCCAGCTTTTACCCGAAGGCAGCGGCACGCCAACACTACAGCAGCATCGTCGGCGAGCGCGCCTATGCGCGCCTGTTGCAGGGATTGGCGGAATGCCGCGACGGTGCCGTAAAAATCGTCACGCTGGACGTCGATCTCCCGAAGACCGGCAATAGTGTTGCTCCAACCCTTGTCATCGACCCTCCGACCGATTGTCTGCTCATGGAGGAGGAGATCTTCGGCCCTATTCTTCCGATCATACCCTATGACACGCTGGAGGATGCGACCGCCTTCGTCCGCGCAAGACCACGGCCGCTGGCGCTCTATATATTTACGAATGACCGGTCGACGCAGCGCAGGATTCTCGAAACCACGATTTCTGGCAATGTCACAATCAACGGAACCTTGCTGCATATTGCGCAGAACGATCTGCCCTTCGGAGGTGTCGGGCCGAGCGGCATGGGGGCTTATCACGGACATGAGGGCTTCGCGCGGTTTTCGCATGCGCGCGGAATCGCAAAGGTGAGACTGTTCAATCCGGCCCGCCTGGCGATGCCGCCCTATGGCCGCGTCGCCGAGTTGCTCGCACGGTTCATGACACGATCCTAGCCCCGCCCGGATTGGAATAAATGGAACACTCCATCGTCCATTGTTTGAAGCAATCCGCGTCTTGAGTGATGGCGGATGGGCCGACCGCCGCCCGTCCTTCGTTAAAAGCTTGTCACGACCCCTATTCCAAGACCCTCAAACCTGTCCATTCCCATCAAGGCTTTTGGCGCCTCGTCAAGAGTGAGCGTCCGGCCGATCAGAAGTTCCGGCTTCAGCTTGCCGGCTGAGATGAGATCCATCATCGGCTGATAGCGATGCGCCTGCATCCCCAAGCTGCCGCGAATTTCAAGCTCTTTACCGATTATCTCATCCATGGGAATAGTCGGCCGGGCGTGATCGCCAAGCATCAAACCGACCTGGACATGGCGGCCGCGGCGACGCAGGCAATCGATCGAGTTGAAACAGGTAACAGGGTGCCCAAGCGCATCAATCGAAAGATGCGCACCACCATCGGTCATCTCCCGGATGGCCTCGGCGACATTCGGCGTGCTCGCTGCATTGACGACCGCCACCGCGCCGAGCTTCCTGGCAAAGGCGAGCTTTTCATCCGTTACATCGACGGCAATCACGTTGGCACCGGCGGCCGACGCGATCATCAGGACCGAAAGACCGACGCCGCCGCATCCATGAACGGCCACCCATTCGCCGGCCGCGACGCGTCCCTGGTCGACAACGGCCCGAAAAGCGGTCACGAAACGGCACCCCAGACTGGCCGCCGTTGCCATGTCCATCGCTTCAGGCAATCGCACGAGATTTGTGTCGGCAAAGTCAAGCGCGACATATTCCGCAAACGATCCCCATGCCGTGAAGCCCGGCTGGAACTGATGGCCGCAGACCTGATGGTTGCCGGAGGCACATTCGGAACAACGCCCGCAGCCGGCCGCGAAGGGCACCGTAACCCGGTCCCCTTCGCGCCAGCGGGTAACACCTGATCCGACTGCCGTGACTATCCCCGCCAGTTCGTGTCCCGGAACGTGTGGCAGACGGATGCCCGGATCATGGCCCATCCACCCATGCCAGTCGCTTCGGCACAGTCCGGTCGCTTCGACCCGGACGACGACGCCGCTCGCGGAAGGAGCAGGATCCGGTACCTGTCTCACCGAGGGTTCTCCTCCGAAGAGGTCATAGACAACGGCTTTCATGGTCTGCTCCTTGCGTCGTTTGCTTGCTGGGTTTGAGAGGGTCGTGAGCCGATCGCTGACGACCGGGGTGCTTGGACAGTTGCCTTTGCGGAAAAATCACGATTGCCCGAATGACACTGCGGCTACGTTCAGCTGTCAGGCAAATGCAATGTCTTCACCTCGGTGTAATCCTCAAGACCCTGCAGCCCGCCCTCGCGTCCGTTTCCTGATTGGCCATATCCGCCGAAAGGACTGCCGTAACGGTGCGGAGCGCCATTGACGTGGACCATCCCCGCGCGCAACTGGCGCGCGACACGCTGAACACGAACCGGGTCGCCCGACTGGATATAGGCCGCCAGACCATAGGGCGTGTCGTTCGCCATAGCGATCGCTTCGGCCTCGGTATCGAAGGGCGTGATCGTGACAACCGGACCAAAAATCTCATCACGGTAAATCTGCATGGACGTGCCGACATCGGCAAAGACAGTCGGCCGGGCGTAGTGGCCTGCTTCCAGACCGTCCGGCTTGCCGGGGCCGCCAACGACCAGCCGGGCACCCTCTTGCAAACCGGCCTCGATCAGCGATTGCACCCTTTGCCATTGCGTCAGCGAGGAAAGCGGCCCGATATGCCCACCCTCGTCAAGCGGGTCGCCAACAGTCTGAGACGCCGCGGCCTTTGCCGCCGCTTCGACGGCGCGATCATAGACATTTCTCTCGACAAGCATGCGGGCCGGCGCATCGCAACTTTGACCCGTGTTGTTGAAAAGTTCACCCAGCGTCGACGCGACCCTTTCCTCGACATCACAGTCGGCGAAGACAAGGTTGGGGTTTTTTCCCCCGAGCTCGAGCGTTACGCGTTTGACAGTCGCGGCGGCGTCTCGAAGAACGGATGTCCCTGCCCGCGTCGAACCTGTGAAAGAAATCATCGCGATATCGGGGTGACGGGCAAGTGCTGCGCCCACCTCCGCACCTTCACCATTGACGAGGTTGAACACGCCATCGGGAAAGCCTGCCTCAGCGATCATTTCCGCATACAGCATAGCCGACAGGGGTGTCACCTCGGATGGCTTGAGAACGCAGGTGCAGCCGGCCAACAACGCTGGGACGACCTTGAGGGCAATCTGGTTCATGGGCCAATTCCAGGGCGTTATCAGGCCGACAACACCGATCGGTTCGCGCAGAAGCACGTCGCCACTTGCGAGAACTTCCTCCCAGGCCATATCGCCCAATGCTGCGAGGAAACCGTCCGTGTGTCCGAGGCCCGCAGCGGCCTGCTGTTCACGGCTCATGGTAATCGGCGCACCGAGTTCCGCCGTTATGGTCGCGGCCATCTCTTCGAAACGAGCCCGATAGACCTCTTGAAGACGTTCGACCAATAGACGACGCTCCGCAACGGAAGTCCGGGCCCATTGCGGGAATGCCTGAGCGGCGGCCAGCGTTGCACGATCCACATCTTCGGCTGACCCAAGTGAGATCGTCGCGATGATATCCCCGGTCGCCGGGTTTTCTACCGGCGCATCGCGGTGGCAAAGCGGGTCGACCCAGCGACCGCCAATGTAGAATTTTCTTTTATCCATGTGTCACCTTGTCGATATTATTGAAGGTCAACAGAAGCGCCCCAGCGGCGCAGCCGCCAGATCTTTTGGGGGCAGTTGCGGGTAGCAAGATCCTCATCGTGGCGCGTTTCCAGCGCCGGCGTTGCGATGCTGCTCGCGCAGGTCTTTCCGAAGAATTTTGCCTGAGGGCGACTTGGGAATGGCGCCGATGAATGCAACAGCACGGATCTTCTTGTGGGCGGCAACTCTTTCGGCGATGAAGGCCATGACATCGGTTTCCGTCATCTCGGCACCGGCTTGCAAAACGACGTAAGCCTTCGGGACCTCCTCGCCGCTTTCCTCATCGCTGACGCCGATGACGGCTGCGTCAGCGATCATCGGGTGACTTAGCAAAAGCGCTTCGAGCTCCGCTGGCGGCACCTGATAGCCCTTATACTTGATGAGTTCCTTGAGCCGGTCGACGATATAGACCGCTCCCAGGCAATCGACCTTGGCCATGTCGCCGGTATGGAGGAAGCCGTCAGCATCGATGGTCGCCGATGTGGCGTCCGGATCATCGAGATATCCAACCATCACGTTGGGACCCTTGACCCAGAGCTCGCCAGGCACACTCATCCCCTTTACAGGTATCTCGATTTCTCGCCCAGTTTGCGGTTCAACCAGCTTGTTGACTGTGTTGGCAACCGGCAAACCGATGGAACTCAGGGAAATGTCGGGGCGGTCGAACGGGATGACGTGACTGACAGGGCTCATCTCGCTCATGCCATAGCCCTGGAGTACCCTGGCGCCGAGCCGTTTTGCAACGGCCTGTCCCGTTTCCTCGTTGAGTGCGGCCGCACCCGAAAGAACGGTGCGGACGCTGGAAAGATCATGGCGCTCGACTGCCGGATGCTTTGCAAGGACAACGGCGATGGGTGGTGCTATCGGCAGATACGTCAGTTTATGTTGCTGGACGATCTGGAAGAACTCGACGACATCGAATTTCGGCATCGTTACAAGTCTCGCGCGCAGTTTGAGGGCGACGTTGACCAGCACCGTTAGGCCGTAAATATGGAAGAAGGGAAGGAGCGCCAGGACAGCATCATCCCTTGTCATTCCAAAACGTTGTTCGACCTGGGCGACGTTTGCCACGAGGTTCCGGTGCGTGAGAATGACGCCTTTCGGCAAGCCCGTCGTGCCAGAAGAAAACGGAAGGACAGCCACATGCGCCGCGGGGTCGAGGCCCGCGTCCGGCAGCTCAGCGCGGTCATCCATCAGCTCTTTCAACGTCAGGCAGTTGTCGTCGCCGTCGATCAGAACGAGGTGATCGTCGCCAATGCCAACTTTACGCGCGGCAGCCCGTGCCTGGGGGAGCAACGACGTCACCGTGAAAAGGAACTGCGCGTCGCAGCTCGATAATTGTTTGGCGATGTCGTCTGGTGTGTAAAGCGTATTAATGGTTGTCGCTGTCCCGCCAGCCCGCAGAATTCCATGGAAAACGGCGGCGAAAGACGGAGTGTTCGGCGATAACAGGCCGACGACGGTACCCTGCACAAGGCCGCGCGCGACAAGCCCTCCGGCAATGCGCTCGATGTCCGCGACAAGCTCCCGATAGGTTGTTGACGTTCCCCGGGATCCATCAATTAGTGCCGGGCGATCGAGGTCAGCCGGGGCGACGGAGCCGAACAGATAATCGAAGAGAGTCAGGTCGGGGATTTCGACGTCCGGGAATGGGGAGGAAAAGCTCATGGGCGATCAATCTGTCATAGGCCAATGTGGTGGAAGGAGAGAACCTCCTCCCCTTGGGTAGACATGCCGTGTTGATCAGGTTGATCTTTGAGGACGAACAAGAGTCGTGACCTGCGCCGCCAGATCGGCAATGTCCTTTCCGTCATTCCGACACCGCAGGAGCCGCAGACGAACGTTGTCGCAGTTGGCCGATCGCCTCGATCAAAAGGTCGCGGGCGTGCCCGCTGCTGGGCACTTGCTCGGCCAGATCGAGCCACCCATGAATCAAGCCAGGGAACGGGAGATACGTGGTCGGCACGCCGGCACCGATCAACCGCTGGGCATATTCGACGCCGTCGCGTTCAAGCGGGTCGCATCCGGCCGTTGATATCAGTGTGGGTGGGGCTGGTATCGGATCGGGCGCAAGAAGGGGCGCCAACCGGGCATCGACCTGCTGACTACCGCAGTAGCACGACCAGAAGTATGCGACCTCCGCGCGATCGAGGCCAAACCCATCGCGACTCTGGTCATCGTCTGAGGTGTGATCGGCAAGCCCGGGATAGATCAGGACCTGCGCATCGACGGGTGAGCCGGCGGCAGCGCAGTGAGCACTGATGGCGGCAGCAAGATTCCCGCCGGCACTGTCGCCGGCGACAGCGAGCCACGTCGCATCCTTGGCGGCATGGGCCACCACGCATGCGCAGTCATCGAAAGCTGCCGGAAAGGGATTTTCCGGTGCAAGCCTATAATCGACCGAGATGACCTCCAAAGCCAACCTTTCGGCAATTGCGCGTGTAAACCGGTCATGGGTCTCCAGACTGCCGAGAACCCAGCCGCCGCCATGTAAGTATACGAGCACGTGACCGGGGTTGGACTGGTGGGTCGGCAGATAGCGCCGCACCGGCACAGGGCGACCGGAAGGATCGGCCGCGATAATCTCGTCGCGGATCACGCCTGGGAACGTGGGCTCCTGCCCACGAAACATGTCCACGAACTCCATGTATTCAAGACGTTGCTGTTCGGGGGCAACGGCGGTACGGTCTACTGCGACGAGTTCACTCAGCAGAGGAAGAAGATCCGGTTCAGGTATGAGGCGATCTGTCGCGTTCATCGTGCTGCCCTTTCTGTCGGTGTTGAAGGCGATGTCGAACTCTTTTCGCTCTGTCGTCCAAAAAGCGAGGAGATCCGGCCAATGGCGATTTCCAAAGCGTCAACGACGCTGTGATAGTGGGACGGGAAAAGCCGCGCGGCGATGTCAGGGATTTTTGCGCTCGCGCCGATCAGCACGCGCGGGCGGCGGCGCGCGATGCCCTCGATGATTTCCCTGGCCGCCGCCTCCGGCGTGATGGTGAGAATCTTGTCAAATTCGACGGACGCCTTTTCAGCCTCTGCACGTTCTTCACTTGTCATGATCGAGCCGATACGCGCGCCGAGCGAGATATTGGTCTTGATCCCGCCGGGATGAACGCAGGTCACGCCAATCCCCTGGGGTGCCAGTTCCGCACGCAAGGCTTCCGTGAAACCGCGCACGCCGAACTTGCTGGTTGCATAGGCCACATTGCCTGCTGGCGCGACGAGACCGAATAC
Organism: Ensifer sp.; assembly: GCA_035565055.1. Classification (GTDB taxonomy): domain Bacteria; phylum Pseudomonadota; class Alphaproteobacteria; order Rhizobiales; family Rhizobiaceae; genus Ensifer_A. The sequence goes on from DATMTA010000212.1 coordinate 34,891, forward strand.
ACTGGACACATTGACGATATGCGGGCTGGCATTGCGGTGCAGAACCGGGAGCAGAGCCCGAACAAGATCGATGGGCGCTCGCAGGTTCACGGCGAGCAGCCAGTCGAAATCCTCTTTGGACGCCTGTTCGAAGGCACCGGCCATCGCCACCCCGGCATTGTTGACCAGAAGCCGGGTCCGGGGATGATTGTCGGCGAGAGCTTTCCCGAGTTCCGATACTTCCTCAACCTTTGTCAGATCCGCGACATAGGATGTGAATGTGGCACTGGGGTGAGCGGACTGAAGCTCGGCGATCAGACGATCAAGACCTTCCTTGTGACGATCGACGAGGACGACATCGCTCCCCCGTTCGGCGAGTTGTATAGCGAGCGCTCTTCCGATGCCGCTCGCAGCCCCTGTCACGACAGCAGTGCCCAGGAAATCGAATGCCGGGAGCGAAGACGCCTTTGAAGGTGACGGTTGAGTGGTGGATGGCGTCATTTTCGACGATTTGCGACAAAACTCCAGCGCCCGGTCTTTTCGAAAATCACCGCGAAATAATTTCAGATCGAACAGGTAGTTCTGATGCAAGCGCCAGGGAGCCCGGTTTCCTTGCTTGGGAAATGCCGCCATGGCACGCTGAACGTACCCCGAACGGAGGTCCACGAAGGGGATGGTGCCCGACCCCTCCGGCGCACGGGGCCTGACATAGTCAAATCCGCGAGCGTCGAGATAGGAAATAAGACGAGCGACACTGGCACTCACCAGATCCGCCTTCAACGTCCAGGAATTGTTCGTGTAGCCGATGACCAGATTGAAATTCGGCACCTTGGAGAGCATCATTCCCTTGTAGACGAGACTGTCTGGAAGGGAGATGACCTCTCCGTCGACGATGAGCTCCATCCCACCGAGAGCGATCATCTCAAGGCCTGTGGCGGCGATGACGATGTCGGATTCGATGAACTTGCCGCTTTTGGTTTCGATGCCATTCTCGACAAAACGCGCCACCGAATCGGTCACGATTTCAGCGCTGCCGTTGCGGATCGCTTGAAACAGATCTCCATCCGGGACAACGCAGACGCGCTGATCCCAGGGATTGTAGGGCGGTTTGAAATGCGTATCGACATCGATATGCTGCCCGACCTCCCGAAGCGATTCTTTTCGGATGAGCCGGCGCGACAAGCCCGGAAACCGTCGTGCGGTCTGGTACGAAAAAACATTGCCGAGCACGTTTTTCCAAAACATGACCCTGCCAATGAACGCGGGAGACAGCGGGAACCGCTCCAGACGTTTCACCAGTGAATCTTCGCCGGGAACCGATACGATGTAGCTTGGAGTTCGCTGCAGCATGGTGACACGTTCAGCGGTTCTGGCCAATGTTGGCACCAGCGTGATGGCGGTGGCGCCCGAGCCGATCACCGTTACCTTCTTTCCTTGCCAATCAAGGTTTTCGGGCCAGAATTGCGGTGAAACGATATCTCCGGCAAAGGATTCCTCACCCTCGAAGTGCGGGCGGTAACTGCTGTCGTAGCGGTAATATCCGGAACAAACGGACAGCCATCGGCAACCGATCCTGACCGTTTTGATCCCGTCCCCATCGGGATCGCCGTGCTCGGCGGTAACGATCCAGCTTGCTTTATGACTATCCCATTCGGCGCCGACGACACGGTGTCCGTAGCGGATGTGTCGATCAATTCCATAGTCGATCGCCGTCTCCCGCAAGTAGTTGAGGATCGAGGGCCCATCTGCGATGGTTCGGCTGCTGCGCCACGGGCGAAACGAGTAACCGAGGGTGAACATGTCGGAGTCAGACCTGATACCGGGGTAGCGGAACAGGTCCCAAGTGCCGCCCATGTCGGCGCGGGCCTCAAGCACCGTGTAGCTTCCGTTGGGTCGCTCCCGTGCAAGATGGCAGGCCGCGCCGATGCCCGACAATCCGGCACCGACGATCAGAACATCGACAAATTCGTCGATCGGGCGGGCAGCAGCTTCAGGGGGTTCAGAGGTTTGCAGCACGTTCAATTCCTTTCACGCAACGAAATCCAGCTTGTTCTCACCAGACGTCACTCACATAGCGACCCTCGGAGCGAAGACGTTCCAACCATAGCTGCGCGGCGTCCTGCGCATCCTGCGCGTCTTCTGAGCAGCGGCGATAGATTTCCAGAAGGGCGGCATCCACGCCCGCGCCAAGACGCGTAGCGTCGCCACACACCCGGATTTGCGCGCCCTGATCGATGAGTGCCCACAGCTCAGTGGCTTCGGCCAGCATCCGTTCTTGGACAAATTTGTGCCCGTTGACCGGCGCATAGGTGAATGTCGGGCGCAGCGTCACCCTGCTCTCACCCTCCGCCGTCTCCAGTTCAGTACGGTGCAGGAAATCGACGTCAGGATGGTCGCAGCCGAAGTATGCGATCAGCGGCGCGGCCTGCGGGCTTGCGGTACGGTCGCCGATCATTCCTCGAAAAGGAGCAAGTCCGGTGCCCGCGCCGATAACGATTGCCGTTTGATCCGTCGAGAGGCGAAATTTTTCGTTGCAGGGAACGACACGGGCAAAAACTGTATCGTCAACGCGTAGCTGTGCGAGGTAGTTGGATGCGACCCCGTGGTATCGCTCACCCGCCTCGCCGCCTTTCCAGTGGGGGGCATCGACCACCGAAACCATCAGATCGACCGTCGTGGGCGCCACGACATTCGATGATGAGATCGAATACCGCCTCGGGCTCATTGCGGGCAAGCGCGCCAGAAACAATTCGAATGGGATCTCAATCGAGCGGTAGCGCTCCAGCAAGTCGAGAATGGTCGTGCGAACAGCCGTCACCGAGCGCTCGAATTCTTCGGGCGCAAGGCTCGCCAGTGCCTCCAAAGGTTTCTTCTCGGGTGGACAGGGGCAATGGGCGGCCAGGAAGCGAATATCGTCGCGGCTAACAGGCTGCTGCAACTCGACGTAGTCACGAAGAATCTCGCGACGAGTGACCGGGCGATCTTCGGGCAAATACAGACGCAGTTGACGGGCAGTTTTCACGCGAACGGATTGGTCGAGATCGAGCTGAAAGCGAGTCCCGACCCGTTCGATGAGGCTGTCGTGATTGCTTGGCAACAGGGCAAGGTGATCGCCGGTCCGATAATCCACACCTTCGGGGAGCTGTATTTGCAGAAACCGTTTGGAACGGCCAAGCGGATGAGAAAGATCAACAAGCTCGGTCGAGGCGAGCACCGTCATCGACACCAGGCCATGGTGCCGGGCGCGTTCGATCTCGCGGCTTTGCACCGGCTCCATAACGACAAAGCTGCTTTCTTCGCCGCTTCGCGCCGAAGAACCGTTGGCGACGGCACCCTCGCCGACATCGATCGCGTCCCAGAAGTTCTCCAGCCATGTATCGAGGTCGGCGGAAAAATTGCCGCCCACATCGAGAGCCCCGCGGGTTGCGACCGGCGTCGCACCGGCAGCGGACAGCCTCTCGTCGATCAGCGTCGGAATACGTTGGTAGGTCGCAGCATAGGTGCGGTCGCCGACGCCGAGAATGGCATAGGACAGTCCGGCAAGCGAACCCGGTTTCAGTGTATCAAGCTTTTCTACAAACCGGCGCGCATCATCCGTGGGCCGGCCGTTGTAGGAGGAGGCGACGAGAACCATCAGGCGGCCCGTCTGAAGATCGTCCAATACGCCGACTGCGTCATCAAGCGGGGCGACGGAAGCGGGCACGCCACGGTCGGCCGCCGTTGTTGCGAGTTCCCGGGCAAGGCCCGCGGATGTGCCGAGATTGGAGCCATGGAATACTGACAACGCCGAAAATCTTTGTGCGACCGGCAGAATTTTTGGCTGGCGCGGGACGCGAGGCAGGGGCTCTAAGGTTCGTCCGTGGCGCTCGGCGGGGGTTCTCGGCATCGGACGCAGCATAAAGCCGCCCGGCTTGATCGTCAGGGTCGTCTCGATCTTCAACTGATAGTTCGTAGGGTCGTCTATATGGAATTTATGAACCAGCATTCCTAGGACCAGCGTCGCTTCATGCAGTGCGAACTGCCGCCCGATACAGGCACGCTCGCCATTTCCGAACGGCTTGTAGATGTGTCCCGGACGAGCCGCCACGGCCTCCGGGGAGAACCGCTCGGGATCGAAGCTGTGAACGTTCGCGCCCCATTCCGGCTGCCGGTGAAGCGCGGGCGTATGGATCACCAGCGTATCGCCCGGACGAAAGCGATATCGCCCCCCAATGACCGTTTCTTCGATGGGCGTTACCGCATATCCAGGGGCCGTCGGCCAGAGCCGGAGCGCTTCTTCGAGGATCTGCTGAATATAACGAAGCTTGCCGACGTCCTCGTAGCTGGGACCGATATCGTCCGCCGTGCCCCAAAGAGCGTCGACCTCGCGCTGAGCCCGGGCCAAGACCGCCGGGTGTTTGGTGAGGTAATAAAGCGCAAAGGACAAGGCAGCGCCGGTTGTCTCGTGACCGGCAATCAGGAATGTCACCACCTGATTGCGGATGTTCGCATCATCCAGCGGTTCGTTGCTGATGGGATCGACCGTGTTGAGCATCCGGCCGAGGAGATCGTCTGTACGCAAGGGTTCTTCACGACGCCGCCGTTCGATGAGCGCGGTGATGAGATTCTGCATGGACGCGATGTCGTTCGCATACGCCTTGTTGCTTCCGACGCGCAGTCGATTGACGAATTTCGGCAGCCCGCTCGCCGCTTGAGCATGCACGAGCGCGCGGAACATCGCTGCAAGGAAGGGGTGGACCTCGTCTTTGTTGAACGAGTCGAAATCATGCCCGAATCCGCATAGGCCAATCGTATCGAACGTGAGACGAGCCATGTCCTGCGAGACATCGATGGGAATATTGCGGCTTGCTCGCCGCTGCCAGTTACCGATCAGGCTTCGCGCCGCCGACACCATCATTCCGTGATAACCGCGCATGGCCTCGCGCGTGAAAGCCGGCATCAGGATGTTGTGCGCCTTGCGCCAGTTCGGCTCATCATTATATGCGGTGAACAAACCATCCCCGCCGATGTCTCTCAGTTGAACGAGTTCCGCGTACAAGCTCTTGACGAAGCGATCGCCATCAGACAGCTCTGCGACGAGATCCGATCCCGAGACCATGATGAAGTCGTCGTTGAATATACGAAGGCGAAAGATCGGTCCGAGCTCTTCTGCTTCTGCGAGAAGAAAGTCCGTCACCCGTCCATCACGGGGGACGCTGAGAGCGTGACCGACAAAAGGCAGGCTAGCGCGGGCCGGGATGTGTGACCGTGCTATGGCCAGCTTGTGGTTGCTCATGAAGTACTCCTATCTATTCCCACCGCTCCGCCGCGCGCAGACACGCTCGCCGCGAGGCGACGCGTCGTGGTTTTGGTTCGATGCTGATCCGGGATTTGCCGTCGTGGTCAGGCGCAAGCTTGAACGCCCCTACGAAGCGGGCACTCAGTCCAATTGCGCGATGGCGGTCAATTTTCGATCGGTATTCGATATGGCTGGAATCGAAACATAGCGGTGATCCGTGTGCCTCATTTTAGAGGCGTTCCCATTTTTTCTGTATTTTCACGAAACTAGCCACACCTATGGGGCTGCATAAGCGGTAAATTCGGCGCATTAGGGGTCCGTTTCGGTCATACTACTGTCATCTCGTCGCGCAGTATACCGGGTGTCGATCCCGTCCAGCGTCGGAATGCGCGCCGGAAATTGTGCGGATCGGTAAAGCCTAGAGAATACGCGATCTGTTCGACCGATATTTGGGTATTGCTGAGCAGCTCCAGCGCCCTGGTTTTCCGCAATTCATCGATAATTGATTGAAAAGATACACCATTTTCGCCTAGGCGGCGCCGAAGGGTTCGCTCGCTCATGCCAAGTTCACGGGCAACCTTGCCAGCGTGAACGCGCTCCTGCAGCTTGTGCCGCAGCACACGCTCGACGGATTCGATGATCTCGGCGGCTTCTCGCCTGCGGGTCCGACGATGATCGATGAACTCCAGCGACTCCCGATGACTGTATGGGTCAGCCGTCGCCAATGGGCGGTCGTACAATGCAGCGTGGAAGACGAAAGCATTTTCTATCTGGCAGAAGCGAACAGGACAACCGAAGACTTTCTGGTACGCCCCGACATCGCCGGGAGCAGGATAGGCAAGGTCGATACGAACCGGCTTGAAGTCGGGGCCGAGAAGCCCGGTCGCGAGCGCCATGAAACTCGCGAATAATTCCTCGATCAGAAAGACATAGATATCAGGATCGTGAAACCGGCTGGCGGCGGTCACCACCACGTCGTCGCCGTCGCGGCGCATGCCAAGCTCAAGCATGCTCCCGAGATCCTTCTGGAGGTCGAAGGCCAAATCGACGGCATCGCCAAATGTCGACGCGGTCAGCATGGCATAGCCGACAATGCCAAGGGAGGTGATTTTCCCCCGCAAGCCTGTTTCCAGACCGACGGCGTTGGCTTTTGCCAACTTCATCGCTCGTAGTATCGCCAAGCGTCCTTGCCGAAATGAAACCCGGCAGCTCGGGTCGCCGAGATCCTCGATTGTAATTCCCAATCCGCCCAGAAATCTGGCTGTATCGATCCCCAGCTCTGAAAGAGTCGCTGCAAGATTACGAATGCCGGCGACTGGAATATTGGCGGTCACATACCGCGGATCAATTGATTTCATGCGAAAACTCCACTTCAACTCCAAAAGGGATTACGATGTCTTCAAGTCCCGGATGCTGTGTCGGTGAACGTACGTTCTCTATCGCGCCGCCTAGTCACGCCCGCCGATTATCATCTCTACATGCAGTTTATTGCCGCACCGTGCGCCGCATCATTTCGTTATCCTCAACCGTTAGCCTTTTATTCATGCTTGGCCGAAAACGATACCAAACAGGCCGCATTATCACTTGCGACCCTCTTATCGCAGAATATTGTTCCATTTCTCGCGTCAAAAAGAAACACGTATCTCAAAGTATAATGGGAACCGGCGGTCCGTAAGGTCCGCAACATCGATCGGAAATCACATGATAGGCTGGATCTTCGGATTGAGCGCGGCGTATGCCATTGCGCTCGGCGGCACAACCGTAATGCCCATTCTCGTTCTTTCAATGAGCAAGCTTGCCGGATATGACGAGGCACTGGCGACACTTGTCGCCAGTGCAGAGTTGGTTGGAATAGCGGTGTTCGGCCTGCTGACGCCAAAACTTGCACTTAAGCCCAGTAGAGCGTTGGCGGCGATCAGCCTGATTGCGGTGCTCGGCGGCAACATTGCCAGTTTCTACGTGCCGACGCCGCTCCTTCTCGCTGCCGCTCGGTTTGTAACAGGCCTGGCGGAAGGTGCCATCTTCAGTCTGGTCTGCATGAGTCTGGCGTCTCGCGCCAATGCCGAACGCCTGTGGGGCGCACTCAGCCTCTTCGGCGGCTTGGCAATGGGCGCCGAGCTGGTTGTCATTTCCCTGGTGACGCAGCAATGGACCGATGTTCCCATCTTCCTGATGCTGGCAGGTTTTACGTTGGCCATGGCCCCGCTGCTTTGGTTGATATCCAGCCGTCAGATGGCCGTAGTGGTTGCCAGTGAACAATCGAAACTGGCAGGGGGAAAGATGACTGCAGCGATCGGCGCGATTTTCCTCGTCTACATGGTACAGTCGGCGGAGTGGTCGGTGTGCGGATTTATTGGTGAAAAGGTCGGTTTGAGCACCGCACAAGTCGGTTTCTATCTGGCGATTAGTTCCGTTGCGGGCTTTCTGGGCGCGGTGGTTCCGGCAACGATGCATGACAACGCAAAACGCCTGCCCTTCGTCGTGGCCGGTATGATGCTCATGGGGGTCTCGATCTACTTCCTCTTCAATGTCTTCACCTTTTCTGCGTTTGTTCTGGCTCAAATTTTGGTCAATGTGGGTTTTTACATCGTAACCCCGTTTCTCACAGGCGTAGTGACCGAAAATGACCGCGATGGCACCCTGATGTCCCGCGTCCTGGTCGTAGCAGTTCTTGGAGCGGCCGTCGGCACCGGCGCCGCGGGCCCGATTTTTGCAAATGCGGGATCAAGCGATTTTGCGTGGTATTGTCTGGCCCCCCTGGCACTGGCAGCTCTTTGCGCGAGCCTTGTATTTGGTCACTTGCATCGCATCCACAGGCTCGGCAGCGCGCAGCTCAGATCCGAAGCGCACGACTGAGAAAAGCGCGCCACCTATTTCATCAATGTTCGATCAACGCGCGACTGCCGCAGCCATCGGGGCAGTCTGTCGTATGCTGTGTTGGTCGATCCAGTGCGCCGCTGCGGGCCGGTCCGGTTTTCAAAGATTCGCGTCACGACCTCATCTGAAAGACGCTTGACTCATAAATTGAACGCGTTTATTTAACGCGTTCAATTTATGAGGACGACACATGCCACGTCAGCCACTGACGGATGATGAAATTGGAACTACACGCAACCGCATTCTGCGGGAGGCGGCTTTCATCGTTGGAACAAACGGAATCGGCCGCCTTTCGATGCGCAGTCTCGCGGAGCGCCTGGGCTTAACTCCAGGTGCGCTCTATCGATATTTTCCAAGCAAACAGGAAATGCTCCTGGGCTACTGGGAGGATGCCCTGCGCGCGATTGCGGAGCGCATCGAAACGATTGATTCGTCCGAAACCCATACGCCGACCGCGATCCGCCGCATGCTCTTTGCCTATGCAGATTTTTGCCTGGAAGATCACGACCGGTTTAGGCTGCTTTTTCTTGAAAAGGATCGGGATGTAGGCCCCGAGCTGTTTCGGCGCACGGCTGGTTATGCCCCTTACGACCTGCTGCTGAAACGGGTGCACCGGGGGATAGACGACGGTCATTTCCTCTCTTCTGACCCTAATCTTCTGACACAGACGTTGTGGGCTGCGGTCCACGGCGCCGTGACCGTTCTGATTACGGTGAATGAGCTTGAACTCGCCAAGACCGAAGTTCTTCTCGACACAATCATCAACGCACTGATGCGTGGCCTTTCGGCCAAGGAGACTTAGAAATGAACAAGACAGTTATTGCAGTCGCTGCGGTTGCGGCGGCGCTTCTGGCTGGCTGCAAGGAACATCAGACGGCCGGCAAAGCACCACGTCCAGTCCGCACTGCTACCGCGCATTTGCAGGAAACCGGCGAGACGATTGCCCAGACAGGTGAAGTCAGGCCCCGGAGAGAGACACCGATGAGCTTTCGGCTGAGTGGCCAACTGACATACCGGGCAGCTGTGGGTACGACGGTCAAGGCGGGCGAAGTGATTGCCACACTGGGCCGTACGCCGAGCGAAAACGGTGTTCTCTCCGCACAGGCCGATCTTGCGACGGCCAAAGCAGACTTGGAGCTGTCGCAGTTCAACGCCGACCGCAATCGGAATCTCTTCGATAAGAGCATCGCCTCGAAAGCGCAGATGCAGCAGGCGGAAGCCACACTTGCCACGGCCGGTGCCAAGTTCGCCGCTGCGCAAGCTGCGCTGGCCAATGCCGAGGATACCTTGTCCTACACCGAGATCAAGGCAACGCACGATGGCGTGGTTTCCGCCGTCGGCGCTAACGAAGGCCAGGTTGTCGGCGCGGGCCAGACGATCGCAACCGTAATCTCCAACACCGAGCGCGACGCCGTCTTCGACGCCCCGGAAATATTGGTCGGAATGGACCTCGGCGATCCCCCGGTTGAAATTACCTTGCTCTCAGACCCAAAAGTGAAGTCGAGCGGACGGATACGGGAAATAGCCCCGTCTTCCGATCCGATGACGCGGACTTATCGCATCAAGGTCGCGCTTGACGCGTTTGGCCAGAGGATGCCCTTCGGATCGGCGGTGACCGGTTCCCTGATGCTCAACGCCCGGAAGCTGATTCAGCTCCCTGCGTCAGCACTGACCGAGAATAGCGGGAAGACGGCGGTCTTCGTACTTGATCCCGCCGCAAAGGCCGTCCGGTATCGTGATGTCAAGATCGATCGCTACACGGACACGACGATCCTCGTTGCCGAAGGACTTGCCGAGGGGGACCTCGTCGCCACCTCCGGCGTCAGCAAGCTGCGCGATGGAGAGCCTGTCCTCCTCGAACAAGGGAGCGCCGAATGAGTGCCGGTCCCTCTCCAGTGAAAAAATTCAATCTGTCAGCCTGGGCGTTGAAGCACCAGTCTTTCGTCATTTTCCTGATGATCGCGACCATTCTGGGTGGCCTGTGGAGCTATTACCGTCTCTCCCGTAACGAGGATCCGCCGTTTACGATCAAGACCATGGTGGTTTCGGCCGTCTGGCCGGGGGCAAGCACGACGGATACGGTCAACCTTCTGACCGACACGCTGGAAAAGAAACTGCAAGAAACCCCTTATCTCGATTTCACGCAGAGCTACACGCGTGCAGGCCAATCCGTGATCATGGTGAACCTGCGCGACAGCGCTCCGCCTGAAGCCGTACCCGACGTCTGGTACAAGGTCCGCAAGAAGATCAATGATATAGCTGCCAGTTTGCCCGCCGGCGTTCAGGGGCCGTTCTTCGATGACGAGTTCGGCGACACCTATGGCAGCATCTACACCTTCACGGCCGATGGCTTTTCCAACCGGGAACTACGCGATCGCGTCGACGCCATCAGAGCCGAGCTGCTTGGCCTGCAGGATATTGGCAAGGTCAATCTCCTGGGCGTTCAGGAAGAGGAAATCGTCATAGAGTTCTCTTCCGCCAAGCTCGCGAGCCTTGGTATCGATCCGTCCGCGGCTATCGAGGCGATCAGGGCGCAGAACGCCGTTGCCCCAACAGGAACGGTCCGCACGGATGCGGAGAAGATCTCGCTGCGCGTCAGCGGCGCGTTCACGTCGGAAAAAGCACTTCGCGATCTCATCTTCCGCGTCGATGGACGCTACGTCCGCCTTGAGGATATCGCCACTGTTTCGCGCCGTCTCGTTGATCCGCCGGCTCCGGCCGTCCGCGTCAACGGCGAACCGGTGATTGGCCTTGCCATTTCCATGGCACAAGGCGGCAATCTGCTGGATTTCGGCGAGTCCGTTAAAGCCAGGATGGCCGATATCAGCCAAAAACTTCCCCATGGTATCGAAGTCAAACAAATTGCAGACCAGACGACCGTCGTGAAGGATGCCGTCGGCGGCTTCGTCAAGGTCTTGATCGAGGCGATTGTCATCGTACTGGCCGTGTCTTTCGTTTCGCTCGGAACGCGTGCCGGCCTCGTCATCACGGCCTCCATTCCGCTTGTTCTGGCCATGACCTTCTTCGGCATGGACATTGCGGGGATCGGTCTGCAGCGGATTTCGCTTGGGGCGCTGATCATCGCGCTCGGCTTGCTGGTGGATGATGCCATGATCACCGTGGAAGCAATGGTGTCGAGGCTTGAACAGGGTGACCAAAAAGCGAGAGCCGCAAGCTATGCTTACGAAACGACCGCCTTTCCGATGCTGACGGGTACGCTTGTGATGATTGCCGGTTTCATTCCGGTCGGCTTTGCCGCGTCGAGTGCGGGTGAATACACCTTCTCGCTGTTTATGGTCGTCCTGATCGCGCTCGTCGCCTCTTGGATCGTCGCCGTGCTGTTTTCGCCGCTGCTCGGGACGTGGATACTGCCGGACCGCCTAGAGCACAGCAGCCATGAGGGCGGACGGGCGATGAAGGCGTACCGGAGGGCGCTCGAGTGGTCGCTGACACATAGCTGGCTGACGCTCATCGTCGCAGTGGTTGCCTTTGCGTTTTCGATGTTTGGCATGACCAGGCTGGAAGAACAGTTCTTCCCGGCTTCGGACCGGCCCGAACTCCTTGTGAGCTTGACCCTGCCCCAGAACGCCTCTCGTGAGGCGACCGACGCACGGGCGAGACAGCTGGAAAAGATCCTGAAGGCAGATCCGGACATCGACCATTTCACAACCTATGTCGGTTCCGGCTCTATCCGCTTCTATCTGCCGATGGACGTACTTCTGGAAAATGACAATGTTTCCGAAACCGTCGTTGTCGCCAAAGGCATCCACGAACGCGACGCCATTCGCCAGCGGCTGGAAAACGCTTTTGAAACGGATTTCGCCGACATTGTCACACGCGCCTCCCCATTGGAGTTGGGTCCACCCGTCGGATGGCCGCTGAAGTTTCGCGTCATTGGACCAGACCACCGGCAGGTGCGGGAACTGTCGCTGAAAGTGGCTGATATCATCGGCGGAGATCAGCGCACGCGCGATATCAATCTCACCGCCGGCGAGCCGCAACGGAGTGTAACGGTCGTGGTGAACCAGGTCGAAGCCCGTTCGCTCGGCATGAGTTCGGAATCCATCGCCAACGAGATCGCCTCCGTCTTCGCGGGCACGACTGCGACGACGGTGCGGGATGCAGACCGGCTCGTGAACGTCGTTGTCAAAGGGATCGAGGCGGATCGCACCTCGGTCGCCACGTTGGGCAATCTTGCACTGCGCTCGGCGAACGCCGCTTCCGTGCCGCTGCGTCAGGTGGGAAAGATCGCTTACGGCCTGGAGGATCCGATCATTTGGCGACGTCAGGGCAAGCCGATGATCACCGTGCAGTCGGACGTGGTCCAAGGCGTCCAAGCGACAACTGTCGCGGCCGCCGTCAACAGAAAGCTTGACGAGTTGCGCGCCTCGCTACCGATGGGCTATTCCATCGAAACGGGCGGTATCGCCGAGGAGTCCGAGAAAGGCAACGTATCGGTCTTCGCCGTGGTTCCGGTCATGCTTCTCGTCATCGTCGCACTGCTTATGGTCCAGCTTCAGAGCTTCACGCGTATGGGGTTGGCTATGATGATGGCCCCCTTCGGTCTCATCGGCGTGGTTGCGGCGATGCTGCCGACCGGAACGCCGATGGGTTTCGTAGCGCAACTCGGCGTCATTGCTTTGGCAGGCATGATCATCCGCAACGCGGTCATCCTGATTCAGGAAGTGGACGAGAATGTCAAAAGAAACCAAGAGCCGCTGGATGCGGTGATTGCCGCTTCCGTGCACCGGGCCAGACCGATCGTGTTGACGGCCTGCGCTGCGGTTCTCGGTATGATCCCAATCGCCGTCCAGATTTTCTGGGGCCCGATGGCCTACGCCATCATCGGGGGTCTCGCGATCGGCACAGTGCTCACGCTTCTCCTGCTGCCCTGCCTCATGCTCTGGTTGCTCAGAGCGGAAACAGGCAAGAAAGCCGGCTCAGTCTCCCGACCGTAGCTTGTTTACGAACGGGACCCGGATTTGGGTTGTAGCGGTCACGCGCTGCGTAATGCGCGCGCGGCCGCACGCTGGCCGCTGCGGACACCGCTTTCCATGTGGATGCTGTCATAGTCCGTGCCCGCGAAGGACAGGCCCTTGAACGTCTCGGCAAGCTTTTTGAAATCCAGGACTTTGCGGTGCATGCCGGGCTCGTAGCGAGCAAGACCCCAATTGTGCCGAACCACCTGCGCCTCGTCGATCCAGCCAGAGAAGCCGGGGAAAAAGGCCTCGAGATCGAGCCTGGCACGCTCGATAATTTGAGAATCAGGCTGGAGAATAAGATCCGCCGCACGTGGGAATGCAGGCCAGGCAGATATCATGGCCTTGCCTGACGGAGCCATATAGGGCGTCTTCATGGTGTGATTGATAGCCATGTTGAAATCGGCATCGCGGAAGGGATGCCCCATGAAGGAATAGGCTTCCTTTTCCAGGGGCCGATCGAGGAAGAAGAACACCAACGGCATGGGCGTGTGCGTGAAACTGGCCAGGAACCGCTTGGCTTCTGCAAAATCGTCCGTCAGCGTTGCGCCCGCCGCACCGGCCGTGCACGACAAAATGACGTGTCGCGCCTTGATGGTTGTGCCATCGTCCAACGCGACACCGTCAACAACGCCACCGGATGAAAGCACCGTTTTCACCGGCGCTCCGTATCTGACCGGAACGACTTCAGCCAGTTTCTCCAGGATCGATGCGTTGCCTCCCCGCAAGCCCATGATCTTCGTTGTCATGCGCAGTCGCAAGCCGTTGACGATGTAGTACATGCTGATGCGGTCGGGCGTGGAGTTCGCCATGGCCCATGACATGGGCTTGAGCACGAAATCCCGAAAATTGCGCCCCGCCCACCGCAGTTCGTCTGCAGCGCTCACATTGTCATATCGCGGAATATCGACGTTGAGTTCAAACTGCGGAAACGGCTTCGCAAAGGTGAAATATTTGGCCCAGAAATAGGAAAGATCGAGTTTCCCGCGTAGCCCGACAATTTTCGCCAGATCCGAGTTGCCGCCCGATATACGAGGCACTCCTGTCCGATCAAGATATTGGACCTTGCCAAACGCCGGCATCAGATCGCTTTTCATGCCGAAGCGGTCAATTAGTCTTAGCATTTCCGAATAGTTGGAATGAATGCCCTGCGCACCGGCTTCCGCAGCATCCCCATTTTTCCGCATTATCCGGACGACCCGCCCGCCCGGACGATTGGTCGCTTCGAGAACCAGCACCTTCTGTCCGGCGCGCTGCAACTCCTCCGCCGCGACAAGACCACCGATCCCCGCGCCGACAATAAGGGTGTCAATTTCTGGCATCTGACTTGTTTCCCGCGAAAGCTGGATCAAAATATGGAAAAGGAAATTTAATTTCGATTATTTCCGAAGACGTCAACGAGCGCAATCGGAAATCCGTTGAAAATGATTTATTGGAATATAATTTCATTATATTGACGAGCTCCGTTGAAGCTGCCACTAGTAAGCTGGAATACAAAGCCCAACGCTCCAGCAAAGCGCGAGCGCGCCTGTCGCTGGCCGCATGACGAGCCGGATCGGTCATGGGATGCCAAGAGCCTGAAGCGCTGTTGAAGCGATACTGTCACGACACGCTCCGCCCGTGAAACTGGACTGAAGGAAGGTAAAATGAGCAACTACCCCGACGTATTGCTGCATATCGATGGAACGTGGCGCCCCGCTGATGGGGATCGATGGATCGCCGTGACCGATCCTGCAAACGGTCAGGAAGTGGGCCGTGTTGCACACGCTTCACAAAGCGATCTCGACGAGGCGCTCTCGGCAGCCGACGCGGGGTTCAAGGTCTGGAGCCGGACATCCGCCTTCGAACGCGCAAAGATAATGCGCCGGGCAGCAGCCATCCTGCGGGAGCGCGTCGAAGACATTTCCCGTTGGATGACGATCGAACAGGGAAAGCCACTTGCTCAGTCGCGTCAGGAAACACTGGCTGGCGCCGACATCATCGATTGGTTCGCCGGCGAGGCCCAGCGCACCTATGGCCAGGTCATCCCCGCGCGTGCAACCGACGTGTTGCAGATCACGGTGAAGGTGCCGGTCGGCCCCGTTGCGGCCTTCACGCCATGGAATTTTCCGATCAACCAGGTCGTGCGCAAGCTGTCCGCAGCCATTGCTGCCGGATGCTCCATCATCGTCAAAGCGCCTGTCGAAACGCCTGCAAGCCCAGCGGCTCTCATTCGTGCCTTCGTCGATGCCGGTATCCCAGCCGGTGTCGTCAATCTAGTCAACGGCCGTTCGACTGAAATTTCCCGATATCTCATTCCTCACCCGGTTATTCGCAAGATCAGCTTCACCGGATCAACGCCCGTCGGCAAGGAGCTTGCTGCTCTGGCAGGGCTGCATATGAAGCGCGCCACCATGGAGCTTGGCGGCCACGCGCCGGTCATCGTTACCAAAGACGCGAATTTGGACATGGTGCTGGCAACCATGGTGCCGTTCAAATTTCGCAATGCAGGCCAGGTTTGTGTTTCGCCAACGCGTTTTCTCGTTCAGGAAGAGGTCGCTGACGAATTTACGGAACGTTTTGCAGCCGCTGCGAATGCGATCAAGGTCGGCAATGGTCTCGATCCGGAGACGGAAATGGGACCACTGGTCAACGAAAAGCGTGTGACGGCCGTCGAAAATCTCGTGACGGATGCGGCCGGGCATGGCGCGAAACTCGCAGCGGGCGGTCGTCGCATCGGCAATCAAGGCTGCTTTTATGCACCGACGGTGCTGTCCGATGTTCCAACATCGGCGGAAATCATGAACGAAGAGCCGTTCGGCCCGGTTGCCATCATCAACCGCTATGGCGCGATCGATGAAGCCATCGCCGAGGCCAACCGGCTACCTTACGGGCTGGCGGCATATGCTTTTTGCGGAGATAGCGCATTGTCGGAGCGGCTGGGCCGAGAAATCGAATCCGGCATGACGAGTATCAATCATCTCGGGCTCGCCTTTCCTGAAGTCCCCTTTGGAGGCATCAAGGACTCTGGCTACGGCACCGAAGGCGGATCCGAGGCCATCGAGGCCTATCTTGAAACCCGCTTTGTCACGCGAAAATCATAAACGAACTGCGATCGTTCGAGTTCGGTCGGAGCGACATATCTCACTCGACAATGGAAGATCGGGCAACAAGAGGTGCGTGCGTGCTGACATCGAAAGAGCTTTCCCAGTTAGACCCCAAGCTCCTTACGGGGGAGCCGCATTTCTGGCCCAATCCTTCCAGGCAGCCGGCTGAGCTGGCGTTCGGAAGCGCGCCCTCACCCCGCAGCCTGGTCGACGATGCCGCAAGCCAATGGCGCGAATTTGCCCCTCTGCTCATCAAATTGTTTCCAGAACTGGAGAGCAGCAACGGGGAAATCGCATCCCCGCTTCTGGACCTGACCGGCGATACGGCGACCGGGGATCCGCATGCCTTGATCAAGGCCGATCACCTTCTGCCGCTGACCGGAACGATCAAGGCCCGTGGAGGTCTGTTCGAAGTTCTAGGCTATGCGAAGCGTAATGCCATCGAACACAGTTTTCTCCAGCCCAATCAATCTCTGGAAAGATTGGCGGACCCGGACGTGAAAGCGCACTTCGGTCGTTTTCGCATCTCGACCGGAAGCACGGGCAATCTTGGTTACAGTGTGGGTCTGGCTGCCCGGGCCTTGGGGTTTCAAGTCGAGATCCACATGTCGGCAGACGCCAAATCCTGGAAAGTCGAACGCTTGCGCGCCTTGGGCGTCACCGTGATACAGCATCCCGGTGATTTCACTGCCGCCGTTGCTGTGGCGCGTGAATCGTCACAGCAAGACAATGCCTATTTTATCGATGATGAAGACTCGCTCACACTCTTCCAGGGATATTCAGCCGCCGCGATCGAGCTGGCCGATCAACTCGCCGCAATCAAAGTCGATGTCAGCGCCGACCGACGGCTCATCGTTTACCTGCCGTGCGGGGTCGGAGGGTCACCCGGTGGCGTCGCTTTTGGATTGAAGCATATCTTCGGTGACAACGTCTATTGTGTCTTTGTTGAACCCGTCGCAGCGCCCTCGGTCTTGCTGCAGGTCGCGGTCGGCGACGCGAAGCCGATATCCGTGTATGACGTGGGTCTCGACAACCAGACCTTGGCTGACGGAATGGCTGTTCCAGCAGCTTCGCTCCTTGCCGTCAGGCATATCCAACATCTTGTCGATGCATTCGCGACCGTCGATGACGCCAGCCTACTGCGCCGAACCCGCGAACTCTGGAACGCGCACCACCTCCGTCTTGAGCCTTCCGCCGTTGCCGGCTACGAAGCGTTTCGCGCACTTAGGGACGATCCGCGCCGGCCAGGTTTCTATGAGCGAGCATCGCATCTTATCTGGACTACCGGCGGATCGCATCTCCCCGATATCGAGTTTGAACGGCTTCTGTTTCAGGCCGACATCCATCCTGACCTTCGGCGCAAGCACATCTGAGGCTAAGGACTCGTCCCAACGACACAAAAACGAAATAAGCCATTGATTTTATAATTAAAAAAAATAATAGAATTATATTTCGAAAATGGTTGTCAGCGCTTCGCTCCTGTGCCAATCTTCAGATAAGAAATGTGCGCCAAAGAAGCGTAGTACCGGGGAACATTGCTGTAGATCGGATAGCCGGACTACCGGCATATGGCTTATTATCGCTTCGCATCAGGGAGCGAACAGCGAATCCGTGCTCCGTAAACATTCGCGCCAAAGTACAGGTAAAATTTGTCGGGTGACTGAATCCGATCGAGTGAGGACTTTCGTCGAGCGAAAGCCAGGAGACTCGTACATGTGTCCTGCGAAATGTTCGGCAGTGAACGGTGTCTAC